>JAYFPY010000010.1:0-156008 GCA_034927505.1 Eubacteriaceae bacterium
ATTTCTGTAATAAACGGTATAATGTTATTCATAAGAGCACTCCTTTTTTAATATATTTATGTTAGTAACTAAATCATATCATAAAAGTTGTTGCTCTTATTTTTTATTTTTCTTTTTCCCCACTGTAACTTTACACTAAGCTGGAAACCACTGTTTTTTTGCATTAAAAAAACCGGGCGCGAGTGGGGGTTAAGATCGTCAGGAGAACACCATATTGACAATCAGGTCTCGCGCCCGGGTTTTTACATTAATTTATGCCTTTGGTCGTTGGATTGTTCCAGGCTCCGTATACGGCCAGCACTATACCTATGATGGTGGCCGGGTTCCGAAATACTTCGATGAACCACTGGCCGAAAGTTGGCCAAGTCGTGAAGTCCGTCCACGCGTGTCCGGTAGTCGCCAGGATCACTCCCAGTATGCCGATCCAAAACCCTATGGATTTCTTCTTATCGGTTATTTTCACTGCCGCCAGTTCCTCTGTGATGTTTTTCTCTGATTTTTCTTTTGTGTTTTTTATAGCCATTTCATTTACTCCTTATTTCCCGCGATTCGATTCAGTCGATCGTGGGCTTGTTTGTTTGATTCTTCCACCTTGGTCAGACGCGTTTTCACGTCTGTTATGTCTGATTTCAGGTTCTCTACATTTGTATCGGTCCGGGTCACTGTAGCAGAGATGGAGTCGAGCTTCGCATCGATTTTCCCCTCGTTGTATGCTGATCGCTTCAGCGATTCATTTTCTTGATTGCGCAATTCGTCGCTGCTGGTACGATTCGAACGAAGACCCAGAATCAATGTGATTATCAAGCCGATCACGGCTATCAAAAGCCCAACTTCCATCTTCATTCTTCAGTCTCCTTACTTCAATACCGCCTTCAACTTCTTCTGTGTCTTCGGCCCTGCGATTCCATCTACCTCCAGGTCATATTTTCTCTGGAATTTTTTCACGGCTGCTACAGTCTTGTTCCCGTAGATGCCGTCCACGTCCAACCCTGCCTTTACTGCTTTGTTCATGTTTTTCTGCAGCTTCTTTACTGCAGAGCCGCGGGATCCCTTTTTCAGTGTCTTGATGGTGGTGGATGCCGATCCGCCGCCGTACACGTCGCTGGACCCTGTCAGTATTTTGTGCAGTTTAGCCCAAGATTTGGCTCCGGTATATCCGTTCGGGCAACATTTGCCTGTGACGTCAAAATGCCTGATCACGTGATCCGCCCGGATTCCGTATTTCTTCATCAGCCATTTGACAAGTGGAGCTGCTGTCTTGATTGCCTGTGGTGATGGTACAACGTGTCCGTTTTTGCGGATGCAGCACAGCTCAATCCCTATACTGTTCCTGTTCATGCAGATATTATGCAGGCGTGCCCCGCGATTCCCGCCTACCATGGCTGTCCCGCTGTCCTGCAGGCCGCCTCCGCATTGCCAAGCTGATCTGGACAGTGGAATGCTCTGCCATATCGCCGAATCTACAAAGTAGTGTGCTCCCGCCTGCCTGTCGCCGCCTCTGAAGTATAAGCAGTTATTTCTGGCAGAGGACGGTTCCCCTACGTAGTGAATCACGAGCCATTCGACGGGTGATCCGTACCTGCTGCTGGAGTTATATGCTGTAAGTAGTTTATTGATCTTCATCTTCGGTCACCTCGCATTCACTGTCGTCGATTTCATAGTAGTCTTTGTTTTCTTTCTTCTCCTCGCCGTCGCGCCTGTCTTCTATCTGCGCTTTTGCGATCTTGTGTCTCTCAAAAAAATACGGTTTCATGTCTCCTCCTTTACTGTGCTGCTGTTCCGGTTTCTGCCTCCGGTGTGATTATTTCGTCGTACTGCGCCTGTGTTATCACTCCTTTGTCCACATACCAGTGCAGTTTTTCCTTAGTGATACGGTCGTTCTGATACATTTTCTTCAAAATATTAAACATTCGACGCACCTCCCAGCTCTGGCAGTAGTTCTAATATGCCGGTGATGGCATCCTCTGTATCGGACACACGCGGCTCCAGTCTTTTCGTGAAGTCGATGGTCCTGGTGTGATCGCTGATCTCATACCAGTCGTAGCAGTTTCCTTCGCTGTCCTCCGATGATTTGTATTTCGTGTCTGCTGAGAACGCGTCTGTAATAAAGCAGTCGCCATATTCTCTTTTTATCTCGGTCATCCCTATGAGATCACCATGCTTCATGTCCTTTACGAGCAGGTTCTCTACGCCGCTTGATCTCCGGCCAAATACATATTCCATTTAGTTCCTCCTTCTTTTGTATAAATAAAAACTGCAGTATGCTGCAGTTAATGTTGTTATTGTCGGGCATGGTCCCCGCTGGTTTCTCCTTACGGGAGCTTCTGGAGGCGGCAACCGTATACATCATTCTTTCCAGTTACTGCAATATCAACACTTGCCCAAAGGCCACTCTGCCCACTTGGATAGCATCCACAGCCGGATATCAAAACTGGAGAGGACGCATTCCCTGACGACCAGTAATCAGTGGTGTAACTAGATCCGTCGCCGTTGCCCGCTGAAGGGTATATAGCCCAATCGAATCCCGCGGCTGTTGGTATGCTAAATGCAGAAGTTATCCCAGTAACTGGCGCACCTATCAGGGCGCCACCAACAGTGTCTGAAAAACTTGCAGGGTCCTTTATGACATTCAGGCCATTATTGTCATAATAACAACCGTCCATAAAGTCTTTGACGTTCTCCCATAAGCCTTCAATATGCCTATACTGAACGCCAACTCCCTCTGCGTATCTATCTGACAGCGTAGTACCAGTATGATATGGCATGGAATCTGATACTCCCATCGCTTCCACATTCGATCCATTTCCGCCACCTCTGCCTATAACTACTTGCGAATTCCAATCCGCAAATTCTACAAGATAGAGCATTTGTATTGTTCTTATCATGGCAAAATCGAACTGCCAAACCTTTGTGCCGAGGCCGTGGATGGATGCTCTTGCTGCTGATCTTGTTATATTATTTACCGGGTTCACTCCGGTCGCTGATTTGTATGTTGACGCGCAATGGTATCGTCCTACGTATACCACATCTCTTTCTCCGGTTCCGTCTCCTCGGTCTTGATGGGCCGGCGAAACATGGAAGCCGGTCTGTGGCCCCATCGACACCTGCAGCTTGAGCTTGTCTCCAGTCGCTGTCCACTTGTAGTAGAATTTCGGTATTGCAACTACCTCTCCGGCTTCGGTGTCTGTGGATCGGACCATTCCGCTCCATGGTTGAATGCTGTCGAACGGAGAATTGTAGCTCGCTGCTCCGGCTATATACGGCACTGGGTCGGTAAATCCTGCAGCGGCATCCGTCCTGGACAGTTTTGTTGATGCTGTTCCGTCCCATTCTGCACCATAGATTGCGTTTGCCACTTCTACAGTAAATGCATCTGGAAATGTCCTTGTTACGCCGTTCTCTGTGTAGGAAATATCGATTGAGTTGGTCCCCGGCGTTGTCATGGCCGTACCATTCGCCGGGCTGAATGTCAAACCCGTCGAATTCCAATATAGGTATTCCATACCATCGGAAGTAAATATTGCGTTGCAAACTATACCACCCATGTCCAGCGCTTCTCCGTATTTGTATGATGTTTTGTTTGGCGGTGATATATACCCAATGCTGTCCAGAACCCTCTGCACGGTTATCGGCAGATCTGCAGAATAATATTTATATCTTATTCTTACGGCTGTGGTATTTTCATATAGTTTTTCCCCTGTGGCGTATTCATATTCCTCGCCTTCGATGATTAAATAATAAAACACTTCCTCGTAGTCAGCTGTGGTAAAAGGTTCTTCTCCAGTGATATCATCGCCATCAGTTAAGAGCTTATCTAGTTCCAACCCTTGCATATCTAACGTTTCACCCGCGATATATGATGTCTTGGTTGGTTCATTAGCTATGTCAATATCAACGACAACCTCTGCCGATCCTCCATGCCTGGTTATAAATCCGTCTGCCATTTATCTCACCACCTTTACTTGAATTGTGAAGTCTGACGTCGGCTTGGCCGATGCATAAATTGTCAGCTTACCTTCGCTGGAGACGATTTTATATATTTTGGACCAATCTTTTTCCAACGTTTTATTTATCGCTCCATCCGGATGCACAAAATCCAAAATAGGTTTATCCGTACCCACGATGGCTGCTGCTGTAACATCTTGCGTGAAGTATCCTGTCTTATCTACCCACCCAGATGCCGGAAGCGCTGCGCTGATATCTCTGTTGGTCGCGTATATCAAGCTGTCGTCAATCGTGAGTGTCATATCTGTGCTAGTGCTAATCTGAACTACCATATTCATGGTGAATTCCATCAGTGTCGATGATCCTGCCGGGATTGCATCTGCATTTGCCCCGCAATTTCCGTAGCAATACAGAATTTCGCCCTCGACCGGGTCCGTTGCATACAAGCCGATTTCTTTCCAGTTAAATGCAGTCGTATCCTTGTTGGTAAACTGCATACGGATTGTTGCGGTTTTGCCTGATCTGACTATATTCGATATGGCCAGGTCTTTTACTTTGTTGGCCAATGCTGTCATGGCTGTTGGTAGTGTACCAGCCGGTACATCGCCTTTGCCACACGCCGCCTTTGTGAATGTCAGTGTCGCTCCTGCCTGCACTCTGGCCTGCAATGTTGCTCCTTTGTCTGTTAAATAAAAATTAGTAAATGCCATTTTACACCTGCCTTATTGTACTGGTCGCTGCCGTTTGCATAACACCTAAAGTGTAGAAATCTTGGCCAACAGACCGCTCATATTCTATCGTATAAATCAAATGGGCCGGCTTCGCTTTATCCAGCACAGCCCTCAAAGCCACTTCATCGATCTGCGTCGGTATCGCGGCTAGCACTACAGCGAATGTGTTCTTAGCGGTGTGATTTTCGCACCTGGCCGGGACACCTGTGGCTCTTGAAGCTACTGCCGCCATCCTTGCCGGGTTCGCCGATCCTCTGAATCTTATCTTTGTCAGGAGCTGGTTCCTCCGATTTTCTATCGACATGGCAGGATCTGTGAGTATGCCGTATTCCTTCTCCCAAAATCCCAGCGCCCATGTCGCGGTCTCAACTCTTATCTGATCCCAAAATTCGGCCGACCATGTGGCTCCCTTATCCAGTGCTGCGCCTATTGCCTGCAGCATCCATAAACCGATGTAGCTGTCGTCGTAAATCGGGGATATATGATCGAGTATCTCCTTTCCCTCTTCGGATACTAGAATTCTGTCTATCAAATCGCTCTTACGCACTGGTCAACACCACCTTCGAACTGTCCGTCGTTGCGATTTTCGACGACTCGATGGTAACGTTAACAGTTCCGCCGTTGATAGTGAGTCCACTGTAATCGGTCACTCCCTTTACGTCTGCAAGTAAGCTACCTATTTTTGTATATACGACCACTTCGGACGATTTCTTCAGGTACGTCTGGATCGATGCCAGGAATGCTGCCTGCACAGCAGTGATCGTGTATCCCTCCTCGAGGCTCACAGTGGCCGCGAAAGCGATCGAAACCGACGCGGGTGTAACTACGCTTAACGATGCCCCTATCGGCGCTCTGCGGTTCATATCTGTCTCTCCGGTGCCCATTATGTATGAGTTAACTGCGGTGCATACCGCCTGCGATGCCGGATCCCCGTTTACATCCATGATCACCAGGGTTACCAGTCCGCTCGTGTCCGCCGGGGGCACAACTCGCACACCTCCGACGCCTGAAACGCTCAAAGCCCATCGCTTGTAATCCGCAACGGATCCCACGAACGACACATCTGCTTCTGTGTCGTACAAATAACATCGGTCCTGCAGCGCTTCGTCGGTCTCTGTGTCGAGTCCGCCGGTCCCCGGTGCTGCATTTGTGATAGTATCAACCTGCCCGACATCGATCTCTGACATCTGCAGCGTGATGGTGCCTGCTGCGACATTGCCGCTGGTCCCTGCGATCTCTGCTTTACACAGTATATCCACACTGCCTGCTGCCGGTATCGTTGCTTCGGCCTCCGTCAAAAATGATACAGATTCCGCGTCCACTGTGGCTTCTGTGGCAAACTCGGATCCGATCGGTATCACGGTCCCTTCTTCCCCAGTCACTGTGATGGTGACCTCTGCATACTCTGCAGGTTTTCGCGTCAATCCCCGGTCCAATGCGTGATAGTTGAGTATGTCATCTTCCGCCCACATCGGGAATATGCACTGAATCGCCTCATTCAGGAAAAACTGGCCGAACTTCGATACTTCGAATGCTGTCGGCCGGGTGAAATCCCACGGGAACCCGCCCTGTCCTTTATCTATATCCTCGGGCATAGCATCGAGCATCTCTGTATGGATGGTATCCTCGTCGCATGTGTCCAGGAATGCTGGCTCTGTATATTCTGGTTTGCTGCTCATGTCTTCCTCCTCATATCGTTACTTCGATCTGCGCCTCGATTTGCGCTATATGCTGCAGAGTAACGGTACAGTACATATGGTCGCTCCCCGGCGCATCTGTCCATTCAAAAGACTCTACCTCTAGAGTCCTGGAGTATGGATCCGCAAGAAGCGCGCTCCTTATAGTATCTTCGAGCGCTACCTGCTTTGCTCCCCTTGAATTTTTCGCTAGGGCGCTTTCTTTATCAATGCCGTATGTCTCGTCGTATGCTATTGCTGCGTCCGCCTGTGTCATCACTGTTTTTTGGCACCACTGCACCCAGGCATTGAATTGATCTGCGATAACGACCTTCCCGGTGTTATCTGTTATGAATTCGCCCTTGTCGAAGTCAAACATGGGTGCCGCTATCGCCTGGACCGCGTTCTCCGCGCTTTCCGGATCATCTTCCTCATATCCGCCATCGTCTTCTTCCAGATCGAACTCTGGGAATAAATCTTCCGCCATTTATTTCACCTCACTTGCATCGACAATTATGTCTATCACTACAGCTTCCCCGTCTATCCACGCTACGAGAACCCGGTCGCCCTTTTTCACCTTACACATAGACTCTGGCACCTTAACATTAGTACCGTCCGCCGTCTCTGTGAGCTTGCTGCCCGTCTTCCCGATGGTGAGACTTCGACATATTGAATACTCCGATGCCCCTATCGCCTCTCCAAATCCGTCGGTTTTGAGCGCGAAATTCGATGTAATGACGCCCAGCTCCAGGACCGGTGCTCCATCCGTCGTGGCTATCATACGCCTGTCCATCACTCTTGCGAGTCTGTGTATCCCTCTTACATTGCTACCTGCGGTATTGCTCATTCTTCCTGATCACCTCCAACTCCATGGTCATGCTGGCAGTCTTGCCGTCATGCGTCACAGCTGTAACGAAGTACGTACCATTCAGCGCGCCGCTCTTAACTTTTACGGCGTGTCCTTTACGAATGCCCGGCACATCTATAGTCTCAACAACTATCTCCTCTGCCGGTCGTCCTTGGTCTTGCAGGATGTTCTTCGCTTCCCGCTTGGCCGTCCTCATTTTAGTTTTTTTGTCTTTTTCGACGATTTCCTGCAATGTCCCGTATTTTTTATATGATCCCTTTACGGTGGCCTTTACCGGCACATGCCCGTTCTTCTTTGCGGTGCCTGTAATCAGCACTTTGGTCACAAGCTCATCCATCGATTTTTTCCGGCTCACGCTGACAGTGTTGCTCTCCGATGCGAAGCTGTATGTATAGTTATTTGTGCCTTTTTTACGAACGTACATCACGCTCTTGTCCATGCTGATCACGTATCCCACCCGCAGTTTTCTCCTGGCTGATTCCATTGTTTCTGTGATCATGTCGGACAGATACTCGCCGTAAAATTTCTTTTTGCTATGCTTGTGCGTGTACCATTTGTAGCTCATTTTTATGTGCCACTTCTTGCATATTTTGGACAAGATGTATTTCGTGGTTTTATTTTTTGGTATGTATATATTATCCTTGCATCTTGTCAGGTATATCAGCCTGTCATAGCACAGCATGGTATACTCTTCTTCGGATTCATCCTTGACCTCATATTCCCAGATCAATCCTCGGAATCGTTCTTTCCATGATGATTTATCGGTGCTGGTATAGACGAATATCCATGTGGTAAGGGGCAGTTGATTACTGATCCGCCTGCCCTTCCACACAACGTTATCGATGGTGATTGTCGCCTTGGCTGCCAGCTCCCCGTCCTCATCGCCCCAGCTTATTTCTGTGGCTATGTCTGTAAGATCTATTTTGTATTTGCTGTTTTTAGCAACTACTTTGTAAAACGTGCTCTGTGGTGTTGCCATATGCGCCTCCTATTTGAGTGGTATCTTTAATTTTTTGCCCGCTTTGAGCTTTGTCTTCGACGCTTTTTTCTTCGTGCTCATGTGATTCATTTTAGCGATTTCCTTGTATCGTTTTCCGCTTCGAAGCATCTTTTTTGCAATCTTGTAGAGGGTGTCTCCCCTCTTTGTCTTATATGTCCGATACCAGTTGCTTCCCGAAGCCGAAATGCTCCCGGCTTCGATAAATTTAAGCGCATACGTATAATCTCCATACCCGCCGTCCACTTTGGCTGTGTATGTGTCCAGATAGTACGTCGGTGCGCTGATCGGGCATCCGGTTACTGATAACTTGAGCTTTACGCCTCTCTTTTGCCATGATTTGAAAAGATCGATGAAATGCATCGGAGGATACCAATCCTCTGTGTACACGTATGGTTCATCTTTGCGCGGCTCTCCCGGTAATGTGCCTTCGATACTGATCTCTTCAATCTCCATACCACGCGGTGCCTTCACTTCCCCGTATTTTATTACCGGATAAGATGCAAACTGCGTACTGCTGGTAACCTCGAACCCGGTAATAGCAGACGGGAATGTCGTCGCTGCGTTATCGCGCTTGGTGGTGTCTGTTATAATCATTTTCGCTTGTTTGATTACTGGTTCTGTCATTATAACCCCTCCGCTCCAACAGGGCTGTTCCTGTATTGCCTCTTCATTTGCTTAGCCAAGTGCCCTGCTATTTCGTTGGTGATCTCTGGCAGATTTGCTCGAATCTGCTCTACAACTTTCTTGCTGCTGCCGCCACCATTGATCTGGAATGTTATCCCGCCAACATTAACTTCGATTGCCCCATTTCTGCTGCCTGCTCTGCCTGCGTGTCTGGCCTTTTTATGTGATTTTTCTTTGTTGTAAACTTTTTCGCCGCCGTTGAACATCATCAGCTCCGGTCCGTTCTCTCCGACCCAGGCCGGTCCTTTTCTCGCATTGTTTGTTCCTGCAGCATGGCCGCGTGTTGTCATCATCCCTGCCTTCGCCATTCGACGCGATTTATCGGCTGTGAACACTTTTTCGCCGCCGTTGAACATCATCAGCTCCGGTCCGTTCTCTCCGACCCAGGCCATTCCTTTTCTCGCATTGTTTGTTCCTGCAGCGTGGCCCGGTCCTGCTTTTATTTTTGCATTGCCTTTTCCACCACTCACAGTCCCTGTCCCTGTCCCTGTCAGTGTCAGGGTTGCATTCACTAGCACATTTGGCGCCTTGATTTTGTTCAGCTGCGTGGTTGCTTTACTTGCTGCAGAAGACATGTCGCTGCTCTTTTTTGCTGCCTTTGCCATTCCGGTCTGCATTTTCGCTGTCTGCGATGCTGTTTTCCTTGCCGCGCTACCGAGTTTTCTTGTCCCGGATGCAGACTTCCTCGCTGCAGAGCTCAATTTTCTTACGCCTGAAGCGGATTTCCTTGATGCCGAACTTAGTTTCCTTATACCGCCACTAGATTTTCTTGCTGCGCTTCCAACCTTCCTCAAGCTGCTATTCGCCTTGTTTGCACCCTTTGAGACTTTGCTCATACTCTTGTTGGCTTTTGCATTTTTCTTGGATGCATTTGAAACTTTTTTCTGTGCACTTGATGCCTTCTTGGCGTCATTCGCTGCTTTTTTCTGATTGCTCGATGCCTTCTTGGCATCCTTTGCTGCCTTGTTTATGGATTTCGCCACACTACTGGTCGCTTTACCCAGCTTCGCCGCGTCTTTGCTGGCCCTTCCCTTTTTCATGGCATCGCTGCCACCTATCTGCATGCCTTTCCTTGTGCCTCCGCGTAGCCTGCCGATTTTTCCACCTTTTTTGCTGTATTTATTATATACATCAAACAGTGTTGTCCCGGCTTTCTTGCCTCCGGCATATCCAGCTAATCCGCCAATCACGCTGCCTATGGCTGTCCCAATTCCAGGGACTACCGATCCTATGGCTGCTCCTGCCAGTGCGCCGCCTCCGGCTCCTCCAGCTAATCCACCGATCTCGCCAACCGCAGTTCTATTTTTCTGGCCCTTCTTCGCGCTCAAAACGGATATTCCACTGGTAAGTACCGCCGCCGGCATGAAAGCCTTCGAGGCCGCTTTTCCGATGGCTCCAATCTTCGATATACTGTTCAGTGTCTCGCCGCCTTTGGACGCGCCCTTCAATCCGCTGAACAACTTCGAGAATATCGAACCTTTACTTACAGTTTTGCCAACCTTGCCAACCTCTTCTGTTGCCTTGCCAACATTTTTAAACTTGCTAAATATACCGCCCTTGCTGGCCTTACTTGTGGCTTTTGCAGCTCCTTCCGCAGCACCTTCTGCGGCCGCCGCTCCTTTTCCGCCCTTCTTGAATATCTTCTTCCCAAGTTTACCGATGCCCTTAAATCCGACCCCGCCAAAAGAGCCCAGCAACTGCGTCGTCAGGAGTCCTAACAATAACGCACTTCCGCCGGATGTCCCCGTTGGCTTATCGCCGCCGGGAAGCATTTTCAATGCATCCGTGAACGTGTCTTTCAGAAGCCCTGGTAACAACTCTTTGAAAATTTTTATAAACGCCTTCACTGCCAGTGATGCTGCTGCCTCAAAATCTTTTTCGATATCGGCCGCATCCCATATTAGCCTCAGTTTCTTTTCGACGCTTCCTTTCTTGAAAGCCTTTGTATCCATTACGCTTGATATGTTCTTGAGCTTTGTCAGCAAATGATCCGCTGCCTTTGTTGATATCTTGCTGCCCATCTTGCCAAGCAGAGTGCCAAGCTTCTTTGTTTTATCTGTATTTTCGTCAAGGAAATCTGCTATCCCTTTCAGGCCCTTCTTTGCGCCTACGGATAAGCCTTCGCCCCATGGTACTGCAATATTAGACTGCAATCCTGACGTGATTCTTCCAGCTATGCCGCCTACTGTCTTGTTGGCGAGGGCTTTTGACTGGCCGCCAAAATCTCGCTTCATGCCGGCGATCATATATTCTGTAGCTTGCGCGCCTGACAATTTACCTGCTGTTGCCAGCTCCTTCGCCTTTGCCTTTGCTTTGTCTCCAGAGCCGAGCTTCATTCCCTCGGCTATATATTTCCACGCATCGATACCTCTGGCCTGCAGTATGCCGATATCCTGCTGTGATGGTCTTGATCTCATTTTTGTCTGGGCGAGCTGTATCATCATTCCCTGTATTCCTTCGGTGCCCTGGCCGAGTGCAGACGATGCGTCTCCTATCGTTCCCAGGTCCTTCAGGACGTCCTTTTTCTTCCAGCCGTAGCCCATCATTGTCTTTGTGTTCTGTATGATCTGCTGTGTGTTAAATGGTGATTGCGCGTCGAACTTGTATATCTCTTTCATGAACGAATTCGCCGCTTTGTTTTGCGCCGCTTCATTCCCGTTCGGGCTCAATTTCTTCCCGAAGAACAGCCTCGCGCTCTCTGTCTGATCGGCCAACTGGATAGGTTTGCGTATCAATTTATTGACCGCAAACCCAGCCATAACCGTGGCCGCTATACCTTTGAGTGATGTCATGTAGTTCATGATTTTTCGAAGCGGTCTCGTCGCCTTGTCAACGATCCTGACCGGGATGGATACTGCCTTAGCGCCTATGCCTTTTACCTTGCTCAAAATACCGCCTACATTCGCGTGTGCCTTGCCGATCTGCTCAGTGCTACGCTGTGTCCTGCTCTGGAATTGCGTTAACGCATTGCTCGCGTTATTGATCTGGCTGCGCATTCCGCTGAAGCCTGCGCTTGTGTTATCTGTATATCTTGTTGTTATATCAATTACGATGGTCTGGTCAGCCATTTACGGTATCCTCCTCTCCGAATCTTACTTCTGATAATGGCGGGTGTTCTATCGCATATTCCTCCGAGGCCCAAATAAAAGGCAGCTCCCAATCCGAGTTAAACTGTATACCCGGAGGGAACCGCCCTGTCCTCTGCCATATGCGGTGGATCAAATATATTTTGCCGCCCGCCGCTATAAGTTTTTTGCGTACTCCTGGCGAGTGATCCCGCCGTATCCCGATATTTCATCGATAATGTCACATACCCAGTCTTTCTCGCCGGACATCAGGACCTCATCGACCACATCGGTCGCACGCAGGCAGCCGATCTGCCTCTTGATTTTAGGGTCGTTCCAGATTTTATCTGAATCGACCGTAGCCATTACGATCTTCTGCGCTCTCATCAAAGCCGCATCTGTGTCGCCTTCGATTTTTGGCAAGTGCCGTCCTGCCGGATTCGGAAGATATTCCGTTGCGGCTTTCACGCACTGGAATACTTCTTCCTCTGATAATGGGCGGATCGTGAACTTGAATAGTTCCTTCCCGTGACGCTGTATGGAAATGTCCTTATACAGCGCTTCATCCTGTTTGTACCTAGCTGCTTCCATCATGCCGTCCAGGATGCTATCCTCGTTCATGCGCACTTCCTCATGGCTCGGGAGTTTCGCTTCGATTCTTTCTTGTTCCATTTCTTCTTCATCGTCGTCATCCTCATAGATATCTTCCTGCGGAATCTGCTCCGGTGAAGTGATTTTTACGTCTTCCATTGACATTTTCTTCTCTTCCATTAGTGTTCTCCTTTCATGGTGTTATTACTGTGGGCTTCCCTGTGAGCCGTCCGTGTTGAACCACTCCATCAGCTCTGGGTTCGCATTCACTCTGAAGCTCCACGCTCTCTTTATGATCTCGCCTGGGTTCAGGTTGAACAGGTCAAGATTTCCGTCAGGCAGGCAGTTTCTGAATACCTGTCTCTGGTATACCTCGCCTCTTCTTCTCAGCTTGCACTGGAAATCCCAGACAGGCATGTGCCCGCTTTTCAGATCGTCGTACAGCTTTGTCAGCAGTACATCGTCTCTGATCACTACCTCGCTCATGGTGAGTGTGATGCTGTGGCCCGTAGGCACTGCAAACACGAGCGCTGATCCTACCGGCTGGTAGTCCGTGTTGTTCATGTTCAGTTGCGCCTGCGCTGTGTCAACCTCTGCCAGGAATAATTCTGTATTGTCGCTCAGTGTGATGATCAGCTGCCCGTCTTTTCCGGTCAGTATTTTGTTAACATCCAGCTGAGACTGGTCGTTCAAACCATTAGTTCCGTTTGCCATTCTATATCTCCTTTCCTATCCTATGCTGTTTCCGGTGTGAATCTGAACTGGTATGTCAGATATACTTTCTCCAGTGCATCTATGTCGTCTACTGCTATAGCAAACCATGCGCTGTCGCCGGTCGGTGTGTGTGCTGCGTCGGTTGTCGCTGTAGCTCCTGCCAGCAGCTTGTCCTCTGCGATCATGTCGTTACACAGGCCCTGGAGCGCCTTTACAACGGTGGCTCTGCCGTCAGGCGTGTTACCGACTTTACCGATCATCGGTTCCGTCACATCGTCTGCTCTTGTAAGCAGTTCCATTCTTGTCTTTGCGCGTTTGATCTTCTTCCAGCCTGCATCGTCATTTGCTCCTGGGTTGATCAGGGTCGTTATCCCGTCCTCAATCCATACAGCGCCTGTCGAGGATGCTGTGAATACTATCATTCCCGAGTTTATGCACTCGATTATCTGTGAGTTCGTCAGGATCTCTGTGATATCCGTGGCATCTGTCAGAGTACGGTGCGTCAAGCTCTCACTTGATGGTACCGCTGCGACCAATCCGGCCACTCTTGCTGCAGCCAGGTATCCGCCTATCGTTGTGTCACTGATCATGAATCCGTCGCCTACATACACAATCTTGTAATCGTTGTATGCTGCGGCATGCTGCTGTCTGGTTTCCAGCGCTATAGTTGTCGGTTCCCCTACAACTCCGAAGCAGTTCTTTCCGCCCTCATACGCTCTGTCCACGTAAGCTGCAAGCAGTGCATGTACCGCTGTCTCGTTCGTGTCGACACAGATCGCGTTGAATCTGTATGGCTCCAGCGCTGTGAATGCTGCGGAGTATTCCGCATTGCTCACTGTCGGATCCGTTCCGGCTGTGAAATCTGTGGAAGGTACGAGCGCCACTTTTGCGGTGCCGGAGTACCCGGATGCCTTCACAAAATCGAAGTACTTACTTGCTGCGCCGGCCGCGATCAGGTTATCTACCTCGCCGCTCTCTGCTACTGCAAATTTCAGCTTTTCGAGTAGTACGCTTCCCTCGTACACATCGAATTCTCTCTTTGTCTCATCGCCCAGTACGGATTTTATCGCATACCTGAATGCTCTGCTGCCCTCGTACTTTGCTGTAACTGTTATAGCGCTTACGGATGAAGCGTCTTTCAGTGTTATAGTTCCTTTTGTTCCGCCGGTGCCCAGCCTCTTAATTCTCAGGGTGGATATACCTCCCTTGAACATCTGCTCTGCTACTGCGATGGTGCCGGATGCTCCGCCGGATCCATACAATGCTGTCGCATCATCAATGCTGTAAACGGTCTTGACCGCTGCGAGCGGACCCCAGTTTGACTTGATGGTGCATGCGCCTATTCCGTCATAGTTTGCTGACGCTGTCGCTTCGGTGGCGTTTACGTATCTGTGATAAACGCCAGGTCTCACTTTAGTCTCGCCGACTCTGAATGTTTCGCCCATCTATTTTACCTTCCTTCCCATAAATTCTTTGATTATCCTCTTAGCCTCGTCCTTTGTGGCCGACACTATATTGTTGTATCGTAATGCTGCGACTACGCACTCTTCAGGGACGCCGAATTCTTTTGCCCCATCGCGCAGTTCCGCTGCCGTGTACTTTATTTCTACGGCTGTCGGCTTCGTCTGCACGGTATGTGTGTCTGTGGCTCCCTGGTTTGCGCTTACGTCGACTTTTTCGTTTTTAGCCATCAACTTATCCTCCTGTGATATTAATGTGTTCAAGCGCCGTGTTTTCCTCCGGTGCTCTAAGTATGCGATAGTCTCCCTTGAGTGTTATCTGGCCCTGCTGCATCGGGTTCGCCGACGTGCTGTAAGCCAACTGCGTTATGATCATCGGCGTCCAATCGGTCCTCGCATACGGAAGACTTATTTCGCCGTCTATCGCCAGTGTCTGGCATATCCCTCGAATCATATTATTCGCTGCGCCCTGCGACGGTGCTATGACATGCCCCATCATGTTTGCTGTGATGGTGGCACATGCCCACGTCGTCTGCTTTGCCTGCACGGTATCTCCCTGCATCCTTGCATAGAATGCCGGTGAGCTGTCCGTTGCCTTCCATATCTCGGCCAGTGTGTCTACGCCTATGTACTTCGCATCAGGATATATCGCCTTGACGTATGCAGAAAATCCTGCGGCCGGGTTCGGCTCGATGGAGCCAATCGCCGGGAATGCCCAAACGTCAAAGTATACTGTGACTCCGATCATCTGCGGTTCAGTGCCGGTGATCTCGAACGGGTCTGATCTGGCCCATGTCGCACAGTATGTACCGTCTGCATCGGTGAAGAATGTCGCGTCGATCTCGTCCTGTATCGCTATCGCTATATCCTCCGGTGGTGTAGCCGTCTCAATCAGGCACCAGACATTCACTGCCATGGTCCCTGCTGTCTTGCGCTCTGGGTTGTACTGCCATGTGATGTTATAGTCCAATCTCGGATACTGGCTCCCGCTCCACCCGGCATCTTTGTCCGGCGGAGCTGCCTGATAGAAAATGGCCTTTGCATTGCTGTATTCTGCCAAGCTATCTGCTATATTCAGTTGTCTCAGTGCCTTTAGCACGGTCGTTTCTATCATGTCAGTACCTCTCGTTGAATATCCTTATGATCTCTGGCCTCGCGGCCTCTAGGGCCTTGCTTAGATGCGGTCTTGGCGCTATCCTGCTGTTGCCGTTTTCCAGATAGTCAGATAACAGATGTCCATTTTTGACTCGCAGCTCACTTCCTACTATCGCATGGTATGTGCCGCCTGTCTCGGATCCGCCGCCTTCGCTCTTTACAGTAAAGCTGCCGCGATAAGCTCCAGTCCTTATTGCCGGTGGCTCTCCCGGTGCAGATGCCGTGTATCTAGCTCTGGTATTCGGCAATCGGTATGTCCGCCCTGATCTGCTGCCCGTCAGCACGTTGTCGAGGAGCTCTGTCCTCAGCGCTTGTCCGGCCCTATATGTCCGGTTCTTAACTTCAGCATTGATCTCACTCGATAGATTTCGCAAAACCTGTTCAATTACGGCTGCCGCGCCCTCGATCGTAGTTGTGATGGTCATTTTGCATCAAACCTTTCTTCACAGTATGCAATCGCATAGATTCCGAGCTCGCCCGGGTCCGTGACGCCCTGCACATAGAATTTTCTGCTGGCCGTGGTGATTATGTCCTCTGCCTGCAGTGCCATGGCTGCGCTGTCTCTGCTCGCCACTGTATGTGATATCGGATGCCCCAGCTCTTTCCATTGCTGCACTTCTCTCTGGCTTGCTGCGCTGATCATGCCTTTGAACGAAGTTGTGGTAGCTTCAGGCACAGACATAGGTCGCCCTTTTGCATCAAGTGATTTATTGTTTTTCTTGATGGTGAAGGTCTTTAGTTCTTGTCCCGGTCTGTATCTAATCATGCTGCCTCCCTATCTGTTTGGTACCCCGTTGAACGGGTTGCCTGCCGCCCCTATTGAAGGGTTGTCATGCATCCCAAACTCCACATATTCGCTCTTGCTCTGGTTTGTTTTGTCATATTCCGGTCTCTGGAATGTCTTTTTCAGTTTTTCGTACAAGTCTTTCCAGCGATCATACCTCTGGCTCAGTGCGATGGATGCGCCTCCGGCATTAAAATCGGTTTCATTCGAATACCGCATCATAATCGCTCTCACGCACAGATATTTCGCATACGTCCAACCTCTGCCGTCGTCGTTGACTTTAGTGATCACGGCCGTATATTCCTCATCGGATAGTGCCGTGGTTTCCTTTTTGCCTTCAACTTCGGTATCTCCGAGCTCGAAACGCATTTGATCTGCGCCGCCGTCGGTTATTTTTGTCGGGTCATATGAGTAATTCATAGCTTTCCTCCCTTACACAGCGAGGATTGCCTCTGCCAGCTGCGCCTTAGTCATAGTATCGTCTGCTGGCAGGTCCTTTTCCTTTGCCATGATCAGCAGATCAGCTTTGTTCATTCGCTCTAGCGCTGACTTGGAAGTTGCCTCTTCTCCTTCCGGTGAATCAGGGGTTTCGTCTTCTCCTTCCCCTTCCGGTGAATCAGATGGTTCCTCGCCTTCGCCTCCCGGCAATATGCTCAGCTGCGCCTGCTCTTCAAACTCGGCCTTTACCTTCTCAAATGTCTCCCTATCTGCTGCAAGAGCCGCCTTTTTCTCTTCAAAGGCAGCTCTCTCATCATCAGTTACTGGGCCTGTAGCTTCCATTTCTGCTATCAGGCCCATGCTTTTAAGGGCATTCACACGGCTCGGGTCCACGCTCTCTTCCGGGATCATGTCTCCGATACCGTATTCTTTATCAAAGGAGCAAGGCTTAAGTGCTTTGTAATCTCCCATGGTCGTCTCCTCCTTATCCTACGCAGCTTCCGAGATATACTGCCAGGTCCTGTCCTACGATCTTCATGTCCGGTGCACAGAGTCCTTCGATGAACTCACTGTGTGTGCCGGATTCTCCCAGCCACTGTGTCATCGGCATCGGGCTTCCGTCTCCAAGCATATCCCACATGAATGTGTATCCTGCGGATGGTTCGTCGATCTGCGGGCTGTCCGGTGCGTACAGAAGCAGTGCGCCCTTCGGGTCGCATACAAACTGCATGTCTTCGGTTTTTCCGATATCTGCAGCATTGTATGTGCTTTCCAGCACAGCTACCTGACTAACTCCGAAGAGCTGGGCCAGCACGTTCTCGTTTACTGTTGCCGGGTTCGCTGTGGATCCTGAATACTTGATCCTCTCCAGGACGCTTGCGTTGTTTTTGAGCGCTCTGAAAGTTTCAGCTCCCAGGCCGATTTTATTCGGTCTTCTTCTGCCGTTCCTCTTGATCTCGAGGGACAGTGTGTCGATTATCTTTACCGGGTCCGAGTTGGCGTTGTCAAACTGCCAGAATTCGTTTGATCCCGGTATAGTTGTCTTTCCTGTCAGCTCTGTAGTCCATACTCCGGTCTTGAAGTAGTTCTGCGCGAACAGGATGTCCATGTGGAGCTTTGCCTGCTCTGTAGCTGCTCTTACCTTTGCTGCTCTTGGGTCAGCGACTCCCGGTGCATTCGTTCTCTGATAGTTCAGTGCTGACAGCTGGTCGATGCCTATGATCAGCTGGTCAATCTTGCAATCGTAGAGATCGTCTGCGAGTGCCAGGGGCATCGGTGTTACTTTGCCGAATGCCGGCTTGCGCTGCATGTTATCCCTTGCAAGGTCTGCCTTGCTGAACTTGTAGTATCTGCTCGTTGACAGCTGTACCGGTACCTGCGGGAAGAGCTTTGTTGCTACAAAGTCATCGTCCGCCTGAAAATACGCCGTTGACAGATTTGTCAGTCTGATATTTGGCTGAAATGCGCCAGTTGCTATGCTCTTTGCAATTTCAGCTGCGTTGGTTGTTCCAAACATATTGTTATTCCTCCTATTTCTCTACTATGCCGGTTTGTATCCTGATTTTGTGATCTGGATCATAAACACATCATTAGCTGCTTCTGCTGCGTTCATCGCAAATCCTACGATGAAGTTGGTAGCTACTGCCGTTACGAATTTTCCGTCTGCGTTTGTGGCTACTGCTGCGCCTTTTGCGATGGCAGCTCCTGCCTTTGCCAGGCCGATGTCCTTTACCTGTACTGTTACTTCTGCTCCCGTTTTCAGATCGGACGCATGTCCCGGTGTTATCACGCCGATTGCTGCATCTCCTGCAGTTGCCAGTACGAATGCCCCGTTTGCGTCACATTTCACTGCGAGAAACGAGCAATCACCAGCGATATCTGCGCCCAGTGTTCCTGCGATGGTCGGGCTCTGGTTTATTGTTGTTCCAATGTAAGCCATTTTATTTCCTCCTGTTCTCTTATCCTACTATTTGTTGTATTCCGGCAGATCTGGGTTGTTCCTGTATGCCAGTTCGATCGCATCTGTCTGCGATATGTCCGGTTTTGATTTTCTGATCTCTGCTACAGCTGCCTGCAGGCCAGCGCTGCCGCCAGCATGGTCGCTGCCTATAGCTTTGAACAGTCCACTCTTTTCCTGTGTGTCGAGCAGGTCATCGTATGCCTTCACTACTGCGTCATACGCTTTCTGGTCGCCATTCTTCAGTTCGTAGAGCATTTCTGCCGTTTCATCTACTGCCTTGCCGATCGGTACGTACTTCTCTGCCACTTTTGTCATTTCGGCCATTTCCAGTGTCTTTTTGATGCTTCCAACTTCCTCCAGCGCTTTCTTTACTGCCGGTGACTCTTCCTCGTCCTCTTCCGGTGGCACTTCTTCGCCTTCGCCCGCACCTTCACCTTCCAGTGCTTCCTCGTTGTCCGCTTCTTCTTTTGCGTACTTTTTCTTGAGCTTTTCCAGAGTCTCTTTGTCCTCCGGGCTCATTCTGTCAACGTTGATTGTTGCCATATCTTCTTCTCCTTCCTTGCTGCCGGAATCGCCCGGCGTCTTCGAGTCAAACGACTCTTCCACTTCGCTTTCATCTTTAAATATTCCGGTCCACTCTGGAATACTTTTCTGGATATATTCAGACATTTCATTCGCGCTCTGAGCGAGCATTTCTGCCTTTTCGTCTGCACTCATGGTGATGTCGTTCCATATACTCTGCGAACTCTCCTCCCACGCTCTGCTGACGGCGTCCATCTCTTCTTCTGGGGTTGGGCTGTTGTCCACTCCCAGGATGCCGTCCACAGCTTTCATGATTTTTTCCCTGACGGTCATTCGCTGCCCATCATAGCTTTTCGTGATCTTGATGTCGGCTTTTGGATTGCATCCGTTCCCGCACAGATCGACGCTGGTCAGTTTCATGTCCTTCAGGAGTTTTTTCTTGCAGGCCATTATCCTACCTCCTTAATTTCAAAAACAAAAAAACACCTGCCCGGTGTTCTCTTTTTACATTTTCCCACTGTAATCAGTTTAGCACAGTTTTGGGTACCGTTTGCACAATGTTTCTATCACCACCCTTTTTTACGAAAAAGACGCCTTGCGGCGTCTCTGACTATGAAAAGTCCTCCCATTGATCCTCGTTGTCTTTTAGGATCTTCTGCGTCAGTTCAAATTCCATCCGCTCCATCATCGAGTACTTATCATCTCTCTTACTCAGTGCATCATAGAATGCCTGGGCAGCTTCTCCCTCTATTGGGTTTTCCTCACTGTAGCAGACAGCGCGAGCTATGTCGCTCCTGTCCATTTCATTCAGTGCATCGTATGCTTCCTGGTATGTCATGTTCTTCGCCTCCCTCTTAGTTGTATTGTTCTACGATCTGTTTGTAGGCTGCTTTTGTGGCCTCGTCTTTTGGCTTCACGTCCCATCCGCGATCGTAGTTGCACAGTGTCTTTTGGTGTCGTCTTTGATGCTCAGCTTGCTTATCCGTCCGCCCTGTATTCCGTAGTCTGATCCCTCCGGGAAATGCTTTACGTCATAATATCGCTTAGCCGGCTTCCCGTCTTCTGTTTTCACATCTACAACTCCTGAGCTCCATGCATTTTCGGTAGTCAATCCTCGGCGCGTTCCTATCGGGCCGTTAAAAAATAAATCTGTCTTCTTGTGTTTCATCTTGTGTTCCTCCCTTCGAGCAACACAAGCATGCCCCTTTTCGTTTCAGAAGTCAACTGTTTTCTGAAAATAATAATAATTTACTCTCCACTGTAGTTTGCCTTGTCCAGGAACTCGTCATATTTTCCTCTGTCTGTCACCTTCAGCTTGCTTCCCGTCGCTTTTGCGATGGTGATCGGCGTACTCTTCCCGTCGTTGTAAACAAGATTTACATTATCAAACATCCCGCTCTTTACCATCTTGTTGAAGTTTTGGCTGACATCGTGATGCGCCCTTATAAGCACATCCTCCGGCACATATCTACGCTCTTTTGTGAATCTCTTGGCGCTGTTTGCGAGTGCCGTTTTTACAGGCGTCTGTACAAATGTGGCATTGACTTTAACCCCATGCAGTTTGGCCCATTTGCATTGCACGCTTAGCGCGTTCAAATCACTTCCGGTCCCATCAAATACTACATGGTATCCATTAGCTACGGCCACATTATATATTCGTTGTGATATTACGCTCGATTCCTGCTGCACGTATGCTGCGGCTGTTTTTGCCACTGCATCGTCAGGATCGTCTCGGAGTTTTTTGTACTCAGGAATCTTGTCTTTGATTTTATCTGGGTCTATATGCACAACTTTGCCTTTGTAGTCTGCCGCCTTGCCAAGGCCCTCTTTGGCCCTGCGCTGGTTTTCTGTGGCTACGGACCTGGCCGCTGTCGCGCTGTTCTTTCCGGCCGAGAACGATGTATGTGCATCCCTGCTGGAGAAGTGTCCGTGCTGTCCGTGGTACGGATTGTACTTCTCGATCACCTCATCGAAGCTCTTAGCCAGCATGGTGCCTCCGCCGTCCGCCGGCACTCCCGGTTCCTCTGGATAATCTGTCCGCTCGCCTTTGCCTTCTACGGAGAACATCCTGTATTCGCCGCTTTTGATCTTCTTCCACGTGTCCACGTCCGTGATCTGGAAGCCAACCCACCAGCCTATGGGCACTGTGGCCTCTGGTATGCCGATAGCGCGCTGTTTCTCCTCAGTGAGGACCACTGATTCTATCAGCTTGCCCTTGCGCCGCAAATCGGGGTTGTGCCGTTCGCCCGTATCTCTGAACTTCAGGACGTATGTGTATGCGGCTTTCTCCAGCTCGTCCGCTGTCGCTACATCGCCCTCGAAATCTGCGATCTCTCCGCCGTCCGGTGTTTCTGCTACAGATGCCCATCCGAACACCTGCATTTTATCCGTATCCGACTTTGCGATGGTGAAAACTGTATCTTGATTCATGTCTTCCTCCTATCTCAGTGTTCTGTCTATCTTGAATTCTGCCTCCAGATGCAGCCATTCCTGATAGTTGTTCAGCATACTTATGACCCAACCCTCGTCGATCTCTTCGATTACTTCATCCATTGCTTCCGATATCTGTAAAAACTCGTCTGCTATGATTTCGTAGCTTTCTGCTTTCACCCTGTCCTTTATCGGGATCAGCGGGAATGCTCCACAAGCCGCGTCGATCGGTACGTCGGCTATGTTCTGCGACAATCCGATCTCTGTCAGATGGTCGCTCATGTCGTCCAGCTTTCCGTAGTACTCGCCCAGTTGCTCATGCGTCTGGAACCAATCTGGTCCTATTAAGTGACGGTGAAGTGTCTTTCCGTCCTCTGCAGACGTTTTTACTCTGGCTACCAGCCTCTGGTATGCGTTCATTTCCATTTTCGTTTCCTCCTTGTTTTGTATCTTTGCTGAATTATCGTTTCATCTTCCGTGAAATACTTTTAAGGTCTTTCCTCATCGATGCCTTGCTTGCGCCTGCAAGTAAACTATCAACCACATCTTCAGCTTTTCTACCACCTATTAGTTTGCGCATTTCGGGTGTTTTGTAATATTCTGTGGCACGTTTTCTCAATTCATTTTTTAATTGAGAAGTTGACAATCCGTCTATTTGTTTTGTGTTCAACATTTTCCCATTTCCGCCGCCCGAACTGGAACCGCCGCCACCACTTCCTCCGCTGCTTGAAAACTGCCCGTTCTTTCCATGATTATGATTGTACTTGCACACTATACAGTCGTCTTTACTCTTGAATATTAGTTCCTCCATGTCCACTCCTTTCTTTCCTTGTTTTTGGTATCAAAAAGCGCCCGATTTCTCGGACGCTTTTCCTGCGTTGTTTATTCTGCTTTTTTAGTTATCTTCACATGGTATGCGTCTATCTCTGGCACTTGAACTTTTTCTCCATCTGTAGACTTGTATTCATACATGCCGTGGAATTCACCCCATACCTGCACAGTGTCGCCTTCCAGCACTTTGTCCTCTGCGGCCTTCGGCTTATAAATGATATAAAGTATATCATTGTACCAGTCATCCGTCGCTATTCTTAGATTCACCCAATCCTCGCCGTCTGTACCGAGTGTCTGCAGCACGTATCCCTTTGCGGTTACGTCATCATATTCGTACTTCTCTGAATGCCGGTTCATTTCATCGTATGAAATAGTTTTGCACGATGCCATGTAGCTGTTTATGTCGTCTGGAATCTGGTATTCGGATGTGTCTGTAAATACGAAATGCGACAGGAAAAACGCTATTGCTATGCCTACCGCCGTTGAGATAATTAGTACTTTTTTGTTCACCTTTTTCTTTGGTGCTTTGTTGTTGTTTTCATTTTCTTGCATATTTCATCCCTCCTCAGACGTAGTATACTGCAAGTTTTCAGGAATATCCACACAATTATTGTTCAACGTATACAAGAACGCACCGACAGTGCGGGTGCGCCGGCGGTGCGTCGTAGTCCCCGGGGAATAATCGATCCACTGGTATGGTAATGCCGGACAGCTCCTGGCACTCGGGGCATACCCGTGCATCTTTGGCTGTGGACCACCTTTTCATGGTCGTAGGCATCATCATCCCGTCGCTGATCGCCTGTCTCACGCTGCCGATCTCCCCGGCATTATACGCAAACATCAATTCGGTCCGAGCTATCATCTGGGCCCGGTATCTGTGTTGCTTCCCTGCATAGATCAGAGCCTTATGCTGCGCCTGTCGGGTGGCTCTCTCTGCGCTGGACCCGGCATCCTGCAGTGTTTGCTTTACCGTTTGGTAGTATCGCAGGTTTGCCTGCGCCTGCTGCGGGTACAGTCCGATGGTGGGTCTGATCACAACGGCTAAGCTGTCCGGTGTCTCATTCTGTAACGTTACGGCGCGCTGGACCAGGCCGTTTATCGCGGTCCTCTGGTTCTCTGTGATATCTACTACCCGCTCTGCACTATGTTTTTCCATCCAGTCCTGCACACTGTTGCCGTATGGATTGTATGATTCGTTATGCAGGTGCTCTGCCGTCTGCTTTGATCCGGCTTCCATGGCTTCCCGCCACTGTGGCATCAACTTCTCACGGATAAAATGCGAGTAGTCCTGCCTCCACGCTTCGACGGTGTCCAGTCCTATCTCTCCGGCTTCTATAGCCTCCCTGATCTCCTGGTATGTCAGCGCGTTCTGCTGATCGGTCCACAGTCTGGCATATAATAGTGCCAGTGCTGGTTCATGGCTCTGTAAGAACGCCATTATTCGTTCGTAGATATCCTGGTCTTTGCCTTTTGTGATATCGTCTTTGAATATTATCATTTTTTCCGTCTCCTACGTCCGAGTCTTGCCTTTGCCACCTCGGCTTGCTTTGCGTCCTCTGCGTCGTTCACAGCGGCCGGTTGTTCACTTGTTCCACCCTGCTGTGTTTGGTCGTTCTCCGGCTGTTTCTGGCCCTCCTGCGGTGCCTGTTGCTGTTGTGGTTGCTGCTGTTCCTGGCCCGGCATCGGTGCGCCTTCCACTTTTGTCGGAAGTGTTCCAAGTTCTCTTACATAATCTTCCAACTCTGCGTCCGGTGTCAGTAGTCCTATGCCTACCATATCCTTTATAAATGTGCTCATGCCGGTGATGTCCGGTTTTTCGATGTCGCCGTGTTCCATGGTCGGATAGTCTGTGATGCCCTTGAACTCGTCGCCGTTCAGGTCGATCAGTCTCGGGATCCCCTGCTGGTTGAAAGTTTCACATATAACATCGAGATATGTACCGATGGCTGTGGCGAAGAACTCTGTCTTGTCGGAGCTGAGCGCATACGAGCCAACTCCTTTCTGTCCGAGCATCACGAAGTCTGCCAGGACGGTCATGGCCATTCTGTTGTCGTATCGGTCGATAACGGATCCAACCTCGAACTGTCTTCGGGATCCGCCGTTCATCAGCTGAAAATCCCAGCCGAACGGCAGAACGATGCCTTCTTTGCTGTCCCTGCGGACATTTTTGACCAGGTCTTCTGCGTACTGCAGGTATTGTGCCATTTCCGGGTCATCTTTGTCCCATATCTCCACACCTTCCGGTGGGTGCAATACTGGAAGACCGGCCAGGTCCCTTTCTATGCCGATGCCTTCGATCTCCTGCAGTCTCTTCTTGAAATAGTAGCTGCGGTACGAATTACGGAGTATGCTGCGGCCTTCCGGGTTGTTCTTCCGGCTTTTGGTCCTGAAATGCAAGCATTTTTCCATAGGTATCGTCCTGATCGCATAGTCCGGTGGCGCCATCTGGCTCATGGCCACCAGTTCGTCATCCTCGTTGTACTCCCAGCGCCACAGTGTGTCCTGCGCTCTGATCCCGAGCTTCTGCCAGCCGATCAGACCGTCCTCGAACTTGCTGTTTGTGTTTACGTTTTTAGTCTTGCCCATGCGCCTCTTGTACACTATTTCATGCACGCTCCAGCCGTAAGGCAGGAACGATAGCACCTCACTGATGGTATCGGTCCAGGTCTGGCCGCTCATATCCTCCATACAGGATTCAATGAACTCTGCTGCCCGTTTGTCCACTGGTTTCTCGCTTGCCGGTGTAACTGTGAAGCTGGCCTGCCTGATCAGGTTCTCGATAGCGAACAGTATCGCTCCGATCACATCGTCGTTCTCGGCCATTTCCTTGTATACTTCGATACCTTTTCGGCCTCTCAGCTCTGGGATGAATTCCTCCCAAAATATGCCGGAGTATCTTTTCTGCCCTATACGACCATATTCCTCGTTATTTTTGTAATTCCGCACGATATCCGGTACCGGCGGGTTCATATTTACTTTATCAGCCATTTTTTATCCTCCTTGATGTGTCCATGGTGATTGCCTGTCTGCATCTGCCGCGCTTGGCGGTGGTGCTGTATGCACTGGCATTGACTCCAGCTCGTTGAAGGCAGTGCCGCTGGCGTCTACCATATCCTTGAACTTACTCTGTGGAAACGATTCCAGTTGCGAGAAGTAAGCCTCGTTCCAATCTGCTACAATCACGTCCACGTTCCCGGTCGCGTCGCCCTCTATCCCTAGGCATTGTGCCGAGAACGGCTCAAACCGCGTAGCCTTGTCCCCGGATTCCCGCTCTATGTTCACGCTGTAGCCCTGCAGGAGCTTCAGGTATTGCTCTGCCTGCTCTTTTCCGGCTTGCCCCGGGTCCTGGTTCATGCGGATCCTTATCCGCCTGTATTTCGCCTTATCTATTATCGCGGTGTTACGGACGGTGTTGCGGACGTCCCCGGCGTTCATTCTCTTATTCACTACGTCGGCCACTACATATCGTCCGTTCCTGCGTTTGCCCATCAGCACACCCGCCGTGTATGCAGGTCCGTCATCTGGGTTCTGTCCTTTCCGGTCCTCTGTGGCTGCCAGGTCCCACGCTCTTACCCAGGCCACTACATCCTTTGGTATCTCTTCGATCATGGTGACTCGGCTCCGCTTGAAGTACAGCCCGGCTGCTGGCATGATCATCCAGTTCCCGTGGAGCAATCGCTCACGCTCTACTGTCGGTAGTGCTTTCAGATTTGCCAGATATCCCGGGTCGTTCCTCATCAGTATCCTGTTATCCTGCAGGGTAGAGGCGATAAATGTGACGCTCTTGGGTTCGTCCCGCTCCTCTACTGTCTTCAGGTCAAATTTCTCCCACAGTTCCTTTTTGGTGTCGGCCCAGTGTATCTCATCGTTTAGCCTGTACATCCACCTGATTTTGCCGCTGCGCTCCGGTATGGCGTATCCGGTCTTCGGATCCCACCACCAATTTATGAATTCCGCAACCCAGCTGCTCGCGTCCGGGTTGCAGCTTGCTCTGATATAGCCTTTCACGCCGCTGCTCGATCTGTTTCGGGATAGCATATAAAAAAACTGGCTCTTGCTGAAGTGAGTCAGTTCGTCAAACATTATCAATGGTATCTGTGTGCCCTGCCAGTCCAGGACGTTCTTTTCCAGCTGCATGTGTGCGAATGTGATCTTCATCCCGCTCGGGAAGGTCCAGCTATGCTGCGGTGTTTTCCGGGGCTCTCCGCCGCACTGTGGGTATATCAGGTAGCTTGTGTCCCAGAGGCCGCCTTCTGCCGTTATCTGGTTGCTGGTCTTCCTGAATGCCACACATCCGAACTCGCTGTTTCCTATATGGCGGAGGGGCTCAAGCAATAGTGCGTAAGTTTTACCGCCTCCGGCTGCCCCGCCATATATCGCTATGTCCGCTTTTGTCGAGAGGAACTGCTCTTGCGGTCCCTTCTGCGGTTTTATCGCTTCCATGGTCCTCCTTCCATATTGTCCTATATTGTCCTATATTGTTGCTTACAGTTCATGTTTTAATGTTAACTCTGGCCCAAAAACACACAATCGGGCTGATCGACATACATAACTCTGGCCTAAATGCACAAAAAAAGGTGTTCCCTCTCCTCATGGTCACCTTTTGGCATATTGTTCATACACATAAAAAGCGCCTTTTCAGACGCTTTTCTGTGCTTCTTCTATTGTCCTTATAAAATCGTCTATCGTATCGTCCGGATCCTGTTCAGGGATTTTTCCGTCGCCATCGCTGAGCACTCTTACTCCTTCTTCCTCTTCTGCCCACCTCTGCTCAAGTGGCCTTTGTTTTCTCTTCTTTTCTTCACTCATGGCTGTTCCTCCAAATCTACGTAGTAAATTCCTTTATGCATCTTCTTACTAACGACAGTATACCGCGCACTCTTAGATATAGCTACTTCTTTTTCATGGGGGAGATTGGACAAGTAGCTGATCGACGCTCCTTTATTCGTGTTTTTCACTCTGAAAAAATACTTTTCCCCTTTCCCTTTGGCTGTGACGTAGCTGAAGCCGGTCCCGATCTCCACGTACTGGTCTTTCCCATTCCAGCCGCTTCTTGCGATCCGCTTTCCCTGCTTTGCCGCTTCAATAGCCTCTCCAAATGATTTGTTGTATTCTTTCATGGTGTGTTCCTCCTATTTCTTTGCCTTTGTCTTTTTCTTCTTTTCCCTGCCGTTGTCCGGGATATACACCTGGACGGTTGACTCTGTCTTTATCGGTCCGTCGTCTTTGCCGGTGAGCTCAACTCTGGCATCCATGGTGTTGCGTCCGTACTCGTTACGGTAGCATCTTTCCAAAAGCCAGGCACTGGCTGCCCAAGTCCCTTCATCGGCCACATTCTTTATATTTCTTATGTGTGTCAGCTTGAATTTCGCCTCTGCCTCTTTTATTGACTTGAAAAACTCGGACGCATCTGTTGTCTTTTCAGCGTTTATATCCTCTTGTCCTTCACTCATCCACTTGTAAAAAGTTGACTCATCTATGCAGACCGCATCACACGCGCCCTTTTTAGTCAATCCGCTCGCTATGTATGCACACATATCTTTTTGTAGCTTGTCCGTCAGTTTTCTTCTTCTAGCCATTACTCTTCACCTACCTCGTTATCTGTGGAGTATGTTCCGTCAATCAGTCCCTCGATGGTGATGCCGTGCTCTGTGGCAGTGTGCTCACACAGGTCGAGGAAGTCAATCTTCTTGCCGTCCCTCTCACAGGTTATTCCTGTCGTACCCTTGAGCTGCACATATCGCAGAAGTCCTACATCCACGTATTTTGGATCCAGTTCACAAATTCTGGCCTGTCTCCCGGTGAGTTCGGCACCTATCATGGTGCTGTGGCTGCCTCCGAAGAAGTCTACCACGATGTCGCCTATCTGCGAGCTGTTCTCGATTGCTCGGATAGCCAGCTCCACTGGTTTCTGCGTCGGGTGTTTGGTATCCGTTTCACGTGCAACCTCCCACACGGTGCTCAAACTTGACTCTGCCCGTAGTGTTACTGCCCTGCCGTCTGAAAGTCTCACATACCGCGTTTTCTTGCCTTTTGGGGGCTTGTCCGTGCAGTAGATCTTGTGGCCTTCGCCGTCTGTGACGACAATCCCGCCTGTCAGCACGGTTGCCATGCCTTCCGCGTTCCTTTCAGTCACTTTCCACGTTGTAGTCTGCTTCCTGTCCCCATACCACGCTGCGCTCTGCCCGGCCTTTTCGCAATAAAATGCGGGCTCGTGCTGCCACTGATAATCTGCCCGGCCTAGAACAATGCTGTTCTTGACCCAGATTATGTATTGCTTCTCCAACAATCCTACTGTAGTCATGGCATCCGCGAAGTCTCTGCGGGTGCTGCTGGCGTGCCATATATAAAATGCTGCGTCGTCTCTTGTCACACGCATGTAATTTTTGAATACCGGGATCAACAGCTTGCCCATCAGGTCGTCCATAGTGAGATCGTCGTTCTCGATCTTGTCCCACTTCTTCTTGCTGTTTCCGCCGGTCCCCTCGTAGCTCACGCCGTATGGTGGGTCGGTATTGACTACCTGCGCCTGCTCGCCCTGCATCAGCTTATCGATGGTGGCCGGGTCCGTGCTGTCGCCGCACACGATCCGGTGCTGTCCCAGCTCCCAGACATCCCCGGGCTTGCTGATCACTATCAAATCCGCGTATTCTTCTGCTTCCGTGGCATATTCCTGGTATTCCACGGGGGCTTTGGGTTCTTGGCCGCCGATAAGGAGGGCCGCATCGAGACGGCCATGGCCCTTTACTATGAATCCGCTCAGTTTACTTACCGTTATCGGAGCGCGCCAGCCCTGGGCTTTTATGATCTCTGCCAGGAGAGCGATCTGCTCCTTTGGGTGAGTGTTCGGATTCCTTGGGTTAGGTACCAGTCCTGCGAGCGGTACCAGTTCGTCATAAGCACAAAAAACCGGAACATCGCCGCACATTATTCTTGGCTCCGCTTCGGTTTTGTATCCAATTTCCTTATTTTTACTTTTCTTCGCCATTGTATTGTCCTTTCATGGTATGCAGTTAGCACCCGCCCCTGCCTTGCGAAGACCTGCATGTTTTCCCTAAATTTCCACAATACTATTCTACCGCATGGTTTGGGTGCTGTTTGCACTCTCTTTTACACGAGTTCTAGCTCGTCTGCTATGATTCTTATGAATTCTGCCTGCCAGTTACCCGCCACATTCCTGTGACAGGGCACTCTCATTGCTGCGCCTTCGATGGTATGCGTCTGTCTCCAGTACACCAGATCGATTATCATCATCCGTTCTTTGACCGTGTCAGGATGCAGCTGCTCTGTCCGCTCTATCGCGTTCTCCACAGCATCGTACTTTTTCTGCTCACGTGGTGGCAGGTCGTGTATCACTGCGTCCATGGTGGGATTGCTTATCCCGGAGCCGCCTCCGCTGCCGCCCATCCTCGATGTCACCCTGGGTTCCCTGATCCTGTTGATCTCTGCCCGGAGCCTCGGATAATCTCTTATAATCGATTTCACGTATGACCAATATGGTTTTTTTGTTTTTGGCATTACCTTTTCCTCCGTCTGCTTTCCTTGGTGTTCTCTAGGTTTCTCGCTTTGGTGTACTCCTCTGCATCATTCAGTGTTTTGAATTCTTTTTCTACTTTGCTCCCGGTCCGCAGTCTACCTTCTCTGTCGGTCTCTACGGACCAGCCCAGCGGTCTGACAGCATATCCTCCTTCCTCTCTGGCCCATATGACCAGTATGTCGTTCATATCCATGGTAGGCACCTGCTCACGTCCTCGACGTCCTGGTCGCCCCAGCGGTCCCTCCACGTCCGTATCTTCCCGGCTGTTGCTTTGGCCTCGGCTATGTCGCACGTCTCGCCGATGAAGTGTACCTTTATCCCTGCCAGGAGTGCGTATGCCAGCTCCCGCCGTGCCCCTTTGGAGCCGATCCATGTCGGAAGCATATATATATCGCTGCAGCAGTCCAAAAGTGCTAAATCGATTTTTATATACTCTTCCCAGGTAAGCGATGGTAGATTGTTTGATACGGCGACCGGATTGATAGTCTCGATCCCCGTCTTGCTTATTCTGATATCTGCAAGCTGAAAATCTGTTACAAATTCTTCCTGTCCTGCGATCGCTCCGCTGATATATCCCCGTTTACTTTTATCCATGGTGATCCCCTCTCCTCAGCCTTCATGCCAATCGTCTGCAGTGTCGTTTTCATATCCCCGCGGGTCTGCCTCGCTGCGTCCGGCCTGTTCCACGTCTGTCTCCTCCTGGTGATATATCGGCCGCAATACATACACCCCTGTGACATGCTTCAGCTCCCCTGCGCCTGTCAGGTCCTTCATCATGGCGAGTGCGTCTTCATCGACCCAGCCCGAGTCCATCACTACGGTCCCTATGGAGTTCCCCTGAAGGGTGTCGCAGCGTACTACGTCTCCCTTCCTCAGCTCTTTTTCGGTCTGGAACATGAATCTCCTGCTTGATGTCTCGTGTTCCACCAGGACCACCTGTGTCATCCTTTTCTTGATATAATTCATCCTTGCACCTCCTTTGTGCCTCTGAACTCTTCTCGGATCCCGTCCAGGAGTATGCGGCCGCACAGCGTTGACGCCGCTTCGATCGTCTCCTCACTTCCATCCTCGATCATGCCTATGATCAAATCGATCTTTATCAGGTAAGCGTGCTTTGTCTTTATCCTTGGCTGCGTCTCCACCTCTTCCACAGCTTCTTTGAAAACTTCCCCGAATTCTTCCTGGCCCGTATCTTTTTCGCTCATTTCTGTCTCCATGCCTTCATCCTCCTCTTTGATTTTTTCTATGTGGTATTTTACTGTCTGCGCTTGCACTCCGATTTCCTGCGCGATGTCTGGAATATTCTTGCCGGCCTGTATCATCGCTCGTACTTTATCTCTTGTACTCTCCCCGCTGGCTTTCACCTTGAATTGCTCCACTTCCTGCTCCTTTCTCTCATTCAGCTTTTTGATGGTGACGGTCGGCAGGTTCAGTCTCCGATACTCAGTCAGTCCGGCCTGGTACATTTTTTTGCTGAATATGAATCTTTCGCCGATCTCCTTCCCCTCCGAGCTGATAGGGACGATGGTTATATCATCCCCTGTCACATTCATCACCCTGAACGTACTTCCTTTATGATCTTTTATCGTGTCCAGCTTGTTCAGCTCCGGCATCCTGATTTTCTCCGTTGTCATGGTCGCCTCCCGATCAGGTTGTCTACCCTGCCTTCCTTGAATCGCCACAGATGCAGGCAGTGCTTCATTTTATTTACGTATTCGCTCTCCGGTGGGTGGAACTGTATCGCTTCCTCCTCCGGCGTAAAGAACACATTTTTGACTCGGCACATGTCGTCCCAGCTCGGATCCCGGTTACTTGGGCATACCGACACATGTTCCACCTCACCATGGCCGCCCTCTTCCCGGCCCCACACCACGGAGACGTTTTTGATCTTTGTCTCTGTCAGGTTTATCCACCCAAAACCGCCGCGCTCATCCATGTGGCTTATATTCAGGTACGGGTTCTCTTTGATTTCGTCGTTACTTCTCATGGTTGTTTCTCCTCTCAGTTGCTTACGTCCACAACTATCAGTTTTTCACCACAGCGCTTGCCGTTTACTATCCCTTCTTTTGTGTGGCTTATGTGGGATCGCACGCTGTTTACGGTCCGGCCGAGCATGCCGGCCAATTCCTTGCTGCTGTCTGCTACCATAGTCGGCAGCTCGTATTTATCGGCCGTTACTGCCATATAAATTTTCATTCGTTGCCGCCTCTCCTTCTGTGTCCTCCTGCTTTGCGAGATCGTCGCATGCAAGCTCAAATGCTGCAGTATACCAATCGAGTATGTCTGTCGGGGGTTTTCCCAGCTCCTGCATCAGCTTGAACGCTTCATAATCATCGTCCAGGATCATAGCAAGCCTGCCTCTTCCACGGTCTGACATACCGTCGCTGTCGGTGAATTCGAATAAAACGCTTTCGACATAGTAGGTCGCCTCACTTTCTTCGATGCCGGCATTCTCAAAATACGCCGAGAGTTCTTCTTTTGCTTTCTCTTCATCGAAGTAGAACAAATCGTGTTCTGAGCAGTTGATTTTTTCGCGGAAATAATCAGTATCTCTTGTGAAATCTCCGAATTTTTCAAGGCACATATTATTAAAATTCGTTGCCGACAATGCCCCGAGATCTCCTGATATGTGGAGGCGGCAATAGTCTTCTTCAAAGATGAATCTCATCCGATATACGCCGCTATCCGGCCTCTTGAAGTCGAGAACTTTTATATTGCCGTAATCCGACAATTTTGCTACGTGATCTTTAAGTAACTTTTTTATCTCTTTCTTTTTCATTCGTTGCCACCTTTCCATTCTCTGCTCCAACACTGTTTGCAAGTCAAATTTTTCCCGTCGATTTTCGGACACATGTTAGATTTGTCCAATCCGTAATCACTCGGACATGGGCAATCGGCTTCCCGATATTCCAGGCGCTTTGCTCCCGGGTTTCTTTCAAAGTACACTTCCTCAAGTGTCTTGCTCGATTTTGGTTCGTCATCTTCATCGACCGCCTCGTATGTCGCCTCGAAGATGTCCGGCTTGCATGGGTATATCTCTCCCTGGACGCCTTTGATGATATAATCGCCCTCCGTGGCCAGCATTTGGCCTTCGAGTGTGTGCACATAGCAATATGCTGTATCGTTGTCCCCTATCCACAGGTCGTATATAACATCTTTGGTGTGATATTTTGCCAACTCTTTATAGTACGATTCTCTTGTAAATTTCCACGCCTCAATCACTACTGGCTTTTTTCGGTATTTCATTCGTCCTCTCCTTTCTTTTGAGCGCCTGCAATGTCTCCTGGGCTTGTGCCTGGCCATATGATATGTGCTGCTCCTTGCATATCCTATGGATCCGATCGCTCCGATCGCTTTTGGCTAATGCCCTACGCTTTGCACTGTCCTTTTTTGCTTTGGCCTCCGCACGTCTTCTCCGAGTCGCACGTATCTTGCCTTCTTTTTTGCATTCGTCCGAGCAGAATTTTGCATTGTTTGCTTTGCTGCTCGGAGTGAATTCTTTGCCACATATCTTACAAATCAACGCTGTTTCCTTTCTCTTGATGCGCCTTCGCCAAATCATAAAACGTTTGGCACAATATCTCCGCCGCTTCCTCGGCTTCCTCGGCACATCCACCCAATCTTCTTACGTACTTCTCGCCACAGACTATGCAGGTCAGTCTTCGTATGAACTCCCAGGCTCTCCATGCAGTCGCGCCATCTCCAACAACCTCTGTCATGAGCGAGTGATGGTAGTGATTACTATCCGCCGCATCCCTGAACCACTTGTTGCGCGGTGCGGCCAGAACAGTTTGCACATTCTGCTTTTCTGCTATGCTTTTTTCTGTGTATATCCGTTCCAGTTCACTTATGATTTCATCTCTTTCCTCCGGTGTCATTTTTCTTTCCTTTCGTTTAAATATTGGATCACGGACATCATGTCAGCTTTAGTTATTCCGTTGTAAGTCTCCAGTCTTGCCACTATGCAAACCGCCATGTTTTTCTCTGCATCCGTGTATTTGTCGCTGTCGATTTGCTTGAAAATCGCATACGCTTTACATTTGTCCATGGTTACTTTTTCTTTATTCATCCTGCGCCTCCTTCAACTCTGGCGGAAATTCCCGCCTCATGTTTTCCTCGCCCATTATTTCTATCAGGCTGTTTTTCATAAATACCGGAGTATGTGTGATTGCTGCTGCATCGCAGATGGTATCGATCCATTCCTTCTCCGGTCTTCCCTTCCGCGTCTTGGGTCCGGTCTCTGCTCCGATTATTATCCAATCTGTGGATCCGAAGCTGCCGAGTCCCACATCCAGTCTTTCCCGTAGCGGTTCTATGCTCAGGTATGTTTTTTGGCCTAAGCACCCCGGATATCTTCTCGAGTTATTGTCTGTGATGGTGGATCCCCACCAGTAGTTGTCGCCTGTCGGAAGCTGCCCTTTATGTGTGAGCTCTCCCACCCGCTCCGGGAACTTTGTTAAAAACATGTATTTGTGCTGCGGGGCCTGCTCGCATGCTTCAAATACTTTCCGGATCCATTCGTCCGGTATCCATGGTCCGAACAGATCAGCCATTGAGCACACAAACACATTTTTGGGCCGCTTTGTCTTGCTCGGCTGGTCCAGCCGGTATTCGTGGAGTGTCGGATCAAACTCGTAAGGGAACGGTGCCTGCCTGCCATGGTCGGTGTCGTATATGGGGGCCGACAAGTCATGCAGTGTGCCGTCCGCCTCTGTGACAAAGTCGTATTCAAGGCCCGCCTCTGTGTTGAATGTCTCACTGGCTCCTCCAAATCTACGGGCTATCCTCCGGGCATAACAGTACGGGCATCCATTGCGACATCCCGTTACTGGGTTCCATGTTCGATCGGCCCACTCTATTTTTGTTCTGTTCATTCCGCACCGCCTTCCCAATAAACTCCGCCGGTGTTTCCGCGTTTCGTTTTCACCTGCGGATAGTCTTTCTTTATGCGAGCGATGTCACTTCTTATGGTTCGCTCATCTACTCCGAACTCTTCAGCGAGTTCTTTTGCAGTCAATCGGTATCCGCCATTTTTGATAGCTCCTAGAATATCGTCCAGTCGATAGTCTTTCTTTATGGTGTTCATTTTTCACCTCCGCGCTCCCAGTAAAATGGCTCATGCCATTGCTCTTTTTCATCAAGTGGTTCAAAATTCTCCAGACATTCTTTTGCAAGTCCCTGATACCTGCGGCTCGGCCTTGCGTCTATTCCGACTCTGCAGAAGACGATGTCGTCGATATCGTCTTCCTCCAGCCACCTGCATTTACTGCACTGGTATGCTTTCATTTTGCTTCGCCTCCCTGCTGTATTTTGTATCTTTGGTATTGTTTCATCAGTCCTCCTTATAAAAATAATTCCTGCTGCTGTATGCTCTCTGCCATGGTGTCTATGTCTTCTTCGCTCATTTGTGATATTGCCTTGCTGCAGATCAGCATCGTGTTGTAATACGCTTTGAAAATTTCCAAATCCTCCGGGCTTTCCGCCATTTTTATATTTTGGGAGGAGTTGAACGCGATGCTATTTATCGCCAGCAGCGTCTGTGATTTTATCGTTATGCTCATTTGCGTCCTCTTCGATCTTTTCCAGGAACCTGTATGTTCCCTGTACCGCCGGCACCTTGTATGGTTTCAAATCTTCGGCGTTCATGTACTTGTGGCCGAACAGCTCTTTCATCCGTTTCCAGGTCTGCCATGGTACGTTGTACATTTCGGTCTTCATGCCGACGATCACGAAGCATATCGCTCCAAGTTCAGCTTTGTGATCCAGGTCCTCCGCCTGATGGTCCTTTACTGCAGATTGGAGCATTCGGTCGGTGTCGGTGTGCTTCGCTTCAAAGCACACCGTCCTTCCTCCTGCCATGACGCCTGTGTAATCGGTCTGCGCGGATCCTCTGAAGTGTCCTGAAAATTGTCCCCGTCCAAGGCTGCGCGTTACTACGAACGGCTCCTGGTTCTTCTCGATGTATGCCTTGCCTGCATGCTTATACTCGACGCAGGCATTCTCGATCATGTCTTCAAAGTGTTTGCCCTGTACTTTGTTCACTTTTCCCTGGATCATATTCCGGTATTCTCTTGCGTCCATGGTCACTCCCTATTCGCTCTTCTCGGATATCAGGTCCGCCGGGTCGATGTATGCCGGGTGCGTGCCGTTCATCAGTGCGTCCTCCCAGTCATCTGCCCTGTATCCGTTTGCTTTCAGCATTGTGTATATGGCGGTTGCCACCCTGCCTGCATCGTGATCGTATATGCAGCTGCAGTAGTCTGTGGTGGCCGTCCCGTGTGCATCTCTTCCCCAGTCCATCGTTGTGAGCTGATCATAATTTGTGATTATAGTCGCGAGCATCAGCTTGGCCGGGTCTGCTTCGAGGAACCTCGCATCACAGAAATCCTCAAAATCTTTACCGCCATGGTCGTTCCTAAATTCGAACGGATCCTCGTCGCTTTCCGCTCTCAGGTCGGAAAAATTCTCTATAAACCAGGGTCCTATGTCCTCGATGCCGTTAATTTCGATGTCCCCGTTTAGTATGGTCATCTGCGCTACCAATGTCAGCATAGATTCGGCGCTTATTTCTTTGCCGGATGTGAATAATTCCGTCATGAATGTCAGTCTGTTTTGGTGTGCGCTATCATGCAGCTCTCTCAGTTTGCGTTCGGCGTTCCTGAACTTCTCTTTTCGTTCGCGTTCGGCCTTTTCTGCAGGCGTTTCCTCCGGATCGTCTTCGGCTTCATCCTCATGGTTGACTCTCTCGTAGATCGATATGTCATACGATGATTTGTATATGACGAGTTCTTTGGTATCGTCAACGTTGTTTTCTTCGAGGATCCTCGCCAGGTCCGGCTTATCCATACAGTTCAGTGTGCAAATGTATCTGATCCCGGCCATGTATGAATCGATGGTCCCTATTCCCCTCTCTGCTGCCTGCGCTATCAGTGCGTTTCTGTTTTTCTGCTTTGTGATCTCTTTGGCCTCCTGCTCTACTATGCTTTCAAAGTTGCTTCGGCCGCCGTATTTCTGCAGGATTTCGTTTTTCTTCTCCGGTTCCTCTATCTGCTCCAGGGCGATAAGGTTCGACATGCTCACCTGTGTGCTCTGCAGGAGCTCCTGATCCAGGTCAAGCAGCTTCAGGCGATGGTTGATCGTCGTCTGGCTGAAGCCTGTCTTCTCTGCGATCCTTGTTTTCGTCGTTCCCAGATGCATCATCATCTGGAAACCCTGGGTCTCTTCGTAAGGCGTCAGATCGGAGCGCTGCATGTTTTCCATCAGCATCGTTTCCATCTGCTCTGCCGGGCTCATTTTGACTACGTTGCACGGCAGCGTTTCAAGTCCTGCCTCCATGGCTGCTGCCATTCTGCGGTGTCCTATGATCACAGTGTATTTCGTGGCGTCATCTTCGTTGCGCACAACCGTCAGGTTCTGCAGCACACCCTTTGCTTTTATGCTCTCCGCCAGCTCTGCGGTATCGCCGATATCCACTCTTGGATTCTGCGGGTGTGGGTATAGGTTTTCGATCGGTATAGTTCTCATTTCGTGTTCTCCTTTGTCGTGTGCGATTCTCTTCACGCTTGTTTGCGTGTCCGTGGGGCCCACACGTTGCCACACGTCAATTTTTATGTTGCTTTGGATAAGTTGCTTGTCTCAAATGTTTTCTTTGTTGTAATCTGTTGTTTAGCCCCTTCTCCGCGTTTCTTTGGCTTTTAGTGTTCCCCAGTCACTCTTTCTCGTATCTGTAGTCGCTATATTCGCTGCTCCACTCGGAGATAAAATCGCTATACGCGGCTTTTGTCTTTTCTGCCGGCAATGCCAGGTCCAGCTTCTCTGCGATCCGCTCTGCGTAGTCCTGCTGCCTTTTGGTCGGTGGGCCGCTCATGTTTATGCGGCCCTGCAGTTTATCTGTCAGTGTCATGGTGTCCTCCTTTGCTCCTAGAACGGGATGTCATCGTCGTCTATTGATTCGAACCCTCCCGGTGCCGGTGCACTCTGCTGCGTCTGCGCTGCAGGTCTACTTCCTCCGGTGGATTCTTTCTTTTCGCCCCAGTCCAAAAATTCCACATGGTTCGCCACCACCTCGGTGGTGTATACTTTGTCGCCGTTCTTGTTGGTGTAGCTCCCGGTCTGGATCCTGCCGCTTATGCCGACCAGTCTGCCCTTGCCCAGGTATTTCTCGCAGCTTTCCGCCTGCTTTCCGAAAACGACGATGCTTGGGAAGTCTGCTTCTTTGGTCCCGTCTTTCCTCGGGGGTCTGTCTATGGCGAGTGAAAATCTCGCTATTGCCATATTGTCATTTGAATATCTGACTTCCGGGTCTCTTGTAAGTCTCCCTATCAGTGTTACGTTATTCATCTGCCGCCTCCTCAAAGTGTTTCCAGCCTCTGCAGTGGTGCCTGCATCTGTCACATGGTGGCGTCTGCTGATCCGGCTGCACCTTGCATATACATTTGCCGGTTACCTCGGTATGCCTGTCGCAGTAGTCGATCGTCTTTTGTGCCATGGCTGCCACCTGTATCGCTTCGGCTGCTAATCTCTGCGCTGTGATCTTCAGGTCCTCGCTCACACTTTTGAGCGTCGTTTCGTCGTTGATCATAACCGTCGCGACGTATGCTGCTGTTATTTTTCTCATGCGATCCATTTCGCTTTGTGCTTCTATGCACTCTTCCATGGTCACTCCCAGTGCCTCATGTGCGGAGTGAAACTGCTCGAACTGATCGTTCGCCATCTGCAGCTCTCTCCCGGTCAGTGCCTTTATGGATTTTATCGTTTTGCTGTTGCTCATTTTTCCTCCTTGCTGTTTACGGAATCTCTTTGTGCTCTCATGGTCTGCAGGTTGTTCCACTGCTCTTCGTCCTTAAAATCATCTTTCCCTGGAGCAAATCCTCTTTTTTCTTTTTTTTCATTTTCCCTAATTGTATTTATATTTATATTTATATTTTCATTTTCATTTTCACCTGGCTTAGCCGCGGCAGAGGGTTGGGATAGCTGTGGCTTAACTGTGGCAGAGCCGTGGTTTGTGCCATGGCTATCCCGTGGCATATTATTACCTTTTTCTGGTATTTCTGGTGATTCTTCCTTTTTGTAGTTTTCCCACCTTTTTTTGCCATTAGCCCTCTGTCTTTCATAAAATTTATGTCTTTTTTCGATCTCAAATTGGAGTCGTTCGTTGTAAAAGCCATTCGCATCTTCTTTAAATTTTTGCTGTACCTCGGGAAAATTTTCGCAGATTTTTTTAAAATAATCTGACTTGATCCTGCCTCCATACTGGTGCTGCATACACATCAATCGGATGTACTTTCCTACCTCCTCATCCGTCATGTACACAGTACCCATTACGAAATCTGCCGGGTAAAAGAGGAACGCCGGATCTTTGTGGCCTGTGTCTTTGCTCATGGTGCTATCCGCCTTCCTTCGCCGCACGTCCACGCATGCGGCGTATATCCTGTTTTAATTTGTTCTCTGTCCATTTTGTCTCCACGTTTATAAATCTTACAGTCCTTTAATATCTCTGCATCGCGCCTTACGCCCTCCACGAGCCATTGTTTTCCAGCTCCTGGCATGTATATGACCGGCTTCGGATCGCAGGCTATCCACGATCCTGTCAGCAGGCGTATCCAGCGCAGCGGCGCTCCGCATTTCTCGCAGTGATCAGGTCCCCGAGTATTGGAAGTAAGCATCGTATTCCTCCTCCCTGGCCGGTCTCTTGTCGGGGTCCAGGTCGTAGTAGTTGATTATGCCATTGATATGCTTTGTGGCTCTGCAGTACTCACAGTGGCCACAGCGGGTCGGTCTCGCCCTTCCTGCCTTCAGCTCCCCGATCCTGAACAGGTTATCCTTCATCTGGTCCAGCTCGTAGTCCATGCGCTGCCGGTCCTCTGTCATGCTTATCAGCTCTTTGTCAGGGGGATCCTGTTTGCTTATGCATGCGAGTATGAATGCCGGGTCCGTGTCTTGGCCTGTTACCTGCTTCTCGATCTCGCAGTATACCGCTGCCCGCATCATGTATCCGTAGCTGTCCACAAAGCTGACTCTGCGGCGCTCTGCAGGGCTGTAACGCAGTTCCCAAATGTCTGCTACCGTCTTCCAGTCGATGATCATCCTCAGGTCCGGTATGTATTTGTCCAGCTTGATCTTCCATGGATGCTGTCCGATCTTGCCGGCCATTATCGTTTCTACCTCGCCCGGCATGTCTATCAGCTTCTTGATAGCCGGCTCGCTTTCTGCTGCGGCGATCATCTTATCGGCATTTTCGTAATCTGCGTACTTGCCTGTGATGGTGATCTCGCCGGTCTTCTTGTTTGTCTTAGTTTTGAATACGTCATCGTAGTGCTCTTCCAGGAACTTCTCGTGGGCTTCCTTCCCTTCCATGTAACTGTGGAAGTAGTTCCCTACGAGAAATGCTTTATTTTTGGGTCTCTCATATCTGCGATGCAGTCTGGCCATGGCTGCCGCCTCGCATGTCATGAATTCGTCGTACTGGCTGCAGCTCATATATTCCTGATCGGCCTCTACTGTGTAGTAGTTGTCGTCTGTTAATTTCAGCATGGTATTACCGCCTCCCTTCGCATGTGTTCTTGTGCGGCATGTAGCCGTATCCGTCGGCGTCGTATGAATCTGCCTGTATCTCACATGCTATTGTTTTTCCGTTCGCAGAAAGCAGGCGGTCTTCATTAGACTCGCCTACTTTATAAAAAATTGGAGTGATATCGCATGGTATTACTTTGCACAACGGGGTGATGATTCCTATCAGTTCTGCTCCGCATTTTCTGCATTTAGTCATTCTGATCACCTGCATCCTCTGTCCCTTCCTTCAGGAAGTGTTCTCTTGCCTTATCGTATGTATAGTCGACCGCTTCCGTTATTCCATCCTTCAGTCCATCGAGTTCTTTTTTCAGTTCGAACATCTCCGCTTTCAGTGCGTCGTTTTCTTCTTTCAGATTTCTGTTCTCCGTTTCACGCTCGTATTTATCTTCCTCAGCCATCTTGACGTCTTTGTCCCGGAGTGCTACGTCGCGTACCAGGTCTCTGTATTCCGCCAGTGTGATTTCTACTGTCAATTCGTCCTCGGCCACATAGTTATTCACGGTGCCGCTCTTTCCGTATCCGTCTGCGGATTTTGAGTATTTTACTTCGCTCATTTCTGCTCAGCCTCCTTCTTGGCATCTGCTGCTCTCAGTTCTGCTTGCTCCATGGCATACTGTTCTGCCTGGGCCTTTTCCTCGGCTTCGATCTGCGCCTTTTCTTCGTCGCTCAATCCCATGGTCTGCTGGCCGGGTATCGGCTCTGCCGCATCTTCGATCGGCTCTGCGTCTACTATGTTTGGCTCAGGGGCTCCAAATATCGCCGCTGCGGCGCGTTCCTTCTGTTTGCTGTCATCGGCCTCTGCCTGCTTATAATCGTTCTCTACGGTCCTCTTGTAGGTATCCGCCAGGACGGATTCGTCGCTGCTGCTGTTGATGATCGTCTTGCAGGCCCTGTTGATCACGCTTTTTTTCGCCATTTCTTCAGTGAACTTTTCGTGCACAGCGCTTTTGCCGTACCCCTGACCCCAGGCAGCGCGAAGCTGCGTCATGGTCATTATCTCAGTGCTGATTATCGATCCGTCGTTTCCGATCACTACTGCGTAGGCGGCTACGATCTTGTGGATGTCTATGTTCGCCAGGCTCTGTATGTGCTGCGTTACTTCTATGTGGCCGTCCGGTTCCAGCTTGTACTCGAACGTGTCGTTCTGGTATACGCACTGGGCGTTGACCGCTTTGATATCTGCGAATCTCTTAGCTACTGCGATGGCTCCCATGTAGCTCCGCATCAGTGTCAGCTCCTCGCCGTAAGGTATGAAGTAGCACTGGTTTTTTGCCGGTGTCAGCCCCTGCACTACCATGTCGATCAGCGCGTTCGCAATGCTGAGTGATGTGCATACTCTGAGTACCGGCTCTTTTGACTTAGTCTCCGTTTTTTGGAGTACCAGCCATGCGGCGTTCAGTGCATTCTCCGGGCTGTAGTCTGCCGGGATCGTTATGTCGTGGTTATTACTCAGCTCTGTTATTTTGTCCATTACCCTCTGCGTTACATTCCGCTTCTGCAGCTCGATTCCTACCTCTGTACTTTTGGTTTCCATCTCCTGCTTGGTAGCAGTAGCTTTTTCTTTAGTTGCCATGGTGTTCTCCCTCCTGGTTTCGTTCTTCTCCTATCATCCTGTCTCTCATTTCGTCGTATATCATGTCCACGTAGTCGTCCGGTTTGACTTTCTCCGGTCCCGGCTCCGGTGGCTCGATCGAGTCGTATGTGTGACATTGACAGGCTGGTTTTTTGTTGATATAATTATTATTGTATTTTTGGTAGATAACCTCCCTATTACTGTCATGGTGTTCGGGGGTTTCTCCCTTTTTTGACATTCTTTCCTGGGCCCTCTTTGCCCAGTAACGTTCCCTGGTTGCTTTGATCTTTTCAGGGTTTTTGTGTGCCCATTCCCGCTGGTATCTGTTACGTTCCAGCCTGGCGGCTTCCTTCATTTCTTTTGTTAGTTCCATCTGCTTGCCCTCCTTAGTGCAGTGTTGGGATCATCAGTGTTGCCCAAACCGCTATGGTTGTTACGATCATTGCGGCCAGGATCCGGTCTACGATTTTGTTCCGGCCTATCTTGTAAATGATCTTGTCCGTCTTCTCGTTCGCGGCCATTGCCTCTTTTTCCATTTCTCTGTAGCTCATTTTTTACCTCCTTATCTTTACTATGGTGTAATAGTTTGCGTCGCACTGGCATATGTCTGTGTCTCTGAAAATGTCTATCGCGTCAGTGCCGCAGGTGTCCACTACCGTGTAAACATTTCCGTTTATGTTTACCTGTGTTCCTTCCGGCAGCCAGCTGCAGGCGCAGTCGCCGTCTTCCAGATACTTTCCGCTGCTGCTCTGGTATCCTGCCGGATCGTTACAGCTCGGACAGTATTCTGTGATGCGTGCTTCGGTTTCGTCCCATTTTTCTTCTTCACATTTCGGTTCAGGTTTCGGCTCTGGATTTTTCGGCTCTGGTTTCTCTGCCTTTTTCTCCGTTGCCGCTTTTGCTTTCGTTGGCGGTGATCCGTCTGTGTCGTAGCTCCATGGCTGGCACATCCCTATGATCAGGGCTACTACTATGATCCCCGCTATGATCATCCGTTTCCTCATGTCCTATCTCCCGCACTTGGCTTTTGCCCATTCTTTTAGCAGTTCGTAGGATATCTTCCAGTTCTTGCCCACGCGCACGCACGGAAGCTCGTTGGCTTGGCACATCTCTCTTATGGTGCATTCTGAGATATGTGTGAGCTCTCCGGCCAACTTTGGGGTGATGAATATCGGATCAATTCCCCTCAGTTGTGGTTCTTCGATCATCTGCAGTTCTTCTTTCATGGCGTCCCTCCTTTTTGGTATTCTTTTGGTTTACCTAATTTGTACATCAAAAAGCTCTTTAGGCCACTTGTAAATTTTGCTTAGCATATCAACATCTGCTGGTTTCGGTCGGCTTCTTCCCAGCTCCCAGTTAATCAGCGTTTGCTTTGAAATATGCATGATATCAGAGACCTGAAGCTGTGTCATGTCAGCATTTGTACGCGCTGCGGCAAGTGATATTTTAGGATCAAATTCACTTCTCTTTTCTTCCATTTCTACTCCTCCTTTCGCTTTTCGTGGCTTTATTATACGTCATCTTTTAGTTTACGTCAAGGCTTTTAGTAATCTTTTTTGTTCGAAAGTATTGTTTTTAGTCTCCCAACGGCTTAATATCATACTATAAGCAAAAGGGCGAAAGGAGGCTTTTTAAATGAGTGATGATAATTTTCAAAAAATATTTGCGAAAAATTTAACCGATACATTGGAAAAAAGGAAACTGACAAAAGCCGATCTAGGAAGAGCTGTAGGCGTATCGAAGGCTACAGCGTCAAGCTGGTGTTTGGGCAAGAAAATGCCCCGCCCGGACAAGATAGATAAAATATGTCAATACCTCGGGGTGTCCCGTATCGATCTAGTGACCGATCATTCCAGCGTGCTCCATGCGATGGCATCTGACAATACGGTCCTGATAAATGTCTACGGATCCATTCCTGCAGGCATCCCTCTGGAGGCGATCGAAGTGATCGACGACCAGATCGCCATCCCTGCTGCGTGGACAACCGGCGGTAGAGAGTATATGGGCTTCCGGGTAAAAGGCGATAGCATGTCTCCTAAGTATCTTGATGGTGATATCCTTGTCGTGCTCATTCAGTCAAATTGCGAGTCCGGCCAGGACGCGGTCGTTTATGTAAATGGCTACGATGCAGTCCTCAAAAAAGTAGTGAAGCGCGATAACTGCATCATACTGCAGCCAATCAATCCCGCGTATGAGCCGCGGTTCTTTTATCTTGACGATCCGACCGCGGAAACCGTCGAAATCCTGGGCGTTGTTGTGGAATGCCGGAGGAAGGTGCTGTAAATGGCCAGCAAAACGAACTGTACCATAAATGGGTACGATTATTACCGCCAGAGCAAAGTGATCGGCCATAAGGAAAACGGCGATCCGGTGCGTAAATGGTTTTATGGAAAAAACAAAACCGAAAGCGAAAAAAAGTACAAAGAGTTCATGCTGAGCAACTCTGTTGATGAAAATATCACGTTTGGCCAGATGGCATACTATTATACGTATAATGTCCTGATCTACGATTCATCTATCGCCTCCACTACTCTTGCCGAGTATGAACGGGCGTACCGTCTCTATCTGAAAGAGCGACCGGTCACTATAAAACCCCTTGCCAAAATAACCGCAAAGGATATTCAGACACATTTTAATTTGCTCTCTGCGGAACATAGCACCCCGGTGCGACAACTTCATAAATTCTTGAAAAAATTCTTCGCATACGCAGAAATAGACGGCCTGACGACCAATCCTATGAGTGCGATCACTGTACCTGTGAAAAGGAAAAAGGACGAAGCTCTCGATAATGAAGTTATAACGTTCTCTGATGGTGAAATGCAAGCGATCCTCAAAAACCTGAAAACAAACCGAATCCGTCTTCTTATAAAGCTGGCTGCTGCAACCGGTATGCGGATAGGAGAATTGCTCGGGCTGAAATATGAAAACATCCACGATGGTTATGTCTCTGTTGTGAGGCAGCACTGTAGCTACTATCAAATAAATAACGATGGCACCCGAGAGTTGGTGTATGAAGATCGGCCGCCAAAGGCCAATTCATATCGGGATATCCCGTATCCGGCAAATCTGGAAAATGAGATCAAGCTGCATAAAGAATTACATTACCAGGAGTCGAGGCAGAACGGCTATGAGTCGGAATATGTGTTCACGACGCAGACCGGGCATCAGTTGGATCCGCGTAATGTGAGACGCGCATGGAAGCGCTTCCTGCTATCGATAGACGTGGAGCCGAAAAAATTTCACGCGCTGCGTGCCACTTACGGGACCAGTCTGTCAAAGGCCGGCGTTGCAATAGAGACCACCTGCTCCCTCATGGGCCACAAATCGATCAAAACCACGTATAAATACTATATCAACGTGGAGGACGATCAAAAAATAAAGGCGGCCAGTAAGATCAACTCCTTGTTTGGCTAAGTATTAAATATGTGATAAATGCTAAGGCGCATAAAAAGGACAGGCTGTAAGCCTGTCTTTTCAATGTGTTGGTGAGGCACGTGGGATTCGAACCCACAACCTGCGGATTCGAAGTCCGATACTCTATCCGTTGAGCTAGTGCCCCAGGTCGTAAATCACAAAGTTGATTATAACATCTTTTTGACTTTAAAAAAAGGTGTTTCCTTTAAATTCCCGTCTCTATGACTTTCTGTATGCTGTTTCCGAAAACATCGACTATTCTGATGCTGACTTCCTTCATTACAGGAAGGTCGGTGACAGTGCTTGTTTCTATTCTTTCATCACCCTTTGCAAAAGCTATCTGTGCACAGTGTGCTGCTCCGTTGTACGCCGTGTCTATGCTCCAGTAGTCGATGAGCTGGAGCTGATCTGTAACGAACAGCTTTTCCTTTTCACTGTCGCTGACCGGCAGTTTTTCTGTGTCGATCCTGTAACTGTCTATGCTGACTGCTGTAAGCCCGTCATCCAGTTTCCTCACGGTCGCCTTGAAATCGGCCCCTCTTTCCGTTTCATATCCTTCTGTCATCAGTGAGTATTGCACATCCGATCCACAGAATCTTTTCTGAGAAACTCCTACAGCCAAACTGCCCAGATCGCAGCATATCCACTTTCTATCCATATCGTCCGCCGCTGCGGCAAGCCCGCCGGCACCGCAGAAAAAATCAGCGCATATATCGCCTTCGTCGGTACTGCTCTTGATTATCCTCTTCAACAGGGCAACCGGTTTCTGAGTTGCATATCCGGTCCTTTCTCTGCTGGTCCTGCCCACCATATCTATCTGCCATATATCCTTTTGATTTACCATCGTGTACCAGCCCAGATCATCGCAGAATTCTTCCACGCCCTTGAATCTGTATGGCTTGTATTCTCTATTGTAGGATTTTTCCTTTCCTATGTTCAATTTATATTTGCTGTTTTTGCTGTAGAGCAATATTGTGTCGTGTTTTCTGGCAAAATGTTTTTTGCTGCTTCCGCCGGATTTGTACTGCCATATTATTTCATTGATGAAATTTTTTTCGCCGAATATCTCGTCCATGATCACCTTCACATAATGGACGACATGCCAATCCAAATGTATCCAGAAAAGACCGTCATCGGCCAGCAGTTCCTTCATCATGAAAATCCTGCTGCACAGCATTTGAAGATACTCCTCCATGCCTTCGGTCCATTTATCGTCATATGCTTCCGGCTTTATGGCCGGCAGATCTTCAGTGATCTTGAAAACGCCCTGATAACTGGCTTTCGTATAAAAGGGCGGATCTACATATATGGTCTGTATCTTTCCCTTCATGTCTTTCGTCTCCAGAAGATACTTCATGAATGAAAGATTGTCGCCTCTGGCCAGTATGTTTTCTGTCGAGCCTGCATCCTCTGTTATCCGAAAATCTCCTGCCTCTGCATTCTCATATTCATCTCTGCCCTTTTCTATTATTTCTCCCAGTTTTCCCAACAAGCTCATCTGCCGCTTCCTCCCTTCCCGCTACTTTCAATGCCTGCATCACTGCGTCTCTGTTCTCTCTTTTGTTGAAATGGAGCAGAGCCCGCTGCATCTTCTTTTCTTTAATGTCTCTTGCAGCATATACACTTTCTCCGGTCAAAGGATCGAACCCTGTGTAATACATGCATGTTGCCAGTGTACTCGGAGTTGGATAAAAATCCTGCACCTGATCGGGCACAAATCCATGTCTCTTTAAATACAATGCCATGTCCACCGCATCGGAAAGATCGCTTCCGGGATGAGATGAAATCAAATACGGAATCAGGTACTGTTCTTTTCCGATCTTCCTGTTTATTGCAGCGTATTCCTTTGTGAACTTCTCGAACACACCGCACGCAGGCTTTCGCATCTTTGCCAGCACATGCGGCGATGTATGTTCCGGCGCTACCTTTAAAGTCCCGCTGATATGATATTTGCACAGTTCTTCAAAAAAAGTCCTGTCTTTGTCTGCGATGAGATAATCATATCTGATGCCGGACCTTATGAAGACTTTTTTTATTCCCGGCAGTTTCCTCACTTCACGGAGCGTCTCCAGATATTCGCTGTGATCTATTATCATTTCGCTGCAGGGTTTCGGATACAGACAGTCTTTGTTCATGCATACTCCGTATTTTGTCTGTTTTTTGCATGCCGGTGATGTAAAGTCAGCTGTAGGGCCGCCTATATCATGTATATAGCCCTTGAAATCATCCATCTTTGTTATGATCTCAGCTTCTCTTACAACAGACTCCCTGCTGCGGCTCCGTACCTGCCTCCCCTGATGATATGTCAATGCACAAAAAGCGCACCCGCCAAAACATCCTCTGTTCTGCACTATGCTGAACCGGACTTCTTTGACTGCAGGGACTCCTCCCTGCTCTTCATATGAGGGATGATATGTTCTCTCATATGGCAGATCGTAGACGTCATCCATTTCCATCCGCTCAAGGGGCGGCTGAGGAGGATTCTGTACAACGTATACTTTTTCATCATACTGTTCCACAAGAGTTTTGGCCGTAATGCTGTCATGATTTTTGTACTGTATAGCAAAGCTTTCCGCATACTTTTTCCTGTCGCTTTTTAAACTGTCGAATCCGGGCAGCATAACTGCATCTCCCGCCGGCACATCTTTGCTCTTTACACATGTGCCCCGTATCCACCCGATATCTTTTACATCAAGTCCCGAATCCAGGGCCTCCGCGATTTCTATGACAGCCCTTTCTCCCATTCCGTACAAGAGTATATCCGCCCTGCTGTCCAGCAATATGGACCTTCTGACTGTGTCTTCCCAATAATCATAATGGGCCAGTCTTCTCAGGCTGGCCTCCAGCCCGCCGATCATTATGGGCGCGTCATGATAAGCTTCCTTTGCACGGTTGCTGTACACTATCACTGCTCTGTCCGGTCTTTTTCCCGAGATGCCTCCGGGCGAGTATACATCTTTTTTCCGTCTGTGTTTAAATACAGAAAAATGATTTACCATGGAGTCCACATTGCCTGAGTTTATCAAAAAACCAAGGCGCGGCCGCCCCAGTTTTTTAAAGTCGTCTGTCGACCTCCAGTCCGGCTGTGGCAGTACAGCCACTTTATAGCCGTAATGTTCCAGCACTCTTCCGATTATTGCCGTACCGAAAGAAGGATGATCTACGTAGGCGTCACCTGTTATGATGATAAAATCCGCCTGCTCCCATCCTCTTTCATTCATTTCTTTTTTACTGATCGGCAGAAAACTCATTTTTCTACTTCCGGTACCTGGAATTTTTCCAGCGTTTCAGTGTTATACGGTACTGTGAATTCTTTTTTTTCTATCTGTTTCTTTATTTTGTTCAGTCGTTCCATCAGCGCATCCGGGAGATTCCCGGCATTATCGCTGATCCCCACCTGATCGTCTTCTACCGATCCAACAATATTCTCAGCCTTGAAGTCGCCCTTGCAGGTCTTGTCGATCTCTTCCTCCACTGCGCTGCTGATTCCTTTTACCGCAGAGCAGAGAACATGTTCTGAATCCATGACTGACTGATCCACATCCGAGCCGATGGCATAAAAGCCTTTTTCGCCCGCTGCTTCTATTACGCCGCCGCCTGTATTTCCTGCAGCCTGCATTATGACATCTGCACCGCTTTTGTTCATTGCAGCGGCGATCTTCTTTCCTTTCGCAGCATCGCTGAAAGTCCCGGCATATTTTGTCAGCACCTCAATGTCCTGATCCAGCGTCTCCACGCCGGCTTTGAATCCGCACTCATAGGCGATCACAGAATCTGTTTTTTCGCCGCCAATGAATCCTACCGTTTTAGTTTTTGTAGTACTTGCCGCAGCAATACCTGCAAGGAACGCTCCCTGTTCTTCCCTGAAAGTTATACCTGCTACATTATCTCCGGATTTTTTTCCATCTACGATCAGGAAATCTGTATCCGGATAATTCTTGGCTTCTCGATCGATAGTTTCTTTATTTCCGGATCCCATCACTACAGCCAGTTTTGCACCGTCATTTCCCGCCGACTGGAGATTGGCTTCCAGTTCATCACTGTTCTCCGTTTCCAGACATCTGATGTCTATATCGTTGTCTTCCTTGGCTTTCTCGCATCCGGACCATCCGGCATCGTTAAAGCTTTTGTCTCCCATAGTTCCCGTGTTGGTTACCAGCACTACAAGAGGTTTCTGATTTGTTATCTTGTTCTGTCCGTTTTGTCCGTTCCCGCAGGCAGCTAACGATAATATCATTACAGCTATAGTCACGCATACTATTATTTTTCTCATTTTTTTCTCTCTCCTCAGTATAATTCCTCTCGTCTGTGTTTCAGTAAAGGCAGTTGATCTCTCACCGAATCAACACGATCTGTATCTATTTCCCCATATACTATATCTTCTTTTTCTTCTGTGGAGCTTATAACTGTCCCCCATGGATCGACTATCATCGAATGTCCATAAGCCACATAAGGACCGTCCTCGCTCCTTGCCGGACCGTTGGCCGCAAAGTACACCTGATTGTCCAGAGCTCTCGCTTTCATGGACATCTCCCAGTGTACCGGCCCTGTGGTCATATTAAAAGCCGCCGGCAGGATCACCAGTTTCGCTCCTTCAAGAGCCATCTTCCTGGTAAGCTCCGGAAACCTGACGTCATAGCATATGGCCACTCCGACTCTGCAGTATTCCGTATCAACAACAGTCGCAGTGTCTCCGGCTGTAAGCGTATCCGATTCCATGAATCTGATACCGCCCTTCACATCGATATCAAACAGATGGGCCTTTCTATGCCGACCTATCATTTTCCCTTTTCTGTCAAAAATAAAACTTGTATTGTAGACATTGCCATCATCCAGTTCAGGTATGCTCCCGCCTACCAGATATATATCGTTTTCTTTTGCCAGCCTTGATAAAAAAGCGACCGTTTCCCCGTCTGCAGTCTCTGCATATGGCCTGAAATATTCATTGGCGTAAGGGCAGTTCCACATTTCCGGGAGAGAAACTATCTTCGCCCCGTTGTCTGCCGCCTGCACTACAAAACTCTCTGCTCTGTTCATGCTTTCGCTCTTGTCAAAAGATCCTGCCATCTGGCAAAGTGCGATCTTGAATTTCATTTCTTTTCCCCTTTCAGTATTTTAATAAAATCATGAGTTATCCTGCCTGTAAGCCCCCAGATCTTATGCCCTTTCCATGTGTATATCGGCACTTCATATCTGATGTCCATCCAGTTATATCCTTCGAGGAATGCTGTTTTCTCATTTGACAGCCCCTCGTTTTCCTCAGGTTTGAAATCCTTATGGCTGATTTCCGGTTCATTTTCCAGTAAAAATTTCAGAGGGACCGTAAATGTATCTTCCACCTCTGCCGATGCAGGGGCCATTTTCGAAATGTCCACACTGCCCAGATAGCAGCTGATAAGCTCATTCCGGACTCCATACAAAGTATCCGCCCGGCTGATGATCTGTATATCATCCCTGCCCAGACCCAGTTCTTCCATTGTCTCTCTTACGGCGCACATCCGTGAATTTTCTCCGGGCTCCTGCCGGCCTCCCGGAAAGCACACCTCGCCGGGCTGTCTGTCCAAATGTCCGGCTCTTTTCTCATAGAGTATCACCAGCTCTCCGTCACACTCTGCCAGCGGTATTAGTACAGAATACCTTTTAAAGCTTCCCACGGCCCCGGGTCTGCGGTTTTCGAATATTTCTCTGATCTTATCAAGATTCGATTTTCCCATATGATTCACTTGCCTTTTTATTCTCTCTGAGATTGATAAACGATCCTATGAGTATCAATATTATACCTGCGATAGTATTCCACATCAAATTCTCATGCAGTATTACTACTGCTATTACCGGAGCTATAGCCGGCTTTATAAAAAATGCTATGGATCCCGTGCCGGCATCCGATTTCTTTATTGCCTGGAAATATGACCAGTAGCCCATTCCCGTAACGAATATCCCAATGTAGAGAACAAGCCATATATTGTCAACTATTCCTGCTGTTACCGGCCTGCCCATCCCTATTATTATAACCAGCAGCACTGCGGATCCCAGAAGAAAACTGATGCTGGTCTGTGCCATTACTCCCAGTTTTATGACGCTCTTTTTACCCATTACGGTGTATATGCTGAATGTTACTGCCGCGATCAGCATGAGGATTATTCCCGGCAGTGTATTTCCGCTCTGCAGATTCCATGGTCTTATCATGAACACAATACCTGCGATCCCTATTATGAATGACAGCACCTTTGTTCTGTTCATGCTTTCTCCCGCAAAGAAATGTGCTATCACCATTGTGAACAGCGGATTTACACATATCAGCACAGAAGCAGTAGAAGCGTTGCATCTCACAACTCCAAGCTGAAAGCAGAGCATGCTGATCGGGATACCCATTATTCCCACCAGCAGCAGCCAGCCTATATCTTTACCTGTTACTTTTATATTCTTGCTTTTGATCTCGCCCAGTCCAAAGGGCAGCAGTAAAAGTCCTCCTATCGCAAATCGCAGAAAGGTCAGCTGAAAGGAATCCATTCCTCCTCCGGCCACCTTCAATGCAACCTCCATCGTACCAAACAGAAAAGCTGTAAGGCACACATAACCGTATACTTGTTTCATTTTGTCTCCATAAAAGAAAAATGAGCAGTGCACAGCACTGCTCTAAAATTCTATCTGTCTATTAATTCAAAATCTCGCAGCCTGTAAAATCAACGCCTATCATTTCTTCTTTTTCGGCACTCAGGGATACTACGAAATCCAGTTCAAACATCTCTGAAATCTTCTTCAATCTGTCTATGAATTCCGGCAGATTTCCCAGTGATACATCTGCATGTTTCAGGATCCCATCGATATAAAGTTCATCTATATCGTGATTGGAACTGATAATCCCGTAAAGGAACCCGATGTATTCATCACTGTTGGTAATATGCGGAAAATCTTCCATGCATACTACGCGGATATCGTGATTCAGCTCGGTGTTCAATCTGTGATTTTTGTTTATGAATATCACACTTCCACTGTTGTTCTCTGCCGCCGCATTGGCCAGCTCGATCATCTGCTTTGTCTTTCCACTGCCTTTGTGGCCCACTAAAAGTTTCACCATGGCATTATCCTCCTTAAAACTTGTCCGCTTTTGCTTAATTATACACTATACCGCCAAAGTCGGCAACACATTATATTGTATTTCTACCATTTTTTCTTAGTCTCAACTGCCCACAGGCCGCATCTATATCCGAGCCCAGTTCACGACGTACCGTGGCCTGTATTCCGCGGCTTTGAAGAAAAGCTTCGATATCAGCCGCTGCGGTCCGGCTGGTTTTATGCATGCCCGCCTCCTCCACAGCATTTAGTGGTATCAGGTTCACATGGCAGTTCATGCCTTTCAGCATGGCGGCAAGTCTTTTTATCTGCTCGGCGCTGTCATTCTTCCCGGCGATCAGTACGTACTCGAATGTGATCCTTCTTCCTGTTTTCTCAATGTGTTCTCTGCATGCCTTCATCAGCATTTTAAGATCGTATTTTCTGTTGATCGGCATTATTTCATTTCTCAGACCATCATCCGGTGCATGAAGAGATATTGCCAGATTCACCTGAGGAAAATCATTGCCTATCTTTTCTATTCCCGGCACTATCCCGCATGTTGACACCGTAATATTGCGCATGCCTATGTCCAGTCCCCTGCGGTCGTGTATTATTTCCAGGAACCGGCTCAGTTCCTCATAGTTTTCAAGAGGTTCTCCGCTTCCCATGACTACAACATGACCGATCTTCTCTCCGGTGTATCGCTCGACACATATTATCTGATCCGCCATTTCTCCGGCAGTCAGATCCCGCGCCAGACCATTGACCGTACTGGCGCAGAACGAACAGCCCATGCGGCATCCTGCCTGAGATGATACACATACAGAATTGCCGTACTTGTATTTCATGAATACGGTTTCTATATGATCCCCGTCATTCAGTTCAAAGAGGAATTTTTTTGTTTCGTCTGTCTCAGATTCCCTGACAGTATCGGTTTTCAGATCTCCCACCACAGAATCTTCCTTCAGCTTTTCTCGCAAAGCCTTTGAAAGATCTGTCATTTCATCAAAATCAATGACTCCTCGTGACATCCATTTGAATACCTGACCGGCCCGAAAAGACTTTTCACCGGCTTCCTCGAACCAACCGGTCAGTTCTTTCATTGTCATGTCTTTCAGATCAGTCTTCACTCGGCGTCGCCTCCAGTATATATCTTCCCATGGTCATGCCCGGCTCGGTGCCTTCCAGTATTCCCGGATAGTACTCTCTGACATATTCCTTTACAACTCTTTCCGGCACTCTTTTATTTACGCCGCAGTCGTCTTCCTCGTCTCCCCATGCCTTTCCCAGTTTAAGGTTATAAGCTTTCAGGATCAGTATGACATACTCAAGGTCGATCCCCTGCCTTATTGCTATTGCATCCGGTTCTCTTCCCAGACTGCTGAACGAATCTACGATATGAGCATGCTCTTCGACATTTATCGCCAGCAGTCTGTTTCTCTCCGCCGCTGTAACTGTCATATACGTTCCACTCCTATTCCTGTCCGATGGCCGTTAAGCTTGAATTCCTCAAGTCCGGCACCGCCGTTTTCAAGATCTGCGGCCAAAGTTTCCTTCATGATATAGTCTTTGTGTTTTTCTACTGCCGCAGCTACATCTTCATCCGCATCCAGGAATATCTTTATGTTGTCCATCATCTCGTAGTCGTTCTGTTTTCTCAGCTGCTGCACTTTTGAAATCACTTCCCTCGCAAGGCCTTCATCTATCAGATCCCGGTCCAGATCTGTGTCCAGGATGGTGAATATATTGTTTTCCATTGCTACAGCAAAACCTTTCTTTGCTTTTATCTTTACGTCAGCCATATCCGGGGTGACTTCTATCTTCTCGCCGTCGACATCCACTGCCGCTTTCCCTTCCTTTTCCAGCTCAGTTACGAAACTGCCCGGATCAAGTTTGGCAAGGGCCCCGCCGAAAGCTTTTATTTTTCCGCCCAGTACCGGCCCTGCGACTTTGAAATTCGGCTTCAGAGCGTAATCCATATACTCTGACAGATCTTTAGCAAATACCACTTCTTTTATATTCAGTTCTTCTTTGATCAGCGGCGTAAGATCTCCTATCAGAGATTCGTATTTACCGTCTATGAGCACTTCAGACAGAGGCTGTCTTACTTTTATCTTCTCCTTCTCTCTTGCACCTCTTCCCAGTGCAACCAGATTCCTGACAAGATCCATTCTTTTCTCGGTCTTCTCGTCTATGAGAGCACCATCGCTCTTTGGGAAATATGAAATATGAACAGATTCCTCGCCTGTCAGATTTGTGTATATCTCATCTGCAATGAAAGGAGCAAAAGGCGCCATCAGACCGGCGATCCCTGTCAGTACTTCGTATGTGGTCTTGTATACGCTCTTTTTATCTTCAGTCAGTTCTTCACCCCAGAATCGTCTTCTTGCTCTTCGGATATACCAGTTGGACAGATCCTCTATGACAAAATACTGGATCTTTCTTACGGCTTTCATGTGATCATATCTATCCATCTCTTCCGTCACTTCTTTGACCAGTCTGTTGTATTTGCTGATTATCCATCTGTCCAGTTCAGGCCTTTCTCCGACAGTAAGCGCCGCCGGGTCTATCTTGTCCTGGTTGGAATAAAGTACAAAGAAATTATATACATTTTTAAGTGTTCCGAAGAATTTGCTTACTACTTCCTTCAGTCCCTCTTCATCGAACTTCGTCGGCGACCAGGCCGGTGAAACATGTAGCAGATACCATCTTGTGGCATCGGCGCCGTATTTATCGAACAGAGTGAACGGATCCACAGTATTCCCTACGTGCTTGCTCATCTTCTTTCCTTCTTTATCCAGAATAAGGTCATTTACAAGTACATTTTTATACGGTGCCTTGCCCTTGAGGAAAGTTGATATGGCCATCAGCGAATAGAACCATCCTCTTGTCTGGTCTATTCCTTCACATATGAAATCTGCAGGGAACATTTCTTTATCAAAATCCTCCTTGTTTTCAAACGGGTAATGCTGCTGTGCAAACGGCATCGCACCGCTGTCGAACCAGCAATCCATTACTTCCGGGATTCTCGTCATAGGTTTGCCGCATTCCGGACAGGTAAGGTGTACATCATCCACATACGGCCTGTGGAGTTCTATGCTTTCATCAATACTTTCCTGTGCCTTTTCCACCAGTTCCGCTCTGCTGCCTATGCATTCAAGATGTCCGCATTCGCATCTCCAGATCGGGATCGGCGTACCCCAGTATCTGTTTCTTGAAATAGCCCAGTCCTTGACTTCTGCCAGCCAGTTTCCGAATCTTTTTTCACCCACATAGTCAGGAAACCAGTTTACCGTACTGTTGTTCTTGACAAGCTGATCTTTCAGCTTGCTCATTTCTATATACCAACTTGGCTTTGCATAATATACCAGCGGCGTTCCGCACCTCCAGCAGTGGGGATAATTATGCATCATCTTTTCCTTTGAAAAGATTTTGTCTTCATTGCCCAGCCATTTGATTATCTCCACATCCAGTCCGTCTTCCATCACAAAGCGGCCTTTCCATGGAGTATCTGTGTACTTGCCCTGTTCGTCCACAGGATTTACTACGGGGAGATCATATCTTCTTCCTGTCTGATAGTCATCTTCACCAAAAGCCGGAGCCGTATGAACGATCCCCGTACCGTCTTCTGTGGTAACATAATCTGCACATGTTACGAAAAAACCTTTTTTCTTCGGCGTTATGAACGGCATCAACTGCTCATACTCGATGTACTCCAGATCTTTGCCCTTCATCTCTTCTATTATATCGTAATTTCCTGTTCCCAGGACCTTGTCGGCCAAAACCTTTGCTGTATAGAAGATCTTTCCTTCTTCATCGCCGGAAGTCATCCTGACTTTTACATAATCAACATCCGGCCCGACAGTAAGCGATACGTTGGAAGCCAGCGTCCACGGAGTAGTCGTCCATGCCAGGAAATACTCATCCGCATCTTTTCTCTTGAACTTTGCAGTAAGAGTCAGGGCCTTGACCTCTTTATATCCCTGCGCAACTTCGTGAGAAGCCAGTCCGGTCCCGCACCTTGGACAGTACGGCAGTATTTTATGTCCTTCATATATCATATCCTTGTCGAAGAACTCTTTCAGGATCCACCATCCGGTCTCAATATAGTTGTTGTCAAGAGTAATATAAGGATCATCAAGATCGATCAGGTAACCCATCCTCTTTGTCATATTTCTCCACATACTTTCATACGTGAACACTGATTCTTTACATTTTTCGTTAAAATCCTTGATGCCGTACTTTTCAATGTCCTGTTTGCCGCTCATTCCCAGCTGCTTTTCAACTTCTATCTCCACCGGCAGACCGTGAGTATCCCATCCGGCCTTTCTCTTTACTGCGTATCCCTGCATGGTCTTGTATCGACATACAGAATCCTTCAGCGTTCTTGCTATTACATGATGTATTCCCGGTTTTCCATTTGCCGTAGGGGGCCCTTCATAAAAAATAAAGGACGGTTTTCCTTCTCTTGTCGTCACGCATTTATGCAGCAGATCTTCCTTTTCCCACTGGTCAGCCTGTGCATTCTGCACATCTGCTATCGGCTTGTCGGATAAATTTTTGAACATTTATATATCTCCTTTAAAAATAAAAATCCCTGACCCGAAGTCTCGGATTAGGGACGATCTTTTATAACCGCGGTACCACCCTAGTTTGCAGCCATCACTGCCTCTTGATTTGGTATTGGGCTCAGGGTCGATTAAGTCCGTCACAGCCCGGTCAGTATTTTTTTTACTATGTCATTATATGGTTTTGCCCTTGAAAAGTCAACCTTTACTCCGCTTTTGATCAAAGTATGGCTTTTCGCATGTTTTCTTTGCTGACATAGTCCAGCTTGTCAATGCGGATATTCACCTGCTGGACCGAACCATGCAGAGCATGTATCTCGCTGTTCATCTCTTTTCTGAAATCTGCAAGTTCTGCAAAAATAGTATCGATTTTTGATTCGATCCCATTGAATCTTATGTCGACCTGTTCAAATCTTACATCCACCTGATCAAACCGTTTGTCGACCTGCTCAAATCTTGCATCCACCTGATCAAGCCGTTTGTCGACCTGTTCAAATCTTGCATCCACCTGATCAAACCGCTTGTCAATACGTTCAAAACCTGTTCTGACCAGTTCAAACATCTCTTTCATTTCAGCATCCATGACGATCCCCTCCTTTTGTTATTATAACATTTCATATATCCTGCGTACAGTTTATATTGATAGTATATTATTGCATAATTTACAAATAATTACAATAGCTTTTTTTGAAATAAGGACTCCTCGACAATAATCGGAAGTCCTTGTGATCACTCTCTTGATCCATTGCTCCTAAATCATTTTTTTGATTATTTCTTTTGCATCGCCTATGATCCCGTAATCTGCGATCTCGAATATAGGTGCCTTTGGATTCTTGTTGATGGCAACGACTATGCTCGCATTCTTCATTCCGGCCAAATGCTGCGTCATTCCCGAAATGCCTGCTGCTATGTAGGCTTCCGGCGCCACCTTCCGTCCAGTCAGTCCGACCTGCAAAGCTTCGTCTGCCAGTCCTGCTCTCACAGCGCCTCTTGAAGCACCTCTTTCTGCACCCAGTTTATCAGCCAGTTTTCCCAAAAGATCAAAGCCTTCTTCGTCTTCCAGACCGCGTCCGCCGGAGCATATCATATCTTTGTCTTTCATCGGCTTCAGTATCTCGATCAGCTCAGCAGGATCATTCAGTATTTTCGTTTCTTTTTCTTCATGTTTTTTCGGTCTGCCGAATATGCTCCCCGAGATGACCAGCTTCATGACCTCCGAAGTACCTTCATATATCTCAGTTATCTTGGCGTCTCTCATATATCTTTCAAGAGGCATATCCTTCATATAACCGTATCCGCCATGGAACTGCACAGCCTTTACTGTTGTTTTCATTGCAGTGGATGCGCACGCCAGTTTTGCCTTTGCCGCCGTCACGGTAGTATTCGGCTCGCCCTTTTCTCTAACGTCAGCTGCTCTGTACAGCAGGAACCTGGCCCCTTCGATCTCAGTCTCCATCTCCGCCATCTCAAATGCCAGTGCCTGCAGACTGCTGATCGGTTTCCCGAACTGTTCTCTGTGATTCATATATTTTACAGTCATATCGAATGCGCCCTGTGCTATCCCCAAGGCCTGAGCGGCAACACCCAGTCTTCCAACATCAAGCGCACTCATAGCCACTTTGAATCCTTTTCCTTCTTCATGCAGAAGGCTGTCTTTTGGTATCCGGCAATCATTGAACAGCAGTTCCGCTACCGTGGATCCGCCTATGCCCATTTTGTTTTCATTGGTCCCGAAAGTAAAACCGGGAGTGCCTTTTTCTACTATGAACGAACTTATCCCTTTATTTCCTTTGCTCTTGTCTGTCATTGCCATGATCACATATACGTCTGCGACTCCCGCTCCCGAAATAAACATTTTCGAACCATTGAGGATCCAGCAGTCTCCGCCGTCTTCCGCTGTTGTCTGCTGCATGGCCGCATCTGTTCCCGCGTTGGGTTCGGTAAGGCCGAATGCTCCGATCTTCTTTCCCGACAGCATGTCCGGCAGATATTTTTTCTTCTGTTTCTCCGTTCCGTATGTGAATATGGGCCATGCCGACAGTGCATTATGTGTCTGTACTATGACACCGTGTGAAGGACTTATCTTTGATATCTCTTCTATCGCCATCACGTATGTCACATAGTCGAGCCCCATTCCGCCGTATTCTTTTGGAAAGGGCATACCCATAAAGCCCATATCGCCCAGCTTTTTTACAGTATCAAGCGGATACTCCGCATTTTCATCCATCTTTTTCAGCTGAGGAGCTACCTCTTTCTCACAAAACTCTCTTAACTGTTTTTTGATTTCCAACTGTTTTTTCGAATAACCGAAATCCATCGTTTCCTCCTTGGTGACTCGTCCTGTAATTCCTTTCTCCATTCTACTCGTTAAAGTCAGGATTGTCCACATTCAAGAGATTTATCCAGGCGCGGCTGTTCTTTCTTGATTTTGACATTATTGTTATTTCTAGTTATAGTATTGTTATATGGAGGAAGTACATATGTCGCAATTATCAAAAATGAAAAACACCGTCATGCAAGTGGCGGATGCCATCACAGCCGCTTTGGACATCGAAACCGAAATAGTCGATGACAAACTGATGATCATTGGCGGTACGGGAAGATATGTAAAAAAGATCGGTTCATTCGAAGAAAGCGGAGATCTGTCTTCAGATTATCTTTATGCCGATATCCTTCGAAGCGGATACGAGTATGTCTGTCTTGATGCCAGAAGAGACAGGTTCTATGATCAGGTCGAAGGCGAACTTGCCGAGATCACCTGCCCTATACAAATAGAAAATAAAATAATCGGAATAATAGGGCTGGTGGCTTTCACAAAGGGGCAGAAAGAGAAAATAACCAATAAAAAAGGAACCTATCTGAATTTCCTGCGCAGGATGTCGGAGCTCATTGCCGGGAAAGTCGTAGAATCCCAAAGCAACAACAAACTGGCATCCCTGCTGGACAACATGCCCGAAGGGCTGCTTGCTTCAGATCTTGACGGCAGAATATTCGCCTGCAACTTTTCCGGTGAAACGATGCTGCATCAGCAGCGGGATCAGCTTATCGGTTCACAGATCGACGTCCTGTTCCCCGCAGAGAGATTCTTTATCGACACATCCGAAACCGTTTCCGAGAAGGAGATCATATATAAAAAATCCGGCGAACGGGAGAGAATGTTGTTCTCAAAAGTACCGATCCCCGGCACAGGCATAATGTACATTTTCCGTGATGCAGTTTCCGAAGCAGCGAAAGCACAACAATTCTTGCATGTAGCCACCACTTTTTCCGACATATCTGGAACTAGCCAATGTATAGAAGATGTGCGGCAGCGCGCACGCCAGGCAGCCTTCGGCGATTCTACCGTGCTGATAACCGGCGAAAGCGGCACCGGGAAAGAACTGTTTGCACGATCCATCCACAACGCAAGCCACCGTTCAAGCAATGCCTTCGTTCCGGTCAACTGCGGAGCTATTCCTGATGCCCTTCTTGAAAGCGAGTTGTTCGGTTACGAAAAAGGAGCTTTTACCGGTGCCTCCGCTTCAGGAAAAATCGGAAAATTCGAGCTGGCAAATCACGGCACTATTTTCCTTGATGAAGTTGGCGATATGCCTCTCCACCTTCAGGTAAAACTTCTGAGTGTCCTTCAAAACCGCACCATAGACCGTGTCGGCGGCACTGCTCCCATCGACATAGATATACGCGTAATTGCAGCTACCAACAAAGATCTGGACACAATGGTCCGCAAGGGCGAATTCAGAGAAGACCTTTACTTCCGGCTCAATGTGATACCCATCCCGATCCCGCCTCTCCGTGACAGAAAGGAAGATATCGAAGAGCTCCTTGAACGCTCTCTGTCAAGATTCAGCGATCTTCTCGGAAAAGAAATCAGATCCTTTGATAAAGCAGCGCTCAAACTTCTAACATCGTATACCTGGCCGGGAAACATACGCGAACTTGAAAATACAGTTGAATACTCGGTAAATATGTCCTCGGGCAATGTGATCGAAACAAAAGACCTGCCGCCGAGGATCAAAGACGGCAGACAAGCCGATCCATCTGCCGGCGGCACACTTCAGGAACAGATCGATTCAGCCCGAAGAAGGATCATTTCCAGCACCCTTGATCGGACCGGAAAAAATCTTGCAGGCAAACGCCGGGCTGCCGACCTGCTGGGCATCAGCGAATCGACCCTTTACCGCAAAATGCGAGAGTTGGGTATAAAATAGAGGGCCCGCGATTCTCAGCGGTCCCTCCTATTTCCATTTTTTTATTTTCCTTCGCTTATCTCTTTCAGTTCCCTAAGGCAGTCATCCCAGCCCTGTATCAGTCTGTCGATATCTTCATCCGGCGTTACCGGAGATACCAGCATCATGTTGTGGAACGGCGTAATTATGATGCCTCTGTTGCTCAGATAAATATGAGTATAGTACATCAGCTGCCAGTCGAAATTATCTTTTGCTTCCGTTCCGGACTTAGGCAATGTCGGCATAAACTGAAGCTCGCATCTGGCACCGGATCTGGTTATGCTCCAAGGGATGTCGTATTTATCCAGCACTTTCTGCAATCCTGCAGACAGCCTGTCCTGCCCTTTGAACATTTTTTCATAAGCTGTTTCTGTGGCCACTTCTTTCAAGTTGGTTATCATTGCCGCTATGGCAAACTGATTCGCCGCCAGTGTACCGCCGATCCCCATTGGATCCGAGACACCTGAATGTCCGTATGTTTCATTTATCTTCTTCTCCACTTCTCTTGTAAATCCATAAACTGAAATCGGTATGCCGCCTGCTATGGACTTGCCCATTGTAATAAAATCCGGTTTCAGATCATATGCCCTTGTATATCCTCCATATCCGTTGGACAGTGTATGTGTCTCATCAATAATGAGATATGTGCCGTACTTCGTGCATAGTTTTCTCAGTTTTTCATGATATCCGGGCTCCGGCAGCACCATACCGCAGTTTGTCATTACAGGTTCCAGGAGGACTGCCGCACAGTCTTCGTGAGACAGTTCTCTTTCCACAGCTTCAATATCATTGAACTCTACAACTCTTGAAAGAAGATCTTTCGCCACTGCAGGATTTGAATCCCATTCCGTTCTCAAGTGGAGTTTGCCTTCATCATTTATATGCGGAAGTGTTTCATCAAGGGACCCATGGTAGCTCTCGTTCATCGAAAGGATCTTTCCTCTCCCGGTCAGAGCTCTGCAGTTTCGGATAACATATCTGTTGGCCTCCGTAGCTGTCATAGCGACCTGCCATGTAGGAAGCCCGAATCTCTTGGACAGTTCTTTGCCTATTTCAAGAGAATCCAGCGTAGGCATCATAGTAGTGATACCTCTTCTGACTTGTTCGCATACCCTGTCGGCAGTGGCATCCGGCGAATGTCCAAACATGGCTCCAGTATCTCCCAGGCAGAAATCAATATACTCATTTCCATCTATGTCCACACATTTATCATCTTTTGCGTAATCCAGGAAAATCGGGTAATCTGTGCCCCAGTCGCCCATCCACGGCATTGGCACGCCGTTGAGCAAGTTTTCCTGCGCCTGATCGAAAGCAGCCCTGCTCTTCTTTGTTCTTTCAAAGAAGGTCTTGTCCTCTCTCGTTCTTAATTTTGCCAGCTGTTCATCTGTTATCATCCTATATGGACTTTTTTTATCTGTGATCATTTTTTCTAACCTCCGATTTGTTTTTCTTGAATGATTCTTTGCTTTGATATTATTAAAAAGCAATTATCATGCCAGCACAGAAAACGTCCAAATCACAGGGTGTACATCGATTTTCGGTCTTTTTTATTGTCATATTTAACAATTATTTTCATATATGACAAACTTATCGACCCTGTCATCATGTTAAGATCGATATTACTTCGTTGATCTTATTGTTCTTTCTTTTCTTCTTTTTCTTTCTTTTTAGATACTGCCACACTGATTATTATACTGATCACCATAACGCCGACGATGACACCTATGGATATCTCCGTCGTAACATGTATACCGGCGATCCCGGCCAGCATTTTTGCCCCGGTGAATATCAGTATCACTGCTACTCCGTATTTCACATACTCAAATTTCTCATGTATGTGTTCTATCACGAAGAACAGCTGTCTGAGGCACAGTATAGCAAGAATATTGGATATGTATACGATCCAGAGTTCCCTGGTAATCGAAATTACTGCAGGCACAGAATCTATGGCAAACAATATATCCGAGCTCTCTATGAGGACCAGTACCGCCAGAAGAGGCGTTGCCATTTTATTTCCTTTGTACAGCGTAAAAAATTTATCATCTTCAAAAAACGTCGTCATGGGAACGAACTTTTTCATTATCCTGATCACTCTGCTGTCATGGGGATCTTTCTCTTCTTCTCCCTTGAACATCTTCGCGCCGCTGACTATGAGTACGGCGCCGAAGATATACAGGACCCATTCAAACCGTTCAATGATGACAAGTCCAAAAAATACGAATATGAATCGTAGTATTATCGCTCCGATTATGCCCCATGCCAGCACTCTGTGCTGCGCTTTTTCGCTGATCCCGAATCCCAGGAATATCATCAAAAATACAAAAACGTTGTCTATAGACAAACTCAGTTCTGTGATATACGCTCCGAAGAAATCTAACGCCGGCGCCTTCCCCATCAAAAAATATACGACTATGTTGCAGCATATGGCTATCCCTATCCATATCATCAGCCACTTTGCCGCCTTTACTCTCTTCGCGGCCTTATGTTCATGTTCCATCTGCCTGTCTTACCTCCCTATCCTTTGTTGTAAGGATTATACCATAAAAAAGACCGGAACAAATCATTTTCTGCTCCGGTCTGCGTTTTATTTTATGGTTACTCTTACTTTTGCTTTTTTACCTGAACCATCCTTTGCTTTGATCGTTATTGTTACCTTCTTTCCCTTTCCTGCCCACTTGGCTTTTACGACGCCCTTTTTGCTTACAGTCGCGTATTTTTTGTTTGACGACTTGAATTTCACCTTTTTATTTGTGGCCGCTTTTGTATAGACCTTATATTTGATTTTATATTTTTTGCCCGCTTTTACAGTCACTTTCTTTTTCTTTGGTTTTATCTTCGAAACATATCTTCCGAATTTGACTGCTGCAGTCTTGTCCGATGTGATCCGAACTGTCAGGCTCTTGCTCTTTACAGTTTTGCCTTCATATTTGAAATACATTTTGTAATAGCCTTTTTTTGCCTTTGGCGTCAGGGTCACTTTGGCTCCCGGCAGTATACCTGTGTTGGGCCCGATCAGACTGCCGCCTTTTTTTATCGCGGTTTTTACCTGCACCAAGCCGCTGCTGATCGGTACCTTGTACATATTTGTCTGCTGATCCAATCCATACATTCCACCGCCGACTGCCGTCCCTACAAAGCATCCGCTGCCCGGGCTTTTGATATTGTTATACTCTGTTGCTGTAAATTTATCTGATGCAGTACTGAATGAGTATGTATCTCCAAGTCCATCTGCAGTTGTTCCGGCATACATTATGCCTCCTGCACATACGCCTATACTGCCTGTGAAATAGTACATTTCTTTGCCGCCCAGTGTTTCTTTATCCGATGACAATGCTTCCAGTTCCGCGCCCGATTCTTTCCATGAGTTCCCGTCGAACACCAGATTTTTTCTGCAGTTCTCAGTATCTGAATATCCGAGAGTGTAGACCAGAGAGTTCCCGGTCTGCACCGCTTTTCCCCCTGCACGCCCTGATGGCAGCGCCGGTCCCTTCGACCATTTCTTTGCTGCCGGATCGTATACCATTACCAGACTGCTCATCTTCTTTGCCGTGTAATCATATCCGCCTATGAGATATATCTTGCCATTATACGCAGCCAATGTACCTTCTCCGATATTGTCCACTTCTTTCGGCAGATCTCCCAGCGATGATATAACTTCTTCGCCTTCATCTGCATCGGCATCCGGGTCGATCTTTGTGAATTTATAGTCGGTGCTGTATATATTCCCTTCATCATCCGTCGCATAATTGCTGCCGTTTTCTTTTATCCTTTTATTCTTCCATATGTCTAATTCTATCATAGATTCCGACGTTTCCCGCATTTCACTGATATTGTAAAAATCACCGTCGCAGTAGACCAGTTCCTTTCCGAATGAATACTTTATGTTGGCCTGCGAGTTGTTCTGTGCCTTGAACAACCCATCGAAGGATACCTCTGCTCCGTATGAAAAGCCTTCTTTGACGCCGTTGGAAGGATCATATGCAAGCAGCATCCCCGAAGTTTCATCGGAAGAATCGGCATATATCAATCTTGTGCCGTCTGTAGTAACTGCGCTGGAAAGAGACGGCGTCAAGTCGTTCTCCTGATTGAGGAGCTGATACGATGTCTTTCCTCTTACCAGATATACATCGTCTTTTACTGTACTGCTCCCGTTTGATATTACCTCGATGTCGACTTTTCTGTTTATCCAGTCATCATCCTTTACCGTTATGTCTTTTCCGTCAGAAGATACATTTACTACAGCAGCACTCTTTCCGTCGATCTTTACGGAAGAAGATGTACCGAACCTGTAACCTTTTATGTGTATCTGTTTTTTGCTCCAGTCTACCGTTGCACCTCTTACCGCAGGTTCTACTGATGTCCTTGAAAAATCGAGGGTACCGTTTGAAGATACTTTCCCGTTCAGCCCGTTTTCCGTCCTTACAGAAGTGCTTATTTTATCTATCGTGTCATATACAGCAGACGTACTTCCGACAGATCCGACCAGCGCTACTGCCGCAGTAACCTGAGGAGCAGCCATCGACGTCCCATTGTAAAAATCGTATTTTCCGAATGTGCTTTCCGCAGCATTATCTGCACTGAGCCCAAAGTCATCCAGATCGATCGAATAATCGCCGTCATAATTGCACTCTACTGCAACGCATATCTTTCTGTCCTTGGGGACATCAGTTTTTCCGGAAGATGAAGTCTTGTACAGATGATCCCAATAATTGCTCTCCCCATCGATGCCGCCGTACATATAATCTTCCCCCAGGTCATCGATGCTTTCGATTTTTTCATTTGCATCGACATCCGCAATATCGACATATGAAGGTATCATGACGCCAAAGAACTCATTATACTCGGTTGCTTTCGGCCCGCTGGCAGTGACCATGGCACTCACAGCAGGCGTTTCCGATGTGGCGTTCTGTTTGTATGGAAAGCTGACTGTCACAAAATCGCCCTTCTTGGCACCTTTAACATCTATCTGCAGCGAGCCGCTGCCGGAGCTTCCAAAATTCTTTGACGTATTTTTTTTGACCTCACACTTGTCAGGTCCGACAGCCTCATTATTGATTTTGATATCAGCATCAGCCGGCAGAGCAAACGAAGATGTACTCTCATAGTCATTGAAATTCGATGAACATTTAGATGTATCTTCTCTGTACAGTGAAGGGTTGAAACAATTGTATGATACGGTAGAAAGAATATCTGTGCCCGGTGCCGCAACATCCACATACTTATTTCCGTAGTTGGAAAATCCCGCCAGTTCACCGTTTTCATTGGAAGCCGCCACAACGATGTTGTAATCGCTGTCCGCCTGACACGGCGCATAGTTTTTCTTGTCGTTCAAGTCAGCATTTTCATTGCCGGCAGCACATACAGATACAGCTCCTTTTTCTCCAAGAAGGTCCATCAAATAGCTGTATACTGTCGTATCGCCTTCGCCTCCCCAGGAATTGTTCACTGCCACGACATTGGTCCCCAGATTGATTGCCCGATTGATGTAATTATATGAAGCTATTGCGTCATCGTCCCAGCCGCTTCCATCTTTATCAAGAAATTTCAGGGGCATGATCTTTACCTTCTTATTTATGCCGCTTATGCCTGCTGCATTGTTGTACGCGGCGCCTATTATGCCCGCACAGTGGGATCCATGTCCGTTGTCATCCAGCGGATCTGCATCTCCGTTGGCAAAATCATATCCGTGTTCCCCTGCCAGTTTTTTTCCGTATGGATTCTCCCAGATACTGCCGGACAGATCTTCGTGAGTATAGTCCACTCCCGTATCTATTATGGCCACGACTTTATCTTCACCGGTAGCTCCGCTGTCCCAGGCAGATTCAACATTTGTGTCTTTTCCCTTTGTGCCGCCGTTCTGCCCTGTATTCTGCAATGCCCACTGCTGATCCGAGTAAGTATCATTGGTAACAGCGGATGCCTCCTTTCTATAGTTCAGAGAAGCTATCTTCACTTGAGGGTCTTTATTCAGCTTCTTGACCATTTCCGTTGCTGACAATGACGTTGACTCCACCAGGGCTACCTTGACGTCATCATTGTTTCCGGAATTGCTCTCGGACAGGGTCTTTGCCGATTTCTTTTTATCTGCCGATGCATCCACATCTTCGAAATCCCACACTTTTTTGACTGAGATATCTCCCTCCAGGCTTTTGGCTACAGCGCTTTTAGTGGCTTTCCCCATATACTCATCGGACATTACCACAAGTGCCTGTCCTTCTTTGTAATTTGCTTCTTTTGTCTGCCCGGTTTGGGTGTTTTTAACTATTTTCCCTCTGGAACCGATCCCTGAAGATGCTGATACCTCCGCAGGCTGTGATGCCGCAAATGACATCGTAAACGCCAGCGCAGCTATCAACAAATAACTGATTGTCTTTTTCATAACTCTACTCTCCATTCTTTTATCAAATATTAAAAGGGAAACAGTATCACTGTCTCCCTTTTCCCGATCGATTATTGCTATTTTTTCCCGAACCACACTCTTATGCGATGTTTCTTCTTTACATTCTTGAATTTGTATATTTTCTTAGACGTCACACGTTTTCCGTCTACAGTTATCTTTGATACCCGGTATCCTTTTTTTGGCTTCATCTTTACAGTAAAGCTCTTGCCGTAGCTCACCTTTTTTGACTTGGTGACCTTTCCTTTGCCGTACTTCTTCACCGAGACCGTATAAGTCTTTACACATTTTTTGACTTTGGCCAGGTACTGACTGTATGTGTACTGCACGTCTTCGACGGTGTAAGCTCTGTTGATTGCAGCTGTTCCGGCTTTGATCACCTTGTTCAGTTTCTTCTGATGATATTTTTTCTTCCCTTTATAGCTCTTCAGTTTTTTCACATACTGTGCTTTGGCTGTTTTCAGCTCCCGGGCCAGAGTCTTCAGCTTTTTTATCTTCTTTTGCACATTTGATACTATACCGCCCTGAAGTTCCATTTCATACTCGGCTTCATCTACAGTATCATATGCATCCTCGAAATAGCCTTCGATTTTTGACCAGTTCCTGTCGGAATAATCATCGCTGTAGTACTGATCGTACAATGCGTCCAACTGCCTGTTTATAGCGGCCTTTGTATTTGCAGAAGCTTCCTTTAACTCGACTCCGGTCTTTGCCACCATCGCGTCCAGGCAGTCATACCCGCAGGCTACTATGCCGTCAACATCCTGGATGCCTGCCATTTTTTTTATGTATCCAGCCTTTACGGAAGCCGCCGCTTTCTGCTTTGCCGCCTGACCTTTCAGCTGCTGTTTCACATACACATTCAGGAAATCATTCAGTTCACGTCTGAGATGGGTAAGATCGTCTTTTGTGTACAGCGTCCCGTCATCATAATAATCGGTGAAGTCAAATCCCTCTTCATTGTAATCGCCTTCATCACCGTCATCGATCGGTTCGCCGTCTTCATACTCTTCCTCGTCTTCTTCAGCAATATAATCATCGATGAAAGTTATAGCTTTTGCCAGTCCGATGAAATCAGTCGCGCTGTTCAAACGGACAGTCGCTTCATACTTTTTGTCCTGTACCATATCCCAGTAATAATCATTGTAGTCCGATTTCTTATAGTAGCTCATCAGTATGGTCAGCCTTCTCTGGTTTTGTTTCTTTATTGTCGAAAAATCACTGATGGATTTTACTTTATTCTTTCTCAAATCGGAAAGTGCAGTTATGACCTCTTCTGCCTCCTGCCCTTCATCCGAAAGGATAAAGAACAATCCGTAATCAGTCCCCAGTTGGCCGATCTTCACTGCATTTTTGATCCTTGTTTTTTCTTTTTCATATACACTGTTCATACTGTTCCATATGAGCGAACAGTATCTGGACTGAGACTCAACTGAATCCGAATATGTTTCATCCAGAGATTCGAGAGCCGCCTCCCTGTAATACTCCAAAATATTGCCGTTGACTTTTGTCTGCGCCGCAAAAGCAGCTGAAGGCACTATTGTCAGCGCCATTGCCAGTGCCACGATCAGTGCTGTTATTTTCTTCTTCATTACACACACCTCCCTAATATGCGACCTTTACTGCAGCTTTTGAATAAGGTCCGTAGTATTTCTTGCCGGATATTTTTTTATAAGCTCTGACCTTGAAATAATATTTGTTCCCGCTCTTCAGACTTTTAGTCGTATATTCTGTTTTTTTCAGTGTCTTGACTTTCTTGTATCTGCCTCCCTTTTTATCGGCGCGATATACCGTATATCCGGTCGCATGACTTACCTTTTTCCATTTCACGACAAACTTTCTGTCTTTGTTTGTCAGCTTTATTTTTGTCGCCGACAGATCCGCCTTTCCGATCACTGTTGAGGAATATCCGTAATTCTTCACTGCTCCGTCAGCAGAATACCATCCTTTTACTTTGTAATAGTATTTCTTGCCCATTTTCAGCTTTTTATGGATAAATGATTTCTTGGATGTTTTCCCTATTTCTTTATATTTGCCGTGCTTTGAAGTCTTTACATATACTTTATATCCATCTGCATCCGGGATCCCTGACCAGCTCAGTTTCACACTGTTGTATCCGTGCCTCTTTGCCTTCAGCCTGTAGTCCTTCTTGCTGTAGTTTGCCTTCAGTACGGTTATCCTCTTGTAGACCTTATCGCCGCCGGATGAGTAAGCCAATACATTGACTCTGCCCGGTTTTACCGGCGTGACTCTGCCGCTGCTGTCCACTTTTGCAATATATCTGTTGGATGATGACCAATCTACATTCTGGAGTGCATCCGAAGGATAGATCCTTGCTCCGAATGATACCGTACTGCCCATATGCACATACGTATATGTCTTCGTAAAGCTGATTTTCGTTGAAGCCGGATACACTTTTACTGCAAAGCTGTCTGTCTTCTTACCGTCCCACGTTTCCGCTGTTATAGTGGCCATGCCCGGGCTCTTTGCATTTATCGCACCTTCCACAGCATCTATTGCTGCCACCTTGTTGTTGGAACTGGACCATGTCACTTCCTTGTTGGTGGCATTGCTGGGAGCTATGTCCGCATTCAGAGCATAATAGTCTCCGACTTCCAGTTCAGAAGGTTTGTCCTGGATGGTTATCGATGATGCATCGACAGGCTCATCCACGATCACCTTAACAGTCACGGAATATCCATCCACTGTGCCCGTTATTTTTGCTATTCCATCTTTCAAAGCAGTGATTTTACCGGTATGACTGTCTACTTTTGCTACTTTGCTGTCGTTGCTGGTCCACACCAGCGATTTCAAAGACGTTGCAGGCCTGATCAGTATTTCCGGATCATACTCTTGTCCGACATACAATAATTTACTACGTTTGCCTATTTTCTGCACCAGTTCCGTTACGGCAGTGTCCACGCTTGCCGCCTTTGCCGCTTTGACTGCAGCCTCCGCATCGGCTACTCCGTATCCGCTGGTCACATCAAACCCCTTATCGGAAATATCCATCGCTGTGCCGCAGAGTATGTTGTATACCTGCGCAGGTTTAAGATTCGGATTTGCATCTCTTATCAGCGCAACTACGCCGGTTATCACCGGCGACGACATGGATGTCCCCGACATAGTGCCGTATGAATCCCCCGGAAGGGTGCTGGCGATCGCGTTTCCCGGCGCCGATATATCTTTTTCAACACCGTAATTGGACCAGGAGGTGGTCTTGTCTATGGCATTGGTTGCAATGACCGATATTACCTCGCCCATATCGCCCGGGCAGTCAAATTCATCAGAGCTGTCGTTTCCCGATGCAGATACAAAAGACATATCAAAATTGTAGTATCCGTCTTTTATAGACGCCTCCAGGGCTTTGTCTCTTCCGGATCCGCCCCAGCTCATATTTACAACTTTTATTCCTGCAGTCTTCGCATAGTTTATCGAATCCACACAGTCATATGAATAGAGGCTGGATCCGTCGGTAGATGCCCCCAACACTGTCAGATCGATCAGATCGTTGTTTTCACCTGCCGCTATACCGGCTGCTCCCTTTCCGTTGTTGTATGTGGCGCCTACTATTCCCGAAACATGTGTGCCGTGTCCGTCTTCAATGTCGCTGTCCTCAGTCAGTCTGCTTACTGTGCCGCTGTCGAACAGACGGCATCCATCTTTATTCAGGCTGGCCTGCAGATCCTCATGATGCACATCGCAGCCTGTGTCTATGACCGCAACTTTGGTCTTTGAAGACACATTGCCCAGTGCTGTCCATGCTTCCTTTGCCTTGACATTTTTCAGCTGATAAGCTTTGCCTGGCGCAGTGCCCAGCAGCGGATCTGCTGAATCCACCGTGTATTTGTAATTCGGCTGTACATCGATCACCTTGTCATTGTCCTGCATCTTCTCGATTGCCTCGGTCATGGAATCGTCATTGTCGATCTTGATAACAGCTGCTTTTTCATTACTGTCCACTTTAGTTATATCTTCTACCCGGCCGTCTTCGCTTTTGACTTCATTTTTTATCCGGCTGTCGGTGACTCCTCTGTCAAATGATACTATCAGCCGATCCTTTTCATAGTCACGGCCATTTAGCATTTCCGCCGCGGTCGACTGCTCTGCGTCCCCTGCGGTTCCGTTCACAGTGCCGCTGACGCCGGCGTTTTTTTCCGCAGCAAAAACCCCTGTCTGCGAACCTAAAACAAGACTCGCCGCCAGGAGCATCGAAATAAATACCCTTCTCTTCTTCATAGCTTTCCTCCAAATACTACACGCTTTTCCTCTTTTCCTAATGCTACACGAATGCCCTTTTCATGTCAACAAATGTGACAGAATATCAACTTTTCCCGCTTACCCTTTCCAGATACTTTTCCAGCTGGTCTTCATCCCAGTCTTCCAGCCCCTTTTCTCCCGCCAGAGACTCTACATGATGTGTGAATTCATGGAGCAGCGTATGGCGCAGCTGTTCCTTGAAAGCTTCCGGATCCAGGTGAGAATACATCTTCTCGAATGACCCGAAATATATCCTGATTAGTCTTCCCATACTGCCGCCTCTGCTGTATTCACCCAGTATCCACAGATCGTTGTTCTGCGCATATGGGCTCAGCTTGGCTTCCGGCAGCAGGAGTATCCCGCCGTTCAGCCCGTTGTAAAATTCTATAGGTATGCTTTCTGCTATATCGTCCAGCATCACCTGTGCTTCGTCTATTGTAACCATTATTCTATCCTTTTCCCGCTATTTCCGCTATCTTCTTCAGCCTGTTGTTGACTCCGGATTTCTTCAAAGGCGGATTCAGCATTTCCCCCAGTTCCGCAATGCTTACATCCGGATGCTCCAACCGCATCAGCGCCACTTCCAGCAGTTTCGGCGGCAGATCGTCAAGACCGAAAGTCCTTTCGATATGCTTTATATCCATTATCTGCTTTTCCGCAGCGGCAACAGACTTGTCTATGTTTGCCTGATCGCAGTTGCTCTTGCGGTTGGCTTCGTTTCGCATCTCTTTTCTCAGCCTGACATCCTCATATATGAAATACTGAGAATGGGCTCCCATTATAGCCAGTATATCCAGTATCTGGCCGGATCCTTTTACATATGCTATATATTCTTTCTTCCTTGCGCTCTTGCGGGCATGAAGGTCCACAAAACTGTTTATCAGTCTTTTCACATCTCCGGCCAGCGTATCTGTGGTGCATACTATTTCAAAATGATATTCCTTTTCAGGATTTGTCATAGTGCCCGCGCCTAAGAATACGCCTCTCAAATAAGCTTTTCTGCAGCACTTCGTTTTTATCAGCCCCTCATATATCCCGTCGGTAATGTAGTTCATTCCTTCCCTGATCATGAGTATTCCGGTTTCACGCAGTATCTGATCCGACATCTGTTCCGGTCCTATCCCTATTTGATAATACCGGCCCTTTTTCAGGGTGTTTCCCTGCCCTACGTCTATTTCAGCTTCTATGCCGAAATACTCTTTCAGCATTTTTTTGAAATGTCTGGCCACCGCCGGGTTTTCCGTGGTAGTGACTATTTTGAACTTTCCGCCGCCCTGGAGCATGATGCTCCCGCACACACGAATGAATCCCGATATCTCCGCCAGCATACAGCATTTTTTCTCCGGCTTTATCCTTGCCAGTTCATTCTTGGTTTCACTTGAAAATGACATTTTATTTCTTTATATCTCTGTGGGTGAGCGTCACTTGTTTTCCCTGCAGTGTGAACAGCTCCGCCATTTCATTTGCCATTGCCACCGAACGGTGCTGCCCTCCGGTGCATCCAAAAGCAATGTTGAGATTGAATTTTCCTTCCTTCATATAACATGGGATTATATTGTTTATCAGCCTGTTCAGGTTTTTCACAAAAGTCTTGCTGACCATATGTTTCATTACGTATGCCCTTACTTTCTTGCTGTTTCCGGTAGACCTTTTCAGGCTGGGCACATAATACGGATTCGGGATGAACCTCATATCGAATACCATGTCCGCCGTGATGGGTATCCCGTGTTTGAATCCGAAAGACATTATGTTTATAACAAAAGTCTCTTCCGCATCCTCTTCATTGAGTATTTCTATCAGATCCTTTTTCAGCTTTGCCGTTTTCATATTCGACGTATCGATTATGAAATCAGAAATGTCCCTGATCCCCTGAAGAGCTTCCCTTTCGTTTTTTATAGCCTCCACAGTTGCAGTCTGCTTTGTCGTAGGATGTACCCTCCTGGTCTCGTTGAATCTCTGCACCAGGGCTCTGTCGCTGGCTTCCAGAAAAATGACCTTGTATGTTATTTCCTCAGACGCTTTCAGCGTATCAAGGGCTTCTTTCAGATTTCCGAAGATTTCTCCGCCCCTGACGTCCACGACGAAAGCCGCTTTGTCGATGCTGCTGTTTTCCGTTGCAGCCAGACTTATGAAATTTTTTATCAGTGCCGGAGGCATGTTGTCTATACAGTAGTATCCCTGATCCTCCAGGCATTCTATTGCCTGTGATTTCCCTGCACCGCTCATTCCTGTAACTATGACTACTTCCATTTTTCCACCTTATTCTTCTTTGATATTTACTATACGTGCTGTGTCAAGCCCTGCGCTGAGAGCTCTTTCGACCCCTGATACGAATGTACCGACCACCTGCGGCCTGTGAGCATCGCTGCTGATGACAAATCCTACATCTTCTTTCTTTGCCGTTTCGATCTCCTCTTTTGTAAGATGATCGTGATGTGTGCTGATCTCCATCAGCACGCCCCTCTTTGCACATTCCTTTGATATGGCTTCTATGTCTACGGGAGCCTTGTCCCCCGGGTGTGTCAGTATCTTTATCTTGTTTTTTTCCAAAGCTCCGATATTCATCTCCGTGTTTCTCTTTCGCAGCTTTTCCTCTCTCTTTTTTGTTCTGAAAAAACCATGAGCGAACAGGAAGTTGGATATGCAGTATCCATGCAGGATCCCGTAATGATAACCCGCTATTATAAAATCGAAGTATTTGAGATCGTCCTTTTTTACGTCCAGATTGTTTCCGCGGCTGCAGATGTTGGCCTCTACTCCCAGGTATATCTTTATCTCCGGATAAGCTTTCTTCAGCCTCTCTATTTCCTTCCGCATCACAGGAAAATTCTTTCTCTTCACGCCGTATGTCAGATGCCCCGGACCGTGATCGGTTATAGCGATCCCCTCCAGTCCTTTTCTGACAGCCTCCCGGACGTTCTCTTCTATTGTCCCTTTGCCGTGACCGTTCTTCGAATATATGGTATGGGTATGATAATCAAAAATCATTCTGTACATCAGTCTTCTCCGATTATTCTGACCTCCGGCTCCAGCATGACGCCCGCCTGTTCGCTGACCCGTGCCTGTACCAGATGCATCAGCTGTATTATATCCGCAGCTGTAGCTCCGCCGATGTTGATCACAAATCCGGAATGGAGTTCCGACACCTGCGCTCCTCCGACAGTCAGTCCCTTAAGGCCTGCATCCTGTATCAGCTTTCCGGCATAGTGGCCTTCCGGCCTTTTGAAAAAGCTGCCTGCGCTGGGATAGTTCACCGGCTGTTTTGTATTTCTTTTTTTGTTCAGGTCCTGCATCTTTTCCATGATCTTGTCTTTGTCTCCCGGCTCCAGCTCCACGCTGATACCGGTCACTATATCTCCCGTGTCATAGAGTATGCTGTATCTGTAACCGTAATCCATCTTTTCAGTCGGCAGGGCGTATCTGCCGCTTCCGTCCCTTTTCAGCAGCATGACCGCTCTGATGATATCTTTCATCTCGCCGTCGTAAGCCCCCGCATTCATGAACGCCGCGCCGCCTATGCTGCCCGGTATCCCTCCGGCAAATTCCATACCGGTATATCCGATGCTCTGCATATATTTTGCCGCCGCCGCCAGAGACACTGCCGCTCCGATCTCAAATACGGGTCCGTCGCCTGCGATCTCACTGCAGCATTCGCTTATCTTTATTATAACGCCCCGGTATCCTCCGTCCCTGACAAGGATGTTGGATCCGTTGCCCATGACCATGTATTCTGTTCCTTCGTCCGCCAGTGCCCTGACCGCGGCTTCCAGTTCATCTTCGCTGCCGGGTACCACGAGAAGATCCGCAGTGCCTCCCGCCTTGAATGAAGTGTACTCCTTCATCGGCGCATTTTCTATCAGCTGTCCTTTTTTTATTATGTCTTCCAGTCTTTTTCTCATTGGGTCTTTCCTACTCCTTCGGTTCCTTTGTATTTGTATATATCTTTATAGTCTCTCAGATCTGTCGAGAGGCCCTTCTTGTCCAGTTTTTTATTTACTGCATGGCACAGATATGCATATATGACCGCAAATATCGGTATGCCAATTATCATTCCCACAAATCCGAACAGACCGCCGCCTATGAGAATGGCAAACATTACCCAAAAGCTGGACAGTCCCGTACTGTCTCCCAGTATTTTCGGTCCTATGATATTCCCGTCCACCTGCTGCAGTATCAGAATGAAAATCAGGAAATATACACATGTGATCGGACTCTCCATCAAGATCAGCAGCGCCGACGGTATTGCTCCGATAAACGGCCCGAAGAAAGGTATGATGTTGGTCACTCCGATTATCACACTGATGAGCACTGCATAGGGCCAGTGGAAAATACTCATGAATATGAAACATATCACGCCTATTATCAGTGAATCCAGCAGCTTTCCGTTTATGAATCCGCCGAATGTCTTGTTTACAAAAGCCGATCCTCTCAGAAAAGCATCCGCACGTTCTTCCCTGAAGACTGCCAGAACCAGTTTTTTGCTCTGAGCTGCGAAGATCTCCTTGCTGTTGATGAAGAATACGCATATGACTACGCCGATAAAGAAATTCTTTACCACATTGACTATGCCCATTCCGATGTCCTTCACTCCGCTGACCACAGAATCATATTCAGGTATAAGATTGGTCTCCACCCATTTGCCGAAATTCGCCGCAGCATCGCTGACCCATCTCTCTATGGGGCCGGTAAGCTGTGCTCCGTGGCTGAGGCTGCTGAGCCATTTGGTGAACTGAGCTATAGATTCAGGAAGAGTCTTTGCGATCCCCACGATGCTTTCTATCATCTGCGGCACTATCAGCATGATGATCCCGATCACTACTCCCAGCAGGACCAGTATGGATATCGTCGTCGACACACCTTTTGAAAATGTGAGAGATCTGTCGACCCCGCGTATCCTGGGCCATCTGACCTTTTTGAATGTACGCACTCCCCAGTTGTACAGTGGACACAAAAGATAAGCCATGACCAGACCGTATATGAACGGCGTCAGTATGCCGGTCAGAGTGTTCATGGCATTTGCCAGTCCCTGATTTCTATATATCATAAAGAAGAAAATTATCAGCAAAGCTGCTGTGCAGAAAACCGTCACTCCCCATTTGATATATGTGTTTTCAAATTTCAATTTCATATCATGAGTCCTCAATAATATGCAATATCCTATACATTTTCTATTTTACACTAAAAAACCTTTAAAGTCTTTACTATTTTTGTGTTTTCCCCCTTGATTTCCTGTCCGGATTGTGTATAATTAGTCTTGTACATAAATAATTATACATTTGGAGGAAAACAAAATGGTTGCAAAAAAAGAAAAAGTAGTACTGGCTTATTCAGGCGGACTTGATACATCAGTCATCATCCCGTGGCTCAAAGAAAACTATGACTGTGAAGTAATTGCAGTATGCTGCAATGCGGGACAAAAAGATGATTTCGATGCTGTCAACAAGAAAGCCCTCGATACGGGAGCTTCCAAGTCCTTTGTTCTGGATATCCAGGAAGAATTCATCACCGATTACATCTGGCCTACTTTGAAGGCAGGCGCTATCTACGAAGATTCCTATCTTCTGGGCACATCTATGGCAAGACCTCTCATGGCCAAAAAACTGGTCGAGATCGCACAGCAGGAAGGCGCTTTCTATATCTGCCACGGATGCACAGGCAAAGGCAACGACCAGGTACGATTCGAGACCACCATCAAGGCTCTGGATCCTGCCATCAAGATCATTGCCCCTTGGAGAGATGATAAATGGACCTTCACTTCCCGGGAAGATCTGATACAGTATTCACACGAACACAATATTCCTATCGCGCAGACGACGGAAAAAATATATTCCAGAGATGAAAACATCTGGCACATCAGTCACGAAGGCGGCAATCTGGAGAATCCATGGAATGTCCACAAGGACGACATCCATGTACTGTCCATGCCGATCGAGGATGCTCCGGATGAACCTACTCTGGTGGACATCGGATTTGAAAAAGGCATCCCTGTCAGCATAGACGGCAAGGAAATGGGGCCTATCGAGCTTTTGACAAAACTGAACGATTTAGCTGCAGCAAACGCTGTGGGCACTATAGACATCATTGAGAACCGTCTCGTCGGAATGAAATCCAGAGGCGTATACGAGACACCGGGAGGCACAGTCCTCTACGCTGCTCACGGCGACCTGGAAAAACTCATACTGGACAGAGATACTATGCATTACAAGAAGATCGTATCACTGAAATTCTCACAGATGGTATACGACGGTCTCTGGTTCACTCCGCTGAGAGAAGCTATATCCGCTTTTGTGGACAAGACTCAGGAAAACGTCACCGGTACAGTCAAGATGAAACTGTACAAAGGCAGCGCCATTCCTGTTGCAAGCAAGTCGGACTATTCGCTGTACAGTGAAGAATTCGCTACATTCAGTAAGGATGAAGTATATACGCAAAGCGACGCTACAGGCTTTATAAACCTGTTCTCGCTGCCGCTCAAGATCAGAGCTATCCAGAATCAGAGCAAAGAAGGAGGAAACCGTCCAAATGAAGCTTTGGAAAGGAAGGTTTACAAAAACAGCGACTTCATCGAGTAATGAGTTCAACGCTTCTATAACCTTCGACAAACGATTATATAAAGAAGATATCGCCGGCAGCATTGCTCACGCAAAGATGCTGGCAAAACAGGGCATACTGACGGAAAGCGAAGCGGACACCATCGTGTCTGCCCTTTCCGACATCAGGACCGACATAGATGACGGCAATGTGGAATTCACCATAGAAGGCGAAGATATCCACATGAACATCGAGACCATACTGACTCAGCGGATCGGAGCCACAGGCAAAAAGCTCCATACGGCCCGCAGCAGGAACGATCAGGTGGCCGTAGACTTCAAGATGCATGTGAAAAACGAGATCCCGGCCATAGATCATCTTCTGGAAAAGCTGATGGAAACTCTCGCCGGTCTTGCAGAGCAGCATCAGGATACAGTGATGCCCGGATACACTCACCTCCAGCGGGCGCAGCCTGTGACATTCGCATATCACCTGCTGGCTTATTATCAAATGTTCAAGAGAGACATGTCCAGATTCGAGGACTGTTACAAAAGAGCCGACTACCTGCCTTTAGGCAGCGGAGCTCTTGCCGGAACGACATATGATACGGACAGAGACTACATTGCGGATCTGCTGGGATTCGAAAATGTTGCACCCAACGCAATGGATGCAGTCAGCGACAGAGATTTTGCAATAGAATTCATCAGCTGCTGTTCCACATGCATGATGCACCTTTCAAGGTTCTGCGAAGAGCTGATACTCTGGAGTTCCAAGGAATTCAGCTTTGTGGAGATAGATGATGCCTACGCCACCGGCAGCAGCATCATGCCGCAGAAAAAGAACCCTGATATGGCAGAGCTGATCCGCGGAAAAACAGGCCGGGTATACGGCGACCTTATGACCCTTCTCACGATCATGAAGGGGCTGCCTCTGGCTTACAACAAGGATATGCAGGAAGATAAACTGCCTGTATTCGACGCCGGAGATACTTTGAAAGATTCACTCAATATCTTCACCGAGATGATATCGACCATGAAGGTATGTACCGATAACATGGCAGGCGCTGCAAAGTACGGCTACATGAATGCAACCGATGCAGCCGATTACCTGGTCTCCAAAGGGATACCTTTCAGAGACTGCCATGAGATCATCGGTTCCCTGGTGCTCCACTGTATAGAAAAAGGATGCGCCATAGAGGATCTTCCTCTGGACGAGCTGAGAAAATTCTCGGACAAATTTGATGAAGACATTTATGACAAGATCAGTGTCAGAGCATGCATCGAAGGAAAGAAGTCCAAAGGGTCCACTTCATTCGACAGTGTGAAAGAACAGCTGAAGAACCTGTGATCATATAAAGATCCAAGAACCTCTCGGGATGATCCCGAGAGGTTCTTACTATTTAATGATTGCATATACTATCCCTTTAGTATTATCTGTACCGTATTTCAAGCTGTATTTTTCAGTCTTTGCCCCACTTTCCGCGTAACTGCCCTATCCGAACATGCTCAATATCACTGTGAATATGGGCAGTGTTGCAATAGACAGCACCGTAGACAACAGCACTCCTTTGGTGGCGAACTCCACATCGCCTTTGTACTGCTGTGAGAATATAGTCGTACATGCTGCCACCGGCATGGCAAATTCCATTATTATCACCTTGGACAGCAGCGAAACATCCTTCAGGATGAATATCATTATCACAAACACGATACCCGGAATGATCAGCAGTTTGAAAGCCGACAAAACATACATATTGATGTCGCCCACCAGTTTCCTGAAAGGTATCCTGCCGATCTGCAGTCCTATGGCTATCATAGTCAGCGGCGTCGTGGCAGCGCCTATTATCTGCACAGAATCGCCAAGGAACCCCGGAAGCTGAAAATCGAACAGGAACAGAAGGAATCCTATTATAACTCCGAACATTCCCGGACTCAACATAGACTTCAGGTTCATCTTCCTGTCCGCTCCCGCCGACATCTGTATCAGCATTATACCCACTGTAAACAGGAATATGTCGTTTACCATTTCGACAATGCTGGCATAAAACACGGCTTCCTTTCCGTAGAGGGCATTGATCACAGGTATGCCCATAAATCCGGTGTTGGCAAATATAAGCATGAAAGTGAATATATAACCCTGATGTTTTTTCATCTTCAGGAATTTCACCACCAGTATCCCTATGAGAAATGCAGCGATGAACACTATTATCATTATTATAAATGTGTATCCGCAGTCCTTCAGTATCTGTTTCGAAAAGGATATCTGCATGGCATCGATGACCAGACATGGCCATGTGACATTGGCCACCAGGCTGGATATGCCTTCCGACTGTCCTACCGACAATATATTTTTTTTGGCCAGTATTATCCCCGGGATGATCATGACAAAGATCATTACCAGGGAATTCAGGCTCTCAAGTGTACTGTTCATATATGCTCCTAAATCATGCCCTTAAAATCTGTCGCTGTTGTTCAGCATATTTCTGAGGAATCCGCCGCCCGGTTTTTTCCGAGGCGGACCTCCGTCTGTCCGGTAGTAAATGACTGAACAATCTATACGGTCCTCATAAGTATGCACTACTGCATATGAACCGTCGCTGCCGTCTCTCGGCCTTGATATGCTGCCCGGATTCAGTATCCTGATGCCGTCGATTTCTTCGTTGCAGGGAACATGTGTATGTCCGAAAAAAACAGCTTTGCATCCCAGCTCTTCGCATCGGTACAGCAGTCTGTCATAGCTGCCTCCGCTGACGCCTTCCGTATGTCCGTGAGTCAGATATATCTTCCCGTATTCCGTGTCAATGATATACCTGGAGTCCTCGCTGCGCATGGCGCCGTCCATATTGCCCTTCACACTGACATAGTCCACTCCCAGCATGCGGCCCAGATCTTCCGCATCTTTTTCATGATCGCCCAGATGTACAAGAAGATCCACATCTTTTAATTTTTCAAAGACCTCACAAGCCCTCTTCAGGTTCCCGTGTGTGTCGCTAATAACCAGCATTTTCATATTTCGTCTATTATTGTTACTCCTTCTATATTGCTCAGATCATTGATGATCTCTTCATTATCTTCGTGTTTGGGTATCTTCAGCGAGATCGTAAATGCAGATCCGCCTGCAGTCATCGCATCCGGCTGATTAAGGTCAGTTTCGCACACTGTGAATTCCTTGTTCCTTACGGTATTCAGGAAGCCCTTCAAATGTGCAATGTCCTCCACTTCCACATACAGGTTCAGCACTCCCGAATGTTCATAAAAATATTTTTCTATCTTCGGCAGCAGGGCCAGACTGACAAATATCAGCACTGCTCCGATCACTGCGCCTTCATAAAATCCTATGCCGATGGCAAGTCCAAGACAAGCGCTGGCCCACAGCCCTGCAGCAGTAGTAAGTCCCTTTATCCTTTTCCTTCCGGTTACTATTATCGTTCCCGCTCCCAGAAAGCCTACGCCGGTTATTACCTGTGCACCCATCCTTGCCGGATCTGTGGCTGTACTCCATACATCACATATGTACTGGTTCGTAAGCATTGCAATAGCCGAGCCGATACACACCAGTATATGTGTCCTGAACCCTGCAGGATGTCGATTTGCTCCCCTCTCCAGCCCGATCACTCCTCCAAATATAAGAGCAAGCAGCAGCCTTAGGGAAATCGAGAAAATATTCAAATCATAAAAAATATCCGGTAAATGAAACATATCTTTCCTCCGTCTTTAAATTATAACACGTCAGTAGGCATATTAACAATCTTCCCTTTTTCTGATATACTTGTTCTGTTGATCAGAAAACGATCAGAGAAAGGAAGAACAATAATGTACGATATGCATACACATACAGGCTTTTCCGATGACTGCAGCTATACCATGGAGGAAATGCTGACTGCGGCAGCGCAGACAGGTCTTTCCGGAATAGCCGTAACAGACCACTACGATCCCGGCTATCCGGATCCGGAATTCCCCTTTATCATCGATTTTGACAAATACTGCACAGCCCTTGATGCTGCCGCCGAAAAATACACAGGGTGCCTTGATATAATAAAAGGCCTTGAAGTGGGGATCATGGATACGCAGCTGGATGGCGCCAAGAAAGCCGTCGCAGGATATGATTATGATTTCATCATCGGATCGTTTCACTGCCTGCGTCAGTACGACCTGTGCACTATCGACTACCCGTCCTATGACGGCCCGTCCCTGATGAAAGATTTTTACGAATACATGTATGAAATGCTGCGGGTATATAAGAGCTATGATATCATCGGACACTTCAGCATCATCGACAGATACATCGGCGGCATATACGATCTGGATCCCTGCATGGACATCATCCGCGAGATCATGAAGATGATCATCGACGACGGCAAGGGGATAGAAATCAATACATCGAATTTCAAATATGACATGAGTGTGTGGCTTCCACGCACCGAACTGCTGGCGGCTTACCGGGAACTGGGCGGAGAGATCCTGACCATCGGCTCCGACTCTCACGAGCCCTATCGCTTCGGCGATCACTTCGACGAAGCCTCAGAACTGGCAAGATCCCTGGGATTCAAATACTGCTGCAGCTATCACCAGCGAAAACCGGAATTTCACAAACTGTGATCCGAAACTGCCATATATGCAATATAAAACAGCAGCTATCCTAATTGGAACGTCTGCTGTTTTTAAGTCATCCTATATCAGGAACGCTATACCGTAAAAGTGGAAAGCCGTTCCCGCGATTATGAATACATGGAATATTTCATGAAAGCCGAACTTCTCTGTGAGGTTTGGTTTTTTCATGGCATACATCACGGCACCGATGGTATATGATATGCCTCCTGCCAGCAGAACGATTATGAAATCTGTCGGCAGGCTGATGAATGCTTTGAAGTCGAACAGTATCGACCATCCCATTATGAGATATATCACTGTGTACAGCCATCTTGGCGCATACAGCCAGAATATCTTCATTATCACTCCGGCGCCTGCCAGGATCCACAGTACTGTGAGGAATACGGTCCCCACCCTGTGAGGAAGGCAGACATACATTATCGGCGTATATGTTCCCGAGATGAGCATGAATATCATCGAATGATCCAGCTTTCTCAGCTTTTCTATGTGATCCGCCGTGCCGGTGCTGTAATGATACAACGCGCTGCAGCTGTAGAGAGCTATCATAGACAGTCCGAATACCAGCATAGATATCACCCTTCCGGTACTCTGTCCGTAATTGGATATCATCAGATACACCGTAGCCGCCGCCGCCAGAACGGCACCTATCAAGTGTGTCTTGCAGCTCCATTCGTCTCTGGGTCTGAACATGTCTTCCTCCTCTATCTGCTTGTATCTACGTTCAGATAAACGCTTGCTGCCGTTGCCACCGGCTTGCCCGTTTTTTTGCTTACCGCCTCTCCGGTCAGCTGAGTGATCCTCTTTCCCGCTGCAGTGGCTTTTGCAGTGATGATCAGAGTATCTCCGATTTCCACCGGTCTGATGTATTTTACATCAAGGCTGACAGTCGGTGCAAAATTCTTCCCGGCGTAAAATCTGGCAACTGCTGCCAGAGTCATATCAAAAGCCGAACATATTATCCCTCCGTGGAGCATGCCGGCTCTGTTGGCCTGCCATTCCTGTACGGGGAAAGCCAGCGAAATGGTCTTGTCTTCAAATGAGCATCCCATATTTTCAGATCTCATCATTCCATTCATAGTCTTTTCCTGGACCACATTGTTTTCTTCCATGGTCTTTTCGAGAAAAGCTTCCATCCGCTCCTGGCCGCTCATTTTACACCAGATCTTTCTGGCAGTACAGCTGTATCCCCGCATCCTGCAGTACAGCCACGGCCTTCTTCGGATCTTCTACTTTGAGCACTACCACTGCGTGATCTTCTCTGGATCTTACAATGGAATACACATAGTCCACGCTGATGTCATGTTTGCTCAGGACTTCCAGGATGCTGTGCAGCCCGCCCGGAAGATCTTTCATCTCTACCGCCAGAACTTCAGTTATGCTGGCCGTGAACCCATTGTCTTTCAAAACTTTCGTAGCTTTCTCCGGATCTTCCACCAGGCATCTCAGAATGCCGAAATCCACCGTATCTGCAATGCAGATCGCCTTCATGTCGATCTTGTTGTCTTCCAGGACCTTCGTGAATTCCGAAAGTCTTCCCGTCGTGTTTTCCACGAATACCGAAATCTGTTTGATATACATCAGTCTGCCTCCTTATACTCGAATAGATAGATTCCTTGTGTCTTCTACTCTGACTGCTTTGCCCTCGCTGCGCGGCAGAGTGCCTGCGTTGAGGAATCTCACCTTGCATCCGATCCCCAAAAGAGCTCGGAGTTCATGATCCATTCGCGCCCTCAGGTTTTCTATAAATGCTATGTCGTCTATTGCCAGGTTCTCTGCCAGTTCCACATGCAATTCAAATGTATCTGTATTGTTTTTTCTTCCCACCAGTATTTTGTAGTTGATGGTCAGCTCCTTGAATTTTCCGATCACCGTCTCCAGCTGTGAAGGGAATACGTTGACACCTCTGATTATCAGCATGTCGTCGGAACGTCCCTTGACCTTGCTCATTCTTGCTGTAGTCCTGCCGCATGAGCATGTTTCTCTCGTGATCGAACACAGGTCTCTGGTCCTGTATCTTATCAGCGGTATGCCTTCTTTTCCTACAGTCGTGAATACCAGTTCACCGGTCTCCCCGTCTGCCAGCGGCTTTTCAGTGACAGGATCTATCACTTCAGGTATAAAGTAATCTTCCTGTATATGCATGCCTTCATTGGCGTCGCAGCTGCATGCCACTCCCGGGCCCATGACCTCGGACAGACCGTAGATATCGAACGCCTTGATGCCCAGACGTTTTTCTATTTCCTTCTTCATGCCCTCTGTCCATGGTTCCGCACCGAAGACTCCCGACTTCAAGGAAAGATCTCCCGGACCATAGCCCGCTTTTTCGCAGGCCTCGGCTAAAGTAAGCGCATATGACGGCGTACAGCAGAGTATAGTGCTTTTGAAATCCTTCATCAGCAGTATCTGCTTCTGTGTATTGCCGCTGCTCATGGGGATCACCGAAGCGCCCAGATATTCAGCTCCGTTGTGAGCTCCCAGTCCTCCGGTAAACAGTCCATATCCGTATGCTATCTGAATTACCGACGTCTTGTCTCCGTGTGCGGAAGCCAGCGCTCTGGCCACACATTCGGCCCATGACTCAAGGTCATTCCTGGTATATCCAACCACCGTCGGTTTTCCGGTCGTTCCCGAACTGGCGTGTATCCTTACTATCTCATGAAGAGGCGACGAAAACATCCCATATGGATAATTGTCACGCAGGTCGGACTTTGTACAGAACGGCAGTTCCTTAAGATCTTCCAGAGACTGTATGTCTCCCGGTTTTATGCCTTTTGCCTGCATCTTGGTCCTGTATGTCTCCACATTCTGATACATTCGTTTTACAGTGCCCCGCAGTTTGTGCATCTGGATCTTTTCCAGAGTCTCTCTTTCTGCACATTCCATTGCTTTGTTCCAAATCATATTATTGTCTCTCCCGTTTTATTTTTCTCAAGTGTTATTTTAGATCAGTCCGCAAGGCAGCTGATATACGGCAGCTGTCTGTATTTCTGATTGAAATCCAGTCCGTATCCCACAATGAATTTGTCTTCGACTGTAAAACCGACATAATCGGCGTTAAGATCTGTTCTTCTTCCTTCAGGCTTGTCCAGCAGCGAACATATTTTTATGCTCTTCGGATTCCTGTTTGCCAGGTAGCCTTTCAGATAGGATAATGTTATTCCGGAATCTACGATATCTTCGACTATTATCACATGTTTGCCTTCAATGTCCGAATCCAGATCTTTATTGATCTTTACCACACCGCTGGTCTTTGTTGCTGCTCCGTAGCTGCTGCACGCCATAAAATCTATTTCCAGATCAAGATCTATATTTTTCATAAGATCTGTCATCCACATCACAGCCCCCCGCAGTATGCCTATCAGTATCACATTTTCACCTTTGTAGTCCTTTGTGATCTGACCGCCTATTTCTCCGGCTCTCTTTTCTATTTCTTTCTGTGTGATCATCACATCGCCGACAGTTTCTCCGGTATTCATTTCTCCTCCTTGTCGTCATCTTTTACTTCAAAATCAACATCATCTATTGCATTTTTATATTTCTTTGAATAGTCCACCGGCTTTTCGCCCATCCAGTATTTATCCAGCACATCCCTGAGATGCCACAGGATCCACAGCCACAGGATCAGATCGTCTATCCATGCTATGGTAAACAGTACAGGCGGAATAATATCCACAGGCAGGAACAAATATATTATCCCGGCGATGACGAGCGCCTTCTTTCTTTTCGGCACGCTTTTGTCCATCATCATGAACCTTATGGCTTTTATTCTCTTCCATATTACTTTGAATCCCAGGAAGAATTGCATGATCAGCCCTCCAAAAGATGTTCTATTTCATTCAGCAGGACATCGTGTCCTGTCTTTTTCAGAACAGACACAGGTATGACTTTTTCATCCTGTGCCATGCCCAGACTTTTTCTTATTACACTGATGCTTTTATTTATCTGATTTTTTGAAACTTTGTCAGCCTTCGTCGCCACCACCGGTCCGTCCAGACCGAAATGTTTCAGATACTCATACATCTGAATATCCTGTTTTGAAGGCTCGTGCCTGATATCCACCAGTTGTATTACCTTGATGAGACCTTTCCGGCTCTCAAGGTAAACATCGATCATGTCTCCCCAGGTCTCGCTCAGGCTCTTTGAAACCTTTGCATACCCATATCCGGGCAGATCTACGATGCGAAATGCTCCATTGATGTCGAAGAAATTGATAGTCCTGGTCTTGCCCGGACTGCCGCTGACACGAGCCAGTTTCTTCCGCCCGGTAAGCAGGTTGAGCAGTGAGGATTTTCCCACATTGGATCTCCCCGCAAAAGCGATCTCCTTCATATCATCCGGCGGATACTGATCCGGTCGGCCGGTCACAGCTGTCAGCTGCGCGTTCTTGATTATCATTTTTTCTTTCTGCTCCTGACCATGACTTCATCGAGTGCGTCCTCGACTTTTTCTATCAGTACAAATTTCAACTGCTTTCTTACCTTTTCAGGTATCTCTTCGATGTCTCTTTCATTTTCCACAGGAAGCAGCACTTTCTTTATGCCTGCTCTGTGTGCGGCAAGGACCTTTTCTCTGATCCCGCCTACCGGCAGTATCTTTCCGGTTAGAGTTATCTCTCCCGTCATGGCAATATCTTTCTTTACCGGTATGCCGGTCAGTGTGGATATCATAGCCGTGCACATAGTCACGCCTGCCGAAGGTCCGTCTTTTGGGACTGCTCCTTCAGGGATATGTATATGTATATCTTTAGTCTTGTAGAAATCTTCTTCTATTCCCAGCTTTCCGGCCACCTGCCTGATATAGCTGATGCCGGTCTTTGCAGATTCCTGCATCACATCGCCCATCTGTCCTGTCAGCGACAGCTTTCCTGTCCCCGGCACTGCAGCCGTTTCAATGAACAGAGTATCTCCGCCCACAACAGTCCATGCAAGGCCTGTGGTAACTCCCACTTCCTTTTCGCCTTTTATTATATCATATCTGAATTTCTTTTTACCCAGATAACTTTCTATATCTTCGGGACGTATAGCATATTCGTTTTCCCCGTCAGTCACGATCTTTCTCGCCACTTTTCGGCAGAGGTTTGCGATTTCTCTTTCAAGATTACGGACTCCCGATTCTCTCGTGTAATAGTTGATCAGATCTCTGATGGTCTTTTCCGGGATCTTCAGTTCCTTCTTCTTCAAACCGTTCTCTGCGATTTTTTTCGGCACCAGATATTTAGAAGCGATTTTTGTCTTTTCTTCTTCGGTGTATCCCATTACTTCAATAACTTCCATCCTGTCCAGGAGAGGCGCAGGTATGGTGTCTATGGAATTTGCCGTCGTTATGAACATCACCTTTGACAGATCGAACGGCACCTCCAGATAATGATCGGTGAATTCCTTGTTCTGCTCCGGATCCAGCACTTCAAGCAAAGCTGACGAAGGATCTCCTCTGAAATCCGCACCCAGTTTGTCCACTTCATCGAAGAGGAATACAGGATTGTTGGTCCCCGCATCCTTGATGCAGTTTATTATTCTTCCCGGTATGGCTCCGATATATGTTCTTCTGTGTCCCCTTATCTCAGCTTCGTCCCTGACTCCGCCCAGAGACATTCTCACATATTCTCTTCCTATGGCTCTTGCCACCGATTTTACAATGGATGTTTTTCCTGTTCCCGGAGGCCCGACCAGACATAGGATCGGTCCCTTTATAGTCTTGCTCAGACTTATGACTGCCAGATACTCCAGCACTCTTTCCTTTACCTTGTTCAGTCCATAGTGATCCTCATCCAGTATCTTTTCCGCTTTCTTCAGATCTATGTCATTTTCCGAAGATTTGTTCCACGGCAGTGACAGTATAGTCTCGATATAGGTCCTGGCGACAGAACTTTCGGCCGAAGACGGCTGCATCTTGGCCATTCTCTTTATTTCTTTGTCGATCTTTTCTTCAGTTTTCTCTGAAAGGCCCAGACCCTTCAGCTGCTTTCGCCAGCCTTCGATCTCGTCTTCCACTTCCTCGTCTACGCCCAGTTCTTCCTGGATCGCTCTCATCTGCTCGCGGAGATAATACTCCCTCTGGTTCTGATTGATCTGCGTCTTGACCTTGCTGTTGATGTCCTGTTCTATATTCAGTATTTCGATCTCTCTTGTAAGTATCTGATTGATCTTTTCCAGACGTTCGTCTATATCCGTGCATTCCAGCACAGCCTGTTTTTCATCGATTTTTATGTCCAGGTGAGAAGCCACCATGTCGGCCAGTCTTCCCGGCTCATTGATAGTAGCCACTGTTGCGAATGTTTCCGGCGCCAGTTTTTGATTGACTGCCAGATACTCATCAAATATGGACAGGACGCTCCTCATCAGAGCTTCTGTCTTTGAGGATACATTTTCCGGCTCATCCTCTTCTATTTCCGTTACTGTACATTTGAAATACGGTACTTCCATGAGCATTTCATCTATTTCACCGCGGGAAATACCTTCCACCAGCACCCTGATAGAATCTCCCGGCAGCTTGAGCATCTGCTTTATTCTTGCAATAGTCCCTATATGATAAAAATCATTTACCGTAGGAAGGTCTGTTGTTTCATCTTTCTGCGTAGCAAGGAAAATGTGCTGATTCTTTATCATTGCTTTTTCCAATGCGTTGATCGACTTTTCTCTTCCTATATCAAAATGAAGCACCATGTTGGGGAATATAGTAAGCCCCCTCAGCGGTATCATTGGAAGGATAAGTTTTCCTTCTTCGTTTATATCTACTCCGGTGATTTTAGTCATTTCGATCTCCCTTCTTTCTATACGCCTGCCTGTTTATCTTTTCCTATGAATAAAGGCGACTGCATCAGCCGCCTTTTGTTCTATGCCGTTTCACCTTTCGTGATTTCCTCTTTGGTATCTGCAATGACCAGTGTCGGTCTCACGCCTTCTTCAATAGCAGCCTTCGTTATGATGCACTTTTCCACATCTTTCCGCGACGGTATATCGTACATTATGTCTGTCATGACATTTTCCATTATACTTCGCAGCCCTCTGGCTCCCGTTTTCCTTTCGATCGCCTTCTTCGCAATGGCCAGTATGGCATCGTCCTCGATCTCCAGTTCCACGTTGTCTATTTCAAACAGCCGTTTGTACTGTTTGACCAGCGCGTTCTTCGGCTCGGTCAGTATCTGGACCAGAGCATCTTCAGACAGTTCCTCAAGAGTGACTATGGCAGGCAGTCTGCCTATGAACTCCGGTATGAGCCCGTATTTCAGCAAGTCTTCCGGCTGTACCTGTTTCAGTATCTCTTCGATCTCTTCCTCGGTTTTTTCCATATCCGCATTGAATCCGATAACTTTTTCTCCGATCCTCTGCTGTATGATCTTATCCAGTCCGTCAAAAGCACCGCCGCATATAAACATAACATTTGTAGTATCGAACTGTATGAATTCCTGATGAGGATGTTTCCTTCCTCCCTGCGGAGGCACACTGGCAACAGTCCCTTCAAGTATTTTCAGAAGAGCCTGCTGTACTCCCTCACCGCTGACATCCCTCGTTATGGAAGGATTATCGGATTTCTTTGCTATCTTATCGATCTCATCAACATATATTATGCCCATCTGAGCTTTTTCGATGTCGAAATCCGCAGCCTGTATCAACTTTAAAAGGATGTTCTCAACATCTTCGCCTACATATCCGGCTTCTGTAAGAGCAGTGGCGTCGGCAATGGCAAACGGTACGTTCAGTATCTTTGCCAGGGTCTGAGCCAGCAGCGTCTTCCCCGATCCGGTAGGTCCGGCCATAACTATATTGCTCTTCTGGAGTTCCACATCTTCACTGTTTCCGCCCAGTTTTCCTATCCTTTTATAGTGGTTGTACACCGCTACAGACAGTACCTTCTTTGCATCGTCCTGCCCTATCACATACTCTGAAAGCATCCTTGATATTTCTTTCGGCGTTGGCAGTTTTGCATTTTCTCCTACTGCCTCGGCTTCAATGGACTCTTCCATGCCTTCTGCGATTATATCCTGACACAGTTCAACGCATTCATTGCATATATATACGTCAGGTCCTGCAATGAGCCTTTTTACCTGACTCTGCGGCCTTCCGCAGAAGGAGCATTTTATTTCATTGTTTTCATCATATTTTGTCATATGTCACTCCCCCTTTATCTGGATGTGATCACCTTGTCGATCAAACCGTATGATGCAGCCTGCTCGGCACTCATAAAGTTATCTCTGTCGGTATCCTTTTCGATTGTTTTCAACGGTTTTCCCGTATTCTTGCTCAATATTCTGTTCAGCTTTTCTCTTGTACTGATTATCCAGTCAGCGTGGATCTTCACATCGGATGCCTGACCCTGAGCACCGCCCAGAGGCTGGTGTATCATGATCTCCGCATTTGGAAGAGCCATCCTTTTGCCCTGTGCGCCGGCAGCCAGGAGGAAAGCCCCCATACTGGCTGCAAGTCCGACACATATGGTCGAAACATCGGGCTTGATGTAATTCATCGTATCATATATCGCCATCCCTGCAGTTACGCTGCCGCCCGGACTGTTGATATATATGCAGATATCCTTGTCCGGATCCTCTGCTTCCAAAAACAAAAGCTGCGCAACGATCAGGCTGGCAATATTTTCATCTATCTCTTCCCCAAGGAAGATGATCCTGTCCTTCAGTAATCTTGAATAAATATCATAAGACCTTTCGCCTCTGCTGGTCTGTTCAATTACATAAGGTATCAATGCCATTTGTCGTTTCCTTTCTTACTTTATTACTGCATTATCATAGATCAGATCTACAGCTTTCTTCATCTTTATATCTCTTTCAAGATACCCGATATTCTGAGTTCCAATCACTTCTTTGATTTTCTCCAGTTCCATTCCGTACTGTATAGCCATCAGTTCCAGTTCCTTTTCGATCTCTTCTTCGGATGCTGTCACTTCTTCTGCATCGGCTATAGCGCCTACGATCATTCTGGTCTTTACTCTTTTTCTTGCATCGTCTTTTATTTCATCTCTGAATTCACTGACATTCTTGCCCATGTATTCCAGATATTTTTCAAGATCCATCCCCTGCGATCTCAGCTGCTGATCCATCTCATTGACCATATTATTGATCTCGTCCTGGATCATCACTTCAGGAATGTCTATATCGTTTGCTTCATAAACTTTGCCGAGAGCATCATCCTTCATCTTGTTTTCAGCCTGAGCAGCCTTTGATTTTACCAGCTGTTCTTCTGTATTCTTCTTCAGTTCTTCCAGAGTATCGAATTCGCTTGTGTCCTTTGCGAATTCATCATCCAGTTCAGGAAGCTCTTCAACCTTGATCTCATGCACTTTGCACTTGAACACTGCCTCTTTTCCTGCAAGATTTTCTGCATGGTATTCTTCAGGGAATGTCACAACCACATCTTTGTCTTCGCCCTTTGAAGTTCCTACCAGCTGCTCTTCGAATCCCGGGATAAAGCTGTTCGATCCCAGCTTCAACGGATAGTTCTCTGCCTTTCCGCCTTCGAATTCCACGCCGTCGACAGATCCGGCATAATCCAGCAGGACCATGTCTCCGTTTTCTGCAGGCCTTTCGACCTCTACCATTCTTGCGTTTCTCTTGCGCAGGTTTTCCATTTCTTCGGCAACGTCTTCTTCTTTGCATTCGCCTTCGGTTTTTTCGATTTCAACGCCCTTGTAGTCCTTTACTTCGAATTCAGGATATGTAGCAACTGTTACAGTAGCTGTGAAATCATTTCCTTTTTCCACCTTTGAGAATTCAACTCTCGGTGAATCGATTACGTCTATTTCCAGCTGTCCCAGTGCTGCAGGGTACTCTTTGTTGAGCAGTTCATTTACCGCATCGTCAACAAATACATTTTCCCCATATTTCTTTTCTATTATACTGCGTGGAGCCTTGCCTTTTCTGAAACCGTCGATCTCGAAATTGTCTTTGCCCGACTGATAAACAGCAACTACTGCCTTTTCCAGCTCATCGGCTGTAAACTCCATAGTAAGTTTTGCTTCATTGTTTTCCTTTGAAATAAGTGTAGCTTTCATTTGATAAAAAATCCTCCTAATTAATTATATCATACCCAGCAACTTCAGCCCTCTTGCGAATTTGCTGTCCTTTTCAGGTTTAAGATCATATCTTTCCTGCAGTTGTTCTCCCAGTTTGATCAGGTCCGTTTCTTCACCGCTGAACAGCTCTATCTCCAGTTCGCATACCGGTTCTTTGCCGTCCTCTGTGATTATTTCTCCATCATCCAGTGATATTTCAACGATACTGTCTCCCATATCCACTCTGAAAGATTTACGCAGAACATTGACCTGCATCATGCATTTCAGTTCTTTTTCGCCCAGCAGATCCATCATGTCGATGCCTTCATCGCTCTGGCTGAATACTGTCGGATCCGGGGTCTCAGGCATTTTGCCCTCTCCCAGATTGATGTTGAGTTCCTCTCTTTTGTGCAGAGGTCCCTGATTCTCGCCGTTCCACTTTAAAGAAGCGACCAACTTCTTGCCCTCTTCTCTCAATCTGAATGCGATATCATTTTTAAACAGTATGTGATCCTCAGTGTCAAAATAAGTTCCGTTGAAAGCATTCCTGCCCCTTGAGCCCTTTTCTTCCAGACTCTTGAGCTGAGAATCTTCCCAGATACGGTCCGCGACCTCAGGGTCACTGATCATATACTTTAATTCGATCTCCATAGTCCACCTTCTCTTTTATGCGTGAATAGTGGTATTGTATCACTTATCTCTTAAAAAATCAACAAAAAAAGCACTTTGCACCTGCCCGCCGGCAAGTGCAAAATTCCAACGCTTTTAAGCCATTGTAGAGACTATTACAGCCTTGATCGAATGCATTCTGTTTTCCGCTTCATCGAAGACCCGGGAATGGGGTCCCCGAAATACTTCATCGGTCACTTCTCGGATGTCATATCCCAGTTCTTTCTGCTCTTTTGCCATCCTCGTCTCAAAATCATGATATGAAGGAAGGCAGTGAAGGAATATCACATCCTTGTTTCCTGTGGCCTCCAGCATTTCATCTGTTATCTTGTAAGGAGTCAGCAGTTTGACCCTTTCAGGAGTCTCTGCTTCTTCGCCCATGCTCACCCATACATCTGTGTAGATCACATCGGCTCCCTTCAGGCTTTCTATATCCGAAGACACTTCTATGACTGCACCTGTCTCCTCTGCAACAGCAGCTACCTTTGCCATCACACCGGCATCCAGTTCTTTGGCCAGCCGCTCCGGCCCATAGGCCACGAAATGCATGCCCATCTTGGCACACCCATACATCCAGGCGTAGCTCATATTGTTCCGCACATCTCCTACAAATACGACTTTGCAGTCGCCGAGAGGTTTGTCTATATGTTCTTCCATAGTCATCATATCGGCCAGGATCTGCGTCGGATGATCTATGTCTGTCAACCCGTTCCATACAGGCACTCCGGAATACCTGGCAAGATCCTCCACCAGCGACTGTTCGTATCCCCTGTATTCTATACCGTCAAAGAACCTTCCCAGCACGCGGGCGCTGTCTTCGATAGATTCCTTCTTGCCCACCTGCGAACTGCCGGAATCCAGAAAAGTCACCTGTCCGCCTTCATCACGACAGGCCACTTCGAATGAGCACCTTGTTCTTGTTGAAGTCTTTTCGAACAGCAGCACGATATTCTTGCCGGCAAGTCTCTTTTTCTCTGCGCCTGATTTTTTCTCAGCCTTCAGCTGATGCGCCAGATCCAGCATGTATCTTATTTCTTCCGGCGTGAAATCCATCAGCGTCAGAAAACTTCTTCCTTTTAGATCTACAGTCATAGTCTTTCTCCTTATATTTTGCAGATGTCCACCATGTTGACATTTTCAAGGTTTTTTCCGGACAGCAGGCAGTTTGCCAAAGCGCCTGCCGTATCTACCGATGTCAGCGTGACTATGCTTCTTTCGATAGCTTTTCTTCTCATCTGCACAGCCTGCACTGCCGGGTCTCTTCCCACCTTGGATGTGGAAACCACGAAGTCCACGGCTCCGCTGTCGAATATGGTATTTGTATTCGGCTCCGGTTCATTGAATTTGTTCACATGTTCCGCTTCGACGCCGTGTTCTTTCAGATATTCGCAGGTCCCTTTGGTCGCTGCTATTTTATATCCGAATTCGATGAATTTCTTTGCCAGTTCCACCGCCTCCGGTTTGTCTGCATCTTTTACCGTTATCAGCACAGTGTCGGCAACTTTTGACAGCCCGTATCCTGCACCCAGCAGCCCTTTGTACAGAGCCGATTCAAAGTCCTTATCGATCCCCAGCACCTCGCCGGTAGATTTCATCTCAGGCCCCAGCTGACTGTCCGCATCTGTCAGCTTTGAGAAGCTGAAGACAGGTACCTTCACGGCCACATAGTCTCCTGCCGGCACCAGACCCGGTTCAAATCCCTGATCCTTCAGCGTGTGTCCCAGCAGTATATTTGTAGCCAGCTTTACGATAGGCACATTGGTGACCTTACTGATGTACGGCACCGTCCTTGACGATCTCGGATTTACTTCTATCACATACAGGACATCCTGATAATACACATACTGTATATTGATCATGCCGACAACATTCAGTTCCTTTGCCAGCTTTCCCGTGTATTCGATGATCTGTTCGGTAACGCCGTCAGGCAGATTCTGCGGCGGATAGACCGAAATGGAATCCCCCGAATGGACGCCGGCTCTTTCGATATGCTCCATGATCCCCGGTATAAGGAAATCCTTCCCATCGCATACAGCATCGACTTCTATCTCCGTGCCCATCAGATACTTGTCTATGAGCACCGGATTTTTCAACTCGCCGGGGGCCGTGATGATGTCCATGTACTCTATGACGTCCTCCACCCCATAAGCTATGATCATATTCTGTCCGCCCAGCACGTATGAAGGTCTGAGCAGGACCGGATATCCCAGCTCTTCGGCTTCTCTGACCGCAGTCTCCGTTGTATATGCCATCTTGCCTTCCGCTCTCGGGATGCCGCATTTTTCCAGCACCGCATCGAACCTTTCACGGTCTTCGGCCGCATCGATGCTGTCTGCGCTGGTGCCCAGTATCCTGACTCCCTTTTCTGTAAGGTAGTCTATCAGTTTTATGGCAGTCTGGCCTCCGAACTGGACGATCACTCCGTCCGGTTTTTCCGTCTCTATTATTCCGTCGACATCTTCCGGCGTCAGCGGTTCGAAGTACAGCCTGTCTGAAATGTCGAAATCTGTGCTGACAGTCTCCGGATTGTTATTTACTATAACAGCTTCATATCCGGCTTCACGGATCGCATTGATGCAGTGCACCGAACAGTAGTCGAACTCGATCCCCTGTCCGATCCTTATAGGGCCTGAACCGAATACCATGATCTTCTTTTTGCCTGTATCATGTTCTTCGATGAATTCCGTCGCTTCATTTTCTTCATCGAATGTCCCGTAGAAATACGGCGTCTCGGCGGCGAATTCAGCCGCGCATGTATCTACCATTTTATATACTTCCGGTATCTTTACCGGCGGCTTCTGACCGCTGAGTCTTTCGATGGTAGAATCCAGAAAACCCAGATCCTTTGCATCCTTGTATTTCTCTTCTGTCAGTTCTCCCAGCATCAGATGTTTTTCCATGAACACCAGATTGTTTATCTTGGACAGGAACCACCTGTCGATCTTCGTAATGTGGAAAATATTTTCCAGGGGCACGCCTCTCTTGAAAGCTTCATAGATCACGAAGATCCTCTGGTCATCACAGTTGTGCAGCATCTCTTCTATCTCAAGTGTGGATTTGCTCTTCAGCTTTTTCATATTCAGAGTATCCAGACCCAGTTCGATGGACCTTACAGCTTTCATCATGGCCTGTTCAAAGAAACTGCCTATAGCCATTACCTCGCCGGTGGCTTTCATCTGAGTGCCCAGAGTTCTTCTTGCGTATACGAATTTGTCGAAAGGCCACTTGGGGAACTTCACGACTACATAATCCAGTGCCGGCTCAAAACAGGCGTATGTTTTCCCTGTGATGGCGTTCTTTATTTCATCCAGTGTATATCCGATGGCGATCTTGCTGGCGATCTTTGCGATAGGATATCCTGTCGCCTTGGAAGCCAGCGCCGATGATCTTGACACCCTCGGATTCACTTCGATGACTGCATACTCAAAACTGTCCGGGTTCAGTGCGAACTGACAGTTGCATCCGCCTTCCACTCCCAGCTCCTGGATTATATTGATGGAAGCCGTCCTCAGCATCTGATACTCTTTGTCCGCCAGTGTAACTGCCGGAGCAACTACGATAGAGTCTCCCGTATGCACGCCCACCGGGTCCAGATTTTCCATGGAACATACTGTGATGCAGTTGTTCTTCGCATCCCGTATCACTTCAAATTCTATTTCTTTCCATCCGGATACACATTTTTCGACCAGTATCTGAGTTATCGGCGACAGCCTCAGTCCATCGCCTCCTATTATCTTCAGATCGTGAGCATTCTCCACGATCCCGCCGCCGGTGCCTCCCAGTGTGAAAGCCGGTCTTACTATGACCGGATATCCGATCTCATCTGCATAAGCCAGCGCATCATCGATATGATTCACTACCTTGGATTCGATCACCGGTTCGCCTATGGACTCCAGCATGTCCTTGAACAACTGCCTGTCCTCGGCTTTGTCTATGGTCTCCGGATCGGCGCCCAGCAGTTTTACATTCTGTTCGTCAAGGAACCCTTCCTTTGCCAGCTGCATAGAAAGAGTCAACCCCATCTGTCCTCCCAAAGTAGACAGGATACTGTCCGGTTTTTCAATCTTTATTATTTTCTTCAGTACATCCAGAGTAAGAGGTTCTATGTATACTCTGTCCGCCATGGTTTTATCAGTCATTATAGTTGCCGGATTGGAATTCACCAGAACAACTTCGAGGCCTTCCTCTCTGAGAGTCCTGCAGACCTGCGTCCCTGCATAGTCAAATTCAGCAGCCTGTCCTATAACGATAGGGCCGGATCCGATGACCAGTACTTTTTTTACATCTTCTCTCAGTGCCATTATTTGTCGCCTCCTGTCATGTTTTCAATAAATCTGTCGAACAGATACTGGGTATCCTGCGGACCTGCCGCAGCTTCCGGATGGAACTGCACAGTAAATGTCTTCGGCCTTTTATATTCAACGCCTTCGCAGCTGCCGTCATTGACATTGTAATGACTGACCCTGCCGATATCCTCTGTTATGGAATCGCTGACCACTGCGTATCCATGGTTCTGACTGGTAACGAAAACTCTGTCCATAGCCACATCCATGACCGGCTGATTAGCCCCTCGGTGTCCGTATTTCAGCTTTTCGGTTTGCCCGCCGGATGCTATCGCCATGAGCTGATGCCCAAGACATATACCCAGTATAGGAATGTCAGTTTTTATTATCTCCTTCAGATTGCTGATTATCTCCCTGTCATCCTTCGGATCTCCCGGCCCGTTGGACAGCATGATCCCGTCCGGATCCAGTTTCTTTATGTCCTCTGCCGTAGAATCCTGAGGCATAACGATAACATCGCATCCTCTCTGATTGAGACTGCGCAGTATATTCCTCTTGTATCCGTAATCCATGAGGACCACCTTTGCGACCGGGTCATCGACAGTGTATGATACCGGTTTTGGGAAAGATACATTTTTTACAGCATCTTTTATCTTGAATTCCTTTATTGTTTTCATAAAAGCATCCATATCTTCCGGGTATTCGGTAGTTATGGCGCCGTTCATCACGCCGGTCTCCCTGATCTTCTTTGTCAGGGCCCGCGTGTCTATATCATATATTCCAACTATGTTTTCTCTTTCCAGGTATTCTCCCAGGTCGGTCTTGCTCCTGAAATTAGATGGTTCGTAGCACCATTCTCTGATAATATATCCGGAGAGCCATACCCTGCTTGATTCATAATCTATCTGATTGAGTCCATAGTTTCCAATGAGAGGAAACGTCTGCGTAACGATCTGTCCGTAATAGCTGGGATCCGTCAAAGTCTCCTGGTATCCGGTCATTCCCGTAGTAAAAACCACCTCGCCAACGGTGGTTCCCTTTGCGCCCAGGCTCCACCCCTCGAATATCGTTCCGTCCGCCAGTATCAGCCATGCTCTGGTGTTGTCCCGATAAGCCATCATGCTGTCATTTGCCATATCATACAGCTCCTTTCTATCTGTGCATAATTATACATCATTTTTTATAAAAGTCAACGCTTTTCCCCATGAAACTGGTAATAGCACACTTCCATACGGCCATTATACAGTTTACGTCTTCGGTCTGCCTTTCTTCCCATGACCGCCTCTTCGGCTTCCTTGTCCGGAGTGATCATGAACAGGGACCATGTAGGGTTTTCTCTAAAAAAGCCGGCTAGGCTGTCATACAGCGCCTTTATGCCTTTTTCGCTTCCGATACGTTCCCCGTAAGGCGGATTGGTTATGATTATCCCCGACTCTTCCCCGGCTTTCATGTTTTTTACATCCATGCATGAAAAATCGATGCAGTCGTCCACTCCGGCTTCTTCGGCGTTTCCCTTTGCGGCTGTTATCGCAGCTGCATCTATATCCGACGCCTTTATGCGTATATCCGTTTCATAGTCTATCTCCGAGTAAGCCGCTTTTCGCTCTTCCTTCCAGATCTCCTCAGGTATGAGCTCCCAGCCCTCCGAGGCAAAGCTCCGTGAAAGACCGGGTGCTATGTTTCTGCCCAGCATGGCAGCCTCGATAGGTATCGTTCCCGAACCGCAGCATGGATCCACCAGCAGTCTTCCTTCCCTCCAGAATGTCAGCTGCACCATTGCCGATGCCAGAGTTTCCTTTACAGGCGCTGTGACCGGAGCCACCCTGTATCCTCTCTTGTGCAGGCCTTCTCCTGTAGTATCCACAGTCAGCGTTGCTCTGTCCTTCAGCATACTGATCTTTACTGTATACTCTGCTCCTATCTCTTCCAGTTTTTCCGTCCCGTAGAAATCGGCCAGCCTGAGAGCTATCGCCTTCTTTACAGTCTTTTGATTGTTCGGCTCACTTCGCAGCTGAGATTTTACGGTAGAACATGTCACAGTAAATTTGCCGTCCACCGGTATGATCTCCTCCCATGCTATGCCGCCGACCCTCTGGAACAGTTCTTCGGATTCGGTGACCATGAATTCATCCACCTTTAGCAGAACTCTGTCCGCTGTCCTAAGCCACAGATTGGCCCTCACTATTCCCCGTTCATTCCCGCTGAATGTTATCTTGCCGTTTTCAGCTTTTACGATCTTGTATCCCAGTTTTTCTATTTCCCTTTTTGCCACAGCCTCCAGTCCGAAGGTCGTTGTAGCTATCAAATCAAATTTCATCCTGTCTCCTTTAAAAAAGCTATCTCTGTCCGAGATAGCTTTCTGAAATCTAAATAAATGTTCTTTTTCTTCTGTTCAAGTCGGTTTTTTCAATAGCCTCCAGATTTTCAAGAGCCTTTCCTGTCCCGACTGCCACGGATGACAGCGGATCATCGGCGATATGGACTTTTATTCCCGTTCGCCCTTTGACTCTTTCATCTATGCCGTACATGAGAGCTCCGCCTCCTGTCACTACGATACCCGATGTACTGATATCAGCTGCCAGTTCAGGCGGCGTTTTCTCCAGTACTCCGTGAGTAGCATCGCATATCTGCTGCAGAGGTTCTTCCAGGGCTTCCATCATTTCTGTGCTAGTCATCTCCACATCACGGGGAAGTCCCGTGACCAGATCACGTCCGCTGCACATCATCTTGATCTCTTCCGGTCTTTCACTGGCTGTTCCAATGCTCATCTTCAGCTCTTCGGCAGTTCTTTCGCCTATATACAGCTTGTGCTTTTTTCGCATGTATTTAACGATGGATTCATCGAATTTGTCGCCTGCCACCTTGACGGATGTGCTGGCAACGATCCCTCCGAGGGCAATAACTGCTATGTCAGTAGTTCCGCCTCCGATGTCCATTACCATGATGCCTTCCGGTCTTGCAATGTCCAGTCCTGCGCCGATAGCAGCTGCGATAGGCTCCTCCATGAGGAACACGTCCTTGCCGCCGGCCTGTGTAGCCGCTTCTCTGACAGCTCTCTTTTCTACTTCTGTCACTCCGCTGGGCACGCACACCATTATTTTAGGCCTGAAGAATTTACCTGCGCCGCATGTCTTTTTGATAAAGTACTTGAGCATTTTTTCCGTTACATCGTAATCGGATATAACGCCGTCGCGCAGAGGTCTGACAGCAATAATGTTTGCCGGAGTACGTCCCAGCATCTGCCTTGCCTCTTCGCCCACTGCAAGAATATCTTCAGTCTCCTCGTCTATAGCAACCACTGACGGTTCCTTGAGGACGATTCCTTTATTTTTTATATATACCAGTACATTCGCTGTACCAAGATCTATTCCGACTTCTTCTGAAAAGCCCATATATTTCCTCCTTATTTATTCTTAAATAGGTTTCGCCTACCTATTATATATAAAATCCTTCTATAATTCAACCTTTTTGTGCAGCCGCCGCCTTTATAAATTCACGGAACAGCGGGTGTGCCTTGTCCGGCCTGCTTTTGAATTCAGGGTGATACTGGACGCCGACGAAATGCCGTCTGTCAGGCAATTCTACTGCCTCCACCAGTCTCCCGTCCGGTGATGTGCCTGCGATCTTCATCCCGGCTTCGGTCATGGCTTCTCTGTAATCGTTGTTGAATTCATATCTGTGACGATGTCTTTCCGCTATCTCCTTTTTGCCGTAAGCTCTTTTCATGATAGTTCCGTCTGTTATGGTGCATGGATAAGCTCCCAGTCTCATCGTTCCACCTTTTGGCATATCTCCGTTCTGATCCGGCATAAAATCGATCAGTTTGTTTTTACAGTGTTCATCGAATTCGCCCGAGTTTGCATCTTTCAGTCCAAGAACATCTCTTGCATATTCTATGACTGCAGTCTGCATCCCCAGGCAGATGCCGAAATATGGTATGTCATTTTCCCGTGCATACTTCGCCGCCGCGATCTTGCCTTCTATACCTCTGTCGCCGAACCCTCCCGGCACCAGGATACCGTCAACGCCTTTCAGCTGTGTCTGCGCATCGGTCGCTTCCACTTCTTCGGCTTCCACCCACCTGATGTGCACATTGCATCCGTTTTCATAGCCGCCGTGTTTCAGCGCTTCGGCAACCGACAGATAAGCATCGTGGAGTTTTACATATTTTCCAACTATAGCGACTTCTACGTCCTTCGTTGCTTTTCTGATCCTGTCCAGCATGGCGTTCCACTCCGAAAGATCGCACGGGCCCGCATCTATGCCCAGCTCTCTGCATGCTATCCAGGAGAATCGACTTTTTTCCAGCATATTCGGTGCTTCATACAGCACAGGAACTGTCGAGTTCTCGATGACGCAGTCCTTCTTCACATTGCAGAAGAGGGATATCTTATCGATGATGGAATGGTCAATAGGCTCATCAGCTCTCATCACTATGATATCAGGGCTGATGCCCATCCCCCGCAATTCCTTCACGGAATGCTGCGTCGGTTTTGATTTATGTTCGCCGCTGCTCTTTATGTAAGGGACAAGGGTCACGTGGATGAACAGGCAGTTTTCCTTTCCCTGCTCCAGAGCGACCTGTCTTATAGCCTCAAGGAAGGGCTGTGATTCTATGTCCCCGGTAGTCCCGCCGATCTCCGTTATTATCACATCCGCATCATCTTTTTCTCCCACATTATATATGAAGTCTTTTATCTCATTTGTAATGTGGGGGATTATCTGCACAGTGCTGCCCAGATATTCGCCCTTTCTTTCCTTGTTGAGTACATTCCAATAAACTTTCCCTGTAGTCAGGTTGGAATATTTGTTGAGATTTTCATCGATAAATCTTTCATAATGTCCAAGATCCAGGTCCGTCTCCGCACCGTCTTCCGTCACGAATACTTCTCCGTGCTGATACGGGCTCATAGTCCCCGGATCCACGTTGACGTATGGGTCCAGTTTCTGACTGGCCACTTTAAGGCCCCTGGATTTCAGCAGTCTTCCAAGAGAAGCCGCCGTGATCCCCTTGCCCAGTCCTGATACAACGCCGCCTGTGACAAAAATAAACTTTTTCATAGTCCGTACCTCCATTTCACAATTAAAAACATCGCCCAAAAAATAAAAAACGAGGTTTCCGGCTCTTTGAGTGAGAAGGATATATAAGACCCCTCGCAGCCGTCTTCCTCAATGTTCTGTTATTTTTTGCGCAATTTTTCTTAAATAATATTACTTGAACAGTATACACCTTTTGTCAAGAATAATCCATATATTTTTTTGTTTTTATATTGTTTTTTATGACCATATATAACAGAGCTGTCCCATTTTGATATATAATATCCCTATGGATAAAATCATCATTTCACATCAGACATATGATCCGGTACAGGCGTATCTGGAAAGCCGGGGCGTGAGCCTCGTCCGTCTCAGGCCTTTTTCCGGAGTCGATCCGGCAGTATCATGTCATCCGGATATGCGTTTCTGCAAATTGGGCGCCGCAGACGATGCTCCGGTTTTTGCCGGCAGCAAAAAAAATCTCGGCCCTTCTTATCCCGAGGATATTATTTATAATGCCGCCTGCACCGGCAGATACTTTATACATGCTTTGAGATACACCTCGAAAGATCTTCTGCAGACCGCCCGGGATATGTCCATGATTTTTGTAGACGTAAAGCAGGGCTATTCCAAATGCAGTACTCTGATCGTCGATGAAGATTCCGTTATCACCTCTGACCGGGGCATGTGCGGTCCAATGAAAAAAGCCGGCCTTGATGTGCTCCTGATCAGCGAAGGGCACATTCTTCTTCCGGGACATGACCATGGATTCATAGGCGGATCGACAGGCCGCATCGGCGGCGAGATCGTGTTCAACGGCGACATCGACCGTCATCCCGACGGCACCGCCATCCGCAGTTTTATAACCTCACGAAAAACGGAGATCCGATCATTTCCCGGACTGCCTCTCATGGACATCGGTTCGATCATACCGATCTGATAAGATCTGTCGCTGTATAATAAGCGATCCACACTTATACTAAAAAGATGCTCTTTGGCATAAGTCAAAGAGCATCCTGTTTTATGATCTACTTTTCGATTTTTTTACGCCTGAAGAAATAACTTCCGGTGGCCGTTCCTGCCGCCAGCAGCATCATCAGTGCTGCGATCGACATACTGCTGTCATCGCCGGTCTTTGTGACTTTCCCGGCTTTGCCTTTTTTGTCACCGTTTCCATTTCCGTCTCCGCCCTTTTCACCTGTGTCATTATCGCCTTCATCATAGTCGTCCCATAGATGATTGACATCCAGCAGACCTGCATCCTGTTCTTTGGAAATATCTCCGTCTCCGGCAGTGACATCAAGGTCTTTGAAGGATTTGTATTCTGTTCTGTCGGACACACCTTTCGTCAGTTTCTGTTCGGAAAGGATCGGGCTGAAATCCGAATTCAGCGTTTCATCGATTCCGGATGCTTTGTACTCAGTCAGTGAATACTGAGATATGTCGAACCCGCTGCTGCTTTCCAGCGTTACATAATATGCATCGTTGTCGAAAGGCACCATGTCGAATCTATATTTTCCTTCGGAGTCTGTAGTTACAGTCCCATATGGTTCTCCCAGAGCATTTTCATTCACAACAGAAGTGTCCCACGGCACTGCATTTTTCGCCGATGCCGTTTTTCCTACTGCACTCGGATCGCCGCTGTGCAAAACGACTTTAGCGCCTTTTACAAGAGGTTCATCACTGTTTCTTTTGCCGTCGCCGTTCAGGTCCACCCATACGGTCCCTTTCATTTCCCTTGTTGCTATAGTAACAAGGGCTTCCTTTGCAACAAATGTATCCAGCAGCATGCTCGGACTTGAGAACGAGGAATCGTTGTAGTAAAGATTTCCCGCCTCATTGTCTTTGGCTGTCAGATTTACATTTGCCGTCACTCTTTCAGATCCGCCAAGTGTCCCGTAGAGGAAGAAAGCCGTCGGTCTCTTGTCTTTATCTGACGCTTTTACTGAATATGTTATTGTATGTCCATCCGCGCTGACTGTTTTTTCAGCTTTGTGCCACGTGCCGCCGCCAAAGCTGCCTCCGTCAGCAGGCGTCCATGCCATTTGTTTCGACGCTCCTGTGCCTGTTATGAACTGGCTGGCGTCCTTCAGCTTTCCTGATGCGTCTGTACGCACGCCTTCATCTGTGGAATAGTACATATCCACAGAAGTCTTCTTCCCACTGTAAGCGTTCACTGTCAGCTCATTGTCGGTGAACGTATATGAGCCGTCCATCTTTGTCCCTCTGCCGTCACCGTTGAACGGGAGGATATCCAGAAGGAAATAGTCTTTCAGATCTGTCTTTTCTGCTCCGGCTGTGATCGTATATGCGATCGATTCTCCCGGTGCCACAATGTTCTTGACTTCTTTCTTGTATGAATACAGCCCCTGAGGATTGACAATGTTGTCCCTCTCACTGACTCCGCCTTGCGGTACCATCATATTATTGTCTTTGGATGCTCGCAGCGATATGGACCCGGTGCAGTCATAAGCATTGTTTATCGGATCGGTATCCGGATCCAGTCCGTCTCCTGCCAGGCAGGAATAAGCAATTGCCCATTCACCTTCGCCGACAATAGAGAAATCTATCTTCCAGCTGTTTCCGTCCTTCACCCAGCCTGTCCCTGTTATATCGGTCCTGTTGCCGTTGTCATCGAATGTGCCGCTTACTGCAGGTTCGGTGTCCGCGCCTGCTCCCGGTGAGTACTTGACCCATTTTCCACTGGCTTCATCTTTCTTGTAAAGATATATGTCCCCTGTCGGGATTATCTTGGCGCCCTCATCGCTTGCTGCAGCATGTGTGTATGTAAAGTTGAATGTGGAATTCGGGTCGTTTTCTTCAGATGCTCCCCAGTCGGTCTTGAATTTGAAAACTTTATCGATCTGTCTGTATCCTGCGGTGATCGGGAATGAACTGGAATTTACCTGTTCCCCGGCCTTGTATGTATCCACCAGATCGTCTCCGTTCATATTGACAAATGAAGTATATGAGAATTTGTATCCCATGATCACTACGGTGTTGCCCACACTCCTCCCAGCATTAGCTTGCTCGCCTGCAGCTGTGGTGTAATCTCCTGTAGTTTTATTATACAGGTCCGGGATGTATGTTTTAGCCGGATTTTCATAAGCAGCTCCCATTTCTACATCAGCTTTATTTGCTTCTGCAGGACCGCCGCCAAGGTATGAGCCCGGCTCATAGTTCATATAGTCATCTTTTCCGGCAAAGTTTTTGCCCTTGCTCCACCATACCTGATATGACGGAACTGCAATGGCAGTCTCGCCGATGAAACTCACATCATCTTTTACTTTCAATGCAGTTGATACGATTTTATCGCCGTCATCCGTCCCGGTTTTTCCTCCCCGGAATTCAACGATGACTCCTACGCATATTTCATTTGAAGGTATATCGGACATATCCGTGTAACATGTAAACTTAGAGTCGCTCATTTTTGCCACGCTCATCTCATGTGTCCTTATATCCTTATCATCGGACCATCCGTAACCGCTGGTGCCTCTGTTCATGGCTACGTACAGCACCGATCTGTCTGCATATCCGGTGTTGGTCACGCTGACCTGTCCGGTTACCTCCAGTTTTGAAGTGTCGAACAGCTGCATGTAGTTCATGGCAATGGCCTTGTAGTCATCTTCTCTGGTGCCGTTGGTCACATTGCTGTTGAAGACCAGGTTTTTCTGGCCCAGCGTCGCAGTGTGTCCATCTGCCGCCCCTGTCCCGGAGGCGTTGGTCCATGAAGTAGTACCGGAATCATATATCCCGCCGCCCAGCTTTGGATCTCTTTGAGCTATAGCAACTTTAAAATCGTGTTCGCCCTCTTTTGATGTATATGTCTCTTCAGTGCCCCCCAGAGGAGTGTATTTCGCCTCAGTCACCTGACAGTTCAGCTGCAGTTGATTAGGATTGTTCCCTGTAGCATCATAATAATCCTGACTGTTAGGATCGGTCGAAAGGGGCACGAATATCTGCGCGTACGCGCATGGATATGTACCTGTCTGTTTGGATCTGTAAGCTCCGCTTTCTCCCGTCTTAAGGCCGTTGTTCTTTCCTGTAATGGTCAGCTTCGTTCCTGAAACGTCGGCTGTATATCCGCCGGCGTAGGAAGTACTGTCACGAAGTGATCCTTCCAGCTGTCCGGCAAAAGTCATGTCCCGTCCTACGGATGGATATACCACATCTGTCCCGTCCGTATATGCGGTATTTTCTCTGACGCCTATTATCTGCGGCGTCACGGCCGACATGTTGCCTTTCAAAACTGTTGTACTGAAATCCACGGTATACGTCACATCTTTAGAAGTGTCCAGCAGGGCATTGCCCACATCGGTGCCCTGTCTTATCAGTGAAACATCCACGTCATACACTCTGCCGTATGTGGCGTCTGTGGCACCGTCAGTTGTCGCTTCTTCCGCCGTTTTATATACCTTGCCCTTAGCGGCGCTATAAAATCCGGATATAGCCTGGGCCGCCTGGTTCTGTACCGGATCCTGTGAATTCTCGTCAAAAGCCTTGCCCTGCAGATACGGCTGATACGCCGCTGTCGATTCTGCCTTGAAAGTCGGCGGCTTTGTTGAATGACTGCTCGCACTTACAGCAGTTGATTCGCCCAGATCTGCCGCATTCTCATCGTATACCCATACGGAAACATCCGGCGTATAAGTCGTACCGTTGACCTGCCACCCATTGTTGATATTTATATCTCTCGTATATTCTCCCGGAAGTGTCCCCACTTTGGTCCTTCCTGTCAGATACACATAATTGTCGTCCCAGGTTATACTCGCTGCGCCCTGACCTGTTGTCATTTCACTGAGCCATCCATATGTGTTGGCTGTATATGTCAGTTCAGGAGAGTCGTTTGTTCCTCCTGAAGCAACCACAAATTTCGGCAGTTTGTATTTATAACATACCCAGACATCGTTGTATTTGGCGCTCGCCCCTTTGATTATGTTTATGCCAACTTTGGTGCTCAGTCCGGCATTGCTGTTGGACTTCATGTGATATGTGTTGTCTGCATCTTTCTCTACGCCTGTTGTCATGCTCACTGCAACGACCTTCAGGCCCTTTGCAGGATCCGCATCTTCTTTTGCCGATGCTGCTTTGCCCGACTTCTTTTCGCCGGCATTTTCAGCAGCTTTTTTCAACTGATCATTTGAATTTGACGTATCTTTTGCTTCATCAGATTTTTCATCAGTTTTTTCACCGGCATCTTTATTGACATCACCGTTATCGATCTGCTCGTCTGTCGATACAGTCCCGGTCTGTTCCTGCACAGTTGTTTCCTCGCTTTGTGCCGTCTGGCTCTCTGCCGTCGTTCCTCCGTCTTCAGCGCTGACTCCCGGCATCAGACCGGGCATCATACTCAGCGTCACAGCTGCTGCCAGAAAGAGCATCAATATAAATTTTGATTTTTTGATTTTTTTCTGTTTTCGCATCTCTCTTCCCCCATCTTACCTTTTAATACTCTTTATCTTTGAATAGCTTCCGTATACAACGGCTTTCCCGCCGACGTTCCTGTAAGCTTTCACTTTATAGTAATACTTCTTGCCTTTTTTCAGTTTCTTGTTCATCCATGATATGGTCTTTCCTTTTTTCACTGTTTTCACCAGTTTGTATTTGCCCTTCTTCGATTTGGCTCTGTACACTTTGTAGCCCGAAGATCCGCTTACGCCTGACCATTTCACCTTCACTGCGTATTTTCCTTTTTTGTATAGCTTTATTTTATCAATGCCGCCGAGGAGCGGTTTTGCACTGACAGATGACGACATCCCGCTGAGCAGCCGGCTGCTGTCATCCAGATCTCTGAAAGCCATTACTGTATATGAGTATTCGGCCCCGGTCGTCAATCCAACATTGGTGAACCCGGCGCTGGCGCCGTTCATGATAGTTTTGATCTGTTTATATGTCCCCGCAGCACTGTCATATCCGTATATCATGTATCCGGTGGCTCCGTTCACAGCATCCCATGAAAGATCTATGGAATTGAACGTTCCCGAATACGCTTTGACATTGGCAGGTGCCAGAGGTCCGACTTTGATCCTGACGATGGACGAATCCACTTTCTTCACAGAATTCGATACTTCGCAGAAATAATATCTGTCTCCGACTTCAGATGTGAGCGGCGTATATGTCGACTTTGTGGCATTGGAGATCTCTGATGCTCCTTTGACCTCATTTACATCATTTGAATACCACTGATAATCCAGACCGCTGCCCCCGGCTATGACCGATATCTCCTTTGCCGTTTCGCCCTGAAGATATGTGGCGTCGCCTGCGGCATCAGTTTTGATGAACGGCGCCGCATATGATATCGCTGCACTTGATGCAGCAGCCCCGGCCTTGTCCGTTACGGTCGCATCTGTTCCCGAAGTTCCTATCTTGCCGTCTTCCGGATCGGCAACCATTTCATCTCCAGTCATATTGATGCTGCCTGCAATGATACCCGGATTACCGCTGTCCGCAATGCCAACTACTTTCCCTGTGCCGTAACCCAGAGCCGTTTTCAGCTCCTGCCCGGATGCGTTTATGCCATTGGCCTTTCCTGTCCCTGTAACAGACGCATATGTCACAGATATTTTTCCGCCGGTCTTTATTCCGTATGACCCTGCCCCGGTGCCTGTCGCAGAAACCGTTCCGCCTGTTATGACAAATGACCCTGTCGTGTTTATACCTGTATCGGTCCCGGATACCGCAAGACTGGATCCTGCTTCTCCGGTCACTGTTACATTTCCATCAACTTTGAATGCGGTTTTTTCTGCTGTCGCAGTACTGAAACTGTTGGCCCCGCGAAGTGTGACATTAAGATCGCCGTTGGCCTCTATGAGCGTGTCCGCTGACGGCGCATAGTTTTCCAGGATAAGCCGCCCGTTGGAAAAGCTGCCCTTATGATCTTCGAAGTAGCCGCTTACTTCAGTTCCGTTGACCGTTACTTTCGTAGCCGCAGTTCCCGGCGCAGCAAAAACAGCCATTGGCGCCATGGCAACGGCAACAACAGCAGCTAATACAAAAGCTAATAATTTCTTTCTCATATTATCTAACCCTCCCCTGTAATATAGAATATTCCTTTGATTATTTGATCTCTGAATATTTGCATCACTCTAATTTTACTCCTGCATTAGTGATTTGTCAAATATTTGCAGTGCCACTGTCCTATTTGCAGTTTTGGTTTTTCTATTAAGTAAACTATGCAATAGCTCTCTAATTGTGGTAAAATATTAATTGATATCAACATTTCATCTTATTAGGGTATGGGGGCGAAAGTTATGTCGGCATCAATATCGGACCGAATCAAACGGGTTGGACTATGGCTAATGATCTGCATTATTGCAGCATCATTCTGTTTTTCTACGCATTCTAATGTTTATGCAAAAGACAAAGTCATCAAGGTCGGGTATTTTCAGTATGCCGGATATCAGGAATCGACCGATGATTACAAATACGGTTATAATTATGAATATCTGCAGCAAATAGCTCAATACAACAACTGGGAACTGGAATTCAAAGACGAAAGTTACAGCCAATGCATCACCGATCTGAAGAACGGCGACATTGACATAATGGGCTGCGTTTTCAAAACATCTGCCAGGCAGGATCATTTTGCTTTTCCGGATTATAACTGCGGATACGAGAGTCTCTCCCTTTATGTCAGCCGGGACAAAGATATGGCCTATAACGATTACTCTGCCATGAATGGTATGAAAGTCGGATATCTGAAGGGATCCAAGAACTACAGCGACATGAAAAAATTCTGCAGCAAGCATAATATCGATTTCAGTTCAGTAGCCCTGGATTCAGTTGATGATATCTGCAGCGGAATAAAGAGCGGACGTATTGATGCCGGCCTGCTTGGCGGAGTGATAAACCGCACCGATTTGAAATCAGTTGCTCAGTTTGCACTGCAGCCCTTTTATTTTGTCACATCTAAAAACAATACCGAAGTCCTTTCCGGGCTCAATGATGCTATGGGTCAAATAAAAGCAAACGATCCAAACTGCGAAAGCGACCTCAGATCGAAATATCTGAATGCAGATTCACTGCCCCTGGTCCTCACCAAAAGCGAACAGGATTATGTAAATGATTTGGACCACAGTATCACTGTCGTATACAACGATGATCTGCCGCCTATTGCGATGACCAGCAGCAGCGGTGATTTTGACGGCATTTCCAGTGATGTTTTCAAAATCATTTCCAAAGAAACCGGCCTCAGATTTAAATTTGTGAGCCTGCCCAGCAGCGATGAATGTATGCGCTATTTGAATTCACACAAAAACTGCATAGCAGCAAATTTCTGCTTTGATTACAACTATGCCGGGCAGCACGACCTCGCTCTTACACAGGCCTATATCGATACGCCTATGGCTATGGTAGAAAAGAAACGTTCAGGAAAAGCGGCCGGATCCGACAGAATAGCAATAACAGACCTTATGGGTACATATAAATATATCAGCGAGAAAAACAACGATAAGATCCTTACATATAATTCAGTAGAAGGATGCCTCGACTCGGTCAAGAGTGGAAAAGCCAAAAAAGCTATTATTACTTCATATGCAGCCGACTATTATCTCAATGGGCGAAAATACAAGGATCTTGAATGCATAACCGTACCGGACAACGGTATTTCAATATGCGCAGCAATGAGCGGCAACTGTAACGGCACGCTTAAAAGCATCATGGAAAAATCCGTCAGATCCATTACAGAAAATCAACGCAATGACATAATAATAAATAATACTATGAGTTCACAGTCCATGTCCCTTTCCACTCTAATAGACAGGATGCCTGTATGGATGATCCTTCTCGTATTTTTGATTTTTATTGCATGTATAATAATGCTCCTCCTGCTCCTTTACATGAAAAAACGCTCCGCCAACAGTATGGAACGGCTTCTATGCAACGACAGGATGACAGGTCTTTACACGAAATACGGATTTGATAAAAAAGCTTTGTCATTGATGGACAGCTTTTCATCACAGGATTTCACTGTTGTAGATATGGATATAATCGATTTCAGAGAATACAATCTTATGTATGGCTACGAAGAAGGAGACGCCCTTCTTGAATACTTGTCCCGCCATATCATAGAAGCTTTGAAAAAGGATGAGATCGCATGCCATATTTAAGGCGACCATTTTCAATTTTTGATAAACCAAAGTATAGATCAGGTCAAAAAAAGACTTGTTGCGAAATTTGATCTGTCCATAAAGAGTGGAAAAAACGTTTCTGTATCTCTTGCATATGGGTTGTGCCGCGTGGATGACAGACATGCTGACATTAATATCGTATGTGACAAAGCCATGGCTGCAAAGGCTCTTTGCAAGACCCGCGGAGACAAGCATTACGGTATATTCGACAAAGAAGTCGATGAGTACTACAAACGTGAAAAAGTACTGATAAGCGAAGCTGAACGTGGTATGGACAACGGGGAATTCATAGCATATCTGCAGCCAAAATTCGATGTTATTACCGGTAAAGTCGTCGGTGCAGAAGCACTGGCAAGATGGCTCAGGCCCGATGGGACTCTGATCATGCCGGGAGAATTCATCCGGCCTATGGAAGATCACAGAATGATAACCCATCTGGATATGTGTATGCTTGAAAATGTATGCGCTTTCCTCCGAAATATAATAGATGCGGGGATCGAACCTGTGACAGTTTCAACTAATTTTTCCAGGCTGAATACATACACCAGCGACTTTGTCTCCGAATTATCGGCAGCCGCAGATAAATATGACATACCGCATGATCTCATAGAAGTAGAACTGACTGAAACAGCCTTAGAACTGGATAAGATGACCGTCATAGACATTATGGCCAAGATCCACAACGCCGGATTCCGCATCGCTTTGGATGATTTCGGCAGCGGTTATTCATCTTTCAATATGATATGTGACGGCAGCTTTGATGTTATCAAAATCGACAAAAGCATGATCGATGACATTGCATCCAGTGAAAAGGCAAGTTTTTTGATCGAAAGTATCATTAATATCGCCAGAAGACTTGGAATGGAAGTTGTCGCAGAAGGCGTTGAGACATCTGAACAGATGGATGTTTTACATAATGCGGGATGCGACACCGTCCAGGGATTCTACACATCCCCTCCTGTGCCTGAAGACGATTTTATCGCATTTTTAAAATAACAACCGGTGCCTCTTTCAAATGAATATATCGATTAAAAATGGTGGAGCATAGGGGGATCGAACCCCTGGCCTCCAGATTGCGAACCTGGCGCTCTCCCGGCTGAGCTAATGCCCCACAACGCATTTATTATATAATCTGCGTCGTCATCTTTCAAGAGTTTTCATCTGATTCAAGTCAGGTCCAGCTTGCGAAATATTTCATCCATATTTCGTTTACCATATATTATCCTTGTGATATAAATAATCTCCCCTGTAAAATCAGGAAGATAGTACATAATATAATTATCCACTATCTTCTTCCTCACTTCTGTACCCGGTAAATATTCATTGACCACAGGAGAGCCGCTTTCCGGAAATGATCCCACTTCTTCAATGGATTCCTGTAAAAGATCCACAAAATCTGCTGCTGCCTGTGGCTTTGATAATTCTAATGCAATATAAGAAACAATGCCATCCAAGTCAGCCTCTGCTTTTTGTGTGAGCTGATACTTGAATTTAGACTCCATATTTAGTCCTTATATTTTTGATTGCTGTATCTCCATCAACAGTTCGTCCGTTTTTGATATCTTCCAAGCCTTCCATCACAGTTTTCGCTTCATACATTTTCTGCATCGTTTTTTCGTAATACTCGATATCCATAACAACTAAGCGGCCATATCCATTCTTTGTGACATAGACCGGCCCCTCTTCCTCCGCACAACGGCGTTCAACTTCAACTGTGTTCTTTAAATCTCTCATAGGAATGATCTGCATGATATCACCTTCTTCCTTGTGGCTATATTATACCTCATATTAAGCCACAGCTCAAGACGTATTCGTTTTTACGTCACATCCAAAAAGAACTCGCCATGCGAGTCCTTCCGGTTTGTAAAATGAATGAGAGGATTGAGATGTTATGAATAAGAATTAATTATCTTATGGGCCTATATTAACCCGGCTTCCTTAAAAGCATCTTAAACGATAGATATTCTTTTGAGCAAAGCAACGCACTCTGTATGAGATGTCCAGGCAAAATTGTCAAATGGGGCGGCTTTGACGAATGTGTATCCTTTTTCTGTGAACGTTTTCACATCCCGGGCCATGGTTGCAGGATCGCAGGACATGTATACTATCCGCTCCGGTGATATGGCTGCGACGCTGTCGATCAACGCGGTATGACAGCCGGCTCTTGGCGGATCCAGTATGACCACGTCGGCGTTCTGGGCCGTCTGCCGCAGCTTTTCACTGAAATCCGTATCTGATCTGCCCGGTTTATCGTCCGGCTTTTCCGCCTGCAGTTTAGGCAATTCGACCTCTGCTTTGCCGCATATGTACCCTGCGTTCACGATGCCGTTGAGCACAGCGTTCCTGTTTGCGTCGAGAACAGCCTGCCTGACAGATTCGATCCCCAGAACAAACCCGGCCTCGTCTGCGCACCAGAGCCCGATAGAACCGACGCCGCAGTACAAATCCAGGACGTTTTCAGTCCCGGTCAATCCGGCATACTCTTTGACCTTGTCGTACATGATAACAGTCATTGCAGGATCCACCTGATAGAAACTATCCGGAGATATTTCCAGATCCAGCTTTCCCATCTTTTCCTTTATCACTTTACCGCCGGCTATGGCCATCTGATCTTTGCCGTTGTCCACTATAACGCTTTCCAACGATCCTCCGGCTGCGTAAACGGCCTCGTCCAGCAGGCCGACCAGCTTTGCGCTGTTGGGTATGGCTTTTCCGTGTATGTGGAATATGACCATGACCTCGCCGGTGCCGAAAGCCGTCCTCACCGTCATGGATCTCATCAGACCCTGATCCCATTTTTCGTCATAAGCCGTGATGTTGTCTTCAGTCATGAACTGCCGAACAGCATCCGCAGCCGCCATTGCAGTCCCGGTCTGGAGCATGCACTCTTCGCAGTCGACCACATCATGGCTTTTCAATTTGTTGAACCCTATTGCCACAGGCCCCAGGTTCTCTATTACGCCTCCTTTGCGCTTTATATTGCCGCCGGTGCTGATCTGCATCACCGCCTTGTTCCGATAGGCAAAAGGCTCTGAGAGAGCCTCTATGGGCTCTACATCGGGGTCTTCCAGCCCGCCCAGCCTGATCAGCTTATCCTTTACCTGTTTTTCCTTTATCGCCAGCTGTCCTTCATGAGAGGTTTCATAATAAGGACATCCGCCGCATTCCCCTGCATATCTGCACACTGACTCGACCCGCCATTTAGACGGCTCGATTATATTTTCCACACGGCCGAAGGCATATCTCTTCTTTACCTTAGTCAGACAGACCTTCGCCTTGTCTCCTACCACAGTTCCGGCCGCAAAAACAGTCAGGCCATCGGCTCTGCCGATGCCCTGTCCCTGCTCACTCATATCTGTTATTTCGATTTCAACTATCTGTCCTTTTTCAAACATATCAGTCTTTGCCCTCTTCAGCTTTCATAATACTGTACAGCTCCGGATAGTCCCTCCTCAGCCTGATCGGCTTCAGGTCCGGATCTGTTACCGGATGAGTGCTGGTCCCTGTAACGCATACCTGACCGGTATCCGCATTGACTATATCATAAGCCATTATAGCCGTTGCACCCTTCAACTTTTTCAGCCATGTTTTTATGATCAGCCGGTCGTCGTATCTGGCCGGCGTCTTGTAGTCTATCTCTATGTGAGACACAGGAAGCCATATTCCTTCCTGCTCCATCCTCTTGTAGGGATATCCCACCTGTCTGAGCCATTCTGTCCTGCCTTTTTCGAACCATCTTATATAATTTGCATTGTAAACGATGCCCATGGCATCAGTGTCTCCGTAGATCACTCTAACTTCACAGTCTCTTGTTTTCATAATTGCCTCCGGTAAATAATTTTATCAATTTTATCAGGTTTTGTAAACTGAATTCCCTTTATTCGACCTTACCCCTGTGTTATAATCACGTTAGACATAAACCGAGGAGGATCTAAATGAGCAGAAACAAAGTAATACTTTTGATCGTTGGACTGGTCGCACTGTACCTGCTGCTGCCGAAGACCGGCGTGGGAGGCATCATCAAAGCCAACATGATAGCCATTGCGCCGTATGTCCTTCTTTTCATCATAATCTGGCTCCTGGTGACCATCAACATGCTGAAGAGAGCCATGAAAAAACTCAATGAAGAAATAAATGACGCCAATGCACTTTCCGTTTCCAAGATGATGAACATAACATTCGACGTCAAACGGTTCATGGGCGAAGGCAATCTGATAGATCTTTACAACAGGGCAAACATAGCAACAAACGTTTCCTTTCATACAAAAGAGCTTCTGTACAATTCTATGCGCAGGAAGAGGATAAAAGTTCCTGTTCCTTCATCAGGGAAAAAGGACGCATCTGCATCCATAAAAGGAAAAGCGAACCCAAACAAGAAGAAAAAAAGAAAAACCCGATAAAAAATCAGGGCAGTTGACACTTAGTCTCCTGTCCTGATATTTATAATATGCTTCTTGTCAGTCGTCTAATATCACAAGACCTCCGTCAATGGCATCCACCATTATGAAATAATCCAGGTCTTCTTTATCAAGACATCTGACGATATAGAATTTTTTGTGAAAATACTTTTCTTCCGTGGTATGTATCTTCGGAGTGTGCATCAGCTTTGCCTTGTTCAGATACAGCTTCAGCACGAAATCATAGGCCAGATGATTTGCTTTGTCGTCATCTATGGTCTCTCCAATGATCAGTTCCTCGTCAACATCCTCACGATCGTACTGAGGATCTCCCCTTCCTTCGGCAGGTCGTCCAACAGCCAGATCGACTATACAGTAAGCTTTCTTTTTCAGCTGGCTGAGTTTTCCCTTTTTACCTACGTCCAGGTCGTATTTTATCAGTTTGTACGGATAGTACACTGACCTGATGTCAGCTATGTGCACCGTTCCGTCAGTGTTGACTATGGCGCGCATAGCATCTTCAGGCGTATATTCCGCTCTTAATATTTCCAGTGTTTTTAGCATATTGCTCCGGTCTCTTCAAGTCCGAATATCTTATTGATCTTTACAGTTTCGCCGTCGGCAGCTCTCGTTCCGAATACAAACTGTGATACAGCCTTGTTTTCAGAGGTCAAACTGTTCGAAGCAGCTGCATGCACTTTTGGAGATACATCTCCCCTCTTGCCCTTGCAGCGGTCCATCAGGTCCTTCATCTCCGAAGATGTCGGTTTGCCGAACTGACTGCCTATGATCATAGCGATCCAGGACACGACTACGCCGGCAAGGAACGCATGTATGCTGGTCGTCGTTTCCAGATCCTTCGCTGTCCAGACAAATGCCGTTACTCCTCCGCATATCATTGATGCACATGATCCTGTTGCATTGGCCTTCTTCCACCAGACAGCGCAGACATAGCTGGGCAGGAATGCCGAAGCCATGACGCTGAAGGCGAATATGACAAGTCCGAATATTGCCGGAGGCTGTATTATAGCGATGATTATGCATACGATACCAACTATTACTATAGACGCTCTTGATATCAACACAACTCTCTTGTCCGGTGCGTTCGGGTTGATCCATCTCTTGTAGAAGTCTACCGATACCAGTGTTCCGACCAGCAGCAGCAGAGCTGCGACTGTACTCATGATAGCAGACATTATTGCTGTCAGCACTACCGCCGAAACTACATCAGGGAACATCATGTCAGCCAGTTTTGGAATAACCAGTTCCTGTGCGCTTCCTTCCAGTCCCGGAAGAAGAACGATGCCGATCAGTCCCAGGATATACGGCGTAAAGCAGAAGAACTGAGTCCAGATAGTAGCATATACTACCGATGTTTTTGCAGCCTTCGGGCTCTCCATTGCCATGTGCTTGTTTACACAATGCGGCAGCCCCATATATCCTATGAGATATATCAGTATGGATCCGGCTATCATTCCCACTGCTCCATGATACCGTTCATCTTTGCCCCAAACAGACAGATATGTAGGATCGATAGCAGCCAGTTTTTCATTCAATCCCGGCAGTCCTCCGATCTCCACCATTGAGAGTATCAAAACGCCGATGAGAGCACCTATCATAATAAATCCCTGTATAACATCGGTCCATGCAACGGCAAAATAGCCTCCGATAAATGTGTACAGCAGGATAACGATAGCACCTATAGGCAGCCCAATAGCAAGAGGGAAACCGAACAGTGCGACCATAGTCTGGCCTGCCGATAAGAATTGTGCAAGTACATAGCCGCCCAGGCCAAATACTGCGATAATAATTGCGATTACCTTTACAGGTATTGATTCATACCTCTTTTCAAGATATTCAATAGGTGAAATAGCATCCAGCAGCTGGGACATTCTTCTCATTCTTCTTCCCAGGATCGACAGGTTGACAAGTCCGCCGCCTGCGTCGCCTACTGCATAGAATACTGCAAACCATCCTACCTGATAAGCATAGGCAGGACCTCCCATGAACATGTATCCGCTCATGGCTGTCGTCTGGAGAGTCAGCGCTGTTACCAGCGGTCCCATTGCACGTCCGCCCAGCATAAAATCTTCTGAACTGCTTGCTGCTCTCTTGTTCCAATATATCCCCATACCGATCATTCCAACAAAGTAACATAGAAGTACAATCAACTGAATACTCATTTGGATGCACCTCCCTGCTGCTGTTCGCGTCCTTTACGTCCTTTGACACTCTGTTCGAATTCCGTGTCATCGACTTTCGCATCCTGCTTTTTCATGATCCCATAGACCACAAATGCTAATACGATGTAGATGACAGGCCAACTCAGAAATGAAAAAAACGATACGGCCGGCATACCAAAAATCATAACGTCCTCCTTTCAGTCATAATAAAATACTGTATACAATAATTGTAAATGAATTCTGACTATTTAGGTAGTGTCTGAGCCGTTATTTTAACTAATCTTATACTTCTGTTTACCTTATATTTATTTAGATTTTTTTCTTCTGCGGCTGAACGCTTCGCGGTAAGCCCCTATCTTGAACCCGGTTTCAGTGCTGTTTCCCGTATACAGCGACACCCATATGAAGATGACCGCGTTGGCAAACAGACCCGCTGCGGCACACACACTGGTATCCGTTCCGGATACCTCCGCCAGTCCTAGAAAGCTGATCACGCCTGCAAGGATCCCTGCGATGGCGCCCTTTGCCGAGGATCGTTTCCAGAGCAGCGCGCCGATCACCGGCACTATCAACTGGGCTGTCCCTCCCGTTGCAAATATAGCCATATCGAAAATGCTCTTTGGAATCACCATCAATAGTATATACGACAGTACCGAGATCACCAGAACAGTCCATTTGGCTACTGTAACCAGCGATCTTTCCGGTATATTGCGATTTATATACTTTTTATGGATATCTACCGCGTATATAGTTGCAATGGCGTGTATCTGAGAATTTGCCGTAGAAAAGATAGCCGCCGTTATACCCAGAAATATGACTGCTGTCAGTATCGGATGTCCGCTTTTTAACACAAGATCAGCCAGCAGAGCATCCGGATTGTCAGTATGAGGCTCCAGAATGACGCCGGCGCTTCCGGCAAGGAGAGTCCCTATGAATATCACAGACGAAAGCACCAGCAGAAAAGGCAGAGCTTCGAAGTTCTTTTCACTTTTTGCCGCATAATTCCTGATCCACATCTGCGGTCCCATAAAAGCTCCCACCGGCACTATCACAAACAGACACAGCCACAGGGCTGTCCGTTCTCCGCTGTTTTTCCCGCTGAGAGATATGTGAGAAGTATCACCGTTCATCAGAGCGGTATATATTTCTTCCATACCTCCTCCGATCTTGATCAGGAAAATACCCGCAATGAAAATCGTGACTATTATCAAAGCACCATAGAATATATCTGTCATTGCAACGGCCCGCAGTCCGCCGGCCCATAGATATATGATCAGCACCGCAAAGAAGATCACGCCGCTGACTCTCCATGAAATAAACCCGTTAGTAGCTATCTGTATGAGGAATAGGCCGCCGACCATCTGCAGCTGTATGTACAGCATGGTAAACAGAAAAGTGATCCCTGTGACCAGCAGATCGAGAGCCCTGCTGCCGTATATGTCATGAAAAAAATCCGCGGGGGTAGTATAGTTGTTTATCTTTCCATAATACCATATTCGTCTTCCCACGAAATAGAACAGGATGGCAAACAAAGCGTCCCATCCCACAGTTGTCATGTATACAGGGCCCTCTTCATAAAAATATGAAATAGCTCCCATAAATGCAAATGCACTCATCCATGTGGCGAACACGGTAGCATACATTGGAAACAGTCCCATCTTCCGACTCTGCAGAAAAAAATCCGCACCGGTAGGTCTGCTTTTTCGCCTTGCTACTTCCGCAAGAAAAAGAGGCACGAACGTAAACGCGCATATCATCAGAAATATGATCGAACTGTTGTTCAAAGCAGCACCTCCCTCACAAATATCCTTTATTCTACCATAAATATGGGCTATAATAAATAACGGAGGATAAAGCCGAATATGTATTCATCACTGTTACTTGCTTTTGCAGTAGTGACACTTGCAATTTCACTCATATATTTTTATGTTTTTACCCTTAAACAGGAACGATTCATGCAGTTCTGGGGATTCGCCTGGGTGGCTTATTCGCTGAGCCTGCTGTTTCTGCTCATTTATCTGGCCCAGTCCAAGCCTCTGTTCCTTGAAATACGTAAACTGATAGACATGTTCAACATCCTGCTCCTGCTTTTCGGAGTATACGCTTTTATACACAGAAGGATACCTAATTACTGGTATCGTTTTTCTCTGTATCTGCTGCTGCTTTCGGGCATATGCATGATATACAAATTCGATCTGCTGTCCTTCTATCTGCCTATCAGTATATATCAGACGGCAATCACCGCAGTTATCTGCTATCACATAATAAAGTACTGGGATCTGCCCAGAATAGAAACCGTGATCGCCATGCTGGCTTTTGGTATGTGGGGCATCGGCAAGCCGCTGCTGTCCATATACGAGCTGTTTTCCGATTCCACCTATCATATCTACATTACTGAGCTGATACTGTCCAATATACTGAATTTCTGCATACTGACCGTCTACGCCCAGAGCGCTGCCCGCACTGAAAAGCTGAAAAACCAGCTGTATGAAAACGTAGTCGAAAATGCAAAAGATGTGATCTTCTATTACAAACTGAAACCTTACAGATGTTTTGAGTATGTCAGTCCGTCTGTCAGGGAGCTTACCGGCTATTCACAGAACAAATTCTATGCAGATCCCCGCCAGTTCGTCAATCTTGTCACGCCGGAATACATTGATGAGATAGAAGACGTACTCAGCGGTGATCTTTCCTATGACAAGGGCCATATCTTCCGCATACTGCGCAGAGGAGGCGACACCTTCTGGGGCGAAATAAATACATCTGTCATACCGGACGAACATGGGGACCCCCTGGCCATCGAATGCATCCTTCGTGACATTACCGAGCTGAAATCTGTTCAGCTGGAACAGATACGCGCAAAAAAAGACCGCGATCTTCTTCTTTCATATATCTCACATGAGTTGAGGACTCCGGTCACCTCCATTGCGGGCTATCTTACAGCACTCAATGATGGTATAATCAAAGGTACAGAAGAAATCCAAGAGGCTATGGAAATAGTCACTTCAAAGACCATGACTTTGAAATCCCTCATTGATGATCTGGATCAGCTGTCAAAACTGGAAAGCAACCACTTTTCTTTTGATTTTATGATGTACAATGCGTCGGAATTTGCCGAAAACCTTGCCTCCGATATCATGCCTGACATCAAAATGTCCGGGGCCGAGGGCAATATCATAGGCCTTGAGGACATACCCAAAGACCTGAACCTGATAGCCGATATCGACCGAACCGAACAAGTGCTGGGCAATCTTGTTTCAAATGCAGTCAAATATTCACCGGAAGACACCGGCATTACCATCGTCTTTTCCATAGATGAAAAAGAGCGGATGTTCAAGGTCGATGTCACAGACCGGGGTCCGGGCATCGCCGACGACGAAATGACTCATATCTTTGAGAGGTTTTATCGGGGGCACGATCCCGCAAAGACCGAAAAAAGCGGACGTGGCCTGGGGCTCACTCTCTCCATGGAGATAATCAAAAACCATAAAGGCCTGCTGACTGTGCAGAACAACAGCACCGGAGGCAGCACTTTTACCTTTACAATACCGTTATTCAAGGAGGACAACGATGGCTAACGAAAAAATCCTCATAGTAGATGATGAAAAGCCGATAAATAAATTGGTATCCTCATATATTACCAGCGAACACTTTACTGCGCTTTCCGCTTTTACCGGCCGTGAGGCTCTTGATATGGTGAAGAGCGAAAGCCCGGATCTTATCATTCTAGATGTGATGCTCCCCGATGCCGATGGAACAGCTCTGTGTCTGGACATCAGAAAAATCACTGATGCGCCTATCATCTTCCTCAGCTGCAAGACCCAGGAGATCGACAAGATCATAGCTCTTTCAGCAGGCGGAGACGATTACATGACGAAGCCCTTCATGCCCGGCGAACTGATAGCACGCATAAAGGCTCATCTGCGCAGACGCAACCGTGTAGGCTCCATGGAAAAGCCAAATAAAATATACCGCAGCGATGGACTGGTCGCAGACTTTGACGCCTACGAAATCCGCGTCAACGGAAAAGATGTTTCTCTCACGACAAAAGAGCTGGAGATACTGAAACTGCTGGTGGAAAATCCGAGAAAGGTATTCTCTGCAAATCAGATATTTGAATCCGTCTGGAAAACCATGTGCATGGAAAACGATGCAAAAACTGTAATGGTATATATCAGCAACATTCGCAAAAAAATAGAATCCGATTCTGAAAAGCCCAAGTATATAATCAATGTGCGGGGCGTAGGCTACAAGTTCAATCAGCTTCCCTGCGAAGAGTAAATCGGTGCCTTCCCCATCCTGTACGCCATGCGTAGAACAGCACCGAACACATATACATCCAGCAGCATATGAGATAACCGTAAAGAAAAGGAAACCCAAATATCATCGGATATGTTCTTTTTCCGATGATCAGTATTCCGGGAAATTCAATTGCGCAGAATCCTGCGATCAGCAGGATTATTATTACTTTTTTTCTCTTGGTCATAATTGAATTATATTACATCCACGCAAAAAGTAAAGCCGACCTCGGTAGGTCAGCTTTGCCGTTTTTCTCGTGTGAGAATCCTTTACTTTCTTAGTAAGTGCCTTTTATTTTACTCAGTTTCTGAGCTGAATGACTATTTGGGTTCTTTGATTTTGCCACCGTCAGTTTGCCTTTTACGATTTTGATCCCGTAAACATATCCTTTTGATGACTTTCTGATTTTCTTTACCCTCTTTGTCTTGCTTCCTTTTACTTTGTATATGCCTGTTGCCGTATTGACATATATTCCCTTTTTCCCTTTAGCTATAGTAGGCGTCCAGTTCCAGTAAGTGCTGTGGCTGCCCCATACATACCATCTGGATTGCGGCAGCTTTATGGTCTTGGTCCTGCCTGAACTGATCGTCTTTCTGATCAGTTTGCCCTTTGGGCTGACATAGTAGTAATACTTTCCCTGCTTGAACACTCCTGTTTTCACTTTTTTCCAAAATGCATTGTTGTACTTTCCCGATGAACATGCATATGATTTTGTATTCCAGCTGTGACCCATCGATCTCATTGCAGAATCGCTCTTCATAAAGTACTTGTGGCTTACCCTGCCCATCTTGTCCGATGTAGGATCATCATAGGTAACATCTATCTGATACCATCTGCCGTTTATCTTGCTCATGTTCCAGATATGGTTCATACTGCTGCTGGCTATATACGTAGTCTCGATCCCCAGCTTGTTCATTATATACTCATACGCCAGTGCATATGACTGACATACGCCCTTTTTATCCACCAGCACTCCATATGCTGTCTGCTGCATGCTGCACTTCATGTATTTGGCGTTCAGCACCAGATAATCATGTACCTGCAGTGCTTTCTGCATGTCATTCGATCCCGGTGCTATTGTTTTTATACAATCATTCACAGCCGAATTGAATTTCTTTGTTGCAGCGGCGATCTTGCTCCTGCTCATTTTGTATTGAGGATCTATGGTTTTCACATATCCTGAACTTGTCTGTGTCCATCCAACTGTGCTGCCCACATAAAAGAGCTGCGGATTGGAATTGAGCATGTCCTCGTAAAGACGTTTTACACTGCTTGTGTCAGCCGATACTCTGTACTGGGATATGTCTATCTCAGCCGGCTGTCCATTCTGTATCATGGAAGCCAGATATCCTGCAGCTGATCCGCTGCTTTTGGCAGTGGCCTTTACCGTTGCTGTTTTACACGTTTTTTCATTTTTTACTACATTGTCATCCTGTACAGGCTCTGTTTCTATTGTCTGTTTCTCATTATCTGTCAATGATGTTCCTGCAAAAGCTGCGGGCGTCATCGTTATAACAAGAGTCACTATAAGAACAACAACAGTCATCTTCCTTACTACACTCAACATTTTTAATCACCCTATCCCATGACGCCCTGCGGCGTCAGCATGATTTTCCCATGAAAAATTGCCTCATACATATGAGCAAAGACAACTTGCATCAATTTGCAACCGGCTGTCTTTTCAATGCTGTCCCCGAAACAGCTCTGATTAAGACCCTTGGCTTTGCGTCCCGACCTTTCGACCGGTTTGCCGACTATTTGTTTTTCTGTGCTTTGTATAAATGGGACATTGACGATCCGTTCCCTACAAACGATGCCCCAACATCGCACTTTCACACGTTCTCTGATCCGTACCTTTTCGATCCCGATAATAAAAATACCCTTCGCAGTTCACACCTGCCAAGGGTAGATATATCATCAATCAAAATAAATATATCATCAATCAGTGCAACCGGCTGTCATATCATTGCCATCCCCGAAACGGCTATGATGAAGACCCTTGGCTTTGCGTCCCGATCTTTCGACCGGTTTGCCTATGTATTTATATCATTTCTGTAAGGAATTTCCCCTCCTCACGCTTACATAATATACCCCTGTTAAGATATTGTCAAGTACTTTTAAAATAAATCGCGTATTTTAGTGCTTACATTCTATCAAATGATCCTGTGATCTCTTTTCCTCGATCAAAAACGCGGCAGATATCGATCTGCCGCGCCCTTTAATACTTGATTCTCTTATTCTGTCGTTTCCTACAGCAGTTCTTTTCTGCTGAGGTTTATTCTTCCCTGGCTGTCGATCTCGGTTACCTTTACGGTAACTTCGTCTCCGATGTTCATTACATCCTCGACTTTTTCCACTCTTTCCTTTGCCATCTTCGAGATGTGCAGCAGGCCGTCCTTGCCCGGCAGCACCTCTATGAAAGCTCCGAAATTCATGATCCTGACTACCTTGCCGGTATATACTTCGCCGACTTCAACCTCTTTTGTGAGAAGTTCTATTTCATTTACGCCCTTTTCGGCGCTTTCCATATCCGGAGCAGCTATGAATACCTGCCCGTCGTCATCGATGTCGATCTTGACGCCTGTTCTTTCAACGATGCCGTTGATAGTCTTTCCACCCGGACCGATGATCACTCTGATCTTGTCCGGATCGACGTGCATCGATATGATCCTCGGTGCATACGGTGACATTTCTTTTCTCGGTTCAGGTATCTCTGCCAGCATCTCTTCCATGATGTGCATTCTTCCTGCCTTGGCCTGTGCAAGAGCATCTTTCAAGATCTCTCTGGAAAGACCGTGGACCTTGATGTCCATCTGAATGGCAGTGATGCCTTCTGCTGTTCCTGTTACCTTAAAGTCCATGTCTCCGAGGAAGTCTTCCATTCCCTGTATATCGGACAATATAGCAAACTTGCTGGTGCCGTCCTCTTCTACTCTTTCTATCAGTCCCATAGCTATACCTGAAACCGGTGCCTTGATAGGAACGCCGGCATCCATGAGAGCCAGTGTGGATCCGCATGTGGAAGCCATTGAAGATGATCCGTTAGAAGAAAGTATTTCCGATACCACTCTTATGGCATACGGGAATTCTTCAACGCTCGGCAGTACCGGTATCAGTGCCCTTTCAGCCAGCGCACCGTGTCCGATCTCTCTTCTTCCCGGGCTTCTTATAGGTTTTGCTTCTCCTACTGAATACGGCGGGAAGTTATAGTGATGCATATATCTTTTTTCTGTAAGATCCTGTATACCGTCTATTCTCTGTCCGTCGCTGACAGGGCCCAGTGTGGCCACTGACATTGCCTGCGTCTGTCCTCTCTTGAATAGTCCGCTTCCGTGCGCTCTCGGCAGCACTCCGGTGTCTATCCAGATAGGGCGGACCTCGTCGTATTTTCTGTTGTCCGGTCTGATGCCGTCATCCAGGATGAGGCTCCTTACCTGTTCCTTTGTTATATTGTACAGAACAGCTGCTATATCCTTTTCCTGTTCCGGGAATTCTTCAACGAAATGTTCCTGAGTTTCCACTTCAACAGCGTCCATGTTGTCCAGTCTTTCCTGCTTTTCAAATGTCTGGACTGCAGCTCTCATCTTGTCTTCTGCATAAGCTCTGACTGCTGTCTCTATTTCTTCCGGAACTGTTGCCAGTTCTACATCCTGTTTTGGCTTTCCGACTTCGGCAACGATTTCTTCTATGAAAGCAACGATCTTCTTGATTTCTTCATGTCCGAACATGATCGCATCAAGAACTGTTTCTTCTGAAATGATGTTTGCTCCGGCTTCCACCATCATGATGGCTTCCTTGGTTCCTGCCACTGTCAGATCCAGGTCGCTTTCCAGTTTCTGAGCCTGCGTAGGGTTTACAACGAATTCACCGTCGACTCTGCCGACCTTTACCGATCCTGTCGGACCGTCCCATGGGATATCCGATATTGCCAGTGCCACTGATGAACCTATCATGGCTGCGATTTCCGACGGCGCATCATAGTCTATACTCATTACTGTAGCAACTACCTGCACATCATTGTAATAGCCCTTCGGGAACAAAGGCCTCAACGGTCTGTCCATCAGTCTTGAGAACAGAGTTGCAGTCTCGCTGGGTCTTCCTTCTCTTTTGATGAATCCGCCCGGGATCTTCCCTGCTGCATACATTTTTTCTTCATAATTGCAGTTGAGCGGGAAAAAATCGATGTCCGGTCTTGGTTCTTTGCTGGCTACTACTGTTACATTTACTACAGTATCCCCATACTTTACCATTACCTGTCCGTTGGTCTGTTCGCAGACTTTGCCGATTTCCAGCTCTAAAAGTCTGCCTCCCAGAGCCGTTCTGAATGTCTTAAAATCTTCATACTTCATTAACAACTACCTCCTGTTAATGGTCCTTCGATATATACACAGCTTATTCTGTATATTTTAGTTTTATAAATAAAAGCGAAGCATCCTGCTCCGCTTTTAATCCTTGTTCTTACTTTCTCAAACCTAAACGAGCAATCAGATCTCTGTATCTTTCAAGATCTTTCTCCTTCAGATAATTGAGAAGGTTTCTTCTCTGTCCTACCATTTTGAGAAGTCCTCTTCTTGAATGGTGGTCCTTTTTGTGTACCTGCAGATGCTGGTTCAGATCATTGATCCTGTATGTAAGGATCGCTACCTGTACCTCCGGGGAACCTGTGTCTCCCTCTTTACGCTGATACTCTTTTACGATTTCCGCTTTTTTTGCCTGATCGATCATGTTATTTCTCCTTTTCTTCATACACCTTGTTCCGAGTCCCCGTCGGAGTTTCCGTAGAACCAGGCACAAGGTAAAATCACTAATGTCTTACTATAACACGGCTGTTCCAATATTGCAACCGTTATATCACACATACCAGCGGCAGCAGTACATTTCCGGTCACAATAGTGACGGCTGCCATTACGAAAACGGTCCTGCCGTAGACTCTTTCAAAACCCCGTTCATCAAATCGGTTTCGTATACTGTTTATACTGATTATCATCATCGCACACAGCAGTATGTTCATAATGCCCCATATGTTCACGAATTCAATGAGTCCCGTCTCCAGCGCATCCGGAAACAAGTTGGCTCCGACCAGTATATTGGACACGGCACCGAAGAAAGCAGCCGGTATCATCCCCAGCGGATCTATCTCATGGACCGTAGCCAGATACAACATGATCATGATCCATATCAATGTTGCGAAAAGAGCCACAAAGCACTTTATGTATGTGCCCCATCCGTTTCGAACAAGATTCAGACTGGTCATTATTTCTGTCGTTTTGATCTTGTTCTGATTGTCTGTGCCTTTAGTTTTGATTACATCTTTTTTTCCACATACGTTCCCGTAGTGACTACCGGCGTATCGTTTGCCTTTCCGATCTTGTTTATCTCAGTCATCATAGAACTGTTTTCTGTCTTGGCTTCTTTCCAGTAGTCCTTCTGTGCGTTATTGTCCTTCAGCAGATACCCGCATGTAAGGGCCAGATAAACAATACATACCAACAGATATAATACTACTGTCAGTATCAGTCTCTGCTTTTTCCATTTCTCAAGTTTGTTTATTTTTTCAAACATACTTCTGCATCTCTCATTTCTATCAAAAGGCCCCTGATGGCAATATACATGTGCTGCTGTCAGGGGCTTTCTCATCTGTATTATTGAAGCCGTTTATTTCTTTGCTGCTGCCTGCTGTGCTGCGACTTCAGCTGCGAAATCTTCTTCTTTCTTTTCTATGCCTTCGCCCACTTCGAATCTTACCATGCTTGCGATAGCCATATCGGTCCCCGCTGCCTTGGCACATTCGTCAATGTACTGTTTTACTGTAAGATCGCTGTTCTTTACGAACTTCTGATCTACCAGGCATACTTCCTTCAGTTCTTTTTTGATCTTGCCTGCTACGATCTTGTCGACCATGGCTTCCGGCTTTCCTTCATTGAGGACTTCCTGTCTGAGGACTTCCTTTTCGTGATCCAGATAAGCCTGATCCACCTGGCTTTCATCCATGAACTTAGGATTCATGGAAGCCACCTGCATGGCTACGTCCTTGCCGCATACGGCAACTGCCGACAGCTCGGCATCTGTTTTGATGCCTGTTATAACGCCTATCGTTCCGCCGCCGTGAACGTATCCGGTGTATACTACGCCCGGCTCGTTCAGCTTTTTGAATCTTCGGATGTTCATGTTTTCTCCGATAGTTGCGATCTTGTTGTTCAGTGCTTCCTGTACTGTGCCGCCTTCAAATGACAGCGCCATGAACGCATCCATATCGGCTGCATCCGATGTCAGGGCCAGATCTGCCAGTCCCTGTACAAAGTTGATGAAATCATCATTCTTTGCAACAAAGTCTGTTTCCGAATTTACTTCTACTATGGCCGCTGATTTGCCGTCTGCTGCAAAAGCCGTCTTGACAAGCCCCATTGCTGCGATCCTGTCAGCCTTTTTTGCTGCCTTTGACAGTCCCTTCTCTCTGAGAAGATCCACTGCCTTGTCTATATCCCCGTCTGTTTCAACGAGTACTTTTTTACAGTCCATCATGCCTGCGCCTGTCATTTCACGCAGTTTCTTTACCAGTGCTGCTGTTACTGCCATTACTCTGCTACCTCCTCTGCCTGTGCTGCTGTTTCTGCTGCCTCTTCTTCTGCTGCTGTTTCCGGATCTTCTTCCGGAGCCTCAGCCATGCTCTCACCCTGCTTTCCTTCGATGACTGCATCAGCCATGCTTGCGGAAATCAGTTTTACAGCTCTGATAGCGTCGTCGTTTGCAGGTATTATGAAATCAACATCATCCGGATCGCAGTTAGTATCCACGATGCCTATTACAGGTATGCCGAGGATCCTTGCTTCTCTTACTGCTATTTTTTCCTTCTTAGGGTCAACTACGAAGATCGCTCCCGGCATTCCCTTCATCTCTCTGATGCCGCCGAGGAATTTCTGGAGCTTTTCATGCTCGTGTCTGAGATTCAGAACTTCCTTTTTGGACAGTTTGTCGAATGTACCGTCTTCTTCCATAGTCTCGATTTCTACCAGTCTTCTGATTCTTGCCGAAATAGTCTTGTAGTTTGTCAGCATTCCGCCCAGCCATCTCTGGTTGACGTAGTACTGTCCGCATCTTTCAGCTTCGTCCTTGATTGCTGACTGAGCCTGTTTCTTCGTTCCTACAAACAGAACAGGTCTGCCGCTCTCACTGACTTCTCTCATAAAGTTATAAGCGTCGTCGATGAGCTGTACAGTCTTCTGAAGATCGATTATGTAGATACCGTTTCTTTCAGTAAAAATGTATGGAGCCATCTTAGGGTTCCATCTTCTTGTCTGGTGTCCGAAATGCACACCTGCTTCGAGTAATTGTTTCATTGAAATTACTGCCATTTTTTGTTCCTCCTGGTTTTAAACATCCACCGCATGACATTCGCTGTGTGAAACCGGTCAGGTTGGCTTAAAACCTGCTCCCCGGCACCATCTCACAAGTCTTCCGATGTGTTTGATACAACTTGCGTCCGCTTTTTCTGCGAACCGTATTATATAATACTATAAACCCATTGAAATTGCAAGGGATTTTTCATGTCTTCCGACGGCCTCCGCCGTTTTCCATATACATGTGGAACGCCTTTCTCGCATTTCTGTATGAGTTCACTCCCATTGTGACGCTCTGCCCCGTTTCGAAAATGATTTCACTGTCCCTCATTCCGAATACTTTGTCGAAATTTACAAGGCAGTATTTGTGACATGTGAAAAACCGGTCGTCCAGTTTTTCTTTCAATTCGGCAATGCTGCCCGTCTTCCTTATAGTGTTTTTTTCCGTGAATATCTGTATTTCCTTCCCCTCCTGTCTTACAAATACAATATCAGAGATATTCAGTTTCCATGTTTCTTTCTTTCCTCTTATGCATAAACACTTTGCCATCTCTTCCTCCTTATCTCATTTCCCTTTCTCCCTGTAATAAAAAACCGCACCCTTAAACTGCGGGCACGGTCATTATTCAAAATCATTTACTCATCACGTTTGTATGTGATGTAGTCTTCGGCTATTTCAAAAGCCGCTATAGATACGGGCTTTTCTATTTCCGGATCATCTATGAGTATCGGTTTTCCGTCGATGATGTCCCTCGCCCTTTTTGCTGCCAGTATCACCAAAGTGTATCTGCTGTCAGCCTTTTTTCTTATTTCGTTTATGGATGGGTATAGCATTATATTTCCTCCTTATATGTATCTATCACTTTGTAAATGTCATCTGTGACTCTTGAATGCTCCGCTGTTATTATCGCCTCGACTCTTGAAACTGCCTCTTCCACTACTCCGTTGACTACGCAGTAGTCGTACTTGTCTATATATCCGATCTCCGACAGAGCCTCGCTGAGCCTCAGTTCTATGACATCATCGCTGTCCGTTCCTCTCCCGGTTATTCTTTTCCTAAGTTCTGCCATTGACGGCGGCAGGATGAATATGAACACTCCTTCGGGGCAGGTCTCTTTTATTTTCATTGCACCCTGTATATCGATCTCAAGCACCACATCATAGCCCTTGTCCAGCATTTCGAAAACATTTTCCCTGGGGGTGCCGTAGTAATTCTCGTATACCTGAGCATGTTCCAGAAAACCATCTCTGTCTATATTGTCCATGAATTCTTCCTTTGTAACAAAGAAGTAATTCTCTCCGTGTACCTCCCCCGCTCTCATGGGTCTGGTCGTCATGGACACCGACAATATTACATTTTCCATATCCTCCGCCACTCCGGCGCATATTGTTCCTTTTCCTGCTCCGGAAGGCCCTGATATTACCAGCAAACGGCCTCTTTTGTTCATTGCATCTCCTTATACTGCTTTTCGTGAACATAAATTATATCATTTGAAGATGCTTTTTTCAATAGCATTACTCTATATTCTGTACCTGCTCTCTTATTTTTTCTACCTCGCTTTTGATTTCCAGCATGATATTAGTTATATCCATATCATTGGCCTTGGATCCGATGGTATTCGCTTCCCTGTTCATCTCCTGTACCAGGAAATCCAGCTTTTTCCCGTTTGAACTGTCGGCGTTCAAGATATCGTGAAGCTGCTGTATATGGCTGTCCAGGCGCACCAGTTCTTCTGTTATGTTGGCCTTGTCTGCGAATATGGCGGCTTCCAGGAGCACCCTGTCTTCCGGCACCTCTATTGAATTGCCTACCAGTTCCTTTATCCTGTCGTTCAACTTCGCAGCATAGTTCTTCCCCACTTCGGGAGCCTTCTTTTCGATTTCTTTGACGTGATCGCGGATCAGATTCCCTCTCATCTCCAGATCTTTCTTCAGTTTTTCTCCCTCAACGGTCCTCATTTTATCGTGATTGTCAAGAGCAGTCTTCACAGCTTCGATTATTGCATCGCCGACTTCTTCTTCATTTTCCACGTCCGGGATGGATTTCAGGACATCAGGCATGCCTGACAGCAGTTCCAGCGTCACCTCGCCGTCTATTCCGAATTCTTTCTTCATTGCGTTGAGATTGTCTACATACTGCTTTGCGACGGTGGAATTCAGTTTTATATTCAGATCGTCTTCAGTGATACTCTCAACGATTATTGAAGTCTCCACCTTTCCTCTCTTTATAGTCTCCTTGATTTTGCTCTTTATCCTGTCTTCTGCAAAAGAATACCTTCTGGGCATCTTCACGTATATGTCCGAGTATCTGTGATTTACAGATTTTATTTCACATACGATATTTCTCTTCCCATCGGTGAATTCTCCCTTGCCGAACCCTGTCATACTCTTGATCATACAATTATTCTCCTTTTTTTCTAAATTTATGATACTATGGATATTATATCACAGGAGGGCGAAAAGAAAAAATGGCATTTGACGGAATAGTAACAAGGGCAATGGCAGGAGAACTGGCCTCTGCCCTGAATGGCGGAAAAATAGAGAAAATATATCAGCCGGAAAAGGATGAGCTGGTGTTTTTCGTACACACAAAAAACGGCAAAGAAAAATTCTATGCCAGCTGCAACAATAATCATTCGGGGATATATCTCACCGATGCAGCTTTCTCCAATCCTCCGGAGCCTTCCGGTTTCTGTATGCTGCTGAGAAAGCACCTTGTATCCGGCCGCATTCTGTCTGTATCTCAGAAGAACGCCGAACGTATAATCGAAATCGAATTCGAGACAAGAGATGAAATGGGCTATACCGTCAGCAAAAAACTGATCGTTGAGATCATGGGCAAACACAGCAATATCGTTCTTGTAGATGTGTCCGACGACCGTATCCTAGACAGCATCAAACGTGTTTCCATTGATGTAAACAGAGCCCGCCAGGTGCTGCCGGGCAGGAAGTACGAGTATCCGCCTGTCCAGGATAAAGTCCCTTTCGACACGGCCGATGACGATCTGCTGCAGACCTTTGCCGGCGATCCGGACGGCCTGCTGTCGCACATCGGCGGCATATCTCCGCTGATCTCCCGGGAAATATCTTCAGCACCGGCTCAAAAGCTGCATGCCGTTTTGTCCCGGATTTCCACCGGCGATCTTGACCCCTGCGTATATCTGAAAGAGGACGGCTCGCCTGCAGACTTTCATGTGATACCCATCGAAGAATATGAAGACAGATACAGGGCCCTGCCATTCACTACTGTCAGCGAGACGGTGGCATATTATTATTCACACCGGGATTCTTCAAACAGAGTCAAGCAGAAAGCTTCGAATCTGACCCGCGCCGTATCGGCTGCACTTAAGAAACTGAGGCTGAAAAGGCAGCGTCTTGGGGATGACCTTTTAAAAGCTGAAAAATCGGACAAATATCAGTTGTACGGCGAGCTCCTCACTGCGAATCTTCACGCCTTCAAGACAGGAGACCGCTCTGTCACCCTGACCAACTACTACGACGGCAGCGAGATCGCTATACCGCTGGACAAAAGATATGCTCCGGCGAAAAACGCTCAAATATATTTCAAAAAATATTCCAAGGCAAAGACCGCCCTGAAAGAAAAACAAATACAACTGGATGAGACCGACAGCGATATCACTTATCTTGAATCGGTCGAGGCTTTTATTGAATCCGCTGCCGACACGGATATGATCGACGCCCTGCGCGAAGAGCTGACCGAAGCCGGATTTCTGAGAAAGCGAAAACAGAAAGGCGTTGTGAAAAAAAAGAAGAAAGCCGCCCCTTACGAATACCGTACATCTGACGGTTTTCGGATACTGGCCGGCCGCAGCAACAAAGAAAACGATCGTCTCACTTTCAGCACTGCCGGCCGAAACGATCTTTGGTTCCACACCAAAGATATACCGGGTTCCCATGTAATACTGTTCACCGAAGGGAAGGAAGCCAGCGATACAGCCATCTTTGAGGCGGCCGCTGTTGCTGCATACCACAGCAAAGGCAAGGATTCCGAAAACGTGCCTGTGGACTACACCCGGGTCAGATATGTAAAAAAGCCCAACGGTTCAAAACCGGGCATGTGCATATTCACAGACAACAAGACTGTATTTATAACGCCAAAACTTCCATCAGAGACAAACTCGATTTGACGTTTCCCCCACTTTATCAACCTTTTTACGCATTACTCCTTGCAGGGTGTTTTTACGTATCTTATACTGTAATCACCCTCTTCGAAGGGAAAACCAGAATGTGAATTATGAAGAAAGGACGGTACAAAAAATGGGAAAGAGATGTACTATATGCAATTCATCGTATGCGACCATACCATTCCATGGGGGTCATATATGTGAGAGCTGTCTGGATTTTGTTACTACAAGATATTGAGGTCGGTCCGCATATCGATCAGACAGTAAAAAACACATAACGGGTTTTAGCAGAGTCATAACAGCATACGCTTTATCGGCTCTGCTTTTTTTTGCTGTTTCGCTGAGCCTGCCGTCTTTTGCCCGCCAGTTTTTTCTTAGTTGATGATTTCATCACCGAATAACCGAATCTTCCAAGAGGCGATCTCTTCAGTCCAAAATATTCTCCATGGCTGTATGCGACCAGTCCGGCTTTGTCCAGACGTATCCGCCCGCTTCCGTCGATCAGTTTTTCATCGGCCGTCACGTTGACTATCTCGGCTACAAACATATCGTGGGAACCGTATTCATGCACTTCTGTCACCCTGCACTCCAAACTGAGCGGCGATTCAGCGATGGCCGGGCATGATACCTCTCTGCATTTCTCCGGCGTCAGTTCCTGTTCTTTGAATTTATCAAAGTCCTTCCCTGAACGCACTCCACACCAGTCTGCCGAAAATGCCAGCTCCTCTGTGACCAGATTGATGACAAACTCACCGCTTTCTTCTATCATATGATGTGAATATCTTTCTTTTCTCACCGATACATATGTCATCGGCGGGATCGAATTGACGATGCCTGTCCACGCTATAGTAATGATGTTTTTTTCGCCGTCGGCATCGCCGCAGGAGACCATTACCACGGGAACGGGATTCAGCATTGCTCCCGGATCAAAATTTTTCTTGCTCATTTTATTTTCCTTATTCTTTCCAGTACATTCAAAAACTCTTTGGGAGGATCCGCAGTGAATTCCATGTATTCTCCTGTGGAAGGATGTACGAATCCCAGCAGATATGCATGGAGCATCTGGCCGTTGGCGCCGAAAGGATTTTTCTGCGGACCGTACAGACTGTCACCCACCAGAGGATGTCCGATATAACTCATGTGGACTCTTATCTGATGTGTCCTGCCGGTCTCCAGGCGGGCTTCTATAAGGGCGTATTTGCCCAGCCGTTCCAGCACCCTGTAGTTCGTCACTGCCGTTTTCGAATTAAGATCGGTGACGGCCTGCCTCAGTCTGTTTTTCGGATCCCGGCCTATGGGCTCATCGATCCGCCCTTCATCTTCCCGAAAGCTGTTATATACGATAGCTATGTACGCTCTCTTCGAACTGTGGTCGGCCAGCTGTTTCGCCAGACTGCTGTGAGCGCTGTTGTTCTTCGCCACCATCAAAAGGCCGCTGGTATCCTTGTCTATACGATGGACGATGCCCGGCCTTATGACACCGTTGATTGAGGAAAGCCGGTCTTTGCAGTGAAACATTATACCGTTCACAAGTGTGCCCGTAAGGTTGCCCACTGCAGGATGGACCACCATCCCCCGCGGTTTGTCGACCACCAGAACATCATCGTCTTCATAGACTATATCCAGCGGTATATCTTCCGGCTCCACCGAAAGTATCTCCGGCTGGGGCACCGTCAGTACTACTGCATCTCCGGCCTGTAACTTGATTTTTTTTGATATGCATTTCTCTCCATTGAGAAGGAGCATGCCGCCGGATATGAGCTTTTGGATAAAGCTTCGTGAAGTATCTTCCATCAAAAGAGAAAGGGCCCTGTCTATCCGGATCCCTTCCATATTTTCTCCGATCATGAAATTATATTCTTTTTCTTTTGTCATTTTTACCATCTATAAACAATACATAGATACACAACATCACACATCCTGCACATACAAAAATATCAGCCACATTGAACACAGCAAAGAATTTCAGATCGAACATGTCTACCACATAACCGAGGCATACTCTGTCGATCAGATTTCCGATACCGCCTCCGACGATGAGGGCCACTGAGGCCAGCATAAATTTACTGCCTGTCTTTCTCTTCAGTGTCATGAAGACCAGTCCCGCTGCGATCAGGACCGCTGTGAAAATGCTCAGCATCCATGTGTGGCTGCTGAACAGGGAAAAAGCCGCGCCCGTATTCCTTATGTATGTGATATGAAAAAAGCCGCTGATCACAGGTATGCTCTCCCCCTGCGCCATTTCTGTTACAACCAGACATTTCACTGCACGGTCCAGCAGAACTGCAGCGATCACGATCAGATATCCGTACAAAGAAAATCACGGGGAATTATCATTCCCCGCCTCCGTTTTTCATATCGATGACCATAGTTTTTCTATCGTCGTCAGTCTCCGAAAAATCGATATCCACTCTCGTTTCATCTGATATTTCTGTCGAAAATCCTGCCGATCTTTCTGCATCGTCTTCTCTGTCCGGGACTTCTGAAACTCCTTCCAGGATTTCTTCCAGTTTGTTCTCATTAAAATTAGGATACATATCTTCGTCCATCTTATCGAATCTGGACAGTTCGTCTTCCAGCATCCTTTTATATCCGTCTCTGAAGGATTCATATCTGTTTTTCAGATTTCTGTGTTCTTCCACAAGTCTCTGTGCCTGATCTCTTGACTCACGTATTGCCAGTTCGGCATCCATCTCTGCGTTTTTCAGGATGACCTCAGCTCTCTTCTCGGCGCTTTGGGATATGTCTCCCATCAGTTTTTGCGCCTGCTCCAAAACCTTTACCACTTCGCCTTCCGAGCCTTTGTATTTTTTCATTTCCTCTTCAAGGCGGCTGACATCGGCTTTCAGCTTTGCATTTTCCTTTATTACTTTTTCCAGATCAAGGGTGATCAGATCCAGGAACATATCCACTTCGTCTTCCTTGTAACCACGCATCCCCTTTGTGAATTGTTTGTTCTGAATGTCCAACGGTGTTATCATCATTTACCTCCAGCTATCTATGCTTCCAGAAAAATCAAATCCTTTGCTTTCCACTGTTGCTGCAATATCGACATTCTCCGGAGCAAATACAAATATATTGTCTGCCACCTTCTGAACATTTCCATCCAGGGCATACGTCGCTCCGCTGAGAAAATCAAATATTTTTCTTGCTGTTTCCGAATCTATTTTTTCAAGGTTCAATATTACAGGTTTTTTCTGCTTCAATGAATCCACCAGTTTAGGGCATTCATCAAAACCGTCCGGGTCCGTTACTACCAGCTTGAACGGGTTTTCACTTCTTTGCATATCCACTACCTTACTCTTTCTTGAGTAATTGCTCCTCGGCTCTACTCTTCTTCTTTCCAGCTGTGCGCCTGCAGCTTCGATCTCTTCTTCTGTGATGTCGTCATCATCATACTCTTCAATTCCCACCAAATCTTTGAATTTGTTTAAAACACCCATATTGACCTCCTAACAGTCTTAATATACACGTTGTCCAAATATTGCGCTTCCCACTCTTACCATATTGGAGCCTTCTTCCATTGCCGTTTGGTAATCATGAGACATCCCCATGGACAAATATTTAAAATCAAGCCGTTCATGGCTGATCTTTCCAAACTCGTCGTACTGCTTTTTCACTTCGGCGAAATACTGTCTTATATCTGCCGGATCTTCGGCAAACGGCGCTACGCACATCAAACCGCATATCCTTATGTTTTCGCAGGTATCCAGTATCTCTTTTATCATTGCTCCTGTGTCATCTGCGCTGATCCCGAATTTACTTTCTTCATCGGCCGAATTCACCTGGATCAGGATATCCATAGTGATACCGTGCTGACCAGCTCTTTTGTTTATTTCTTTTGCAAGCTTCAGTGAATCAACCGAATGTATCAGCGATACTTTATCGATTATATATTTTACTTTGTTCGTCTGCAGATGGCCGATCATATGCCATCTTACCGGCTTGACGTGGTCGTATTTGTCCAGTATCTCCTGGACCTTGTTTTCGCCTATGTCGGTAACGCCCTCATCTATAGCCGTGTTGATGTCCTGATACGGATGCGTCTTCGTTACTGCTACCAGCAGCACTCCTTCTTTCAGTGTACTTCTGACTTTTTCCAAATTACCTTTAATGTCTGTCATGATCACTCACCTTTTTCGTCGCTTTCCGGATTTTTCAGCACTTCGTCATACATTTCCACAGTGCTGACAGTATTTCCTTTATCATTATAGAATGAGCCTTCTGACACCAGTGTCTGTTCGCCGTTGGTTCCCAGTACGTTTACCGGTGTGAACACATATTCATCGGTCGTCGACTTTACATATACGCCTACCACATCGTTCTTAGTGGTGACACATCCGTTGCTGATCAGCAGTCCTTCGCTGTCGGCTGTGATGACCGAACCTTCCTCGGCTCTTATCTTGACAAAATCTTTGTAGTATCTGTTGGTCTTCAGGATGACGCGCCATTTGCTGCTTTCCTGGGTGATATCGCTGACCGTTGCCTGCAATGTCCCTTCCGGCAGTTTGACCTTCAAAGTACTGCCTGTTTCATATTTGCTGATATCCGCCTCGTCTATCCAGCATACTATATACCAGCTGCTGTTGTCGGATATCTTGTATATAGGATCTCCCTTTTCAGTGAATGTCCTTTTTACATCGACCGCCTCCCTGACCTTTTTTTCAGTCCCGGCTTCCTTCATGTTTTTCATATTTGAAGGAGAAAAGTAATTCTCGTGACCGTCGATATAAAATGAAAAGCAGCCTTTCCGCTGACTTGTGTGACTGCTGTCAGCGATCATGTCGCTGCCCAGACTGTCGATCAGTTTTTTGTATTTGCCCGCCTTGCCTTTATCCCTCTTTGATGAAGCCGGGGTAAAGTCCAGCACTTTAGTTTCCCTTTTGATTAGAGCCCCTTCTTTTACGTCAAATTTCATATTGCCGCTTTCGGAAGCTGCATATACCGTTTCGTCTCTGACGATGTAACATTTTACATCATCTTTTACAGTCAGTTCCCCCTGGCGTATCACCTCTGTTCTCGTCAGCGCCCCTGTTACTGATGGTATAACAGCAATAACTATATATAGGGCCACAAGTATCAGCAGATAGATACATATTGTTTTTTTCTTTAATTTTGGCATATTCTGTCTCCAACTATATATTACACCAATTCTTGACCTTTTCCAATATCTTTTTCTCTTCCTTTGACAGCTCGCTCTCCCTTTTGCAGAATTCTTCGAACATATCCGGCCGGCGCTCTTTTGTCAGCTTCAAAGATTCCTCCAGCTTCCACAGCTTTATAGCCTTGTGGTCCCCCGACAGCAGGACCTGCGGAACGTCCATGCCCCGGTACTCTCTCGGCTTTGTGTAATGGGGATATTCCAGCAGTCCGGAATATACAGATTCATCCATGGCAGATTCTTCACTGCTCAGCACTCCCGGTATCAGTCTTGCTACTGCGTCCGTCAGAACTATCGCCGCCGGTTCGCCGCCGGTGAGGATATAGTCTCCGATGGAGATTTCTTCTATGTCGAAGTGCTCCAGTATCCTCTGGTCTATTCCTTCGTAGTGGCCGCACAGTATGACCAGTTCGTCCTCCCGGGAAAGCTGCTGCAGCTTTTCGCGGTCCGGGATATTCCCCTTGGGCGACATATATACGATCTTCTTTTTCTCCGCATCCACGTGTTCCAGCGCGCGGAATATGGGATCGCATGTCATTACCATGCCGGCTCCGCCGCCAAAGGGCGTTTCATCGGTTTTTTTATGTTTGTCCAGCGTATAGTCGCGGATATCTGTAAGTCGTATTTCCAGTATTCCTTTTTCTTCTGCTTTCCCCAGCATGCTGCTCTTTACGGCCGTGAACATTTCGGGAAAGAGTGTCAGAATATCTATTATCATATTTCCAGAAGCCCCTCCGGAAGCTGTACCTTTATTTCTTTTTTATCTGTGTCCACGCCTCTTATAAATTCATCCACCACCGGGAGATATATCATTTTGCCTTTTCCCGGCTTTATACAAAACAGCTCCTGAGCTGTGCCCTGGATTATGTCGTCCAGCTTTCCCAGCACGCTGCCGGCTTCATTCATAACATCGAATCCGATTATGTCTTTGATGTAGTACTCTCCCTCGGAAAGTTCATCCAGATCTTCTTCACTGATGTATACGTCTTTGCCTTTGACGGCTTCTGCGGCATTTCTGTCATCGACCCCTTCGACTTTCAGGATCACCATGTCCTTCTGGTATCTGACATTTTCTATACAGTAAAGCCGATCCCCGATCAGGATCTGGTCCAGGTCTTCATATCTGTCCGGCCTGGAATAATTGTACAGTTTCAGTTCTCCTTTAAGGCCAACTGCGTTTACTATTTTACCTGTTTTTATTTTTTCCATTTTTACCCGTTATATCAACAAGGCACATATACGAATATATGTGCCTCATGTGTTATTGTACTATTTCAACTACTACTTTTTTGTTAGCCTTCGTTGCGGCAGCCTTTACTACAGTTCTCAATGCCTTGGCAATTCGTCCCTGTTTACCGATGACCTTCCCCATGTCATCTCCGGCAACTTTCAGCTGAACGACAGTAGTCTGCTTGTCCACTGTTTCAGTGACCTCGACTGCGTCGGGATCGTCCACCAGTGATTTTGCAATTACTTCAACTAATTCAGTCATTAGTCATCACCGCTTTCTCTTACTGAATGATTCCCTCTTTTTTGAAAAGGCTTCTTACTCTTTCCGTAGGCTGTGCTCCGTTTGAAAGCCACTTCTGTGCAGCTTCTGCATCGATCCTGATCTCGTCCGGATCTGTCAGCGGATTGAAGTATCCGATCTCTTCAATGAATTTACCGTTTCTCGATCTTCTCGAATCAGCAACTACTATCCTGTAAAAAGGCTTTTTGTGAGCTCCCATTCTCTTAAGTCTGATTTTAACCATTTGTTATTTCCTCCATGATTCTATATTTATTTTATATTTAACATTATCTAATACTATCTGAACATTTTTGGTATTTTTGCACCCGGCTTCGTCATCTGCCTCATCATCTTTCTGGCCTCTTCATATCTTTTGACCAGGCTGTTGATCTTGCTGACCGGCTGTCCGCATCCTGCGGATATCCTCTTTCTTCTGCTGGCGTTGAGCAGAGAAGGTTCTTTTCTTTCTTGTTTTGTCATCGAATGTATTATGGCTTCCATCTGTCCGAATTCTTTCTCGGATTTGTCCACGTCCACATCCTTCATGGCGTTGGTGTTCATTCCCGGCATCATTCCCAGGATCTTTCCGACACCGCCCATTTTCTTGATCTGTCCCATCTGATCCAGGAAATCCTCCAGAGTGAACTGATTCTTTTTGATCTTTTTTTCCAGCTTTGCCGCCTGTTCATCATCGAACTGTGCCTCAGCCTGTTCTATAAGGCTCATCATGTCGCCCATTCCCAGTATCCTGCCGGCCATTCTGTCCGGATGGAAAGGTTCAAGCGCATCCATCTTTTCGCCCATACCTATGAACTTTATCGGTTTCCCCGTTACTTTTCTGGCTGACAGTGCTGCACCGCCTCTGGAATCACCGTCCAGTTTAGTCATGATGATGCCGTCTATGCCCAGTTTATTGTTGAATCCTTCTGCGGCATTCACGGCGTCCTGACCTGTCAGTGCGTCGACTACCAGCAGTATTTCATGTGGCTTTATTTTGCCCTTGATGCGGGCCAGTTCCTCCATAAGGTCTTCATCTATCTGCAGTCGCCCTGCCGTATCGACGATCAGGACATTATATCCTTTGACCTGAGCCTCTTTCATCGCAGCCAGTGCAATTTTTTCCGGCTCTTTGCTGTCTCTCATAGTGAATACCGGCGTGTCCACAGATTTTCCCACTACTTCCAGCTGATCTATTGCAGCCGGCCTGTATATGTCACATGCGCACAGCATAGGTTTCTTGCCGTTTTTCTTCAGATAAGCCGCCAGCTTGCCGCAGGTGGTAGTTTTACCTGTACCCTGCAGGCCCACCATGAGGAGGACCGTGAAACCGCTGGAAGAGTATGTTATTTTGCTCTCCGTGCCGCCCATCAGTGCTGTAAGCTCGTTATTTACTATTTTTATTACCTGCTGCCCCGGCGTCAGTGATTTCAGTACATCTTCACCCAAAGATTTCTCTTTTACCTCGGCAACGAACTCCTTCACTACTTTGAAGTTTACGTCTGCTTCCAGCAAAGCCAGTTTTACTTCGCGCATGGCCGCATCGATATCTGTTTCTGTCAGTGAGCCCTGTCCCTTCAGGTTTTTGAAAACTCCCTGCAGTTTTTCGGACAATCCTTCAAATGCCATTGGAACTCCTATTCTTTTCTCTATTCTTCCAGGTTGTCAATAATGCGTTTTATCTCGGTCATCTTCCTTTTCAGCCCGTTATTTCCAACGTTTTCTTCCATTAACTCGTCTATCATTCCGTCTATTTTTTTTATCGCCTGCTCCCGTTCTTCCAGTATCCTGGTCAGGGAAAGTTTCTCTTCATATCCATTGAGGGCCGCCTCTGCTTTTTTCAGAGTGTCGTGTACGCCCTGCCTGCTGATCCCGAATTCCTCGCCGATCTCGGACAAAGACATATTTTCATCGTGATACAACCTGGTCACTTCCTGTTGTTTTTCTGTCAGCAGCCCGCCGTAATAATCCAGCAGCATACTGTATCGGGTCGACTCATCTATCATTTTTCCCTCCGGTGTCAAGCATTTTCCCTTGTCACCGCTATATAATATATCATGCCGACCGGATAGTGTCAAGGTTTTTTACTTTATATATCCTACTTGTCTGTGCACTATGGCAGCGCTGTTTCCTGTGTCGATTTTACTGTCTGGTGTGTCTGCTCCGCCGCTTGATATGTCGATTCCTCCATCGAACCGTTTGATTCCTCCATCGGCCCGTTTGAAACTCATCACTTGCTATTTTTTCCCGGTTGATGAGTTTTTTACACCGGTTTTGTTCGATTCTGCCTTGTTTCAGCCTGATGCCGGCAGCCGGAAACTCATCACTTGCTGCTTTTTTGCCGGTTGATGAGTTTTTCTGCTCGTTTTCTCGCCGATCTGGCCCTCCGCTGGCCGCCGGAAACTCATCACTTGCTATTTTTTCGCCGGTTGATGAGTTTTTTACACCGGTTTTGTTCGATTCTGCCTTGTTTCAGCCTGATGCCGGCAGCCGAAAACTCATCACTTGCTGCTTTTTCGCCGGTTGATGAGTTTCCCCAGTCTCCTTTGCTCTCTCGCCATAGTTTCCATCGCTTATCTTATCTTCATTCCCTGCGAAATATGTTCCTGTACTGAAATGCCCTGTGGATCTGTCAGAGCTGAGCATGTTCCACAGGCCCTCAGCCTTTCCGAGATCTCCTGCGTGATATCCGGTATCTTGCAAAAAGAGTTTTGTATTATCTTTCTTGCTTTTTGATTCGCTCTCAGTTTTCTTCCATGCCCCAAAAATTAACCACTTATTAACCACTTTTGCAGAGAAGTAAGCAGTATTACATGGTATTATACAGTATTTTGCAGTAGTAAAATCAGACAAGTAAAATGCCTGCATCATTGTCATTGCAATGGCTACAGGCATTGATCTGGTGAGGCACGAGGGATTCGAACCCCCGACCTGCGCATTCGTAGTGCGTTACTCTATCCAGCTGAGCTAGTGCCCCAGATATCAACAGCGATACGGCAAGGAGCCGCATCGCCATTGATTATACATTATTTTCACCTTGTTTGTAAAGTGAATCTCTGAAATTAACGTTCCGGATCACAGCCCGAATTCTGCTGCTGCATCCACTGTGTTATGATCATAAGACCTTGGGAAAGCTATTATGAAATCATTCTGGTCAGTCCCCTGTCCGTCTTTTTCAAATGATGCATTCCAGCCGTATACCAGTCTTTCAAATCCCTTGACCACATATCCATCGCACTCGTGATCAGTTGTATCGTAAGCATCTGCCAGTATGATTACATCATCCTGTGTCTTGTCAGTCCCCATACAAAACCCGCGAAAATCAGTGCTTCCGCGGGCCTTTGATCATTTTAATTTTATTTAACTGTAACCTTCACATATGTCCTTACGCCATTGACTGCCAGTACGTATATTTTTACTGTACCGAATCTCTTGCCTTTGATGACTCCCTTCTTGCTCACTGTTGCCACTCTCTTGTCTCCGCTGATGTATCTTACCTTTGCAGCATGATCCTTGGACATTATTATCTTGCCTTTGTTGACTCCTTTAACTTTTGCCTTTATCTTAACTGTCTTGCCAACTGCTACTGTTGCCGTTTTTCTTGAAGCCTTTATGCTCTTAGTATTAGTAAGCTTTTTCACCTTGTTTCCGGCTATGGAATGTACGGTAATGCTTCTCTTGATTATCTTTTTCTTGCCGTTTATAACTTTGTAAGCCGCTACATAGTACTTGTATTTTTTGCCTTTCTTCAATTTGCCTTTGGTCCACTTGAAAGTCTTGTTTCCCTTGATGGTCTTTACCTTCTTGTACTTGTGAGCGCAGTGTCCGAAGTAGATATAGTATCCGTCGGCATTGCCTACTTTCGTCCAGGTAACTACCTGCTTGGTCTTTCCTTTGGCGATTGCTTTCGGAAGCAGTATATATGCAGGCGACAGATCAGCCTGCCATACTGCATACAGATCCAGCTGCTGCTTATTTCCAAGTTTCACAGCCTGTCCCAGTGAGTATTTAGTACCTGTGCCATCTGCCTTAGTATTCCAGCCGGTGATGGTGTATCCGCTCCTTGAGAACAGATTGCCTCTCAGTGCAGTAGATACTCCTGCAGGGATCGACTGAGTATAACTGGTGACAGCAGACCCGCTGAAGTTACTGTGGAATGTCACAGTCGCCGGGTCTCCCATAGGCGTAGCCTTGGCTTCCCATACAGCATAAAGCGTTATGTTTTCGCCTGCATTCGGTCTGATCATATCCCCATCATTATAGTCTTTCGAGCTGCCCTGGCTGTACGGAGTGGTGCTCCAGCCTGCAAATACATAATCCGAGCTGGGCGGTGTCAGAGTGTTCGTTTTGATCTTTGTACCCGGAACCGTATTCGGATCCACCTTCGTATTGTCATAGTCTATTACATTGTTGACTGTCTGGTCTGTCATAGTGCCGTATCCGCCGTTGGCCTCGAACTTTATAGTTGCCGGTCTTGCTTTCTTTTCAACTTCGAAAGCGCCTCTGCATCCGCCCTTTACCGTCACATACAGTCCATCGGTCTTTTCTGTCGGCGTCAGCACCTGCGGCGTCCCTGCTGTACCGTCTGATTTGTCATAAGGTATATACAGGATCTTGAAATCGTGAGTTCCTGCATTTGTATAGTCAGGATAGTTGATCCGTACTGTCACGTCGCCTGTATTGTTCGACCACGGTGCGCAGTTTGCTGTGTTGTGTTCATCTACGCCTGTCCCCGTCAGCTCGTTCATGTTCTTTATTATAGAATCTACATTTGTATCCGTCGGCGACGACAGTCCTTCAAAACTGCCGGTATCAACAGTGCCCATGAACCATCTGGTTTCTCTTCCCACACGATAGTTGTTCTTGTCTGTGGAATGGAATCCTATCTGATAATATCCTTCCAGTGCTTTGCCTGACTGAGACAATGTACTGTAAGCTGTATTCAGCGCATCGCCTTCATTGGTCTTGCCCCTGGCCACGTATTTTTCATGAGCATTTCTTATCTCTACATTGGTCCCTGCCGGCTTTTCTGTTACATCGACATTGATGTCGGCCTTGAACGGCAGCCCAACTCTGTTATATCCGCTGGTCTGCTTTACAGCCGAAGATATTATAGCTTTGCCCCATGACTGAGTGGATATGTCCGGTGAATTGTTCACGATAGGGACATCCTTTTTGTCTCCAAGCAGAGTGCTGGTCGCCCATGCTGTATTGCCGCTGACTGTGCCGCCCAGCCCGATAAAGTAACCTCCACGGTCTCCTGCAGACCCTTCGTTGTTGACGCTGACTCCGCCGCCGTAGGAAGCTCTGTTCCCTGTTATTGTGCCGCCGTACATCACGAATATCCCTCGGCATACCGCAACGCCGCCGCCGCCTGCATCTTTGGCGTACATCTTTGTCACTGTCGTCTCAGCATCGGCCTCATTGTCTTTGATAGTCCCGCCGAACATTATCAGCTTTCCCGGGCTGCTGCTCCCCACATTTGAAATGTTTATTGCTCCGCCTGCTCCGCCGTTGGGTCCGTACATAGCTTTATTGCCTGAAAACAAACATCCGTCATACAGTATAGTTGTTCCGTCGTACAAACTGATGGCGCCGCCGTTATGTGACTGGCCTGTATTCGTATTGTTCGTGAACGAGCCCTTCACATATAGTCTTGTCGCTGCATCTCTGACATATACCGCACCGTAAGTAGAAAAGTTGTCGGTGATCAGCGCGCCGCTGTTGACATAGCAGTGCATACCGCTTTCCAGATATACCGTACAGACGGCTCCTGATGTCTTGCTTGCTCCTGCGCCCCTTACAGTACAGCCGCTGTTAAAGTTCAGCACTGTGCCTTCGTTGTAAGCTTCTACTATCGAACTGTTTGCCCGATTGCCGTCCAATGTCAATTTTTCAAAAGTGACATTTGCCTTTTTTGTGACATCAAAGAAGCTTCCGCTGGTAAATGCCGAACCTCTTTTCAAAGTTTCGCTTCCGGTCTTGCCTTTGATGGTGACTTTTGCCGCTGATGTATCCAGTTTCAGCTCGGCTGTCATAGCGATATCATTCTCCACTATTATTTCAGCAGTGGTCCCCGCATTGGCATTTTCTACAGCCGTCTTTAATTCATCGAATGTAGTTACACTTTCCGTTCCGGCTTTTGTCGTCGCAGCTTTCTCAGTCTTCTCGACCTGCGATGTGCCGCTCTCCTGCCCGCTGCCGGCATCCGCGGCAACAGCCATTGTTCCTGGACCGAACATCATGGTGACTGAGACTGCAATTGTCAGTATCCATATGCCGATCTTATTATGTTGTTTCCTGTTCATAACTGTTTCTCCTTCCCGTTATCCTGCTATGTTATTCACCCGCTGCAAGACTCATCAGAAAGTCTGCATAACCTTCTGCGATCCCGTTGGTCATTCTGCTGTCGATTTTCTTGACGCCTGCGTTTTTATAGATGTCCCAGACTCTCTTGATGAATATAGGCGTCTTGTATTTTACAGCCGTATATTCCTTCGCCATAGATACCAGTTGGGCTCTGTTCCTGTTTCCGATAAAGTTGGTGTATCTCTCATTCACGCCGCCGTTGATATAGTAATCTTCAACTGCTTGGCTGATCGTCTTTCCCGAAGCTACGGCTTCAGCCAGATTTGCAGCATCAGCGTCAGCGTTCAGATCGCCCATATCGTATGTAGTCCCGGCTTTTCCCATGTTGCTTACAGTTGCATTATAGTAAGCCGACTGAGATGCGCTCGTGCCCACAGTGTTTCTCGTATACAGCAGGAATGTCTGCAGATCTCCTGCCCATCCGGACAAGTCGTTCCACTGTCTGCCCCGCATACCCAGGATGTATGATCCTGTGTTCTTGTGCATGCTTGCGGACACTGCTGCCGCCATGTGTCTTACATCCATGCCGTTCACATCTGTGGTCGAACTGAAATACCCATGAAGCGCCGGGGCCTGCTCCTGTACATATGCCACGAATTTTTTGTCTACTTTCCCGCCTGCGATCTCCCATTTGCTGCTTGTGTACTCGCTGTTGAACTGTCTGATATACATGAAAGCCAGCCACTGTTTGCCGTTGGCTCTCGTGAACGACCCGGATATTTTTCCGGTGTACTGCTGAGCTGCGGCATCCAGTTTCTGCATGTTCTGTGCGAAAGTCTGCTCTGCCGGATCCGCCTTGTAAGCCGTCGCCGCATTCGCATTATCCGCCGTCATTCCTGATCCCGGTATGCCGATCAGCATCGCCGCGACCAGCAGCATCACGAAAATGATTCGTCCTTTCCCTTTTTTCATTTCCTTCATCATTTTATTTCCTCCTTATTTTATGTGATTTTTATTCCAAAAAAAGGAAAACGCGTTTTCACACGTTTTCCCCTTTATTGATTTATAGCATAATTGCTGTCAGGCTATTTTACTGTGACATTCACGTATGTCCTCACGCCGTTCACTGCCAGTACGTATATCTTTACTGTACCGAACCTCTTGCCTGTGATGACGCCCTTCTTGTTCACTGATGCCACTCTCTTGTCTCCGCTGATGTATCTTACCTTTGGAGCATGGTCTTTGGACATTACCTTCTTGCCTTTGTTGACTCCTTTGACTGTTGCCTTTATCTTGACTGTCTTGCCAACTGCTATCGTTGCGGTTTTCCTCGATGCCTTTATGGTTTTTGTGTTCGTGATTTTCCTTACCTTGTTTCCGGCTATAGAATGTACAGTTACACTTCTCTTGATGATCTTTTTCTTGCCGTTTATAACTTTGTAAGCCGCTACATAATACTTGTACTTTTTGCCTTTCTTCAGTTTACCCTTGGTCCACTTGAAAGTACTGTTCCCCTTGATGGTCTTTACCTTCTTGTACTTGTGAGCGCAGTGTCCGAAGTAAATGTAGTATCCGTCGGCATCTCCCACCTTCGTCCAGGTAACTACCTGTTTGGTCTTTCCTTTGGCGATCGCTCTCGGGAGCAGTACATACGCCGGCGTCAGATCCTTCTGCCATACTGCATAAAGATCTAGCTGCTGTTTGGCTCCAAGCTTTACAGCCTGTCCCAGCGAATACTTGGTTCCTGTACCGTCTGCTTTGGTGTTCCATCCGGTGATGGTGTATCCGCTCCTTGCATACTGATTTGCCATCAATGCAGTAGATTCACCTGCAGGTACGGACTGGTCATAACTGGCCGGTGATGATCCTGTGTAATTCCCGTAGAATGTCACTTTGGCAGGATCCCCCAAAGGCGTCGCTATGGCTTCCCATTTAGCATACAGCGTTATGGCATCGCCTGCATTTGGTCTGATCACTTCCTGATCTGCATAATCTTTTCCTGTGCCCGGAGTCGTTGTTATCCCGTCGAGCCCGTAAGGCTTCGTACTCCAGCCGGAGAATTTATAATACTTGCCCGGTGCTGTGAATGTGTTTTTGTTCAGTGCTGTTCCGGTGACTTTATTAGCATCTATTGCAGTATTATCTGCATCAAGAACCGAAGTGATCGTCTGGTTGGACATGGTCCCTGATCCGCCGTTTGCATCAAACTTTACTGTTGCCGGTTTTGGCTTTTTCTCTATTTCAAATACTCCGTAAAGCTCGCCTGTCCCTGTGGCAGGGTTGCCGTCACTGCCGTTATATGTCAGGTACAGTCCGTCCGATTTTTCCGTCGGCGTCAATACCTGTGCCTCTTTTGCAGTTCCGTAAACTTTATCATACGGTATATAGAGCACTTTGTAATCATGAGTCGATGCCGCTGTATAATCCGGATAGTCTATCTTGATCGTTACCGGTCCCTGGCTGGATGATTTCGGCAGACAGTTTGTTGTATTATGCCCGGTGATCGCATTGTTGCATTCGTTCATATAAGATATGATTTTGGTTTCGTCATTTTTGTCTGTCACAAAATTGTTTGCATCTGTCAGAGCCATGAAGAATCTTGTTTCTCTGCCCACTCTATAGTCCACCTTATCAGTGGAATGGAACCCGATCTGATAGTAGTCCTTCAAAGTAGTGGTCTTCAGCGAATCATATGCTGTCCGAAGATCTTTTTCTTCTTCGAGAGCTTTTGCATTGTACACTTTGTTATCCGAATCATAAGTATCATCTCTCGCAACATATTTTTCATGGACATTTCTCAGCTCCAGCGCTGTACCGCCGGGATAACTTTTAGCCTCGACATTTATATCTGCCTTGAACGGCAAAGCCGTGATCTGTTTTCCGGCAGTTCCGATCTTCAATCCTGATGTAATGGAAACTTTTCCCCAGGCCTGTGCCGAAAGATCCGGCCCCTGTGAATGGATGGGGACAGTTTCTTCCTTGCCTGTAGCTCCTGATGCAGACCCGCTGGCTTTGTCTTTCAGTATCGTTTCTTTTGCCCAGGCGGTGTTACCAGAAATGTTACCGCCGATGCCGATGAAATAGCCTGCGAAATCATGCGCCGATCCCTCGTTGTTCACACTAACACCGCCGCCGAATGAAGCTTTGTTGCCGGTTATAGTACCGCCGTACATAACAAAGACTCCTCTGCATACAGCAACGCCGCCGCCTGCATCTTTAGCAAAAGGTTTAGTCTCCCCGTTGGCCTCACAGTCAGCTTCATTGTCTTTTATAGTACCTCCGTACATGATCAGTTTGCCGGGCTTGGATCCATAATTGCTTGTATATGAAACGTTGATGCCGCCGCCGGAGCCTGAATCTCCAGAAAAATTGGCTTTATTTCCGGAAATTACACAGTCGTCATGAAGAACAACTGTAGAGTTCCATGTCATTATGCCGCCGCCGTTTTGTTGTGAGCCGTTGTCTACGTTTCCTGTTATCTTTCCGTATACATCAAGTCTTGCATTATCACCGATCAGCAATATCCCTCCGGAATACTCGCCATAATTATTTTTTACTTCACCGCCTTTGCTGACAGTAATATGTATGTTGTTGTTGGTGTATTCTGACTGTATTCCAGCATCAGCCGCTGTACCGGAGTCAGGTTTCCCAGCAGATCCTGAATTTTCAAATGTCGCGCCATCTCCGATGTCAATTATCGCTGAACCGCTAGTAAAAATAAGTGACTTCGCCTGATGGTTACCATCCACGGTAATATCTTTGAAAGTAACATTCGCAGTGCCTGTGATACTCATCATTGTCACAGGATTAGTACTGCTATTGATCAGTTTCTCACTCCCGGTCTTTCCTTTGACAGTCACTGTCCCTGCAGTAAATTCCAGCGTGGCTGTAACAGTGATATCCTTTGCAATGACGATCGTATCCGTCGTCCCATAATTGGCATATGTCACTGCTGTCTGCAGTTCAGCGAATGTATCTACTTCCTCTGAAATGCCCTTCGTCGTGGCCCCTTTCTTCACAGTAGCTGCCTTTTCGCTTTTCTGTGCGCTGCTGCTGTCTGCGCTCGCCGAGCTGTCGCTCGTCTGAGCCTTCTCCGTCTGGGACGATGCGCTCTGCTGCCCTCCGTCCTGATCTGCAGCAAGAGCCATGCCGCCCGTACTGAACAGCATAGAGACCGTCAGCACAAATGTAAATGCCAGCAGTCCCAGTCTTGCCGATGATTTTTTCTTCTCATTTCTAAACATCTTTTCTCCTTCCCTATCTTTACCCTGAAAAAAACAAAAAGCCCCTCAAATGAGAGGCGAAAATCTACTCTTTCGTGTCCATCCTATTCAACTACCCCCATTACTTGCATGATAGCATGATTAGTTGAAAACTTCAAGTATTTTTTATTTTTTTCTACAATTTATCCGCTTTGATTTAGAGTCAATATTCTTCTTTGATCTGTCCCTGTTTATATGCGACAACCAAAGCACGCAGTTCCTTTATCTGCTGGTTCAGGTCCTTTGCCTGATCTGTGTCCTTTACCATCAGCCTTTTTGGAAGGACTTCAACGGTCCTTATGGTCGGCGCATTGAACACCTGTGTCCCGTCTTTCTTCAGCGGCTGGTAAGGCTTGTGCTCTGCCAGGGCCATGAACCGGGAATTGTATATGAAGGTATAGCCGGCGATCCCCGTCGTCTTCTGATAAGCTTTGGATATCCCGCCGTCGATGACTATCAGCTTTCCCCCGCCTTTGACCGGGCTTTCTCCATCCTTAATCTTTACCGGCACATGCCCGTTGAGGATATGTCCGACTTTCGGGTCGATGCCGAATTCCCTCAGGATGGTCTCACAGTGCTTTCTTTCATTTATCAGTTTGTAATAGGGCACCGTATGTTCTTTGTGGGTAGCTTTGTCGGCGATGAACAGTCTCTCAAAAGTTGTCATCTGATCCTTTCCGAACAGTGGAGATTTGCTGCCCAGCCACAGGTACCACATCAGGTCTCCGGAATGTCCGATCTCCTCGGAATCCTCCGGATTGAAGAATGATTTTCTGATCTGGTCGTCCAGATAGTCCATGTACGCCTTTCCTTTGCTGGTGTTGCCATTCACTGTACAGTCTACAAAATCCCCCTGCTCATCCATCGGAATGCATCCGTGGAAAAACAAGTTGTTGTTCTGTACTTTGTAAAGAGCGCCGTGACTGAACATGAATCTGATGTGTTCCTGCAGGTCCCTGCTGCGGAGCACGCTGGCTTCCAGTGCCCTCAGAAGATGCAGCTCGCCGTCGGTCAGTTCATACGGCGCCGACGGGTCGATGGTAGGAAAGTTCTTGTCGCGAAGCTCGTATTCTTTCCCTTTTATTACTATAGTCCCCCTGTCGTAGTCTATCTTGTCTAAAAGGAGACGGTTCTCAAGGCCGTACTCCGGATGAGCCATTATCCTCTGTCCTTCCACTTTGAACTGGCATATAGCGATCGCCTTGTGCATCTTTGCCGCCAGGCTTTCCGATACCGGATCGAACTTGCTGGTCTCCAGGATCTTTGGCTTGAAGTATTCGCACGGATCGTCGCCGTAGACTTCCTGCGCAAAGGAAGAAAGGGCGCGGAGATTTATTCCGTAGCCTATTTCCAGCATGTCGAAATTATTGTAGCTGATGTTCATGCGCAGTATATTGGTTATGCACGGCCAGCTGCCGGTGGCCGCGCCCATCCATACGATGTCATGATTGCCCCACTGAAAATCCACATTATGATATTCCATCAGATAATCCATTATTTCATCCGGGTGCGCTCCTCTGTCCCATATGTCTCCGATTATGTGAAGCTCATCGACGGCAAGATTGCTGATCGCTTCTGACATTTCAGTCATGAAATCTTCCGCCATTCCACTTTCTATTATCGAAGTGATTATCTCGCCGTAGTAGTGGGCCCTGTTCGCTTCATCGTCGGCGTGGAGCAGCTCGTCCATACTGTATCCCCAGTACTCGGGAAGCTGTTTACGCACCTTCGATCTGGTGTATTTGGTTGAAACGGATTTGCAGACCTGTATCAGTCTGTATATCGTTTTGTAGCACCACTGATCGTAGTTTTCTTCTTCTTTTTTTCGCCTCTTCAGTTCGGCTTCGGTGTTGTATATGAGAGAAGCCAGCTGTTCTCTCTCTTTTGCATCCATCTCATCATCGAAGATCTCGTCTATCTTTGACTTGATGACTCCGCTGGCGCTCTTCAGCATGTGGACAAACGCATCGTGCTCGCCGTGAAGATCGCTCAGGAAATATTCCGTCCCCTTCGGCAATGCAAGGATGGCTCTCAGGTTTATTATTTCACCTGTCGCCGCCTTTCTGTTCGGATATTTTTTTGATAACAACTGCAAAAATTGCTGATCTATCATCTCTGCTCCTTCCCGTACAAATCGAATCCCCGGCTGTCGGTGGCTACTATCACCGGCATGTCTTTTACTGTCAGTTTTCTCACCGCTTCGGCTCCCAGATCGTCATAAGCTATGACCTCGGCGCTGACTATGCTCTTGCTGATCAATGCCCCTGCGCCGCCTATGGCCGCAAAATACACTGCTCCGTTTTTCTTCATGGAATCTACCACCGTCTGGTCTCTGGGCCCTTTGCCGATCATTCCCGTCTGTCCCAGATCCAACAGTGCGGGCGCATAAGCATCCATCCTGTAGCTGGTGGTCGGACCGGCCGAACCAATAGGCCTTCCATCTCTTGCCGGCGTAGGGCCTACATAGTATATGATGGCGTTTTCGATGGGCACCGGGATATCCTCTCCCGCCGCCAGAGCTTCCACCATCCTCTTATGTGCGGCGTCCCTCGCCGTATATACTGTGCCTGAGATCAGCACACTGTCTCCGGCCTTCAACTCTTTCATTTTTTCTTTAGTAAAAGGTTCTTCCAGTTTTATATTGCTCATATTATTATTTCTCCGTGTCTTGATACATGACAGTTTATGTTTACCGCCACCGGCATCCCGGCAATGTGGGTCGGCGCCTGGATTATTTTTACCGCTAAGGCGGTGGTCCTGCCGCCGAATCCCTGAGGCCCTATATCCAGCTGGTTGATCCTCTCAAGGAGCTCATCTTCTATCCGCGCATAGAATGGATCCGGATTGCTCTGATCCATATCTAGAGTCAGGGCCTTTTTCGCCATGAAAGCCACCTTGTCGAAAGTGCCTCCGATGCCGACTCCCACCACCATGGGCGGACATGGATTCCCTCCTGCTATTTTCACCGTCTCCACTACGAAATCTTTAAAGCCTTCTTCGCCTGCCGAAGGCGCGAACATTTTTATCCGGCTCATGTTTTCAGAACCGAATCCCTTGGGTGCGAACAGGATCTTGACCCGATCTCCGGGAACGATATCTACATGAATATTTGCCGGCGTATTGTCGCCCGTATTCTTTCTGCGGAGAGGATCTTCGACCACCGACTTTCTGAGAAATCCGTCTTTGTATCCCCTTCGAACTCCTTCGTTCACTGCATCATACAGGTCTTCCCCTTCCAGATACACTTCCTGTCCTATCTCCAAAAAAACACAGGCGAGTCCCGTATCCTGACATAATGGTATACGCTCTTCTCCTGCGATGTCTATATTTTTTTCTATCTGCGTCAGGATGTCCTTTGCTCTTGCGTCCGTCTCGTCCCTTTTGCATCGTTCGATCCTGCTGCAAACATCATCGGTCAGCCCGTAGTTGGTTTTCTGAGCCAGCTCGGAAACTGCTCTGCTGATTTCAATGGTGTTTATTTTTCTCATTTGCTTTCTCCTACATCGTCATTATAGCATAATGAAATGTTACAAACCACAATAATAGAAAAAAAGGATTGTGTCAAGTTACAGTGGGAAAAGAGCAAACACCTTTTTTGATAAGTTTTCTTTGATCAGATACCCCTGAACGATTTTATCGTCTTCAACGAGCCGCACAGCTGTCCACGATTTATCCATGGAAGGTTGTGCTG
>JAYFPY010000022.1:0-18588 GCA_034927505.1 Eubacteriaceae bacterium
GGGTGTTCTGATTATATTATACCATATTCCAGAGCATTCGACAACAGAAAAAGAAAGAAAAATCAATAAAAAAATTCCCGCTTGCGTTCAACTGCAAGGGGATCAAAGATCAGCGATATTATTTTGCTGCAAAACTATGGAATATCGTCGAAGCAGGTCCAAAAGGCGAATAATCGTTGACTTTTAAGGAATTAATGCGTATAATGTTCAAGTATCGCGTTTTAGGAGATCTCTCCGTGAAATGCGAGCTATAGCAAGTTATAGTAGTGCCGAAACAGATTATCTCACAATCCCAGTAGGCAGAACCGAACAAGATCGAAAGATCCCAGTAGGCGGAAAGGAACACGAAAAATGAAATCATTTATCGCAAAACCTCATGAGGTAGAGCACAAGTGGTACGTCATCGATGCTGAGGGCAAGACTCTCGGACGTATGGCCAGCACAGCAGCGGCACTCCTCAGAGGCAAGAACAAAACGATCTACACTCCGCATGTTGACTGCGGCGACTATGTCATCATCATCAATGCAGAGAAGGTAGAAGTAACAGGCAAGAAGAGAAGCGACAAGATCTACGCCAGACATACAGGTTATCCGGGCGGACTCAGAGAGATGACTTTTGAACAGATGATGGAAAAGCATCCTACTGAAGTAGTAAGACATGCAGTAAAAGGCATGATGCCGAAAGGCAAGCTGGGAAGACAGATGTTCAAGAAGTTAAAAGTTTACGCAGGGCCTGAGCACGAACACGCCGCTCAGAAACCGGAAACTTTAGAAGTTTAGGGAGGGCTGAGAAATGGCAAAAACACAGTATTACGGAACAGGCAGAAGAAAGTCATCCGTTGCCAGAGTAAGGTTGATCCCTGGCAAAGGCGACATCACTGTCAATAAGAAACCTCTGGACGATTATCTTGCATTGGAAATCGTAAAGAGAGAAGTAAAAAGACCTTTTGAAATCGCAGGATGCGAAGGAAAATTCGATGTTATCGCAACCGTACACGGCGGCGGATACACCGGACAGGCAGGCGCACTGAGACATGGTATCTCAAGAGCACTGTGCCAGGTAGACGAAGATGCTTACAGAGCACCTTTGAAGGCCGCAGGATTCCTTACGAGAGATCCTCGAATGAAGGAAAGAAAGAAATACGGCTTGAAAAAGGCCAGAAGAGCAAGTCAGTTCTCAAAGAGATAGACAGGCTCGAATCACATTCGTGTGGAAAACCCCCGAATTCCAACCCTTGGAATCGGGGGTGTTTTTGTGGGGCGATTCATCTTGACCGAATGACCCCGGTGTAATATAATATACAGAACAAAAAAGATTTTTCTATCGCCGGGTAGAAGATTTGAGTGTTGGAATGTCGTATCGCTAGGCCTTTTTGAAGATACGATGTGGGTCCGGCACTTTTTTGGAGGTAAAAATGTTAGAATATTCAAATTTCAAAGAGGCATCATGGCTCAGATGGTCAGCAGATGCGAAAGAAGATGCAAAAGTCATTATTATGGGAGTGCCTTTTGACAATGCAGTCAGTCTGAACAAAGGAGCATCCAAAGCCCCGGAACGACTTCGTGAACTGTCAGTGGATATGTCTGATACAACAGATGATTTCAGGGTGATAAAGGAAGGTCTGATATATGACTCAGGAGATATCCACGCTGATCTGAACTGGGAGCGATATTTCAGCAAGGTCGAGGAGAGGGCGTACGGCCTGATGAAAACAGATAACTTTTGTCTGTTCATCGGCGGAGATCATTCCGTAACGATCCCTTTGCACAGGGCTTTCGGAAAATATCAAAGAGAGAGAAACAAAAACTGCAGAATAGGGATCATCCATTTTGACGCTCATTATGACCTGTGCGATGAATATGACGGACACAAATGGTCCCATGCATGTACGGAAGCGCGGGCCCTGGATGACGTGATCGGCGGGAAGGATCTGACTTTTGTGGGAGTAAGGGTCGCTGAAGAGGACGAACTGCAGAAAATCGCTGACAATCCCGGGATCACAACGATCCGGGCAGTCGATGTGGATCACAGAGGGGCAGAATCAGTTGCAAAAGAACTGGCTGAACATTACAGAGATTATGATGCAGTATATCTGACCCTGGATATAGATGTGCTAGATCCGGCTTATGCGCCGGGTACGGGAACACCTTCAAGCGGTGGCCTGACCAGCATGCAGCTGATAGACATATTCAAGGATGTAATAAAGAATGTCCCGGTAAAAGCGATGGATATCGTTGAAGTCGCTCCGCCTCTTGATGTAAATGATATCACGGCATGGGCCGCTTTGAAAATGGTGCATGAGGTTTTTTCCCATTTCAGCAAATAAAAAGGACATATTTAATTTGCTTTCATTACAAAGAGATGTGTGCTAACATATAATTACAATTGAAAAAAGAGTTATTTCAATGAACCGAAAGGATGGATGTTATGGGATTTATGGATTCATTTAATGATGAAGAAGGCAAGGTCAACAATGGGACAGGACAGTATCGCGTAATGCAGGTAGTATTGAGAGAAAAGTTTGTGGGGAAGGGGTCCAAGAACTTCACAGAGATAGAAGACCTCTGCAACCAGCAGTATTCGGAAGGATATCGTCTGCATACTTTTGCACAGTCCACTGCAGCATCGGCCGGATTCGGAGGCGGTGAACGTACTGTATGCAATCTTGTATTTGAACGCATAGGCTAATAATAACTGCATGAAAAAGACCTGCTTTGCGGCAGGTCTTTTCTGTATCGTGAAAGTATATGCTATCTCTTGTTTGATTTTCTCCAGATGCCGATTTCTTCAGCATTGCCGATCAGCTCATCTCTGAATTCAGGATGAGCGATGGATATGAGAGCTTCCGCTCTTTCCCAGGTACTCATTCCCTTGAGATTTACCATGCCGTATTCTGTAACGATGTACTGGACTGCGCTCCTCGGGTCTGTACATATCGAACCGTTTGTAAGGGTAGGCACGATCCTGCTCTTTAGTTTGCCGTCCTTGCCCATCATAGATGAAGACATGCAGATAAAGCTCTTCCCGCCTTCTGAAAGGTATGCACCCATTACGAAGTCCAGCTGTCCGCCTGTGCCGGAAATGTGTTTGATCCCTGCAGATTCTGCATTTACCTGCCCGAACAGGTCCATATCAACTGCATTATTGATGGATATGAATTTGTCCAGAGAGGATATCACATGCACGTCGTTTGTATAGTCTACAGGTGCGCCCATAACATCCGGGTTGTTGTTTACGTAGTCATAAAGTTTGTTGGTACCGCAGGCGAAAGCGAATACCTGGCGCCCCTTGTCCAGGTTCTTGTTCTTGCCGTTTATCTTGCCGGCATTGGCTATGTCTACAAATGCATCTACATACATTTCAGTGTGGACGCCAAGATCCTTAAGATCGGAGTCGGCTATCATAGCGCCTACAGTGTTCGGCATACCGCCGATGCCCAGCTGCAGACATGCGCCGTTTGGTATTTCAGGAACGATCAGTTCAGCGACCTTGCGGTCTACATCTGTAGCAGCGATGCTGCCCATTTCAGGGATCGGAGGATTGTCGCCTTCAACGATCATTTCAACATCTTTGATGTTGATCTCCGTTCCGTTCAGTCCAAATACCCATGGCAGGTTCTTGTTGACCTCAACGATAATATGCTTTGCTTTCGAGCAGATCGCATCCAGGTGCGAAGGTGACAGCGAAAACGAGAAATTGCCAAATCTGTCCATAGGTGGTACCTGCAGCATTACTACATCCACAGGGTCCAGATTTTCACGGTAAAAACGCGGAAGTTCGGAGTATCTCATAGGTCCGAAGAAACCCATGCCCTTCTTCATTATTTTTCTGTCCAGACCGCTGCAGTGCCACGAATGCCATGTGAAATGATCGCCTGCATCATCGGCCTTGCAGATCTCCGGCATCCATGAAGTTACACCGCCGCGGACCTTGACATCAGTCAGTTCATCCTTTCGTGCAGCGAGAGCCTTGTCCAAAGCGACAGGGTGATTCACGCACCAGGTATAGTCGACCCAGTCTCCCGATTTCACGATTTTCACAGCCTTTTCAGGTGTTGTAAGTTTCTCCTGATACATTTTTTGATATACTTCCCGATAATCCATTTAACAAATTCTCCTTTACAATTTATATTCTGTTTATTATATGCCTCACAGCCTTTCAAGTTTACCTTTTTGAGCGCTAAAAGTCAATGGCTGCGGCCTGCAGCTCATCTGCGAAAAAACTGCTTAAACACTGCCGCCGGCAGGTGTATAATAGAAGAAATACATTATGTGAGGAGGAACAGTTATGTTCAGAGAAATGAGATTAAAGGAAAACAATCAGCTGACCCATGAGCAGGCTCTTGAAATCTTGGAAAACGGCGTCTACGGTGTGCTGGCGCTGGACGGAGACAACGGTTATGCCTACGCTTCACCTGTCAATTACGTGTATAATGACGGCAGGATCTATTTTCACGGGGCGACGGAAGGACAGAAAGTGGATGCAATAAGGAGGAACAAAAAGGTTTCGTTCTGCGTAGTCGAGAAGGCTGAAATAGTACCGCAGGCGTTCAATTGTTTGTATCGCAGTGCGATCGCATTTGGAAAAGCGAGGATCGTTGAAGACAAGGATGAAAAACAACAGATCATGGAAATGATCATTGACAGATATTCGAAGGGGTTCGAAAAAAGCGGAAAAAAATACATCCGGGAATCCTGGGATGAAGTAATGGCTTTTGTTATCGACACAGAACACATAACAGGCAAAAAAGGGACGCCGTAAAGGTATATAACTTTATGATTCGGACAGCCGGCCTTTGAACGGCGGCTTTAACAGGGAAATGATTATTCCTGCTGAGATGATGACTGCACCGGCGATGAAAGATACAGACATGGCTTCATGGAGCACAACGATCCCGAGGATCGATGAGGTCAGCGGCTGCACAGGATAAAACAGAGAACAGGTGCCGGCGGAGGCCATCTGCAGGCCCTTGTTCCACAGAACGTGGGCAAGGGCAGTTGCAAATATGGCCAGATACAGTATTGATATTATGACCGAAGGTGTAAATGAACACGATCGGAAATGAACTTCTATAAGGCTGGAAGGAGCCAGCAGTATCAGTGAAAGGGCGATTCCGTAAAAAGTAATGACTACAGGATCATAGTGCGCTGAAATGCTGCGGACCAGTATTGAACTGAGGGACCAGAAAAAGACGGATCCCAGTGATATCAGAAGGCCTGCGGCGTTTACGTCGCCGCTCGATGCGCCGAGAATAATATAGACTCCGCCGATAGACATCAGCACTCCTATGATCTTTGGGCCGGTTATCTTTTCTTTCAGGATCAGGAACGCCATGACAAAAATGAATACCGGATTCATGGAATTTATCAGCGCAGCCATAGAGGCATCCAGCATGTCGTTGCCGATCTGCTGGAAAGCTATGGCCAGACCGTATCCCAAAAAGCCGACAACAAGAAAGAGCATTCGATGTTCTTTTTTTACTTTCGGCAATTTATGGAATCTGTTTTTCACGATGAAGAACAAAATCACAGATGCCAAAAGATATCTGAGGAACAGCAGAGTGACAGGGGGAACATGCTCCATGGCGGGTTTTGAAATAACATAAAGGCTGCCCCACAGCATAAAAGTTATTGTTGGATATATATAAGCCCGGATGTTTTTCATTGCGCCCTCCTCGGATATTGTTTCGCTTGCCTTATTTTCACCTTTACTATACAATGAGAACAAAGATTAGTAAAACTATAATATTTAAAGAGGGGTATTAGCAAATCTAATGAATGGATCAAGATATGAAATGCTGCTGAAGGTGATCGAGACAGGCAGCATAACCCGCACCGCCGAGTACTATAACTATACTCAGTCGGCTGTCAGCCAGGCTGTAAAACATTTGGAAGAAGAACTGGGCGTAAGGATATTCAACAGAAAAAACAGAACGATCGAACTGACAAAAGACGGAGAGTATCTGCTGCCGGCGATCAGAGAGATCGTTACAGGAGAAAGGCAGCTGATCGACAGGACTTCTGAGATACAGAAGCTCCAGACAGGAGTGATACGCATAGGTGCATACACTAGTATGTCATGCCACTGGCTGCCTCAGAGGCTCAGTCGTTTCAGAGAAAAATATCCCAATGTGAATTTCGAACTGCGCCAGGGAGATTCACAGCTGCTCCGGGGGTGGCTGAAGGATGGAACTGTAGATGTTTTGTTCATAATGGATCTCCACGATAAAGACTTCGATTTCATAAAATTGTTTGAGGATAAAATGGTTGTACTGGTACCGCCGGATCATCCGCTGGCAAAAAGAAAAACGATCAATGTCAAAGACCTTAAAAATCGGCAGCTGATAATGCCGGAGAGCGACTACGATATGATGCTGCAGAAAATGTTTGCAGATAGCGGATTCGATCCGGAGATTGCTTTCATGGTAAAAGAAGATTATACAATAATGTCAATGGTGGAAAACCGACTGGGAGTCAGCATTCTTCCGGAATATGTTCTTCAGAGAAATCCATATGACATAAAAATCCTGCCGCTGAGGAAGGGATGCAAAAGAGAACTGGGCATTATGATGCGCAGAGGTGAGCCTTTGTCATGGGCGGTGGAAAAATTTATTGAGTTTGCAGTTCATTCATAAAATCATCTGCGGGTGCGGGACGGTAATATTTGAACCCCTGGGCCAGAGGGCATTTGGCTTTCAGGATAAGATCCTCCATGCTTTGAGAATCGATTCCTTCTGCAATGACCTGAACGCCGATCTACTGGGCGGTCCTTATCACATTGCTCATGATCAGTTCCTCACGGCTTCCGGCCAGGCCGCTGAGTATAAAACTGCGGTCTAGTTTGAGCATGTCGATATTGATGTTCTGCAGCAGGTTTATCGAAGAATACCCTGAGCCGAAATCGTCGATGGCTATCCTGAATCCGGCAGCTCTGATTTTGTCGCATGTGGTTTTCAGGATCAGCATATCTTCAACAGCGATGGTTTCAGTAAGCTCCAGTTCAAGGAGATCTTTAGGTACATCATACTTCTCTGCAATGGCTGTGAGGTTGGCAGTGAAGTCCGGATTGTTTAGATGAAGGCGTGAGAAATTCGTTGATATGCGGACAGGAGTCCGGCCGCTGTCTATGGCATTTCTGATAAATTTGCAGGCCTCTTCGAAAATATAGTAGTCAACTTCGACGATAAATCCGGTCTTCTCGAAGAACGGTACAAATTCGGACGGAAGGAGGAGCCCTCTTTCAGGATGTTCCCACCTGACAAGGCCTTCTGCTCCAATGAGTTTGCCGGTTTTTATATTGATCTGGCCCTGCAGATATAACTTGAACTGGCCTGTTTCCAAAGCGTTCTGCATGGAATTTTCCATTTCTCTTTCATTTATTATCATGCTGCGCAGCGTGGAATCGTAATAGGAATACTCGGTTATAAGAGAATCGACAAGAGTGGATTTGGCGTAATTAGCCATGTCAAGTGCCTGCGGTATATCGGTTTCGCCCGGTTCGAATATGTAAAGACCGCCGTGGAATACACTGTTGTAATTAGTTTCATTGTGGATCATGGATGTCAGATCATCCAGCATGGTATCCAGCCTTTTTTCATTATCATCAAAATCGGAATACCTGAACAGTATCACAAATCGATCTGCGTATTCTCTTGCATAATACTCTCCGGATGTCAAATGCTCTTCTATCCCCCGGCTTATTGCACGGAGCAGCTTGTCGCCTTCTTCGTATCCGTGTATATCGTTTATGTATTTGAATTTCAAAATGTCCATATACAGGAGGCAGTGCTTTGTATCCTGATGCGTTTCCAGTTCTTCGGAAGCAACAGTAAGGAATCTTTCATAGCTGTAATGATCCAGTACATTGTCTGTGTAGAGCATATCGTTGATGACCTTTGTATGGCGGTTGTGGGAGATGAGTATAAGGATCAGTAGAAGAATGATCACTCCCAGAACAGCGATAACAAGTAAAATGCTGCCGATCGGGTGGAGGTACAGCAGATGAGATAAAACATTCGAATCGTCAGTGACGGTAGCTTTTGAGATCATGCTCTGCATATCGTCGGAAGATATGGAATGGATGCCTTTATCCAGTATGGACAGCAGCAGGGGGTCCTCTTCGTTATTGATCGCTATGCAGATCTCTTCGCTGAGGTCACGGTAGTTTGTTGAAAGAAACTTGCTGTAAGGCGGCTGGTTCATATAATAGTCCGCTACATAAGTGTTGGCGTATGTAGCGTCTGCTTTACCTTTGCTGAGAGCCTTCATGCACTCTTCGGTAGAGTCGTAATACTTGATATTCAGATCTTTACGTGTCGTTTTGATGCGCCATGAAGTGAAATAGCCTTTTGGAAGCGCTATGGTTTTGATGGTTTTGGCATCGGGATGCGTTATTTGAACGACAGGACAGGCCAGTATGGTCTGCGAATTTTTACATTGATATGCCTGCGCCCAGCCAAATCCTTTGTTTAGAGATGTTATTCCCTGCGCTTTTCCTTCGAGATATAACTGTGCGGAACTGTTGAAACTGCTGCCGCATATAAATTTGAATTTCAAACCGGTCTCATCTGAGATCCGGTCAAATACTCCGGACATGATGCCGCTGTATCGACCTGTTTCAGGGTCCGTGTATTCTATGGGAGCCCATGACGGATCATATGCCAGAGTCAATGTCGGGTGTTCTTTCACATATTTCTTTTCTTCTTTTGTCAATGTCGAGATATTGGTCGAGGAATCGGAATAATGCTCTTTGTAAAGATCTGAAGCAAAATACGGATCGACTAGATTGCTTTCGCTGAGAGCAGAATCCAGTTCATTCATCAGATCGGTACTGCCTTTGGCAGCTGCAAAATAAATCGAAGACTGTTTTGATTTTGCAATGGTGCGGCAGCCTGTAGTTTTGCAGAAACTGTTGGTCAGTCCGGCATCTGCTTTATAGCTTTTTACAGCCGATTCAACTTCCGCATAGGTGTCATAATATTTGTTTTCGGTCTTGAATCCATGAGTTTTTTTCAATGCGTTCAAATCGTTGATGCACGGATCCCCCTTCATAACAGCAACCGTCATTCCGTCAAATGAACTGTAATCATCATAGGTGTATTTGGTATTGTTCTTTGAAACAAACAAGCAGGTGGATGCAGAGCCTTCTTCAACAGATGAAAAAGAAAACAGAGATGCGTTTTCAGAGGCCTTTTTGACTCCGCCCATTATATCAATAGTGCCGTCCTTCAGCATTTTCTCACATTCGGCATAAGTCCCTGATACAAATTTGTACTTCCATCCGTTATAATGAGAGATAGACTGGAGATAATCGTAATTGTAGCCGCTATAGCTGGAATCCTGGAACCCGGGGCATTCAAAACAGCCTACTTTGACCGTCTTGATTTTGCCGGCACTGTCTGCAGCAGAAGCATTCAGCGGGATAAAAACGGATAACAAAATAAGTACTACAAAAACTGTTATTAATATTTTTTTGATAACGTTGGTGTTCATGACCCTATACCCCCAACAACTATCATTATAATATATGCTCGAAATATTTACAACTTTTATTATAAAAATGTTATAATTTGTGAAAATGTAGAAAGGACGCAAATGATGAAACTGATTTCATGGAACGTAAACGGCCTTCGCGCTGTTATGAAAAAGAATTTTTTTGAATTTCTGGACGAGGCAGATCCGGATATTCTATGCCTGCAGGAAACCAAGATGCAGGAGGGACAGGCCGAAGTGCCAACCCCTAAATACAGTCAGTACTGGTGCTCTGCAGAAAGAAAGGGATACTCCGGTACACTGCTGCTGACGAAAAAAAAGCCGTTGGATGTAGCATACGGCATCGGCATAGAAGAACACGATCATGAAGGGAGAGTTATTACTGCGGAATATGAGGATTTTTATCTGATAAATGTGTATACTCCCAATTCCGGAAGCGAACTGGCAAGGCTGGATTATCGCATGGAATGGGAAAATGATTTTCGTGGATATATTGAGGGGATGGACAAACCGGTGATCGTATGCGGCGACATGAATGTGGCTCATAGGGAAATGGATCTTAAAAATCCAAAGGCAAACAGAAAAAACGCGGGATTTACCGATGAAGAAAGAAATAAAATGGACGAACTGCAAAACGCTGGGTTCATAGACACGTACAGATATCTATATCCGGACAAGGTGGAATACTCCTGGTGGTCATACAGATTCAAAGCAAGAGAAAGGAATGCGGGCTGGCGTATCGACTATTTCCTTGTGTCAAAAGACGGAAAAGGAATGATAGAAGATGCGAAGATAATGACCGAAGTACCGGGCAGCGATCACTGCCCGGTACTTCTTGAAATCAAAGATTTGTAGTATCCAGCTGCGTATATTTTTTCAAAAAATCCTTCAGTTTGCCGGAGATCTCTGCAGTTCCGCCTTCTATGTCGGACTCGATATTCAAAGGCATCAGAGGATCGTGAAGTGATCGCCTGAGAAGACACCAGCCTTCGTCAAAGGAGATGCGAACACCTTCGTAGCTGGGATCTGCAACAGTATAACCGCTGTCTGCAGCCCATTTTCTCATGTCTTCAAGGATCGTGTCTCCCATATCCGGATCGGACAGTTTCATTCTGATCTCGCGGCTTTCTTTAGGCTGGACCAGCTTTTTAAGAAGGCTGCCCAGCGTTTTGCCTTCGCGGTGAAGCTTTGCGGCCCGGATCACTATCATAGTGGCCAGATAAGCCCCGTCATCCAGAAAGTAGTTTTCTTTCATCGCAGCATGGCCCGATGTTTCTATGGCCAGATCGCAGTCTTTGCCCATGGCATTCAGCTCGATCGCCTTGTTGATCACGTTTTTGTATCCCCGTTTATACCTGAAATGGGTCAGTCCCAGTTCATTTTCGAGAAAATCAGTCAGATGGTCGCTAGTGATGCTGTCGGTAACAACAATGGAACCCGGATGATCCTCTGCCGCCAGGCAGGAAGCCAGAGCAACTATCCCGTTGCGGCTGATGGGATTCCCGCGATTGTCAACTGCCGCTGCGCGGTCCACATCGGTATCGAATATCAACCCAAAATCAGAGCCTGTAGACAGGACCTGCAGGCTGATATCGTTCATTGCAGCCTTGTCCTCCGGGTTGGGGGCATGGTTCGGGAAAGTCCCGTCCGGTTCGAGATACCTGCTGGAACTAGTGTCGGCTCCAAGCGGTGCCAGTACTCTTCTGGCAAAGAATCCGCCGCTGCCGTTCCCTGCATCAACTGCTATTTTCATACCTTTCAGCGGCTCGTCCGTTGTTCCCAGCCCATCGGTGATCAGTTTCTTGATATGATCGCAGTAAAGAGTCATCAAATCGAATTCTTCTGAGGGCCAGCTCTTTTTGCCTAGAATAAAGAAGTGCGCATCAGGATATGTGGGAGCTCCAAGGCCTCCGTTTCCATCTTCACTTTCGGCATATTCCAGGATCTGAGCAATGTCCTCTTTCTGGAGACCGCCGTCTTTGTCGAAATATTTGAATCCGTTCCTGTTCCACGGAAGATGGCTGGCAGTGAGCATGATCGCTCCGTCGCAGTCGGACTCCGGGAAGATGGTGGACATGAACATTGCCGGCGTGGTTGCGATGCCGCAGTCATATACGGTGGTGCCGTAAGGGCCGAAACCGGTTATGACTCCGTGTTTTATCATTTGGCCGCTGGATCTGGGATCTCTTCCCACTGCGACTTTCAGTTCGTCTGTTTTTTTGCCGGTCTTCTCGGAAAGCCATCGGAGGAAGCCTCTGGTTATCATTGGGGCTTCTACATCGGTCAGATCGGGAAGTTCGCCGGGTACGCCTGTAAGTGCGATACCTCTGATATCGCTGCCGTTTTGTAGTTTTTTGAAATTATATCGAGACATTAGTTCTCCTTGTAGTTGTTATGGTATTATTGGATCCTGGCGCTATGCAGCTGCATTTGCGCTACAAAATATAGTATAACAGAAATCTGCAGTAAATGGTATAATGGTCATAAGATTATGATCCGGAGGTGGACAACATGAAGAGAAAAATAATAAAGATAAATGAAGCCAAATGCAACGGATGCGGCCTCTGCGCACAGGCTTGCCATGAGGGTGCTATAGAAATGGTGGACGGCGTCGCAAAACTTGTAAAAGATGATTACTGCGATGGCCTGGGCGACTGCCTGCCGGCATGTCCGACCGGGGCTATAACTTTTGAAGAGCGGGAAGCTGCGCCTTACGATGAAGAAGCTGTCAAGGCCAGAAAAGAGGCAAGAAAAGCCGCAGCTGACAATTCGGAAACGGGCGGCCCGGAGAGCGAACTGTTCCAGTGGCCGGTACAGTTGAAACTGATCCCGTCCCAGGCGCCTTTTTTTCAGCATGAAGAACTGCTGATAGCTGCCGACTGTACTGCTTTTGCATACGGCAATTTTCACAGAGAATTCATTCGAGACAAGATTACTGTGATCGGATGTCCAAAGCTGGACGGAGTGGACTACACGGAAAAGCTGACAGAAATAATTTCGATGAACGATATCCCGTCGGTAACTGTAGTGAGAATGGAAGTGCCGTGCTGTGGAGGTATTGAAACTGCCGCCAGGAATGCCCTTGAAAAAAGCGGAAAGGATATCCCGCTGAAGGTGCTGACTATTACAATAGACGGCGAGATACAGTAAAAAGAAAACATGCATTATAAAACACCTCGAAGTTTTGGCTCCGAGGTGTTTTGCTTTTCAAATCATTCTTTTATGCTGCCGTCCGAATTGAAGGTAGGCAGTTTTTTAAGAGCGGTTATGTCCGGTCGTTCCATGGAATCGCCTTCTGCAAGAACGGCCATTTTGCCGACTACATTTCCATTCGCCTGATGGGCCAGCAGTTCCAGCGATCTGATCGATTCGCCGGTGCTGATCACATCATCGATGATCAGGATTCTTTTGCCTTTCAGCTGGTCGGCTTCCCTTCTGCCGATGCACAGGGTCTGTATATGATCCGTCGTTATGGAGTCGACGTTTGTAAAGATAACATCCTCCATATAGACTTTAGTCCCTTTGCGTGCGATCACGTATTCGTTCATACCGGCCTGCTTGGCCATTTCATGGGCAAGAGGGATGCTCTTTGCCTCAGCTGTAAGTATGATGTCAAAATCCGGAGCTTTTTCCAGCAGTGCCTTTGCGGCTTCGACTGTCATCTCCACATCGCCGAACAGTATGAATGCTGCGATGTAAAGATCATCGGTGACCGGGCACAGGGGAAGCTGCCTTTTTAATCCTGCGATTTCCATTTCATAGAACATTTTTATTACCTCGCTTAAACTTGGTTAGACCACCATAGTAATGATCCTCAGGATGAACAATACTGCAGATATCCACATAACAGGGTGGACATCTTTTGCTTTTCCTGTGAATACTCTTACGATGACGAATGAAAGGATACCGAACATGATCCCATTGGCAATGGAGTAGGTGAACGGCATCATGATGATGGCCATAAATCCGCCGATGGTCCCGGCAGCATCTTCGGAAAAGTCCATGTTTTTAACAGCGCTGAGCATCAGCAGCCCAACGAATATGAGAGCCGGAGTGGTTGCAAATCCCGGGATGGCCAGGAATACCGGTGACAGGAACAGGGATATTACGAACAGGATCGCCGTTACGATCGAGGCAAGTCCTGTGCGTCCGCCTGCGGCTACGCCGGCACTGGATTCTACATAACTTGTAACAGTACTGGTCCCGAAGCATGCGCCTACTATGGTTCCCAGGGCATCACTCATCAGTGCGCCTGATGCGTGAGGAAGATTTCCGTCTTTGTCAAGAAGGTTCGCTTTGCTGGCAATGCCTATCAGTGTGCCTGCAGTATCGAACAGATCGACAAACAGGAAAGAAAATACTATAACGGCAAACTCGATGATATGTCCGCTGACATAACTAAAATCAAATGCGAACATTGATGGAGCAGCCGGTTTGAGTCCGTTTGCGAAATCCGGGAACAGGGAATACGCTTCGGAAGCCACATCTACATGATACCAGCCGGTGGTCTGTGCGATCATGCCCAGCACCCATGTTATCAGTATGCCCCAGAGAATGTATCCCGTGACATTGAAATGATAGAGAATGACAACGATGAGCAGGCCGATGAGGGCCAGTGCAACAGGCGCTGTTGAGACATTGCCAAGGCCCACCAATGTTGATTCGTTTGATACTACGATACCGGCGCTTTTCAGGCCTACCAGAGTGATGAACAATCCGATGCCTGCTGTGATGCCCAGTTTCAGGTTTGCAGGGATCTTGTTTACCAGGGCTTCTCTGAATTTGCAGAGGGACAGAAGAACGAATATCACACCTTCTACCAGTACGGCAGTAAGGGCTATCTTCCATGGGTCATTGATGCCTGCCTCAGCCATAGGTATGCAGACCGAGTAAGCAAAGTATGCGTTCAGGCCCATTCCGCTGGCAAGAGCGATAGGGTAGTTGGCAAAGAATGCCATGAACAGAGTGGCGATCGCCGCCGAGACTGCTGTTGCAGTAAAAACAGCGGCGGCGTCCATGCCCGAAGCGGACAGAATGGACGGGTTGACTGCCAGGATATACACCATCGACAAAAATGTGGTGAGTCCGGCAGTGACCTCAGTCCTGACGTTTGTGTTGTTTTCCTTCAACTTAAAAAAGTTTTCCATAAATCCTCCCGTAAAAAAATTAAATATTGCTGTTCAGGCTGCCTTTTACATAGCCGCCCAAATCTAAAGCCGCATAGGTGAATCCGGCTTTTTTGACTTCTTCATTTACACGGTCCATAAATTTTTCATCAAAAAATTTATGACGTTCTTCCGGCAGGACCTCGATCCTGGCCACATCTCCGTGATGGCGCACCCGCACCTGGGTAAACCCCAGCTCCTTCAGAGCCTTCTCTGCCCGGTATACGGCAGCCAGCTTTTCCGGAGTTATCATTTCGCCGTACGGAATACGGCTGGCAAGACAGGCATAAGCCGGTTTGTCCCATATTTTTATATTCATGGCCGCAAGGGCCTTCCTTATTTCCGCTTTTGTAAAGCCGACTTCCTCGAGGGGGCTGATGACGCCCAGCTCTTTCAGGGCTCTTCTCCCCGGACGGTAATCATCTTTGTCATCGGCGTTGGTGCCGTCTGCAAGAGGCATATCGCCCAAGGCTTCCTTTATAAAGGAAAACATTGCTTTTTTACATATATAGCATCGATCGACAGGATTGTGGGCGAATGTGTCTGTAACAGTCTCGTCCAGGCTGATGACCAGCTGAGGTATATCGTGATCTTCACATAACTGTTTGGCTTCCTGCAGTTCATCGGGTGCAAAATGAGGAGCGCTGGCAGTCACGGCCAACGCACCGCTGCCCAGGACGGAATTGGCCGCCAAAAGCAGAAAGGTGCTGTCCACACCTCCCGAAAAAGCTATGGCCAGACGGTCATAGGATCGTATTTTATCTTTTAATAATTTCAGCTTATCCTGCATATCCATTTACTTCATCTTCACAACTGCGCATTGCCTTGATGGTTTCATCAAACAGTTCATCCAGTTCCCATCCGAGCATTTCCGCTCCCTGTTTTATGACATCCCGGCTGCATCCGGCAGCAAATTTTTTATCCTTGAATTTTTTTCTTACAGATTTGACTTCCATATCCTTTGTGCTCTTGGAAGGCCTCATCAGTGCGCATGCGCCGATCAGTCCGGTCAGTTCGTCCACTGCAAAAAGTACCCTCTCCATTTCGTGCTCCGGCTTTACATCGCTGCAGAGTCCGTATCCGTGGGACACTACGGCGTGGATAAAGTCATCGTCTGCACCGATCTCAGCCAAAAGTTCAGGGGCTTTTGCGCAGTGCTCGTCCGGCCACATTTCGAAGTCTATGTCGTGGAGAAGTCCTACCAGACCCCAGTATTCTGCATCATCGGGAAATCCCATGATTTCGGCATAGTGTTTCATCGTGCCTTCCACAGTAAGGGCGTGTTTTATATGAAATTCGTCTTTGTTATATTTTTTCAGCAGGTCCATTGCCTGTTCTCTGTTGAATTCAGTCATTGTGCTTTCTTCCTTTCAGTATTTGTTCTTTGGGCGGCAGCTGTGAAAGAACTACCGCAACAAACATTATAGCACACCCTGTCAACTCTTTGGGAGACAGCTGTTCTCCCAGTATTATCCATCCAACCAGAACGGAAAAAACCGATTCCAGAGACATCAAGAGACAGGCCACCGTTGGGTCTGCGTCCTTTTGAGCGACGATCTGCAGTGTGTAGGCTACGCCGCTGGACATTATGCCGGCGTAAGCTATCGGGACGATGGCAGTCATCATGGCCGACAAGTCAGGTGATTCGAATATCACAGATGCAATACAACATAAGACGGCACAGACAGCAAACTGCAAAAGTGACATTTTTACGCCGTCGGTCTTCGGTGAAAAGTGACCGATGACCAATATATGGATGGCAAAAAAGAAGGCACAGATCAATATGAGAAGGTCTCCTTTTTCTATGGAGAACCCGCCCTTCATGGTCAGCAGCCAAAGGCCGACCATAGACAGCAGCACGCAGAGCCACAGAACAGGACGGATGACCCGCCCGATGAACCGGCTGAGGATCGGGACCAGCACGATGTACAGCGCTGTTATGAATCCGGTTTTTCCGGCAGATGTGGTCATGATGCCGAACTGCTGCAGTGAGGATGCAACGAACAGCACAGCGCCGCAGGAAATGCCTCCAAGGATAAGGTCGCGGTTTCCTCTTACTGTTTTTTCTGTTCGGGGTTTTCCCATATCAAGGAAGGGTATGACTACGGCAAGGGTGGCGCAGGCAAATATGCTTCGCGCAGCATTGAAGGTAAAAGGGTCGATGTGTTCCATTCCGGTCTTTTGCGCTACAAAACCGGTGCCCCAGATGAATGCCGTCAGCAGGAGCATCAGGCTGCTCTTTATTTTCTTGTTCATAACTGTGATAGGAGATCCTTTCTAAAAGATTATCATAGGTTCATTCCGGTCATTACTTCATTGATCTCCTTTAGTCTGGCCAGCAAAAATAGCTGGCTCTTTGCGTCAGGATCATTCTTTATATCAAGAACGGAATATATTTTTTCAAGTCTGTATCTTATTGTATTGCCGTGCTGGAACATCATACCGGCAGTTTCGTTTATATCGCCTCCGCATCGGATGTAAGTCTCCATAGTGGCGATCAGATCCGAATGATGTTCTTCATCATAGTTTCGAAGCCGCTTCATCAGAGATGTATAGTAATTCTTGATCCAGTAGTTGTCGTGAAGAGGACACAGGATCCTGGTGATGCCCAGGTTGTCGAATTTTGAAAGCTCAGTGTTGTCGATAAGGCTTACGACAGAGGCGTATACTGCTTCTCTAATTCCTATGCCCACATCTGAGATGCCTTTGTGAAAACTGCTGACCCCCATTGAAAAAGTGATGTGATCCAGTTCCAGCGCTGTCCGAAGTATATTCAGGCCGTCTTCCAGGACATCTTTGCCCCGGCTGTCTGTAAAGATGGCAATGATGCCGTGGGGCGACTGCATTACAGTGTAGCTGGAATCAGACGGCAGATCGATAGCTGTTATCTGTGCGTGGTATTTTTCCGCATACCCATCGAGGAGTTTGTCTTTGTTTTCCCTGTCGCGGGGCTGCCAGAAGGCACATATAAAGTTGTTGTGAAAGTATGGGTTGATATCTCTTGCCAGCATTTCGGCTTCCAGTGGGTTAATATCGCCGTAGACCAGCTCTCTGGCCTTTTTCATGGCAGAATTGTTGATCTCGCCTGCGGTAAGCGAATTTTTTATTGTAAATATTATGTCGTCGAAATATGTTTCCGAAAAAAAGAAAATCGGTATATGTCTTTGATTTGCCAGATCTAGTATATCTTCGGAAACATGGTTGAAATAAATATCCTTGATGCACAGAGCGGCCAGGTTTTTCCCCAGCAGGGCCTTGATGACAGAATCTGCAGCATCGGGAATATCCCTGTAAGGCGACAGTGTGGTTATAACAAAATCGCCCGGATGAAAATTCTCATCCAGGGAATCTCCGGTTTCCCATTCGAATATGCCGCTGTCCCGCACCCTGTTATTGAGACCGCTCCTGTCGGTAACAAGCTCAAAGTTCTTGAATATTGAATGCGACAGCAATTCTGCAACTGTTACCATGACCCGCAAACCCTCCAAAATCATCGATTGGTTTATAAAAAAGTATAGCATATGGGCAAAAAAACGGCAACCGCCGTTGATGGTGGAATTTTAACGGCGATTAGTGGATTATCTTTCACAGAGCTGACACAAGATATTAATATGAGAATACATAATTAGCGGATTTTACTAGTAAATGAGAGAAGGAGGCGTTTATGAGTACACGGAAATTTTCGCCGGCAGCAAAAGCCATGGCTTTTGTACTGGCCGTGCTGATCACGGTAACGGGATTCAACACAGGCTGGGCGCAGGCAGAAGACAACAGCATCGATGTTGACACAAAAGTCACATACGATGATTCCAAATCGACAGCGGAGATCACGTTCGATCTGGAAAAAGTGGGGAAACAGGGGTATGAAACGCAGCAGATCCTTGATGCCGACGGCAACAAGGTCTTTGCGATTGAAAAAGCAGAGAAGGCT
>JAYFPY010000029.1:0-4882 GCA_034927505.1 Eubacteriaceae bacterium
TTGCCTGTCAGGTGTAAATGTAGTAGAATTAAACTGATCCATAATTGTGACCTCCTTAGTAGGTTTTATTTAGTAACTTAATTCTACCAGAGAATCCTTTTATGGATCACTTTTTTTCAGTTGTTCAATTTCATTTTACAACTAACCAAGAAAAATTATTCAAAACACCACAGAAAACACATTCAATACTTTTATGGATGAAAAAATGAATTATTTAGAAGAAGTTGCAACTGAGGTAGACGATCTTGCTAGTATAAATGAACTGAATTCTTATATTAAAGACAATGAAGAAATTGATTCCGTTAGTGTAGAAAATTATCATGATATTCAGAATGATGCTGATAAGAAAGTGACTATGATTCAATTAGAAAATGGACTGTCGTTGGAAAAAGTGGATTTGGATGAGCTAGAAAGCGCAAATGCTACAACACAGGGTTCTTCTTGGAAGTTTGTTCATAGCACAGATGATTATCCAACAAAAGAGTATGGAGATAGGAGATTTACTTCAAGCCATAAATTTGGTGGCGGTTTATATCCAACAGGATATGCTAAATTTAGAATTGGGTATACTTTGAGCAAAAAGAAAAAAATTAGCGGTAGATATCTCAAAACTTTTGATATACACTATGGAGGCAGCAACTCGGGATTGGACTTTGATGCGTATGATCAATTAACACACAAATGGAAATCAAATTCTAGTTATGTTTCTGGAACAGGATATTATAACCTTAAATATCGTTATTTGGGAGGAGACACAACACGTCATGTAAAAGTGTATAATAAGGTAACGGTCAAAAAATGGAATTCTAAGAATGTTAGTCTTGAACAGCATTCTTCTGCATGGAGAAAATAATAGTATCAAGAAAAGGAGTAAATATGAATGTAGCTGTTTTTACAATTCTCGTTACAATATCAAAACTGGCATTGGTAGCATATTGTGTGATATCGTTGGTTTTGTTAATTAAAATACATAAGAAATTAAAATAGTTCGTATAATCAATATTGGATTAATAGATTAATAGGATAGAGTACAATAAAGTTCGCAAAAGTAAATAAAAGATGGAAAAGCCATTGAGGCTCCTGTAAAATGTTTAAAGCAAAGAAACATCGAAAGGAGAACATACAATGGCTCAAAGAAATAATAACACAGATCTCACGGAGTTGCTATGGAAATGTATGGCACAGCCGGATCCAATGTTGAGTATGCTGGAATGGATGTGTACTCAACTCATGGAAGCGGAGGTCAGCAGTAAACTGAGCGCTGAAAAAAGTGAACGTGTAGATGACCGCACCGGTTACCGATGTGGATATCGTCCACGCAGGTTGGATACACGAATGGGGACCATGTATCTTATGGTTCCGAAAGTACGACAAGGTGGATACATACCGTTTTTCGTCACGGAACGCAAACGCAGTGAAGCCGCATTGATACAAGTGGTGCGGGAAGCATTCGTGCAGGGCATATCAACACGAAAAATGGAACACCTTGCTAAAAGCCTCGGTATCAATGATTTGTCCAGGAGCCAAGTCAGCGAAATGACTAAAGGATTCAATGAGCAAGTGAAAGCCTTTAGAGAACGTTCACTTGCAGAGCATACATACCCTGTGGTATGGACAGACGCCATCTATGAGAAAGTCATAGTGGTAGGCAGGGTAGTGAGTGAAGCTATCATAATAGTCTGCGGCATAGATGAATCCGGTCACTGAGACATACTGGCAATAGAGCCAATGCCCGAGGAATCGGAAGACTCATACAAATTCTCGTATTCGACCGGCTCAAGGAGCGTGGTCTTACTACACCAAAACTGATCGTTTCAGATGCTCATAAAGGACTTGTGGCAGCAATAAGGAAAGGGTTCCCGGGAGCTTCATAGCAGCGATGTAAAGTACACTTTCTGAGGAACATCCTTGTACATATTCCTCAGAAAGAAAAAGATGCTTTTGCAGCCGAACTCAAGTGGATATGGCTTGCCCCAAATGAAAGCACGGCCAGAGATCGTGTTTCTATGCTGATAGATAAGTATGAAAATCGCTTGTCGAACATCAGTAAGTCTGGAGCCAGTAAAATAAGGCTGCACACGATACTCGTTGGGACCAGCGAAATAATGAGAAAGCGCAGTATGTATATCAGGGCCGGGAAAAAACAGATAACAGGCCGCTTTATGACGACAAAACATGAGTTCAAAGGCGTTGACAGCGAAGCGAGTCTGCAGACGGTCCTTGCAGCTTACGACTGTATATTGGAGTATAAAGGCGTATCATTCACGAAATACTTTTTTCCGAGCGCAAAAGACAAACAGTTATGGAAAGATTCGAAGATGATATACGACTGTATCTACAGCCTTATCAAGAAAAAACAGCTTCCGGAGATCCCGATGCAGTATGTTCTGCTGATCATAGATCATGTCCTGAAGACAGTCGGCATAGACGGAGAAGCTAAAACATGGCCTGAAAAGGAAGACTGGATAGAAGCAATAAAAAACGTCGGTCTTCTGGAATCAGTGTTTCTGGAGGAATAGTATGAGTAATATATGTGTTTATCCGGAACGGATCCCGGGACTGTCCGGTTGGTGCTATTTCAGCATCATGAAAACAGTGAACGTGTTTAGCAAATATCGTAAGTCGACAGACTATTCCGCCGGCAACAGAGCAAAGATATATGACGATACGGCTTTTATGGCCGCAACCAAAGGGATATATATCAGGGAGGCTCGTAACTGGTTGCCATCTGACATCATGGATCGGATCGCAGAGTCGGCGAACTGTCTTATGGGGCCGTTCGCAAAGTACAAAAAAGAAAACTTTCCGTTTTTCTATGATTCGACCTTCAAATATTGTCCGGAATGCTTGGCAAAAGGCAAGCATTTCGTATATAATCAGTTGAAATTTGTCGATTCCTGCTCTCAGCACAAGAGGGAGCTTGTAAACAAATGTCCAAACTGCGGTGAGAAAATGACCGGATTGTTCAGCAATCCGGCCGAACTCCCGTTTGCATGTCCTAACTGCGGTGAACCTCTTGTAGATTTTGTACATCCGGAAAGGCTGCTTGGTGTTATACACGAAGAAGCACTGAAGGATTCCGTAGTTCTGCCGGCTCCAAAGTACGACGATGCTTTGTCGGCTCTTGTGATCGCTACCGACAAGGACTACACGGATATTCCTGTCGGTGTCGTAAAAGAATACTGCTTTGACGGTAAATTGCCTAAAGAATTCATAACAGTGCCTAAAAACGGACATAAAGGCCGCAGAGAGGGCATAAAAGACGCTTCCGGCATCATAAGAATCATTATAAAAGAACTGACCGGCGACGATATCGAATTCAATATCCGCAGCAATAAGAGCTATTATGACGTATATGAAAAGGTCGAAAGCAACAAAGAAACGAACAGTTACAGGAAGGTGGCTTTCATCATCATGGCAGAGTGCTGCAAGACGTCACACAAGCGACTGCTCAAAGATCAGTACGATAGCATGTACGACAGGATCTACCAGATTTCCAAACGTGTCGAAGCTTTGCCGTCTGGAAGCCGTGAAATCGTCTTATACGAGGTCTTAGCCCATTATTTGGATAGGAACATCCACAACTTATGTCAGTGCATCACCGAGGACAGCGCGATCGCAGATGACTGGCCGCTTTACTACAGCGACAACATCCCAATAAAGGACTTCCAATATTTCATCATCGAATACCAGGACGAATATCATATATTTCCCTTCGAAATATAAAGAAGCCTCGAAATAAAAATACAGGACCTCTAAAGGGGTTCTTTTTTTGTGAAAAGTAAAAAAGAGGGGAGTCGCATACCCCTTTAGTCAGGGTTGTTTGCTGGGTGTTTTGTGTCTTTGTGCGGCTGTACAGCACATTCTCCGGCTTCGAAGCAACAAAAGAGACACATCGCAAACCGAACGCTGTAACCGGTGGAATTGTTAAATCTGTGTCATTTTTGTTTCTGTTCAGCAATAGTTTATGTACAGTACAACACATTGGTTGTCAAAAAGATGGTAAAAACCAACACATTGGTTGTCAAAAAGATGGTAAAAACCTTACCGTTTGTCAAAAAGATGGTACAAAATCCTGCCGTTTGTCAAAAAGATGGTAAAGAATAAAAAAGAACTGTGTCAAAAGCATCATAAACCGAATCGCTACAACCGTTGAAAACAGTAGGGGTTGTCAAACTGATGTCATTTTTGTTGTCATCTCCTCGGCAATGCACAATTATGCACACTTATGCGGAAGGTTATCCACAAAGATCGATTTAACTATTCCTAAAATCATAATTTTGGGAATAGTTATCACTGTGCCTGTGGAAAACTTGTTAAGAACTCCCGATTCGGCCTGTGGATAACCCGATTTATCCACAACATATCACAAAACATCTTGATACTTATCAGTAAACGTTGAAATTACAATGCTTACAGCCGATGACGCTCTATTTGCCGTTTTAAGCGACTTTTCTGCTGCTGATGGACCTTTCATACCTTTGATTTTAACTGTATTATACGCCTAAATGAAAAACAGCCATACCTTTTCAGGCACAGCTGCTTTTCGGACCAGTAATATTTATGAATTAGGTTTTATTGAACGGGCACTTTTATTGTTTCGCCTACAGTGAGATTTGCAGTGCTGAGATTATTTTCATGCTGTATGTCATACACGAATTCGCGTGTATCTGTATCATTTGATTTATATCTGTCAGCAATATCCCATAATGTTTCACCGGCAATAACCTGGACATTTATATATTTCTGCGTCTTTTACCTTCAGTTTGAGGTCCTGACTAGTAGGATCCACCTTGTTGTATCCTTCGATGTCGATAGCCTTTTCATTGACGGTAGTACCAAATGTCTGTTTGTCTACAGTCTTAGGATCAGCCAGTTCTTT
>JAYFPY010000026.1:0-29808 GCA_034927505.1 Eubacteriaceae bacterium
ATGGACTACTATGGAAGAATGTCTGAACCCTCCTGTAGTATGGGAAAAAGACAGAGGCTGGTACTGCACAGAGCCGTTCTCAGAGCCTGAGATCTTCAACTTCCCCGGCGGGATCGGCGATGTAGAAGTAGCAAACGTAGAGCACGAAGAAGTAATGCTGGTGCCGAGAGTCATCGACTGCAACAGAGTTACATTCAAATACGGCGTGCCTAAGGAAACTCAGGACATGCTGCTGTACTTGAAGGATCTGGGACTTTCAGAAGCATGGAAGACTTACAAAGTAGGCGATTCAGAGATCACGCCGAGAGACTTCCTCTGCAAGGTCATCCCATCACCTGTAGAAGCAACTATGAAAATGGAAGGAAAAGGCTGTGCGGGTACTTGGGTAACAGGTACAAAAGACGGCATGAGAAGGTCGGTGTACCTCTATCAGGTAGCTGATAACCAGGACTGCATCAAGAAATACACAACCAACTCAGTAGTAGCACAGACTGCAGTAGGTCCTGTAGTAATGATGGAACTGGCAGCAAAAGGAATCTGGAAGATGAACGGCGTTCATGGACCTGAAAGCTTCGATCCGGATCCGTTTGTAGAAAGACTTGCTAAATACGACTTCCCTGCAGGCATCAAGGAAATGGATTCAGAATATGCAGATGCAGAGAACGAAAAGAAATTTGCCGAAGCAGTTAAATAGACCGGAATAAACTGTAGTATAACGTTTGACATAATGGAAGAGCAGTATCTTTGGCCGCAGGGTCAGAGATACTGTTGTCCATGGGAGGAAAAAATGACGAAGAAAAAAGCGAAGATATCCCTGCTGGGATTAGTCGTGATGATAATCGTTCCGGTCGCGGGAGGAGGCTACGGGATCGAAGATCTTGTCAGCACTGCCGGACCCGGAATAACAATGCTGATATTCATATGCATACCATTCATATGGTCGCTGCCTTTCGGACTGGTAGCTGCAGAAATGTCAGGCAGATACCCGGAAAACGGAGGCATGTATACCTGGGCGAAGAATTCCCTGGGTGAAAAGGCCGGGTTCGCCGCAGGATGGGCTTACTCCATCGCCGGCTTTATAGAACCGGCAACCTTTGCCACACTGAGCGCCAATTATATAAAAAGCATGTTCCCTTTTGAGATTTCTCATTTGGCTTACTGGGGGATCTGCGCAGGACTTATATTACTCTTTACTGTGATCAATTTCTATGGCGTAAAAGTGCTGAGCAACATTGCTACGGTGGTCACCATCGTATGCGTGATACCTTTCGTGTTCCTCATCGTGCTGTCTTTCATGAATATCGAATTCAGCCCGATAAATCCGCTGAAGCCGGAGAATATGTCCTTCATGCAGGCTGCCGGACAGGGACTGCTGATCGGCATCTGGTTCAACACCGGGTATGAAACTATCGCGACTATGGCCGGCGAGATCAAGGATGGTGCCAAGATGGTGCCGAAAGCCATCGTCATAGCAGTGCCGATCGTGTCGATCATGTACGCACTGTTCGTGATACCTGCGCTGGGCGCAGTGGGGCACTGGGAAAGCTGGTCCTCCGAAGGTCCGCTGTCCTTTGTGACTATTGGAAAGATACTGGGAGGTCCGGCTCTGCAGTGGGCGTTCACTCTTTCCGGCACATTATCCAGCGTGCTGATCCTGAGCGAGTATATCGCGGCCAATTCCAGGGTGATGGCCACTATGAGCAAGAAGGGAGAATTCTTCAAGTTCATGGGCATCGAGCACAAGAAATATGAAACCCCGTATGTGGCTTTGATAATAATAGCTGTTGTGAATATAATAATGTGTTCATCATCTAGCTTTGTAGAGCTGGTGGGGCTGTCTGCAACTCTGTACGCTGTGCCGATAATACTCATGTTCATCGGAGCGATAAAAGTCAGATTCAAGAATCCGGATGAGCAGGTAGGCTACCGGGTACCGGTGAACAACAAAGTGTTCACTGCTTATGTGGCAGTACCGATAGTGCTGTACATCTTCAGCGTGTTCTGCGATGAATGGCTGGTAGGCGTATGCATGGCACTGACATGTATCCCTGCATATTTCTTCTTCAAACACCTGTACAAAGGCGGAAGCTACTGGAAGGAAACTCACTGTGCAGCTGTCATAGGAAATGACGATGCAGACTGGGGGATCGAAACGGCAGAAGACTATGAAGAGGAAAAGGATGCATAAACAGTATTTGATGCTTGAAGACTAATAGAGGCTTGAAGAAATACTCTTGAATAACAGTTTTTTGAACATGACGGAAACACACGTCCGACATGGCGGGCCTTCAGGCTGAAATAATAATAGTCGGGCTGAAAATAGCAGTATGGCGACCAAATAATAAAACGACGATCAAAATAATGAAACGACGGTCAAAATAATGAAATGATGATCAAAATAATAAAATGACGGTCGAAATAATGAAACGACGGTCAAAATAATAAAACGATGATCAAAATAATAAAATACTGAAAATATAAAATGGAAACGGAAAACGCTGCGCTGAGAAGTGCGGCGCTTTTCGCTTTCGAAAACTACGTGCTATCATGATCACATCCTCTCAAGCCAAGAAGAATCCTATGACCGCCTGCAGAGGCAGGCAGAACAGAGGCGACAAAACTGAAGTAAGCGACGGGGTGCCGCTGCCGGTAGAGCTGTATGCTGCCGCTTCAGAAAAAATCGAATAAAACGGCGTATACAAAACAGCTACGGCAATGATAACCAGGGATATCCCGACTGTCAGCAGTATAGTAAAGGCTTTGTTGTTTTCGGAAAAAGTCCTGAAAAGAAATCGGAACAGGACGATCATTACCGCTGTCCATCCCAGATATACAAAGAAATAGCGCATATCCAGCATAGCCATCATGATCACTGAAATGACCGGATAGATGGCGAACAGTGCACCAAGCACTATTAATAGAACGCCGGGCTTTGAGGAATCCCGAGATCGGCTTTTCCTGCGGCCTTTTCTGCGGCTTTTTCTTCCGCTGCTGCCCATTTCTTCCAGCATTTCCTCATCGGTGCCGTTGTACGTTTCATATTCAAACTGGTCCATGGGATCGTACATCCCGTTTCCGTTGCGATCCCCAAAAGGATTGCTGTTAAAACCAAAATCATCCATAATGATACCCAACCTCTCTTTTGACAAGTATAACATAGAAGCATATAAAAAGACAGGCGGAAAAGTCCGAATAAAGTAACAATAGCAGGCCGGGCAGCGGATTTGTTTTTGCCCGAAAGAATTATTCTGCCGACTATCTAAAGAATCATTCTGTCGCCTGATTGCAGCAGCGTACTTTTGAAAGTTAAACATATGTGTTGACAATCAAGATCGATGAGCATAGCCGAATGTCGAACGGGTTGATTTCATACTAAAGTACTGGTATATTTGAAGTGGAGGCGAAATATGAAAATATCAACTAAAGGAAGATATGCTCTGCGTATGATGGTGGAACTGGCGACAAAGGGCGAAGGTCAGTATACATCGCTGAAAGAGATATCGAAGAAACAGGATATATCGGTTAAATATCTGGAGCAGATCACAGGCATGCTTTCAAAAGCCGGCCTGATCAAAAGTGCGCGGGGCGCCGCCGGAGGGCATATGCTGGCAAAAAGGCCGGATCAGTATACAGTCGGAGATATCCTACGCGTAACAGAAGGATCGCTGGCGCCGGTCGCATGCCTCGACGAAAAAAGCCTGCCCTGCGAAAGGCTGGGCACATGCGCGACCATCGAACTGTGGCAGGGCCTGGCTAAAGTGAAAAACGACTATGTCGACGGCATCACTTTGGAAGACCTGCTGAATAAATACAAAGAAAAAGGCGGATACGAGTACGTGATCTGATATCGCGCCTGGCAATTTGTTTTTTCTCAGCGTCACTTCATGCCGATCGTTTCGATCGTGTGCCTGGCGAGTGGTGATCTCATGCGGGCGGGTGGTGATCTCATGCCTGGACCGATAAAAAACTCATCAGCAGGCCAAAAAGCACGAAGTGATGAGTCGAAGCCGATCCGCGAAGCTGGAATCGGATCAGGATCGATCATGAAAACTCATCAACAGGCCAAAAAGCACGAAGTGATGAGTCGGATAGCATCGGATTCAACTGAGAAAAAGGGAATTGACAGGGTAAATGGAAAATAAAAGTAATAATGTTAAAATCATACTATCATCAAAGGGATAAAAAAGAGGGATTGATGAGTTTTGGAGGCCATTTACAGAAGAAATCGACCGTGGCTTCACCAGGAGGTATCATCAGACGGCCCGAAAACCGCATTTGATGAGTTTTGGGCTACTGCCAGATGGCAGGGAAGGACAGATAGATGAAAAATGAGCAATGACCGTGCAGCATGAAGGCAGTAATCGACTATTAGCATATCAAAAAACGCAAAAACTGCAAAAAATCATCAATTCCTATTGACACGACCAAAATGCTATGTTATTTTTAATTCATAGTTATCACATGGGAATTGTAGAAAATAGAAATCCAACTTGGAAAAGCAACTTAGAAATCCAACTTGGATCAGATATGGGACTTATGATAGTGACTGTTATGACGCGGTCAGCAGAAAGATCTCAGGAAAGGCAGGGAGAGCGAATGAAATTTGAAACACTTCAGATACATGCAGGGCAGGAACAGCCGGATCCGGCGACCGGCGCAAGGGCGGTGCCGATATATCAAAATGCGGCTTATGTATTCAACGACTGCGACCATGCTCAGGCCCGGTTCGGACTGACGGACCCGGGGAATATCTACGGCAGGCTGACCAATCCGACACAGCAGGCTTTTGAGGAAAGGATGGCGGCGCTGGAAGGCGGCAGCGGTGCATTGGGAGTTGCCAGCGGTGCAGCGGCCATCGCATATACTTTGCAGAACCTGGCCCACGCCGGAGATCATATCGTTTCATCGAAAAACATATACGGCGGCACATACAATCTGCTTGCCCACACGTTGCCTGACTATGGGATCGAGACCACATTCGTGGACGGCGTCGCAAACAGCGACAGTGAAAACGACAGTGTCAAAGACAGCGACAGTGCAAACAGCAACAGTGGAAATAGCGGCGTTGCAAACGGCAACAGTGCAAACGGCGGCGGAAACGACGCCGGGCAGACCGACTGGGAGGCGGCGATCAGGCCGAACACCAAGGCGATATTTGCGGAGACTCTGGGCAATCCCAATTCGGAGATTGCAGACATTGAAAAGCTGGCGGACATCGCCCACAGGCATGGGATCCCGCTGGTGATCGACAACACTTTTGCAACGCCTTATCTGGTGAGGCCTATCGAATACGGTGCAGACATCGTGGTCCACTCGGCGACTAAATTCATCGGCGGGCATGGGACGGCCATAGGCGGAGTCATCATCGACGGCGGCAAATTCGACTGGGCGGCCGGCGGCAGATTCGACAGCATGACAAAACCGGATCCCAGCTATCACGGCATCAGCTTTTCGGAAGCTGCAGGGCCGGCGGCTTTTGTAACGAAGATCCGGGCCATCCTGCTGAGAGATACCGGAGCGACAATGGCGCCGCTTCATGCATTTCTCTTTTTACAGGGGCTGGAGACCCTGTCACTGAGAGTGGAGCGCCACGTCAGCAACGCTCTGAAGGTCATCGACTTTCTGGGAAAGCAGCCGAAGGTGGAAAAGATAGAGCATCCGTCTATAACGCAGCCGGAACTTTATAAAAAGTATTTTCCGAATGGCGGCGGCAGCATATTTACTTTCGACATCAAAGGCAACGCTGAAGACGCAAAGAAATTCATAGACAGCCTGAAGATTTTTTCGCTTCTGGCAAATGTAGCGGATGCAAAATCTCTGGTCATACATCCGGCTAGTACGACTCACTCCCAGCTGACGCCAAAAGAGCTGGCTGAGCAGGGCATCAGAGAAAACACAGTGAGACTGTCCATTGGACTGGAACATATAGATGATATTTTAGAGGACCTGAAAAAGGCCCTGGCGGAGGTGTAAAAAATGATTTATAAAAACTTGATCGGATTGATCGGCGGAACGCCGCTGGCAGAACTGGGCAACTACGGAAAGGATCTTCCGGCAAAGGTGATAGCCAAACTGGAGATGTTCAATCCGGGCGGCAGCGCCAAGGACAGGGTGGCAAAATACCTGATCGAAGATGCAGAAAAAAGAGGCTTGCTCAGAGAAGGAAGTGTTATAATAGAGCCGACCAGCGGAAACACTGGAGTCGGACTGGCGGCAGTCGCCACGGCCAAAGGTTACCGGGCCATACTGACCATGCCGGAGACAATGAGCGTTGAACGAAGGAACCTTCTCAAAGCTTTTGGGGCGGAGATCGTCCTCACCGACGGCAGCAAAGGGATGCCGGGAGCCATTGCAAAAGCCGACGAACTGGCAAAGGAGATCGACGGAGCGTACATACCGGGGCAGTTCGTCAACAAGGCGAACCCGCAGGCCCACTTTGAAACTACGGGCCCTGAGATCTGGAAAGACACAGACGGCAAGGTAGATATATTCGTGGCCAGCGTCGGGACCGGCGGCACTGTGACCGGAACGGGAGCGTTCCTAAGGAGCAAAAATCCGGACGTGAAAGTGGTCGCTGTCGAACCGGCAGGTTCGCCGGTACTGTCCGGGGGAAAAGCCGGCCCGCACAAGATCCAGGGGATCGGCGCCGGATTCGTGCCTGACGTACTGGACACAAAAGTATATGACGAAGTGATCGCCGTCTCCGATGAAGATGCTTTCAAAGAAGGGAACGCGCTGGCCAAAACGGAAGGACTGATGTGCGGTATATCATCGGGAGCCGCGCTGTGGGCGGCGGCAGAGCTGGCCAAAAGACCGGAAAACAAAGGCAAGAACATCGTTGTTCTCCTGCCTGACACCGGCGAAAGATATTTGTCCACGCCGCTATTCGAATAACATGAAAGAAAAAATACGAAACGAGATCCTCAAAAAAAGAAATAACATGGACCGTGAAGAACGGAAATCAGCCGGCATCGCCATCATGGAAAAGGTGCTGGCTCTTCCTGCGTTCAAAAACGCCGGGACCGTGTTCATCTATGCGGCAGTGAACAGCGAAGTCGATACCTGCGGGATCATCGAGGCCGCCCTGAAAGCCGGCAAGACAGTGGGCCTGCCCCGGGTCGCCGGTAAAGAAATGAAGTTCTTCGGGATAAGCCGATGGGAAGATCTGGAGCCGGGATCTTTTTCCATCCCGGAACCGAAAGCAGGATGCCCTCTGATCGAAAAATGCGATCTGATGATAATGCCGGGAGTGGCTTTTGACGAGGACCGACACCGCATCGGATACGGCGGCGGGTTTTACGACCGGTACCTGGCCGGCAGCCATCTTTCGAGTGTCGACAAAATCCATGACGCCGACCCGGAGCGTTCCGGCGAAATCAGGACTGCAGCTATCGCATTTGACCTGCAGATCTGCTCCGGCATCACTGCGGAGGGGACGGATATCAGCCCGGATATGATCATCACTGAAAAGAGGATGTTCTGAAGAAAAAAGTATGGACAAAATGGACAAAGATCAAAACGATCAAAAGATAGCATAGACTACAGTACCCCTTTACCGGATAAATCAGTAAAAAGACACAAAATGTTCGAAGCAGACGCACACGGAAGCAGACGTGCACTGAAGCAAGCGTCACGGAAGTGGGCGTGAATGGAATAAGCGAGGCATGTTAAAGAGGCAGAGCAATTTGGAGAAGATATGATATGTCAGAAAATTCGTCGTTTTGCGAAAAAGGCCCTAAGGGGCCATTGTTCATTTTCAGCCGATTCCATATAATGACCCATAACAGGTTATACCAATTTACTATTATACTATCTTCGCGAGAGGAGGATCGTTTATGGGAATCAAAATGAAAAAGAGAATGGGCGAAAGGACATTCAGCGAGACATGCTGTGCAGGATCGCACAGAGCAGGGATCGTTTTACTGGCGGCGATACTGTCACTGTGTATGAGCAGCGGCTTTGTACCAAGCGCAAATGCGGCATCAAAAACGGTAGCATCTGCAGAGATATCTGCGGCATCGAAAACAGCAGAGGCTGCGGTACCGGCAAAGGTGACAGCGAAAGCGGGCAAAACATCCATTAAGATCGCATGGCAGAAGACGACAGAATCTAAAGGTTATGAAATCTATAAGAAATCCGGCAAGAAGTACAAAAAAGTCAAAACACTGACAAATATAAAGAAGACGAGCTGGACGGCAAAGAAACTCAAGAAAAACAAGACATATATGTACAAGGTAAGAAGCTATATCAGCAAATCCAACAAGAGCGCTTTTTCACCGGCAGTATATGCAAAAACAACGTCAAGCAAAGCAAAGAATGTTAAAACGATAAAAATAAGCAAGACAAAAGTGACTATAGACCGTGGGTCTTCGACAGCGCTGACGGCAAAGCTGTCTCCAAAAAAGAATCTGACATCTAAAAAAATCAGATGGAGCAGTTCCGACAAAACCGTAGCTTCTGTAAGTAAAGCGGGCAAGGTCACCGGAGTTGCAGCAGGCAGCTGTGTAATCAAGGCAATGGCCCATAATGGGAAATACAAGACATGCAAAGTCACAGTGAAAAAAGTTCTGTCTATGACATCTTCAGTAGATAAATTCGTAAGCAAGACAGATAAAGACTATGCATGGGAGATAACAAAAACACTGGCTTATGATGAAAAGTACTGGGACAGCGACAGCGGCTTCAGAACAGCGGGCTCGGATGCAGAGCATCGTGCTGCATCATACATACAGAAGAAGTTCAAGGAAGCCGGCCTTTCACAGGTGGAAAAAGTCGGCGTGGATGTAGACAAGTGGCAGTTCAACGGAGCCTCCTTCAAGCTGAAGAGCAGCGACCCTAAGGTAAACATAACGGTTGATCCGGTATCATACGCCAGTTCAGGAACGGATACAGACGGCATAACTGAAGAAATCGTATATATGAATCATGGCTATGAATCTGATTATGAGGCTTACTACGATAAAATGGGATTGACAGGTAATAACAGAAACATGAACGGCAAGATCGTTCTGATCGATATAAACCAGAATACGGATTACTGGATTACGCCGCATTACCAGGAAGCCAGCAGTCAGGGTGCCGGCGGGATGATATCATATTCTAGCCAGTATGCTAATGTCAGTGATGACGGCACAGTCACTCAGCGAGGTGACAAGTGGGACAGCTCGGTACAGATGCAGGATATATGCTGCAAGGATCTGAGCCTGCCGTGCGTAAGCATCAGCAGAGAAGACGGACTGAAGATAAAGGCCGGGATAGAAAAAATCAACGATGCAGATAAAACTGCGACATCTACTTTGACAGTAGACAACGAGATGGAAGCAGGGACCGGGACCAGTTACAATGTGATCGGCAAGATCAAGGGGACAGGAAACACCGGGCAGCAGATCCTGGTGGCAGGTCATTACGACAAATATTTCTATGGAGTCAATGATGACTGTGCAGCCATTGGGCTGATCACAGCAATGGCAAAGGCGATGACGGATTCAGGATACAAGCCTGTCAACGATATCATATTCATAGCCCACGGAGCAGAAGAATGGGGACAGCAGGGCACAGAAACAGACTGGGGCACCGGATCGTGGCAGATGATCACAAAGGAACATCCGGAATGGAGCGGCACGACCTTAGGGATAGTGAATTTCGAACTTCCGGCGAGACTGGGAACGGACAATACACTTAAAGGAAATATGCTGACGACAGAAGAAACGTCTGCAGTGCAGAATGCTTTTGTTAAAGACAGCGGGTTGACAGAAAGACTGGGAATGACAGGGATCATCAGTCAAAAGACAGGATCGCAGCCAATGAGCGATGCGATAAATTATCAGTATAAAGGTGTGCCGTGCTATGAAGTCAATGCAGAAAGCAACAGCGGTAAACCTGATCTGTCCACATACCACACTCCTTATGATGATACAAATGATTACAGTGCAGTTTCTATGCAGTATGCATTGAGACTGTCAGGAGCACTGACAATGTATATTGACAGTACTCCGGCTATAGAGATAGACTTTGATGAAAGGTGTGATGAGCTGGAAGCAGACATCAGTAAGGATGAAAGCCTGTACACAGAAGCAGGAGCGGACCTTGCCGGATACAAGACGGCACTGTCATCACTGAGAGCGGCAGGTAAAAAATATGCGGCAAAAGCAAAAACTATAAATGCAAAATATGAAGAGGCTGTCGCCGCCGGAAAACCACAGACTGAGCTGAACAGCATAATGAAAGAAGGACAAAAACTCAACGAGCAGAGTCTTGAAGCTTATCAGTATCTGCAGGATGAATTCCTGGGCATGGGCGGAGACGGATCAGTCTATGTGTTCCATAAGATAGCACAGGACAATATCGATAAACTGGATACAGTGATTTCCGGACTTGAAGAGGGAGATCTGGACAAAGCGCTTGGGACTGCATGGCAGATCAACGGAGGTATCGAGTATGCGGCATACAATTTCAGCAACATAACTTCACTTGAAGGACTGAAGACGGTGTTCTGCGAATATGTAACGGATAACCGGTCATATGGCAAAAAGATCGCTCGCGTAGATACATATAAAGCTACTCATGCTATTCTGGCAGGAACAAACAGTACGAATTATGCAGATGAAATCGCGCTTTACAAATCGGAGCGCGGAGAGCTGCTGCCTGTACTGAAACAGTACATGAAGCAGGAAACGGATGCAATGAATGAGCTGGTGAATAAGCTGGCCATATGACAGATGACTGCACATGAACTGACATAGTGCAGAATGAACAGCGGACGGGGATGCAAAGGCCTCATCCGCTGTTTGTGCCATATATAAAAAGAATGTATAATGTTTTCATGGAGGAAGCGGAATATGACATTGCATGGTCTGATGGGACTTTTATACATTGCGGATATCGCAGTTGCTGTTCTGGCAGCAACCATGATGTTACTGATGAAAAAGGAAAAGATAATTAGTTTTGACGAAGAAAACAGAAGCCTTACAGGAACGCTATTATGTCTGGTGATTTTGAGCATTCTCTATTTCCTGATAGACTATTACAGTGTAATAATAGATGCATATTACTGTAAAGCTCCGGTGAGAGTATTCGACATTTGGGTGGCCGTTACTATGCAGTATATGTGGTTCAATGTGATCAGGCACATTTGTTTGAAAGAAATGGAAAGCAGACTTTGGATCGTGATAAGAACAGGATACATTGTGATATTGGCAGAGTCTCTGATAAATTATGGATTCATAATGAACGAAAATTACTATGTGGGCCCGGGAAATTTGAGAACAGTGTCTCTGATCCTGCAGACAGGCCAGTCTGCATTTCTCATGACCATGAACATTATATGTATAGTACTTATGGCAATGAGATTGAAAAACAAACAGCAAGGTCTGGTAATATACAAGTTTGGAATCATCGGCACGGTGTTCATAATGGCAGACGGGCTCCAGAATACTGTAGACGGCGCCGGCCTGATCATCGGCAAGTTCATACTGTATAATTACGGGCCGGACACATTCAATCTTACTGCACTGCTGCAGCTGGGATTCGGAGTATGTATGCTGTGGTATGTCGTTGACAGATGTTTTTTGGCACAGTATAGAAACAGACTTTCAGCCGTGACTGTCGGCGATGCTGTTTCAACAGAGGAGGAACGGCTTGCAGCAATCGCATCGGAAGCTGAATTAACAGAGAGGGAGACGGAAATCATGAAGCTGATATACTACGGAGCCACATATCAGGATACGGCGGAAGCCCTTTTTATATCAAAAAACACAGTGAAACATCATATAACAAGCATGTATGAAAAAATTGAGGTTTCATCGAAAATGGAACTGATAAATATGATAAGGGAGCGGGCGTAGCCGCTCCAGGTGAGTTTCCCGTTTTTGTTCCTGGCGTAGCGCATTTTCACGTAGTAGGTCTTGCCTTTTTTAGCTTTTTTGAACAGAACACTCAACTCCCGGGGAGCAATGGTGCCGTTGCTGTCTGTGTCGAACTGACTGAAATCCACGTATGGATCCGAAGCTGGAAGAGCCTTGGCGAAGGCATCGAGGAAAGATACATCCGAAAGGTCATACCATGTTTTTCCGTGATCCATATCAAGATTCACATGGACGATGCCGTCGTTGACTGTGTCTTTCGTGTTGGTGTTTCCGTCTACACCGGACACTGATGATTCTTCGCACGGTGCGAATGTGAATTTGCCTTCAGACACAGTATTGTAATATTTCCCGATACTGTAATCGACGATGCAAGAGCATTAGAAGGCGTCGCAGATTTCACGGACTTGACCTTATTGCCCAGAGTCACCTTTCCGCCATTTTTCACTACCTGTTTCCAGACGCCTGTGTCGCCGTCCTTTTGTATGACGTTCCCCGAAGTGTCTGTATAATAATGGAAGTATTCGTCGCCTTTCATCTGATAAGTGATCTTCGTGCCGTCGGGCTGCGTTGTGACTTTGTCTCCCGGACAAGCCGAAACAGCCGAGGCATTGTCTGTGCAGCAGAAAAAAGCCGCGCAGGCAGCGATGAAAATGCCCATTAAAAAGTAATTAAAATAATTGAATCTGATCTTTCCTATGATCATCCCTCCCCCGTATATAAAACACGTACATATATTTTATCATGAACCAGTCAAACTGAAAAGAATTTTTAGAATATTGAAACTTTTGAGAACAAAGAGGAAAAATGGAAATAAAACGCTATTAAACGCGCTTGTTTTGCAAGGGCTTTCAGTGAACCAAGGCAAAATAGAATCAAAATTAAAATCCAAGAAAAAACATAAGGGGAAAACGAAAAAATGACTATTTTGTCACTATTTTTTATGATATATTTTAATCGTAGAGATGAAAAAAGGCAAAGCGGTTGTGAAGCTGTGACGCAAAGCTACGGGTCTGGATCGGTTTCTCTTTTTGACGGAGATCGGTCGAGATAGCCAGCTGCCATTATCTTTGGGTAAAGTATGATGGCGGTTTTTTTATTACCGCCGCAGAACTAAAGAAATGGAGGGAATTTCATGAAAGGTAAAAGCGTGTTCAAATCTGTCATAGTCTTTATTGTGGCTGTGACAATGATTTTCACATTTCCTGCGGCTTCTTTTGCAGGCAGCGAAACAGGTGGAGATCAGGGACAGGCTGCAGCAGTCCAGGGATCGGAGACTCAGACTACGGATCCTACAACGGGATCGACAGGAGATCAGTCCAAGGTCCAGGGCGAGCAGCAGGATGAAAATGTACAGGGAAAGGAAGAAACTACGAAAGGACCGGCAGCAGAGGAAAGCACGGAAAGCTCGGGTGAGCTGCAGAGCTCTGCAGCAAAATCGGGCAAGGCAGCAGGGGCTAAATCTGCGGCAGCATCTTCTGCAGACAAAACCAATAATGACGTAGATGTGAGTGTGGTTTATAAAAACACTTCCGGAGATACTATATCCGGGCAGGCAACTAAAACCATCACACTGAGCGAAGACGAGACAGTTACGATCGAGAGCGACAGCCGTTTCGCAAAAACCATTTCCGGCTATGCATATAAAAAGGCGACCGGAGTGGTAGGCTGGAGTAACCTAACTATCACGAAGATCAGAAACAATGGCGGTACCCTGCAGTATTATGTCTTATACGGCGATGATGATCGCTGGGGTGGTTATTATGATGCGGCAAGCACCACTGTGACGTTGAAGTACAGTACGGTCTCAGGTACTTTCGATCATATCGATCTGGGGACGACCGGATCCTTTACATTTGAAATGGACAATGTGAAGTATACGGTCAAACTGAATTTCAAAGCAGGTACGATGAAGGTGACATACGTTGACAGCGACGGGAATACTCAGAGCGCAGCCAGCGGGTCAGCATCACTTTCGAATTTTGTGATCACGCAGATCGCTACAGACGGATCCAAGACTAATCTCAGCAACCAAGGTAAATGGCAGTCGGGAGGACAGGACGGCACCGGTCAAGAGTACAGGATCAGCGGGAAATACCAGAGAGCCTATACTTACAACATTGCATATACTCTTCCGTTGACTATAAATGGAGAGAGCATAAACCTGGAATTCAGCAGAGATCTTACATGGGCAGATGATGTTTACAACAAATGTCCGGGCAGCGGCAGCCAGAGAGGTATCGACTACAATCTTGCCGGCGATGACATAGGCCAGTATTTCAGCAAGGGCATGATCAAGATCACAAAAGAATTCAAGGGACTGGACAAGAGCAGCGAAGTCCCTGCCGACACATCGTTCCTGATCTCAGGACCGAACGGATACAGCAAGACTGTGAAATTTTCGGAATTCACGATCAGCTCGGACGGATTCTCAGGCAACGAAGTGATCTCAAATCTGGAGCCGGGAACTTATACGATCACAGAAACAGGCAAATCGGTCGATGAGTACAGCGGGCCGGATGCTGCAGCAAACGGCAAGAGTGGAAAGACTACAACAGTTACTGTCAAATCAAAGACAACAAGCACAGCGGCATTTGTAAATACATATACCGCAAAACAAAAATACGGAAAAATAAAACTGAAAAAACGCGGCTGGGAATACAACAGCAGCAGCAACAAGTACAGTGCACCCCCTCTGGGCGGAGCAACGTTTGCAGTATACGCAACGAAAGCTGACGCAGAGGCGCAGACAAACGCACTGGAAACTGCAACTACAGCACAGAGCGGCGAAGCGGATTTCACCAAAGCAGATACATATGCGGTAGGATCCACATACTACGTGAGAGAGACATCGGCCCCTTCGGGATATATAGGTTCAGACAAAGTTTACACAATAGAGATCGCAAACACAGGGATGAATACTGATATCCAGTACGGCGGACATGCGGTAGACTATGCATATAACGTACCGTCCAATTCGATCACTGTAAACAAAGAGTGGTCCGACAGCGACACTCATGATGCAATAAAGATCCAGCTGTACAGGAACGGCACTGCTTACGGCGAGGCGAAGACTCTGGCAGCGGGGGCAGCGTCCGTGACATGGAACGATCTTCCGGAAGTATCGGAAGACGGCAATACGGCTTACACTTACACTGCAAAGGATGTCGACGTTCCGGCAGGATATACATCCAGCGGAACAGCGACCAAGGCAAACGACTATACGATCACCAACACAGCAATACCGCCGGTAACAGCTACTATAAAAGCAGCCAAGAAACTGACGGGAACGCCTTTGACGAACCAGGTATTTGCTTTCACATTGACAGACAAAGACGGCAGCGCAGAGAGCCTGGCTTATGCAGACGGCATGGCGACAATAGCCAAGACGTACACATACAAAGACATAGGCAAGACTTATACGTACACGCTGGCAGAAAAAGATCTGGGAGCTGCCGGATATACATATGACACTGCAAAGTATGTGGTGAAGGTCAGCATCACCGATGCAGACAATGACAGCAGGCCGGATACGCCGACAGTGAAATACTACAAGGCAGACGGCACGACAGAGATATCGCCATGCAAAGTGGTATTCAACAACACATACAAGACAGAAGGAACGGGCAGCATTGTACTGAAAAAGAGTCTGACAGGAAAGGACCTTGCAGCCAACATGTTCTCGTTCAAACTGCAGGAGATCAAGAGTCTTGCAGACACAACAGCCGTTGCAGGAAGCGATCCTGTAACTGTACAAAATGATGCAGACGGAAATGTGACATTCGATCTGGCATACAGCGGAACAGCAGCTGCAGGCACCCACTATTACAAGGTGACTGAAGCAATACCGCAGGATGCAGTGAACAATGTAAAAGACGGCACCAAGTATGATGCAACGCCGATATATGTGACAGTAGATGTAGCGGACAACGGCGGCGGAGTGCTGACGGCAGAAACAACATATCCGAAGGACAAGACATTCAATAACACGTACACGGCCAAGCCTGCAAAGATCACTCTGGGAGCAAAGAAATCTCTCGACAGTACTCTCGATCTGACACAGGGCCAGTTCGGTTTTGAACTGAAAGAAACTACGGCCGGAGCTGCATATTCCGATACAGCAAAGAACACTGCTGCCGGCGGAGTGACATTCGATGAACTGACATTTGATAAGACAGGAACATATACTTATGAGATCAGCGAAGCCATTCCTGAAACAGCAGCCAAAGGCTACACATATGACACGACGAAATATACTGTAACAGTCGTTGTAACAGACGACGAAGCGGGACAGCTCCATGCGGCCGCAACTATGAACGGGGAAACGTTCAAAGCTGAAAATGCAGTATTCAACAACAAATACAAGGCGGATCCAACCAGCATCAAACTGGAAGGTTCCAAGACACTGACCGGACGTGACCAGATAGCCGGCGAATTCGGATTCACAGTAACTGAAGGCACCGGAAATGACGCCAAGACTGTGGCAACAGGGACTAACAAGGCAGACGGGGCCATCGATTTCACAAAAATCGAATATGACACAGCCGGCGAGCACACTTATACTGTTACTGAAAATCAGGGCACAGCCGGCGGGATCGAGTATGATACTGCATCATACACTGTGAAAGTCTTCGTGAAAGATGACGGCGGCGGCCAGCTGAAAGCAACGGCAGAGTATCCTGAAGGCGGAGTAGCATTCGAAAATTCATATACGACAAAGCCGGGAACTTTCACACCGGGAGCTGCAAAGAAACTGGAAGGCAGAAACCTGACTGACGAAAATGTTCCAACATTCAACTTTACGCTGACAGAAACTACAGCGGGAGCAGCATATACTGACACGGCAGCGAACACCGGCTCAACAGTACAGTTCGACACTATAACTTATACGACAAAAGGCACGCACACTTATGAGATCACAGAGGATCAGGGAAGTGCGGCAGGCTACACATACAGTGATACAAAATACACTGTGACTGTAAAAGTGACCGATGACAATGAAGGCAATCTTGTAGTGACAGCTACTATGGACGGAAAGGCATTCGCTCCTGCAAATGCAGAGTTCACAAACAAATATGAGCCTAAGGGAACAAGCCTGACACTGAACGGCAGCAAGACACTGACCGGGCGCGACCAGAAGGCAGGCGAATTCACGTTCACTGCAACTGAAGGCAGCGGCACCGCCGCCAAGACTGTGGCAACAGGAAAGAACAATGCAGATGGGACCATCGACTTCACGAAGATCGAATATACCAAGGCTGATGTAGGGACCCATACATACACGGTTTCCGAAAACAGCGGCACAGCAGGCGGAGTGGCGTATGACACAAACAGCTACACTGTAACAGTCAAAGTTGAAGACGACGGGACCGGACAGCTGACAGCAACGCCGACTTATCCGGACAACGCCGAAGAGCTGACATTCAACAACGAATATACAGCGACCGGTTCTATAGACCTGTCCGTATACAAGGAACTGCTGGGCAAGGACCTGAAAGCCGACATGTTCAAATTCAAAATGACAGAAGTGAGCGGGGCCGATCAGCCGGCCGCAAGAACGGCAGGCAATGATGGCAGCAGCGCAATGTATGCACTGAACGGAGAAAAATCGACAGACACAGGCTACGGTAAAGCCACCTTCGATCCACTGACATTCAATCAGGACGATATCGGCAAAGACTTTACATATCTGATCACCGAGACGAAAGATATCAGTCATAATAAAAACCTGAAATATTCAGAGGCAGAATACTATGTGACCATACATGTTGCAGACAACGGAGACGGGACTCTGGATGCGGCAGTCACATCAGTGAACGGTGAAAAGGCATCCAATACAGACAGCTGCATCTTCACAAACGAGTATCCGACGGATGTAAAATCTGCGGCGAAGATCGATGTGAGCAAGGAGCTGACGTCTGAATACAGCCAGGACAAGAGCCAGTTCAGCATCAACGTTACAGGCGATAAAGACGGTATGAACAAAGATATCACTTTCACGAAAGACGGAAAAGCTGAATTCAATACTCCGGGCTATACTGATGCAGACGCCGGAAATACATACACTTACAAGATCACTGAAAACGACAACAAGAAGGCCGGATACACTTATGACAATACAACATATTACGCAGTGGTAGAAGTCTACATGGATACTAATGAGGACAGCGACACCTACGAATACGTACAGTCAAAGGTGACTTACTACAAGGATTCAGTGGCAGAGGCAAACATTGTCGATGGTATAACCTTCAACAATACATACAAACCGGATCCGGCAGAGTATGAGCTGACAGCACAGAAATATGTTGAAAACGGAACCATCAAAGACGGTGCATACACGTTCACAGCTCAGGAAATGATTGACAAAGAACCTGCAGGCAATGCACTGACGGCAAAGAACGACGCAAACGGAAAAGCTTCATTCGGAAAACTGAAGTTCGACAAAGCAGGCGTGTATGAGTATGTGGTGACCGAGGAAGAAGGAAGCGATCCGTACTGCAAGTATTCAACAGAAAAATACTATGTATATATTACAGTAGAAGACGATGACAGCGGCAAGCTGCAGATAAAAAATGCTGCATATGAAACGACCAGCGACATCCGATACGAGAACAAAGAAGAATGCAGCTTTACCAATGAGTATCCGGCAGGCGAACTGTCTGTTGCAACAGTAGATCTGACAGCAGAGAAAACGCTGAAGAACGGGACACTGGAAGACGGACAATTCGAGTTCACTCTGGGAGACAGGGACAGCGGAAAAGCCATCGAGACAGTGAAGAATGATGCAAGCGGAAACGTGGCTTTCACACAGCTGGCTTATTCGTACTCAGACATAGGCAAGACATTCAACTATGTGATCAAAGAAAAAGCCGGATCGGACGACAGCATAACATACGATGAGACAGAGTATAATGTCAAAGTCGAGATCAAGACTGCTGATTCGGGCAAGGCTTATGCCGATGTGACAAAGACTAAGGTCATCAATGAGACCGAGACTGCACTTGGCAGCGGTGATGCGATCACATTCGTAAACACCTACGAGAAAGCCGCCGGGACCGAGTCGACGACCGGCACGACAGCAGGAACGACGACCGGTACAACAACATCGACAAAGACATCAGGCACAAAGACCGGAGACGACTCCAACATGAATCTCTGGATGCTGCTTGCAGCGCTGGGACTGGCAGGAGCAATACTCCCTGTAGCCACCAGAAAGAAAAAGGGCAGCGCCGACAAGTAAACGACTGATCAATTCCCTTATATAAACCCAGGAAGCCGTCCTCGCAGTTGATGCGAGGGCGGTTTTCCGTATACGGAGACAGTGTGATATAATCGGAGGCACAGGAGGGACGGAGAATGAAGGAAAAAATGTTTGCGGGAGATATTCCCATAGAGTTAGAGAGAAAGAAAATAAAGCATATGTATCTGAAGGTACTGCCGCCGGACGGACGGGTCAGGATGTCCGTGCCGGAGCGGGCCACAGAAAAGGAAATAAGGGACTGCATCCGGGCAAAACAGGGCTGGATCATCAAGGGGCACGCCAAGGTGGCTGCCCGCGCCGGGACAGCCAAGAGGACTTTTGAGGAAGGCGATGCTGTTTTGCTCTGGGGCAGGGAATACAAACTGCACATCAGCGGCAGAGAAGGCCGGAGCCCGGTGGAACTTGAGGCAGGTACCTTCATTCTGAATATGCCTGTTACGGCCTCTCAGGAGGAGCGGGCGGCCCTGACAGAGCAGTACAGGCGGACGGTGCTGGCCGAAGAGATCCACCGGATGGAGGATGAATGCAGCAGGATAACAAAACAGCGGGCGGATGAGTGGCGTATACGGAAAATGAAAACCAGATGGGGCTCATGCAGCATATTGAAAAGAAGGATATGGATCAGTCTTGAACTGACATATCATCCGAAAGAGTGCCTCCGCTATGTGATGATCCACGAATTGACTCATTTCTACACCGGGTACCACGACGCCGAATTCAAAAGCTATATGGACAGGTTCTGCCCCGACTGGCGGGAAATAAAGAAAAAATTTTAAGCCGGAAGGACTCGCACAGCGGGTTCTTTTTGGTTTACTCCTCATTGAGCATTTTGTCGAATTCCCCTTCTTCAAAGATGTCGATCATGGTCAATCCCATACTGAAGGTTTCGTCGGTGCGGTATGTGATGCAGAATGAATCCGCCATATCCAGGGCCCGGATAAAGGCCTTTGCTTTTTCACCGCCGAAGGAAGCTTCGTCGGTTTTGAATTCTACGGTACCGCATCTCTCCCAGTACTCCACATTGACGTCTATGTCTTCATAGGTCCTGTCGAAGGAAGAATCCAGTATATCTGCCATCTCTCCGAATTGGGTGAACCGGCTGTTCGGCCGGCCCCTTTTCATATGATCGGGCATATCAAAATACGCCAGCAGCGCCAGCCGCAGTTTTATGGGGATGTCCAGTCCGTTTTCGTTTTCAAACTCTTTTTCTTTTTCGTTGTTCATGTGTGTAACTCCTTTCACATCAGAAATGACCCTTCACTTATATATCTACAAAAACGGCGGTTTGTCTCAGCTATTTCCGGCAAATCTAAAAACTTGACAAGAAAGTACCGGGGCAGCAGCAAGAACATGGCCGCAGCCGCTGCGAGGCGCCTCCTTCTGATATAGGGAATAGAAAGGGCAGTGATGCACATTTTTTTCAAAAATAATTTCAAAAAATCGAAAGTGACAGAACAGTAATAAACTCTTTAAGATAGTTTTAAGGGAAACCGGCTATTATAGGGCCATAAGATAAATACATCTTATTCATATAAACATCTCATCCTCTCAATTCATTTTACACACCAAAAGGACCCGCATGCGCGGGTCCTTTTGGTTGATGGGTAAAAAATTGGACAATGTGTGCCATATGCGTGCAGAAAGGGAAATTGTCATTGAATGGGGTGCAGGCAGAGGGTATAATAGAAGTAAGAATTTTTGGTTATGTTTTGTTGAGGGGGACGTAATGGCGGAGTCAACAGATAATCATGAGAGACATAAAGACACAGCAGCTCAGGGAGGGGTGCTGGTTTTTGAGTGAAAAATGACAGTGAGATAAGAAAGCATTGTAATACAAGAAGTTTTTATTCAAGGAGGTAACAGCAAATGGCAAAGAAATACACCATTGGTCTTGACATTGGAACAAATTCAGTTGGATGGGCAGTAATTGATGAAAAGTTGGAACTTGTCAAGGGCAAGAAGCATATCAACGATAATGGAATAAAAAAACGGAGCCGGACTAATCTTTGGGGCGCAGATCTATTTGATGCAGGGGAGACCGCGGAGGAACGAAGAAGCAAGAGAGGGATGCGCAGGCGCCTCAAAAGGAGACACGAAAGACTAAACTACTTGAGAGGGATTTTTGAATCTGAAATAATGAAAACGGACAACAGCTTTTTTATAAGACTTGATGAAAGTTTCTATCAGGGTGATGATAAAACGGCCAAGGAATTTCATTACAGAGATGAAAACGGCATATTAAAGACGCGCAGAATAGAGAATAAAGAAGTATATAAATATCCTCTTTTCAAGACGGAGGAAGAAGAGAAAACGTACTATGAGAGATTTAAGACGATATATCATTTACGCGATTATTTGATGAATACGGACGAAAAGGCTGACATTAGATGGATTTATCTGGCTATGCATCACATTTTGAAATATAGAGGACATTTTGTAAATCAGGGGCAGTCATTTGATTTGAAAAATATTGATATTGCCGAGAATCTTGATGAAACGCTAGAAGCATTCAACAATGCGACAGAGTTCTATTTTAATTTCGATGGAACGGATAGGGAAAAAGCAAATGATATCTTAAAGAACAATAGACTGTCAAAATCCAAAAAGGCATATGATTTAAATGAGTTATATAAATTGGATGCAGATATAATGCACCATGGTGAAAACATAGATTATCTTGAAGCTTTTGAAGAGAAGACACCGAGACAACGGGATAAATATATTGAATCAAAGCAAAAACAGATAAAAGAGCTGTTCACCGCTATAGTGGGTAACAAAATTTCTCCGGACAGAATATTTGATAACAAAGAATATAACACAAAAACAAATGAGGAGTTTCCCAAAGATATTTATTTCAAGAATGAGGAATTTGAAAACCAGATCAATGAGCTGGAAAGGTTTATGACTCCAGAGGAAATAGAAGTACTATTAAATGGGAAAAAAGTATATGAAGCTATTGTGTTGTCCGGCATATTGACTAAAGAAACTCTCTCGGCTTCTATGGTGGAGAAATATGATCTGCACAAGAAACAATTGGCTGAATTGAAATCTTTCACAAAAGCTGTTTCAGGGGAGTTTTATGATAAGTTCTTTAAAAAAGAAGGTATATACAGTAAATACATCGATGGTATTGGCAATCCAACGAAAAAATCAACAAGAGATGATTTTTATAAGGAAATAAAAAAAGCCTTTGAGTCAGAATTCAAAGGATTGGAGTTCCCAATGGGAGATAAGGATTTTGACTGGAACAAAACCGAATTGACAGAAGAACAGAGAGTTTTCTTTGATAATATTTCAAAAGCAATGGTATTTGAAAGTTATTTACCAAAACAACGTATGAGTGACAATGGAGCTATACCATATCAAATACATGAATATGAGCTAGTAAAAATCATTGAGAATCAAGGAAAGTATTATCCGTTCCTGCTAGAAAAAACCGGCGAAAAATATAAGATACAGACACTTATGACATTTCGTATCCCATATTATGTGGGGCCACTGACACAAGCGGGCATTGGCGATGAGGGAAGTAAAACATCAGATAAATCGCAATTTGCTTGGATGCAAAAGAAAAAAGACGGCAAGATCACTCCGTGGAATTTTGATGAAGTAGTAGATAAAGATGCTTCCAGTATAGAATTCATAGAGCGAATGACAAGTTTCTGCACATATCTTCCTGATGAAAAAGTACTGCCAAAGAACTCTTTGCTGTACCAAGAATTTTGTGTATATAATGAATTGATTGTGTCAGGGTATTATGAAAAGGGCAGAAAAGAATATTTCAATATGATATTGATGGATGGATTAGTGGAGAACCTTTTTAAAAGAAAGAGGAAAGTTACGGAAGAAGATGTAATAGGGTTTTTGCAAAATGAAAAAAACATAGATGCGACAGAGTTGTTCGGAATAGATAAACGATCAGTCAATGGAAAACCAAGTTTCAATAACAGCATGTCCACATTCATAGATCTGAGAAATATGGGGATAGATGCTAATATGATTGAAGACAATAGGGATCTGTTTGATGAAATCGTAAAATGGCAGACAGTGTTTACTGATAAGAAGAGCTTGAAAGAACGCATTAAAAAGGCAAATGACGAGTGGAAACTGTTGACAAAACAGCAAATCGAAAAACTGGCTAACAAGCATTACAAAGGCTTTGGGAATCTCTCTAAAAAGCTGTTAGACGGGATAGCTGATGAAAGCACCGGCCTGACTATTATAGAAATGATCAAATCCGGCGGATATGATAATTTTATGCGTTTGGTTTCAGGCGAGACAGCAGACAGGTATACATACAAAAAACAAATAGAAGAAATGCAGACAAAAGGGCAGACGGAGAATTTGACATTTGACGCGGTAGAAAAACTGGCGGGTTCTCCTGCGATAAAGAAAGGGATCTGGCAGAGCTTGAAGATAATCAAGGAGCTGGAAAAACACCTGGAAAGAGGAAATATATCGAAAATTGTAATTGAAATGAGCAGAGAGGATGGCGGTGGAAGAACGCAGTCCAGATACAAACAACTGAAAAAGATATACGAGGCTTTTGAGGAAGCAAATAAAGATGTTTTGGATGAATTGAAAGCATATGAAAAGAACGAAAAAGCGCTGGACAGTGAAAGGCTGCATTTGTATTTTAGACAAAACGGAAGGGATGCGTATACAGGTAAAGAGCTGAACATCATGGAGCTGTCGAGTTACGAGGTAGACCATATTATTCCGCAGTGCTATCTTAAGGATGATTCTTTGGACAACAAGGTTTTGGTAAGCCATATTTCCAATCAGCAAAAGGGAGGAAATGTGCCAAGCAAAGAAATAATAAGGAATATGAAGTTCGATTTTTGGGAACCATGGCTCAAAGCAGGGTTGATAAGCCAAAAAAAGTTTAAAAACCTTACAACAGGCAGGTTGACTGAAAAAGTAAAAGAAGGCTTTATAAACAGGCAGCTAGTGGAAAACAGACAGATAACGAAGCACGTGGCCAACATTCTGGTCAAATATTTTGAAGGTACAGATACGGTAGTGTTGACACCAAAATCCGCTCTTGCTGCGCAATTCAGGAAAGGTATCCTATATTTGCCTAATCCCGCATACGATGAAAAGAAGGCAAAGGAATCCCCGGCTGAATATGGAGTAAAAAGGTTCTTGGAAGAAAAGCTCCATGGTGGCTTTCCAAAGATCAGAAATCTGAATGACTATCATCATGCACATGATGCGTATTTGAATGCTGTGGTTGCCAGCTATCTTTATGGCCACTATCCGCAGTTGAAAAACGCATGGGTTTATGGCGAATATCAAAGGAATGGCGACGATGTATTTGGCAAATGGGTAGCTGAGCGAAAGAACAGATCTTTACAACTGCTGTCGGATATGATCGAGGAAAAGTGGGAACTGGTGGATCCGGATACAGGAGAGCTAATTGAAATCGACAGAGATCAAACCCTTGCAAAAATGGAAAAGACGTTGGGATATAAAAACGTGAACATAGTCAAAAAGACTGAACGACAAATGGGAAAATTTGGAGACGAGTCAGTTTATAAAAAAGAGCATGAGGCAACAAATTTTGCTGCGGGAATAAAAAGAGATTTAGATCCCAATAAATATGGAGGAACGAAAGCGCCTGTTTCAGCTTTTGCTGTTGTGATAAAAAATAACAAGGGTGAGGTTACGACACTTTCAATACCGGCAATGGAAGCAGATGACTATTTGAAATCCGGAGACAAGTTAACCTTTATCAGAAAGTTGTATCCAAAACAGAAAATAGAGGAAATACTAGTTGAAGAAGTTGATAAGTATGCCAAATTCGAAAACGTTATTGATGGCAAAAAAGTGGTACGACTGATGGCAAGTGCGGGGGAGGCGCAAAAGGCGGCAAGCCTAACATTAACCGTAGATGAGGCCAGAGCATTACTAGATGCAAAGGAAGATATGTTGATCGATATTTACAATAAAATATCAGGATACCTGGATGAAAATGCTGTCTACAATAATACACATCTGGATAATTGGCAGAGCAAGGTTAGAGAAGAATTTGAGAGCTTGCCGACAGATAAAAAGAGACAGTTTATTATTGATGCTTTTTCTATTACGAAGACTGGGACAACTAACGCCAAAGGAATGGTCAAAGGGAAAATTGGAAAAGCTTCAGGACAGCAGCAACACAAAAATAGGACATACGATGTAATTAGAACCGATACGACTTTGATTTATCAATCGGTAACAGGCATTTATGAAGCCAGAAAAACGATAGAGTAGTATTATAAAGCTCGCCTAGCAATAACGCAGGCGAGCTTTATATAATAGTATGGCAAAAAAAAGTGGCGATGACGCCACTACTTTCTCAAGTTGATTACGCATAAAGCTTATTTTGACTTGTCGTGTTAAATTGAATGGTGTTAATCTCTTTAACATCATAAGTATATAACACTTTTAGGACAAAATCAAGATAAAAAATGCAAGAAGGGGAGATATTTATGACATGGAGAATGGTTATTATAAACGAGCATTCAAAATTAAGTTATCAAAACAACAATTTGATTTATAAGAGTAGTCAACTGGTTGAAAAGATACATATTTCCGAAATACACACATTGATGCTCGAAACTACAGACATATCGCTCTCTACAGCTTTGATTTGCAAATTGATTGAGAATAATGTGAGGATTATTTTTTGCGATGGAAAGCACAATCCTGCCGGGGAGATCAATCCATATTATGGAAGTCACGATAGCAGCAGAAAAATCAACCAGCAAATCACCTGGGAAGAGTCAATAAAACAGGAAGTATGGACTAAAATAATCAGACAGAAAATAGTGAATCAGAAAATCTTTTTAAGAAAACTTGGCAGAGAAGATGAAGCGGAAAAGCTGGTAGAGTATATTGATGAATTGGAATTATTCGATTTAACAAACAGAGAAGGACATGCAGCAAAGGTGTATTTCAATGCATTGTTTGGCAAAGGCTTTTCAAGAGAAGACGATAATGAGATAAATGCATTTTTGAATTATGGATATACATTGATACTGTCTGTTTTTAACAGGGAAATAGTCAAGAATGGGCACCTTACGCAGCTGGGATTAAAACATACAAATTATTTCAATCCGTATAACTTGTCCAGCGATCTTATGGAGCCGTTTCGAATCATAATCGATGAAAAGGTAAAAGGAATCAATACGGACAGCTTTTCAAAAAACAAGCATAGCTTGTTTCAAATATTTAACGAATTATATCCATATAATAAAAAGAAAATGTACCTTACCAATATAATTGAACATTATGTAAAGAAAACATTAAAGGCTTTGGACAAGCAATCATCTGAAGACATTATGGAGTTCAAGATAAGTGAGTTATAGATTTATGAGACAATTGGTTTTTTTCGATTTGCCGACAGAGAGCCCTCAAGACAGAAAGGAATATCGTAAGTTTCGGAAATTCTTATTGAATGAAGGTTTTTTGATGCTGCAGTATTCTATTTACAGCAAAATGACATTGAACGATACGCAGGCGAAGACAGTACTCAGGAAGATTGAAAAAAATCGACCGTCACAGGGGAGCGTAATAATTTTGAAAGTAACAGAAAAACAATTTGCAGGCATGAATTATATTATTGGTTCTAGAGATAATTCTATTGCAAATTCTGATGAGCGGATTTTGTTTTTGGGAGATAGGTGTGAAGAAGATGATCAGTGTTAATTGTGCACATTTTGAAGATGGAATAAGACTTGAAAAAGCAAAAGGTAATATTCTGGTAGTGGAAGACAATGCAGTATATGCAAAGATAGTATATTCGCTATACGATAGAGCTGACGATTATTTCAAGGTATATGATGAAAACTTCAAGGCAATAGCAGAGAAGAATATTATGACGATTCTAAATCCACTACAGTTTGACTTAAATGATCGGAGCATGAAAACAGTGGTATATAATATGATCATAAATCAAATAAACATAGACCAGGAGGTTAAGGAAAGCATAGAACTGTGCTACCAAAATATTGTAAAAAAGATCATGGGCTATTTGTATGAAAATGATGATATTGATTTCATATTTCAAGATGCAGTTGATATGAAGGACCTGTTGAAGTTGATAGGACTGTCGGTAAACCAAGAAAAAGCAAGCGGGATATTTGAAAAAATACAAATGCTGATAGATGTGCTTAATGAAATAGCAAATGAAAAGCTGCTGGTTTTCACAAACATAAATACCTTCCTCACAGATGAAGAATATGCATTTGTTGTCGAACAAATCAACATGAATAGTCAGACCGTTCTGCTGATTGAAAACAGCAGGAGACATTTAGATGGATTTTCATATTACTGTTTGGATAATGACTTCTATTTGGATAAAATATGTTATAATAAAAAAATCGAGTAAAATGAAACAATTAATAGAACCATTGAATTTTGAAGGAAATTGTCACTCCGAGCGACTCCGGCAAAAAAGGCCAAATTTGTATTTGAGGTTTTGGAGACGTGTTAAATTGAATGGTGCTAAGACGACTGCTCTGGATATGTCATGTACGTTTACGTTTTGGAGACGTGTTAAATTGAATGGTGCTAAGACTAGACAGAATAGAAAGCCCATTGGTACGGAGTTTTGGAGACGTGTTAAATTGAATGGTGCTAAGACAATGTTCCTGTGCTGATGCCTACCAGCTTGGTTTTGGAGACGTGTTAAATTGAATGGTGCTAAGACGACAGAGGCACTGCTCCGGAGACTGTGTTAGTTTTGGAGACGTGTTAAATTGAATGGTGCTAAGACTGGGGGAAACAATATGACTTGCGAAAAGTGGTTTTGGAGACGTGTTAAATTGAATGGTGCTAAGACTGGTAGAAGAAATCGACAGCAGAACTGGCGGTTTTGGAGACGTGTTAAATTGAATGGTGCTAAGACCAGATCGAACAGCTGTATCAGCAATACATCGGTTTTGGAGACGTGTTAAATTGAATGGTGCTAAGACTTAGACTTGGAAATATGCGCCACATGTGGAGTTTTGGAGACGTGTTAAATTGAATGGTGCTAAGACAATGGTTTGATGGGCTGATAGAGTATTGTATGTTTTGGAGACGTGTTAAATTGAATGGTGCTAAGACCTAAAATTATTGACGGTAAAAAATGGTGCAGGTTTTGGAGACGTGTTAAATTGAATGGTGCTAAGACCTCGCAGTCTGTCGTGGTATTAAATATTCTGTTTTGGAGACGTGTTAAATTGAATGGTGCTAAGACTAACTCCACACTGCTGTCCGACGTGTACCAGTTTTGGAGACGTGTTAAATTGAATGGTGCTAAGACAACAGAGAAGAAGCAAACGAAATTGCTATAGTTTTGGAGACGTGTTAAATTGAATGGTGCTAAGACTGACAATGCGTCCTGTACAGTCAGATCGTTGTTTTGGAGACGTGTTAAATTGAATGGTGCTAAGACCCTGTGCCTCCGGCGTACGGCAGTATCATGAGTTTTGGAGACGTGTTAAATTGAATGGTGCTAAGACCGCCTCCATTGGGTTTTCCGCTGCAACTATGTTTTGGAGACGTGTTAAATTGAATGGTGCTAAGACGGCGTATATCTTTTCTTTGCCATGGTTTACGTTTTGGAGACGTGTTAAATTGAATGGTGCTAAGACTACGACCGGCGCTGGGATGCACATTCATGTGTTTTGGAGACGTGTTAAATTGAATGGTGCTAAGACCATTGTATCATTTTTTGGCTCAATTCTCTCGTTTTGGAGACGTGTTAAATTGAATGGTGCTAAGACCGGATAATCCCTTTTCAATGTCCATTGTAAGTTTTGGAGACGTGTTAAATTGAATGGTGCTAAGACGAACAAGGCGACCGTTGAGCTAAGAATATTGTTTTGGAGACGTGTTAAATTGAATGGTGCTAAGACGGCGAGATGCGCTTTAGCTTGTCAATTGTCGTTTTGGAGACGTGTTAAATTGAATGGTGCTAAGACTATACATTACCAAAAAAACATGGTTTTGTCGTTTTGGAGACGTGTTAAATTGAATGGTGCTAAGACTTCTAAATCGTTATCGATGCTTTCTTCTTCGTTTTGGAGACGTGTTAAATTGAATGGTGCTAAGACTGTTCGTCTGAACCTGAAGAAACAGGGGCAGTTTTGGAGACGTGTTAAATTGAATGGTGCTAAGACACGGCGGTATAGAAGATGTAACGGATTTGCGTTTTGGAGACGTGTTAAATTGAATGGTGCTAAGACCTAATCCCCAAATAGTGCTCGTAAACCATGGGTTTTGGAGACGTGTTAAATTGAATGGTGCTAAGACTTTCAGACGATTTCTGTAAACCAGTGATTGGTTTTGGAGACGTGTTAAATTGAATGGTGCTAAGACTATATTATATACAATATATACCATAGTACAGTTTTGGAGACGTGTTAAATTGAATGGTGCTAAGACTGTTGCAGCAGGAATAAATTCAATGTCGTTGTTTTGGAGACGTGTTAAATTGAATGGTGCTAAGACTCGGCATAGCGATGAACCGGACACAGCAGGGTTTTGGAGACGTGTTAAATTGAATGGTGCTAAGACAGAGGAGGCCTTCGTGTCATGGGCAAAGCTGTTTTGGAGACGTGTTAAATTGAATGGTGCTAAGACCGAACATTGTGAGCAGACTGCATCTGCCAGGTTTTGGAGACGTGTTAAATTGAATGGTGCTAAGACCAC
>JAYFPY010000008.1:0-70715 GCA_034927505.1 Eubacteriaceae bacterium
GCTCTTCCAAGGAAACACCTTGGATATGCCACTCCCGAGGAACTGTTTGATGAATTCCTTGATCAGGTGTATTCAGTTGTCAAAGTACACGTAGCTTGATTTTTACAAAAAGTGTTCAATTTGAAATTGCAATTTATGCCGGAAGTAAATTATGTTTAATTTCCATTTATGCCCCTCCACCTCAACTATTCCATCGGTTTGATTTTTTCTTCAATGAAAGTTATTTCATCGTCAGACAAACCATATTTAGCATAAAGCTGTTTGTCGATTTCCAAAATTGGCTTACTCCAATCAATATCAGAATTAGATGTGAAATCTTGAATCGGAATAAACATAAATTTATCTTTCGAAATATCTTGTGAAGTGAGAGCCTGCAATAATAAGAATCGAACAAATTCTGTACGAATGTACTGCAAACAATTCTTCGCATCATTTTCATTATCAAAACTATTAACAACCAAGTAACTTTGAGTACAAACCGTCGCAGGTGGAATCACTTTATTTGTTGAAATGATTTTAAATTTTCCATCTTTCCCTGGTGTCCCAGCATGTTCACATGTTGCTTTGGATATTACGACCTTGAAGCAATTAATAATATCAGTATTTTTAGTAACTTCAGAACGAGATACAAAACTATTATCTCCACTACTCATCAAAGTTAGTGATCCTTTAAATGGAGTGTCTTTTCCACGATACGTGGTAATAAATCCAAATGGTGTTTGAGCGCTTACTTTTGTGGATAATTTCTTTTCCTGTGAAGCTAACACTCTGTGAATTATCGATGATGCCTGATTATATCTTGTAAATATACTAAACTCATTTAATTTTCGTTTGGATTTTGATACTACAGCGTTGTTTATATTTGTAAAACAACATAATCCATGATAATTATTATTCCAAAGGAAATAATTTATCCCGCCTGCAATATCAACACCCGGAAAGCACTCTTTTGAATCTGTAAAATCAATAATTAGTTCTATCCTGTCATCACTCAGCATGCTCTTTCGATAATCATCCAGCCCTCTTCCACCAGTAAACCATCTTGAAGGGGTTATCATAGAAATATAATTTGGATTTAATGCTTTGGCACCATTTACAAAATCTTGATACAACGGTATGGCATAATTATCTTTTATTTTTCCCACATTCTCTTGATAAGGTGGATTACCTACAATTGCATCGAATTTCATTTTCCCTTTGCCTCCTTTTTTCCAATAACTGTTTTTCAGCACACGATCAACAAATTGCTGTGGCTTATTCTTCATATAATTTATTAGATCATCAAAGTAGTGTGCGTTTATTTTCGAGTCATTATATCCCACAAGAGTTCGTTTTGTAATCTGCTTAGCCATCGGTGTCTTACAAATAACAAAAATGTTTTGTTCTACTGTATCTTTCCATAGCTCACGCTGTAAATCAAGTATCAATTCTTCTTCATAATGGGCTTTGCATTTTGCCCTATATATGCTATACGTAACATATAGAGGATATAGTCCTGTCTTGGAGTTTATTTCCAAAATCTGTGCTTCTGTATTGGCGAAAGCATCTGCTGTCACTTGGCCTCGGTCAATAAACCTTGGCTCATCAATTTCATGTTCATGATCTTCATCCCAGAAGTCATAACCGCCAAGGCAATCCGACATGTGCATGTTTACTACTCGCCAAGGAGTTAATACTGTTTCTTTATCCGGATTCTTAAAATAAGAAAATAGTCCAGCGATCTTCTTTACTCTTTCGGTAGGATCAAGCGTATCTGCTTCACGCGCAATATTACGGATCCTGCGACCAGCGGCAATAAAAACATCTTCATCGTAATACTTTCTAAAATCATCAAATACTTTTTTTGTAACCCCCGTCGGCATAAACTCATCCCAAGAAGAATCATCTACTTCTGTTACAAAACGATCGAGTGTAATCTCTTCATCATATGGAATGTCTGCGCCATATATTAGAAGCGGCATACGGATAGATATACCACGCAAAATAGAGATAGCATCATTCCTAATTTTCTTCTTTTTCTTGAGTTCCTCAAGTCTTGCTTTTTCCTCAGGTGTAAGTTCTTTTTTCTTTTTGCTTTTTAGCTTTTCAGCTTCCTCATATTCTTCATTAGTTAAACCTTGATCATTGACATTAATATCATTTTGTTTAGCAGCTGCTTTTGATTTACCAATGATGCCTTTTAACTTATCAAACATTGCAATTTCAACATCCTGCAATTTAAGTAACTCGTCATTATATAGATTTGTATCATCAAAACCATTCCTGACAACTTTATCAGCGTAGGCCTTCTTGAGCTGTTGTAACAACTTGTCCGCCTTGTATTCTTTCATCTGTGATCCTGAAATCGAAATAACCGGACAGTAATTTAAGAATTTCCCGAGTATTTTCTTATCACCATCATTTGTCTTCCCGGCTTTTGACGATACTGACACTGCCTCAGAAACCATTTTTAATGTGCGATCAGGGGCAAAATCAAAAACATATGCTGTTTCTTTAATTTTACCATTTTTATTGCACGGTGATTGTACTCTAAAAATAGTCTGAAGGTAATTTGCTGCAGAAGTAGAAAAAGATCCTGACAGCATAAAAACAGCTGTCCATTCTTTAACAGTAACCCCCGTCGTGAGTTTACCACATGATAGTGTGATAGTATAAACATCAGATTTTTCTGCTTTTTCTATTGCATTTTTAACACTGTTCAATGCATCACTTGATTCTTCATCATCACTTCCAGCGACATTTACAATATCAAACTGACCACAACCAAATACTGGATGCTTCATCATCATTTTTTTAAGTGCCTTAGCCTCACGTACACCCGGAACCATCCACAGAGAATGTTTGAATAATCCCCTATATGCTTCATCAGAATATGGATACGCACTTTTTTCATCTTTCGTAGTCATGAGATTAAGGAATGATGACACATCGTTTTCATGCACAAAATCTCCAATTTCAGCATCTTCTGGCATCTGAGCATAATCGTATTTATAATCACCAGTCCATGTACGGAAAAATTCGTGGAAGTTAAATGCCTTATCTTCATATGTGATGTAGTTGCTATTTTGCAAAATATCTCCGAGGTCATACGTATAAATACGCAGTTCCGGCAACTCATCATAAGGATTGGATTCCCCAAAGTGCTGTTTGTCCCATTCGCTTTTATTTTCTTGCTCCATGATGTAATCCCATGTGTATATGGAATCGTCGTTATACTCATCCATAATATTGAATGGGGTTCCTGATAGTGCAAGGAACTTAGTCTTATGCTGATCTTCTTTAACAATAGCATTTATCGTTTCATCCCCCAGAGCTGTCTTTGTTCCTTCGTGAGCCTCATCTACGATCACGCAATCCCACACAGTATTAAATATAACATCGTTCTTGTCAAACTTTCCTCCTACGGCTTCTGAACCTCTCAGATCCTGAATAGAAGCAAAGTAAACAAAGTTCTCCTTTTTTTTCAGAAGATCTTCAACTGTGTATCCATTTGCCTTTGAACCATAAATGTAATCATCAACTCCATGGAATATTTTGGTAAAGTCCTCATACCAACCCACATTAACTACCGGCCTATGTGTCAATATGATTGTCTTTGAATACTCACATCGCCTTATAACTTCCAACGCACTCACGGTCTTTCCAAAACGCATCTTTGCATTCCAGAGCATACGATCCCCTTTTTTGAATTGTTTCACCGTTCTTTCAATAGCGTCTTTCTGTTCTGGCCTAAAGATAATCGGAATAAATTCATTTGAAGGCGAATTGCTGAGATTGGCATAATTTTTCTTGACAGCAGCAATAGCTTCAATAGCAGTTTGCTTATTTATTCTATACCATTCACGACCTGTGGTATTACCTATCTTTTCTTTCTTTATACCAGAATTCTCCAGAACGTCCTTTACTTCGAAATCATGAAATGCTTTTAACTGTAACTCTCCCTTTTCATTTTTCACAGTTTTTACAGCAAGCTCTGTATAAAGAAGATCTGGAGTAACACCAGCTGTATTAGTATATTGTTTTATTCTATACAATGATGCTTGATTCAATTCACGGCAATTAGGAGGAAAATGATCAATAGAATCATCTGAATGCAATGTTGCATCCCCCACTTTAATAAGTCCATTATGTGTCTCGTCATTCACCGTAAACGCATATATTACTTTATAGTTAAATGCATTCTTGAACTCTGTTTTGTTATCTGATTTCGCCATTGTTTTTCCCCTTCATCATTGTCCTGAACTCAAGGCTATTATTCGAACGCCAATCAAATATCTTACATGGGATCGGTTCTTTATCGTTGTCTTGTGTTCCCTCTAAATAATCAGTTATTGTCATCTGCGCATTTACACGTGGTCTCTCACTAAACGGTGCTGTCATAGAAATACCATCCATTTGCCATATATTCCACGAAATGATTCTTGCTATTTGCTTCAACTGTTTGTCATCCGGTTCATGCGAAAATCTATATTTCATATTCTCAATGAACGTGTACAATAGATTTTCCCTCGCAATCAATATGTTATCGCCTTGGTATTCATAGCCATACGTACTTTCATATGCCCTCACGACCCATCTATACCAATCCGCCTCAGTAGTCGTATGTTCATTTACAATACGAAGTTTTCTGTCTAATATCCCTATTCTTTTTTCTATCGGAAGCTCCTCTCCCGATATTGTGTCATAGCGGCTAACAAGGTATGGTGCCTCACCACAACTCACCTCTAAACGCCTCGCATCAACATATTTCTCCCATGATTTTCCCTCTGGAAATTCTATGTTACCTTTAACTGTGTTCCACGAATTTCCATCAGACGTATTGAAAACATTTTTTCTACCAAACCATGCGGCATCGATGAGATTATTCTGCTCATTACAAACCCATGACGGTGTGAATACTTCAGCTTTTTCTTTGGTGCGTTTTGTTTGCTCATCAATACCTTTTGCTGCCCGTGGTTGTATAGTTTTCGTGTTTACTCCAGTTACCAGGTCTTGCGTTATAGGTTCTTGCGGATAATATGAAGATCCCTTTGATATGTAGTAATCTGTTGCCCAGCAAATATTCTTTTCAGTTGTATGGTCTTTTAAGAGAACATTGAAAAGTTCTCTGCTCATATCCGCTATTTCCTGTTCAATGATATCAATCATTTTGTTTTGCGATCTCCTTCAATAAAGTTGTTCTTTTCTCCATATTACAACACCCCCAGAATCGACATCAAGTGATTTAGGTGTTTAATACGTTAATTATGTCTAAACTATTACTACACAATATTGATAACGCCTTGCTCTTTACCATAATCACTATTTCATTTGCGTGCACCTTTGTACGCACCTTTTATTTTTTTTGAAAAATAGTATTCAATTTTTCCCCCAATATCATTTATGCCAATCTTTTCACTGTTTCCTTCAATGTGCTTTATTGCCTGGTCCAAAAACATTTTATATATCCTTAGCTCATTTTCATATGCTTTTCTTGATGCCCGCCGGCAATCACTTCTAGCAGATTCCAGTTGTCTAAGGCTAATACAAAATCTATTGATTTCACCAATTTCATTTATTGATAATGCCCTAGAAACATATCCATATCTTTTATTAACATCTGCTAATTCAGATTCTAACACTATACTGTCTGTTGGTATATTTGAAGAATGCAACTCCAAAGACTTTAAAAAAGCAACTTTTGTAACAAGAAAATTAAAAAGTGGAATTATCTCTCTACACTCTTCTTTTTCTCTTTCAACTTTAGTCATTTTAAAAGTTAACACTGCAGCAATAAGTGTAAGTGCACCCCCAAGGATAACACTAACAAAACTGTTCCAATCTAAATGCATTTCCTCTCCATATTGTCATTAATTGTACTCCTATTCTTATACATCATCCAAATACACATTGTTATTATGCCATTCAAGGAATTCCTTACTTGGCTGATATATTTGTTGCTCCGGTAAAACAATCAGCTGCTTGTCCAGATAATCATAATATCGTTTCCCCTTGATAAAGGATAATCCCCCATAGATTTTTCTTTTATGCACAGTACGGTCCTCACTTTGAATTATATCGTTCAACCCCTGTTATCTTGACCCTGGCTTGGGAATCCATGTTGTATTCTCTGACAAAATCAAGATCTGATCTCCATTTGGAAACAGCTAATTCATTTCCACTACGTCTACCATTTCTAGAAATAAATGAATTCAGGTAGTCAATAACTTGATGTTTATGCAATATGTTCAAGTCAATTATTCTTTGCAAACATTTTTGTCTCCATATTTCTGAATAATCATCATATTGACTCACTGTATATCCATTAAGCATTAACGGAGAGGTGTCAGAAAGTTCGTAGTAATTTCTGCTTGTAAATTCCCCATCTTTGCACAGAATCATTTTACCAAATACTGACCCGTAACGTGAAATATATTCTTCATATTCTTCATATTTCAAAAAATGTTTTTGGCAATTCTCACAGTAATTCACATTTATTTCAATTTCTTTACCATCTATGTCATGTAAAATGGCGGTTTTACATATAATGGAATGTTTCTTCGGATAACAATTCATCCTCCCCTTTGAAATGTATAATACACTTTTCGTAGGAATAAAAGATGATGGGTCACTTTGAATCTTAATAACATCTTCCAAGGTGCCTATTTTTTCCTCAAGATCCATCGTTTTGAAACCTAAAGACTCTTCATTTTCTAGAAAAGAAAAAAGCGCCTCATAAGAGTTGAAGTCTTTATCTTCTATCGTTTTTACTTCTTCCAAATCTGCTAATTCCCATTCATATTCTCTTTTTATCTTTTCATTTGTCTCTACTGAATTATTATAGTATTCTGTGCAATCATCATTATCAATAATATTCAATTCCTCTTCTTCAATCATTATCCTGCGTATTACGCTTTCAATTATGCATCTAAAATCATCAAACGGGAGATACACACCCCTCGAATCATTAAAATATGTTGTTCGAGTTATTATCCTAACTTGTGATTTTAGCCATTCATAAGGATCCCATTTGCTCTTTGGCTTCATTTCAAATTTCGAACACAAGAAGCTTACAATATGATTATATGTTTCAGAGGCCTTTTTTTCATCATATACAATTACTGCTGCTTGAAGTCGCACACATAGGTCAACATATCTTAAATATGTTCCTTGATCCCATCCAACCTTTTTCAAAGAATCATAGGATAGCGGCTTTGTGGTTTCATTTTCTACAAACAATTTTAATAAAGAATTCATCTTTTGCTCCTCTCAATTTCAAATTCAAGAAAAAACACATTGTCCCTCCTATCAAACATTACTTCACCTTAACCTTCTTTACTTTACTCCATCCGCTGTAATACGTCTTCCCACCAGATTTCTTATATGCCCTTACCTTCACCTGATGGTATTTCTTGCTTTTCAGCCTCTTGATCGTCCGGCTGGTCTTCTTCGTCTTTATATACTTATGTTTGTTTGGTCCCATCTTCCGGAACGCGATCTGATATCCGCTGGCCCCGGAGCACTTTTTCCATCTTACGTATACACTCTTTTTCTTTGCCTTTACTTTTGACCATTTGGGCGTGCTTGGCTTCGTTGCCACTGACCCCGTCAGCTTACTTGCCCCTGTAGCGTAGTCTATCGATATGCCAGGCTGCACGTTGTAGCAGAATACGCAGAAGTTAATAGCTTCATCTTCTATGGATTCACCTTCCATGATAACGCCTGATGCCACTTCATTGTTTCCCTGGAATACCGGTATAACCCTATAAAGCACATGGTTTGATGTTCTTGTCCTTACATATGATGCGACTTTGTTTTCAAAGCCCACCATGCCTGTAGCTGAGTCTCCTACGTTAAGAAACCGGGTCCCTGTTATGAGATCCTTCTGGCAATATGCTTTCTTCGCATTTACGTTATCTACTCCGGTGAGTTGAAAGCCGATCAAATGGCAACGGTTATACAGCCATGATGAAGGAATCAAGCTATATTTTGCCTGGATCCATCCGCTTGGATATATCGCAGAGATGCTGCCTCTGCTATATGTCGGCATCAAAGATTTATTCAGACTCGCGTATGCAACGCCGCATCTTCCTTCACTGTCCAGATTACTGTATCTTTCAAATGCTGTTTTGCCAGATGCCTTTTCTGCATCAGTGAATGTTGGATCATTGCTATGAACGGCCTCATACGAGTCACCGTCATATTTAGGAATGTTATATCCTTTATACGTAAAAGCGGCCACACCTGACTGGTAGGCTGCATATGCCGGCGCCATACCAACAACGGTGCATAGCATTACCGTAGCCAGTAATAACGTACCTATCCTCTTTGGCTTAAACATCATGATCCTCCATTGATACCCGTTCTAAACCCACGTTGTAATATTATAACATATTTTGTATATGATAATGGGTCAAAAAATGGAGCTTTGTGATAAGTTTTATGTTGATCCAGATAAAAAAAGAACCAACATGTGGTTATCGGCACTCCGGGTACAATTCCCTTCATCGATGTTGATGTTAAGTCATTACTTTTATGATATAATCTATGGGCAATTAAGGTAATGGAGAAGCAGAGGGCAGTAATGTATATTAGATCAGTACTTGCGCCTCACTTTCTCTCTTGAAAGGAATAAGCCCTATGAATTGTGCTACTATTTACAATCAATTAAAACACATTAAACCATTTACCCTGGGACTTGATATGGCAGAAAGCCCATATTGGATAAAGTTAAATTCCATTTATGAAAAAGTGTATTCGGAGTATTATATAAACAATATCTCCCTTGATGAAATGCAGTCTCAAAAAAAAGAAATGCATAAAATAGAAATGGAGTTATATGAATATAAAACCAGTCGTATCAAAAGCGGCAATATATGTGAATACAACGAAAGTGTCCTATATAACTTATGGCTGCTAGATGATTTGAATTCAACGCAAGCACTAAATGATGTACCGGATGACAGTGTTTTCTTTTGGAATTTTAATACTCCATTTACTGTGCTTGAATTTGAAAGTTATATATCATGGAGAACTATTTTACGGCAACGGAAAGATCCTGAAATATACCCTTGCCCTTTTATTATTCCATATCTAAAGGGCCTTGAATACTACATTGAAGGAAAAACGGTATTAGAAACATGGGAAAAATATTCATTTCTTGAAAATTTATTAGAGAAGAATTATGAAAGCATCATACAAAGTGAAGTTGTAACATTTTCTGATAAACACCGAGTAAATGATGCAAGAAACAAACTTCGATATGTTCATGATTCAATGTTTAAATTTGGGATATTTTTTAATGATGATAATCCCGAAATAAATGATTTTATCGTTAAGCAATTATACAAAATGTATCCGGATGAAGTTATCAAGGAACGAATAGCACATTTTGATTTTTTGGATTCATATGATTTTATACGTGAGCATACTAATGGCATCGCCAGAACTAAAAGTGTGTTTTATAAATCACATCTGGAATTAATCAAAACTGGTTTCAGCGAACTAATGAAAAATACTACTGTCTATTTACATGATAAGGGTATTGATATATTAGATCTATGGGTAGGTGTTAAACGTAAGCATTCAGAACATAGTTCACATTTATCATTTATCATAAATGTACCAAGATTTAAAGAAAAGAGTTTTTTGCTTTATGATGGACTAGTAAAGATAGACTTGCAGCATAACGGGCTGTTTTCAAACGCAAGAACATTCATTGAAGATAATAAAGGCCGTTTAGTATTTAATCTACGTAGTACTTTTGAAATACCATTCTTATTGCTAGAGAAGGAAATAAAAAATCAGTTGGGCATACATGCAAGATTTAAAGTAAAATCAGACTCCATGGAGCGTACAATAAAATTCAATTCTCTAAAAAAAGGCGATCCAATATATGATTTATATCATATATTCTTAGGTAAAGAGTATTATACCGTAGTCCAAGAATCCGTAAAAAAAGCTATGTCGCTGCAACATATAACGAAATGATATATCTTAAATCATTCTGTTTTCAAATACGGTCTTTTGCGCAAATGTTACACGCGCTTTCTTAGACTGCTTTTGAACTAATGCGCGAATGATTATTCTCCGAGTTTTTACTCAATTTATTAAAAATAGCCATGTATTTACACCACATATAATGCCCACAAACCCCTGAAAATGCGCGTTCTTAAATGGGGTACATACTACTATCGACTGTCGTAAATACCCTTCACAGAATTCCCATGTCCTGTCGAAAGGCTGCCGTCGTGTCCGGTGTTCATTGCATTTATCATATCCATCACTTCACTGCCTCTTACCTCACCGACGATTATCCTGTCGGGACGCATGCGCAGCGAAGTCTTGATGAGCCGGGACATCCCTACCTGTCCCTTTCCTTCCGTATTGGCATTTTTGCATTCCATGCGCACCAGGTTATCTATATTGTTTATCTGCAGCTCAGCGGAATCTTCTATGACGATCACTCTCTCTTCTTCCGGTATATAGTCCGACAGTACTTTGAGGAAAGTGGTCTTGCCCGAAGATGTGCCTCCGCTGATAAAACAGTTGTATCCGCTCATTACCAGTTCTTTCAGAAATGCGGCGCACTCCCCGGTCAAGGTCCCCATGCCTATCAGGTCATCCATATCGAAAGCCTTCTCCGGGAATTTTCTTATAGTCAGCACCGGACCGTCCAGTGCGATATTTTTATAAACGCCGTTGACTCTCGATCCGTCTGGCAGTCTTGCATCCACTATTGGATTCAGTTCATTGATCTCACGGTGTACCCTAGCCGATATCCTTCTGATGACTTCCTCCAGGTCGGAAGTCTCTTCAAAGGCCGAGTCTGTTTTCTCTATGCATCCGTATTTTTCTATAAATATATTTTCTCTGCCATTCACCATTATTTCCGATACATCTTTGTCGTCTATATACGGCTGCAGAATATCCAGATCTGACCGCAGGGAGTAGAATATCCTGTCAATAAGGTCTTTCAATTGACCTGTACTGCAGGCGATCAGATCCGGATGAGTAAAGATAGTATCTTCTATCACTGTTCTGGCCCTGTCATCGCTGACGGTCTTCTCGGACAGAGAGAGTTTTTCCCTTATTTCATTTACTGTTTCTTTTACATTCATTAGCTTTATTTCCTTTATTTTCCTTTCGTGTTACTGCATTATAAAACGACTGCCTCAAACATGGCAATCGTTTTAAAAAAGTAGTGTTTGAAAATGCATTTCCTGTGGGGGAAATACCGTTGGGCGTTTTATCAGCCTTCCGTGATCAGATCATCTTTGATCAGTAGTTCAGCCGTCTCTTCGGTGCCTACCACCCACAGCACATCCTTTTCATGTATGACTGTATTTATATCCGGATCGACCATAGGGTAATTATGTCTCTCTATACCGACGATGAATCCGTTGTACTTCTCTCTGAAGCCGCTGTTCTTCACGGTTTTTCTGATGAAAGGAGAATTCTTCTCAACAGGGACCGCAACATATATTATCTGATCTTCCGGCGGTATACCGTCGAATACCTGTCCGTACAGATACTCCTTCATGGGAACCAGCGGCCGGTCCGGCGTTTTGATGTTTTCATCTCTTTCCAACAGCAGCAGATAGGCGTCCAGCTCGTCCCTGGTCCCTATCAGCTGTATCACGTCTCCCTTTTTTACCGGTATGTCTCCCTTTGGGATATTGTAATGCGTGTCTCCGCGCACCAGCTTTATTACTCGCATATCAAATAGTCTGTTGTCATAGACTTCTGCAACAGTCTGCATATCATAGGGATCGAATACGACGAATTCCGACACGTACAGCCTGTCTCTCATCCATCCTGCAGTCTTAGACTCGTCCTTTCGACGCTGCAATACTTTTTCGTTGATGTTGGCCACAAACCTTGCTTCTATCTTTATGGCACTGCTCTTGAAGAAATCTATGCGGGCAATGACGAATATTATTACCAGAGCTATTATCAGCAGCAGCCACCAGGGCAGCCTGAAATAATGCCGTATGACAAGAATGAAGAACATGGCTGCAATGACGATCTGTCCCGCCCGGAGCAGTGTCAGCGGCAGTCTGTTCGTCTTGCTTTTGATCCACAGTTTGATGAACAGATTGTTTTTTCTATGTATCATTATACTGGCCGGAACAAAAAGAATGGCGCATGTCAGTATGGTAAGTGTAAGGTTATCTGCAATACCCGGCAGATAAGGCCGTACCAGATCTGCAAGGAAGCCTGTGCTGAAAAAATATACAGTGAACATCAACGCGCCGCATATGAATGTTCTTGTAAAATATCTCCCCCAAAATCTTTTCCAGTCGTCATCCCGTTCTTTTGTATTGTTGGATTCCGATGTGTACTGCCGCAGAAATCTCTTCAGGTTTTTCGGAAGCATCCTGCTGATGATCACATATGCTCTGTCGGAATTTTTTATGAATACAGGCGTCGTGCATATAGTTATTACAGAGACGCACACGATGACCGGATAAAGGAAGTCGCTGATCACTCCCAGTGAATTGCCCATTGCAGCTATTATAAAAGAGAACTCGCCTATCTGCACCATGGAGAACCCGCCTCTCACGGCAGTCTTCAGCGTCCGTCCGGAAAACAGGATGCCCAGAGTGGCGAATATCATCTGCCCCAGGATGGTCACTGCAGTGATTATGATGATCGGCACTACGTATTTTACCAGTATATCCGGTTCCACCATCATACCTACCGACACAAAAAATACTGCGCCGAAAAGATCTTTCAAAGGTCTGACAAGCCTGTCGATATGTTCTCCTTTGACGGTCCCGCCCAGTATGGATCCTCCCATGAAAGCACCAAGAGCTTCCGAAAATCCAATCAGATATGAAATCACTACCATGCCAAAGCATATGGCGACCGACGCCAGCAGCAGCAGTTCATCGTTCATCAGTTTATCTGTTTTTCTCAGCAGAGTCGGTATCAGATATATGCCCAGCACCAGCCATATCATCAGGAACAGCAGCAGCTTTCCCAGCTCGAAGGTCATTTCGATCCCGGATACGCTTTTCCCCACGGCTATGGTCGACAATACTACCATTACAAAAATGCCGCATATGTCTTCTATGACCATGGTGCTGATCACCAGAGAAGCAAATCCTTCTTTCTTCAGTTTATACTCTTCATAGGCCTTCATTATGACCATGGTAGAAGATATGGAGATCATGCATCCGAGAAAAATGCTGTCCATCCTGGCAAATCCCAGAGCACTGCCGGTCACTGTGCCCAGTATGATCATGGCGGTCATCACAGTCATGGCGGTCACTATGGCGCTGACCCCGGCCCCGGCCACTTTCTTGAAACTGAATTCCAGGCCGAGAGCAAACATGAGGAACACTATTCCTATATTCGCCCAGTCGTTTATATTGCTGACTTCCACTATGGTGGGCAGATAAACAAAATTTGGGCTTATGAGAAAGCCCGCAAGTATATATCCCAGTATCACCGGGAGTTTCAGTTTTCTGAATATAAGTGTTATCAGAGTACAGGCTACAGTAATGAGAGCCATGTCCCTGATAAAGAAATCAAGATTCCCCATAAAACCCTCGCTTCCCTGTTATGAAAAGAAAATGTAAAACGTTGTTCCACTGCCCAGTTCACTTTCGACTTTTATCTTTGCCTTGAACAGCACTGCTATGTGCTTGACTATGGACAGTCCCAGACCGGTGCCTCCCACCTTTCTGGACCTTGATTTGTCTACCCGATAAAACCTTTCGAACAGTCTTTCAAGATTTTCTTCTGAGATGCCTATACCTTCATCTTTGATCCGGATCACGACCTTTCCGTCTTTCAGGTATCCGTCTATCCAGACCCGTCCTCCTCTGTTGGAATATTTGATCCCGTTCTCCAGTATGTTCACTATCATCTGTCTGAATCTGTCTGCGCTGCCTCGTATCATAAGTCCGTGGCCTACATTGGTGATCAGTTTGACATCCCTTTCATCGGCAATGGGCTGTATCAATTCAGCAATGTCCTCCACGGCTGACTTTATGTCTATCCGCTCATCCGGAGTTTCACGGTCGCTTTCGATGTCCGAAAGGACCAGTATGTCCTGTATCAGTCTCTTCAGTCTGGATGTTTCTATTGCCATTATATCCAGGAACCTGCTCCTTATCTCCGGATCCTCTGCCGCTCCGGCCTGAAGCGTCTCAATGAATCCGGATATGGATGTAAGGGGAGTCTTCAGCTCATGGGTAACGTTTGCAACAAAATCTTTTCTCATGGATTCCAGCTGAGCGTTTTCTTCCCGTGTTTCTTCCAGTTCCTTTTTCATCGCCATGACCGGTCTGATCACCAGATGATATATCATCCAGAATCCGGCTCCGGTAATAACAAAAATGACCGCTGCAAGTATCCATGCGTTTTCCATGAATACAGCCGCCGAAACATCCAGTATCGTAACTATAACAGCTATGAACAGACATCTCTTTTTCATTTCAGTTTATATCCTTTTCCTCTTATAGTTTCTATATATTTTTCTTCATCGTCATGAAGTTTTTTTCGAAGATATCTGACATGCACATCGACGGTCCGCGTTTCGCCCGCGTAGTCGATGCCCCATACTTTATCCAGCAGTTCGTCTCTCGTATAGACATGTCCTCTGTTCTGCGCCAGAAAACCGAGAAGCTCGAATTCCCGCAAAGTAAGATCCACATCATCACCGTCGACTTTGACTTCGTGTCTGTCAAAGTTGATGGAAAGATCTCCGTCGATTATGACATTGTCACGGTCTTCCGGCGTCTGAAAAGCCTCTGCAGTTTCGTATCTTCTTACTACTGCCTTGATCCTGGCCATCAGTTCCCTGATGCCGAAAGGCTTGGATATATAATCGTCGGCGCCGAATTCCAGTCCCAGGACTTTATCGATCTCTTCTGATTTTGCGGTAAGCATGATGATAGGGGTGTTGTTTCCTTCGCCCCGAAGTTCACGGCATATCTCATAGCCATCCTTGCCGGGGAGCATTATATCCAGCAGTACAAGATCCGGCTTTTCCTTGTATATCATAGCTATTCCAAGGGTGCCGTCTTCTGCCTGTAAAGGCTCGTATCCGTTTGCCTGCAGGTTGTATGTCACCAGTTCTCTAATGCTGGGTTCATCCTCGATTATCAAAATCTTTTTCATATTTCTATTCTATCACGCTTCTGCCAATTCGCCAAACTCATCTTTGAAATGAACATCATCCAGGACTGCTTCGGCGATATTGTTGCAGCAGTCGCCTACTTTTTCGATATTGTGTATGACATCTGTGTAGATCACAGTAAATGCAGGAGAACATGTATTGTCGTTGAGTCTCTGCATATGCTGCTTTCTCAGTCTCTTTTCAGTATTGTTGATTTCTTTTTCTTCATCTAGGACTATTTTCGCGATCCTGTAATCGCCTTTATCCAGAGCTTCTCTGGTATCCCTAAGCATCCTTGTGATCTGATCGAAGCATTCGTATATTTCTGCACAGGCCTTGTCTGAGAATTCGTACTTGTTTTTCGTCTTCTCTTCTGCCAGTTCAACTATGTTCTGACAGTAATCTCCGATATGTTCGATGTCCGCAGCCACGTGCATCAGCCCGGATACCCGCTCCGACTGAGCCGCCGTGGTACCTTCCGCTGTCAAAATCCCTGCAAGATAACTGACTATTTTGTCCTGCAGTTTATTTATATTGTCCTCGATGGCCGTAACTTCTCTTACCGCCTGCATGTCCCCGGACAGGAATGCAGTCTTGCTCTTCACTATCATTTCGCTGGTATATCCGGACAGTCTGGAAAGCTCTTTGGTCGCAAGATGTATTGCGAAAACCGGTCTGTCCAGTACATGGTCGTCCAGATATATCGGTGCTTCCGGCAGGACTTCTTTTTCCTCTCCCGGTATCAGCTTTGTAACAATTTTTACAAGAAGCCATATGAGCGGCAGCCATATGAGCATATTGCATACATTGAACAGCATATGCGAGTTGGCGATCTGTCTGGATATGACCTCGATCTCCGCACCTTTCGGCGAAATGTATGCAACAAATTTGGCTATGTATGGAATGAACCATATGAACAGCAGAGTACCCGAGACATTGAATATGACATGGGCCACGGCCGTTCTCTTGGCGTTGACCGATGCGCCTATGGAAGCCAGCAGCGCCGTGATCGTCGTTCCTATGTTGTCACCGAAAAGTATCGGCAGGGACCCCTGCAGACCGAGTATGCTGTGCACGCCGTCCGGTCCCGCTGTGGAAGCCAGATTCTGAAGTACTGCAATAGTCGCGGAAGAACTCTGTACGACCATCGTCATCACAGCACCAAGGAGCACTCCCAATCCCGGCAGATCCTGCACCTGCATCATTAGATTTGTGAACACAGGCGAATCGGCCAGAGGCTTCATCACGTCGCTCATGGTATTTATCCCAACAAAGAGTATACCGAAGGCGAACAGTATCTGTCCGATCTGGGATACCTTTTCGTGTTTTTTCAAAAAGAAGAACATCAGGAAACCAATGAATACTACTATCCAGGCATAATCGCCTATTTTGAACGCTATCAGCTGAGCTGTTATAGTCGTTCCAATATTGGCGCCCAGAATGACACTGATAGCCTGCGGCAGTTTCATAAGACCTGCGCTGACAAAACCTATTACCATGACCGTAGTGGCCGACGAGCTCTGGAGCACAGCCGTGCATGCTGCTCCTGCCAGGACTCCCAGCACCGGGTTCTTTGTCAGCAGAGCAAGAAAGCTTCTCATCTTGTCTCCGGCAGCCTTCTGAAGGCCATCACTCATCATATTCATGCCGAATATAAACAGGGCAAGACCGCCCAGCAGTGTGGTGATCGTCTGAAATACATCGTTCATTGATTCTTCTCCTCAGTTCATTTGCATTATAATTCCATCTTCCTTTATGATAAAAAAAATGAGAAGATATCAAAAGCGTATTCAGGTTAATTTTCTGTTAAGAGAATGTTAAATATCTGTCATCATGCCTGTCAGTTCTTTGATCCCGGATCCGAAATCCCCGTCCAGAGATATGCCGCCTTTCAGGCTGCCTTCGTCTTCGGGGATCCATACTGTATCGTTCTGCCCATCCCTGTCTGTCCCGGCTTCTTCATCTTCTTCCTCATGCCTGTTGATTACCGGTATTATCTTGCCTTCTTCCATATCCGGTATCATTTCCTTCAGCCACCTTATGCTGCTTTCGTCTCTTTTCCCCCTGATGAATCCCACAGCTCTGCACATCTCCATGGCTGCAAGGGCCGCCTCGCATATGCTGCTGCCTATATCGCAGACTACTCCGTCGAACTTCCCTGTCCTTACCGCCTGTTCTATGAATCCGATGAATCCTTTTCTGTCCAGTTCTGTTATCGGATTTCTGCCTTCCGACGGCGAGAACATTTTGACCCCGTACTGATCTTCCGACATGAATATCTCCGGCACCGAACATTTCTCTGTTTCTCCGCTGCCCATATAGTACAGATATTCCCTTATTCCTCTGCTTTTCTTTTTGAAGTGTTTCTCTGTTGATTCAAAGTTTTCAAAAGAAATGCAAAGGATATTCTTCCCATAGAATCTGGTCAGCTCCTGTGCCGTTCCCAGAGCGATAGATGTGCACCCGCAGCCGCCGCATGACGAAGCAATGGCGAAGACTCCTACCTTTTCTGTAAAAGCCGGAACAGCCGTTTTTCCGCAGGCAGAAAAATGAGCCAGCACTATTCCGTCGGCCAGTTCCTTCATGTTCCCGTATTTGAAATATATGCTGTTCTCTTCGTCTGTAAGTTCTTCCCGATCTGTCAGAAAAACAATGCTGTCATCTCCGGATCCTCCAACATTTCCGGCGTCTTCGTATTCCTTTATCCGGATGACCGGTCCCTCTTCGTTTTCTACACCCTCAGGCAAAAAAACAAAGCAGGATCGGTTTTTCATCAATGAACCGGCAAGCGCCTCTCGGTACCCGCTGTCTCCTGCTGTTATTTGTATAGTAATATTTTCCATAGCTTCCTCCTTTTCACATTTCTCTGCTATAGTTCATTATATTACTATATATTCCAATTTATGTCAAATACTTTTGTATCGTCTCGATCAGAGTCCGCTTGTCCACCGGCTTGGCAATATGATCGTCCATACCTGCGTCTATGCATATCCTTATGTCTCCGCTGAATGCGTTGGCGGTTATGGCTATTATTGGTATCTCCCTGCTGTCCGCCCTGACCATTCTCCTTATCACTCTTGTAGCTTCCAGTCCATCCATCTTAGGCATCCTCACATCCATCAGGATCATATCGAATTCGTTGATATCGCTGCTGCTGAATGTATCCACAGCCTCGGCGCCGTCGCCGGCAGTTTCAACGATGACTCCTTCCGATTCCAGCATTCTCTTCAGTATGTCCAGATTGATTTTATGATCCTCAACAGCCAGTATGTGCGTGTCTTTTAATGGCCTGACATTTTTCCCCGCATCCTCGGCTCTGCCGGAGAAAGCTGCTGTATCGGCAATAGCAAACGGTATTACAACAGTAAAACAGCTTCCTTTTCCCTCTGCACTTTCTACTTCAATGGTCCCTTCCATCTGTTCTGTAAGATTTTTTGTTATAGCCAGTCCCAGTCCGGTCCCTTCCTTCTGTCCGCCTGCATACCGCCTTTCCTGTTCAAAAGGTTGGAACAAACGTTTTTGGAAGTCTTCGCTCATTCCGCACCCTCTGTCTTTTATCTGTATCTTCACATTGACTATGCTGCTGTTCTGCACCTGTTCGTCAACGATCCAATCCACGTTCTTGCCCTCCTCCGAGAATTTTATTGCATTGTTCAGCAGATTGATCATTATCTGTCTTACTCTCAAACCATCGCACATTATTACCGGTTCTTCAAAATCAGAAAATCTTGTTACAATAGATACATTTTTTTCCTCGGCAATAGCCCTCATCATCCCCTCTGTGGATTTCAGGATGTCAGAGATAGCTGTTGCCTTTTTATGCATTTCTATTTTCCCGTTTTCTATCCTGCTCATGTCCAGGATATCGTTTATCAGGCTCAGCAGATATCTGCCGGCTGACTCGATCTGTCCAAAATAGTAAACGGCTTTTTCGTCTTTTACTTCCTCGCCGCCGATATCTGCCACTCCTATGACTGTGTTCAGCGGAGTCCTTATTTCATGGCTCATGTTGGACAGGAATTCACTCTTGGCCTTGCTGGCATATTCGGCCTCCATGTTGGCCCTGGCAAGCTGTGCATTCACATCATTTATTGCTTTCTTTTCCCGGCGCATGGTCCTGTACCTGATAGCTCCTATACCTATTGTCAATGCTATTACAAATATGATAAGAATAAGAATAACAAACCCTACCGGGTTTTCCTGTATCAGGGAAAGGACCGTTGGGTTTTGCTTTGTAGCTGTTGAATTATCCAGTATGATCTTGTATATGTCGTTCTGCGACATGGCGTGACGACTTTTATTGATGACGGATGCAAGTTCTTCGTCCTTTACAGTCAGTGCGATCCCAAAGCTGCAGCGCGTCACATATATATCTTTGATATCGCTGTATTTTTCATCTGCTATCAGTCTTTCTGCCACATAATCATTCAAAAACGCGAAGTCCGCGATTCCCGAATCCACCTTGTCCAGACAGTCTTTCGGATCGTTGCAGTGCATTATTGTGTAATTGGGGAAATTTGCCTTGAAATAACTGTCGAATCCAAATCTGTTTTTCGGCAGCGCCACTGTCCGCTTCTCTTTTTTATCCGGGTCATATTTCATCCCCGTCTTTGTATACAGAGAGTACTCGCAATCGAACAAGCTGTCTGTCGTTATCACATCTTTTTCTATAAGCTCCTTTTTCCTTTCGGGAGTCAGAATCTCATATGATATCCTGTTTTCCTCTGAAAGCGGCAGTTCCTTTACGACCCCCGGCGTGACCGCTTTGTACTTGAACTTTATACCTGAATCTCTGCTGATCCTGCTGCATATATCGATCATTATGCCTTTCATCTCATCACCGCCGCCAAGATAAGCTATCGGTTTCGTATCTTTTTCAAAATATATTGTCTTGGTGCCTGCGGATTTTATGTACGACAGTTCCTGTTTTGTAAAGGGAGAATTGTTAATATTCGTAAAGTACTTCTGCATCGTATTGTTTTCAAATGTAGGTTCATAGACGGATATGTTAGTGATAGCTTCGTCCATGTCGGATATGAGATCAGCGTTGCCTTTCCATGAAGCAAAATAGAACGGCTAGTATGCATATTTTTCAATTATCTTGTAATCCGTATCCAGCGTGTGGGAATTGACCGCTATCATATCTACCTTGCCCGATTTGAACGCTTTTTCCAGTTCCGGATAATTCTTATAGTATTTGATATCCGGAGCGATGCCTTTTTTTCTGAAAAGATCATTCATTTCAGGCTCTCTCACATATCCGCTGACGCATCCTATGGCAGCCTTTCCCATGGCATCATAATCTTCATATACGTACTTGCTGTCCTTCAATGTCGCTATAGTCGCATATGTAGTGCCGTAACTGTTTGTGCATATTTCATACTCTTTTTCACGTTCAGAAGATCGCTGCATGGTGCCCACAAGATCGACTTCCCTGTTTTTCAGTTTTTCCAGGGCGTTCTCCCATGTCCCGCAGTTTACGAATTCAAATTTCAGTTTAGAATACTGGCTTATCTTGTCCAGGTACTCCGGATCATATCCTGTAACGTTTCCGGATTTTCCTACCTTAAAATAATCCCCGGCACTGAACCTGGCCACCTTTATTGTTTTTACCTGATTGCCGTCACTGTCGCCTGCAAAAGAAACCGCTGTGATACCCGTCATGATAATAACGGCCACTAACAGCACAGACACTTTCATGATCCCTTTTTTCATTTCATCCCTCACATGCTCAATACTATCTCTATCTCTTCATGATTCTATCACAAAACAAAGGAAAGGTCCATATAAAGGGCCCTGCGGCGTTTGCCGCAGGGCCCGAGCCATATCTTATGTATAGTGTTTATTTGTTGTTTACTACTGCCTGTGCAGCTGCCAGTCTTGCGATAGGTACTCTGAACGGCGAGCATGAAACGTAGTCCAGACCGATCCTGTAACAGTAGTCGATCGTCTTTGGATCTCCGCCGTGTTCTCCACAGATCCCCAGTTTGATGTTCGATCTGGTCGAACGGCCTTTCTTTACTGCCATTTCCACCAGCTGTCCAACGCCTGCCTGGTCCAGAGTCTGGAACGGATCTTCTTCAAATATCTGCTTGTCTCTGTATTCCTTTATGATCTTTCCTGTGTCATCACGGGAGAACCCGAATGTCATCTGAGTAAGGTCATTGGTACCGAATGAGAAGAACTCTGCCTCTTCGGCTATCTCATCGGCAGTAAGAGCTGCTCTCGGTATTTCGATCATGGTGCCCACTTTGTAGTCCAGCGTAACGCCTTCTCTTTTGAATACTTTTTCTGCAGTCGCTACGACTGTTGCTTTTACATTTGCCAGCTCTGTCTTCATGCCAACCAGAGGTATCATTATTTCAGGAACGATGTCCATCTTCTTTTCTTTTTTCAGTTCGATGGCCGCCATGAATATAGCTTCTGCCTGCATCTCTGCGATCTCCGGATAAGTCACTGCCAGACGGCATCCTCTGTGTCCCAGCATTGGGTTGAATTCTTCCAGCTCGCTTACTTTCTTCAGCAGTTTATCGTAAGAAAGATCATACTGATCTGCCAGATCCTTTATCTCGGCGTCTGTATGAGGTATGAACTCATGGAGAGGCGGATCCAGCAGCCTGATAGTAACCGGTCTGTCCTCCAGTGTTTCATATATGCCCTTGAAGTCTTCCTTCTGGAACGGAAGAAGTACAGCCAGAGCTTTTCTTCTTTCTTCTTCGGAGTCTGCAAGTATCATTCTTCTTACTGCCGGTATCCTGTCGTCTGCAAAGAACATGTGCTCAGTCCTGCAGAGACCGATGCCCTCGGCGCCGAATTCAACAGCCTGTTTTGCATCGCGCGGATTGTCTGCATTTGTTCTGATCTGCAGCGTCCTGATATCGTCGGCCCACTTCATGATAGTGCCGAAGTTCCCGGACAGTACAGGCGGTACAGTTTTGATGTCGCCTTTGTATACATCGCCGGTAGTACCGTTGAGGGAAATGAAATCTCCTTCTTTGAATGTTTCATCACCGATCACCAGTGTTTTGGCTTCTTCATCGACTTTGATCTCCGAACAGCCGGATACACAGCACTTGCCCATTCCTCTTGCTACTACGGCAGCATGGGAAGTCATTCCGCCTCTTGCTGTCAGGATACCTTCTGCGGCAACCATTCCTGCAAGATCTTCAGGAGAAGTCTCCAGTCTTACCAGTACGGATACATCGCCGTTTTCAGCAGCTGCTACTGCATCTGCAGCATTGAAGTATATCTTTCCTGCGGCAGCTCCCGGTGATGCCGGAAGTCCCTTAGCGATGGAGTTGGCCTTTTTCAGCTCCGCTTCATCAAAGTTAGGATGGAGAAGCTGGTCGATCTGTCCCGGTTCCAGTCTTGTTACAGCTGTTTCCTTGTCGATCAGTCCTTCGCTCTCCATATCTACAGCGACTTTTACGGCTGCTGTTGCTGTTCTCTTCCCGTTTCTTGTCTGCAGCATATACAGTTTGTTTTTTTCAACTGTGAATTCCATATCCTGCATGTCCTGATAGTGTTTTTCGAGAAGCTCTGCGATCCTTATGAATTCCTTATATATATCCGGGAAAGCATCTGCCATTTCCTTGATCGGCTGAGGTGTTCTGATACCTGCAACAACGTCTTCGCCCTGAGCGTTCACCAGGAACTCTCCGAATATGTCGTTGGTACCGTCAACAGGACTTCGCGTAAATGCCACGCCTGTGCCGGAAGTATCTCCCATGTTTCCGAATACCATGGACTGCACATTTACAGCAGTGCCCAGGTTTCCCGGTATATTGTTCAGCTGTCTGTACAGAATAGCTCTTTCATTGTTCCATGAACGGAACACTGCCATGACAGCTTCCATCAGCTGATCTTTCGGCTCCTGAGGGAAATCTCTGCCCATTTCTTTTTTTACCAGAGCTTTGTAATCGACGATTATTGCCTTCAGGTCTTCAGTAGTCAGATCAACATCGTACTTGCATCCCTTTTCGTCTTTCTTTGCATCGAATATTTTATCAAACTTGGACTTCGGTATTTCCATTACTACATCGCCGAACATCTGTATGAATCTTCTGTAGCTGTCATACGAAAATCTTTCGTTGCTGGTCAGCTTTGCCATGCCGTCTACAGTTTTGTCATTGAGTCCCAGGTTCAGAATAGTGTCCATCATCCCCGGCATTGAGAATACGGCTCCGGATCTTACTGAAACGAGAAGAGGATTATCCACATTTCCAAACTGCTTGCCGGATACGCTCTCCAGTTCCTTCAGTTTGTCGAATATTTCCTTTACAACATCGTCTCCCAATTTCTGTCCGTCATCGTAGTATTTATTGCATGCACCCGTGGTCACTGTGAATCCAAAGGGTACCGGCAGACCGATCTTTGTCATTTCTGCCAGGTTTGCGCCTTTTCCGCCCAAAAGACTACGCATGTCTTTCGAGCCTTCGTTAAAAGAATAAACGAATTTTTCCATTTCTTATCAGCTCCTTAAAATATCAGCTTTTCTTCGATATAACTTTTTACCTGATCGATAGGCAGTCTTATCTGTTCCATTGTATCGCGGTCCCTGATGGTCACACATCCGTCTTCTTCTGTATCGAAGTCTACACAAATGCAGAACGGCGTGCCGATCTCATCTTCCCGTCGGTATCTTTTACCTATGGATCCGGCTGTATCATAGTCAACCATGAAATACTTTGCAAGCTCTTCATGGATAGGCTCTGCAATATGGGACAGTTTTTTTGCCAGCGGCAGCACGGCAGCTTTGTAAGGCGCCAGCGCCGGATGGAATTTCATTACTGTCCTTTTATCTTCCTTGCCCTTGCTGTCCGTCAGAGTCTCTTCGCAGTAAGCTTCGATGAGGAACGCCAAAGCGACCCTGTCTGCTCCCAGTGAAGGTTCTATACAGTAAGGTACATATCTTTCATTTGTTTCGGGATCTATGTATTCCATTTTCTGTCCCGAATGTTCTATATGCTGTTTCAGGTCGAAATCCGTTCTGTCGGCAATGCCCCACAGCTCGCCCCATCCAAATGGGAACAGGTATTCTATGTCCGTAGTCGCATTGCTGTAATGAGAAAGCTCTTCCTCGCCGTGATCTCTCAGTTTCATATGTTCTTCCGCCATTCCCAGATCCTTCAGGAATTTGACGCAGTGATCTTTCCAGTACTTGAACCATTCCAGATCTGTTCCAGGTTTGCAGAAGAATTCCAGTTCCATCTGTTCGAATTCTCTTATTCGGAATATGAAATTGCCCGGCGTTATTTCATTTCTGAAAGATTTGCCGATCTGACCTATGCCGAAAGGGATCTTTTTTCTTGCTGTCCTCTGCACATTGTTGAAATTCACAAAGATACCCTGCGCAGTCTCCGGTCTCAAATACAGTTCCGACTGAGTATCTTCAGTTACTCCCTGGAATGTTTTGAACATAAGGTTGAACTGTCTTATTCCTGTAAAGTCACTCTTGCCGCATTCCGGGCATTTTACCTGATTGTCATTGAGATAGGCTTCCAGTTTTTCATTGGGCCATCCGTCGACAGTCTCTGCCGGAGCTCCTGTCTCCGCCATATGATCTTCGATCAGCTTATCTGCTCTGAACCTTGCCTTGCACGCTTTGCAATCAATAAGAGGGTCCGCAAATCCTCCAACGTGTCCCGATGCTTCCCATACTTTTGGGTTCATCAGGATAGCGGCATCCAGTCCAACATTATACTTTGATTCCTGTACAAATTTTCTCCACCATGCCTTCTTCAGGTTGTTTTTGAATTCAACTCCGAGGGGGCCATAGTCCCATGCATTTGCCAGTCCGCCGTAAATATCGGAACCGGGATAAACGAATCCTCTGTTCTTTGCAAGAGCTACGATTTTGTCCATAGTTACTTCTGTGCTCATTTACTCCTCTTTCTTGACTATTCGAAGGAATACCCTTCGCTGTCCTTGCCCATTTTATTTTTTATCGCATCCGCAGCATTGTCTATTGCGTCGCTTGCTTTATCTTTTGCACTGTCAAAAGCTTCGCCTGCCTTTTCTTTTGCATCATCAATTTTTTCTCCGGCGCGGTCCCTGACCCTGCTGTGCACTTCTGTCGCCTTTGCCTTTGCCGCTCCTGCGAATTCACTGCCCTTTTCTGCAGCCTTCCCCGCAAAATCGGAAGCTCTGTCACTGACATCTATTACAGTCCCGTCGCCTTTTACGATCTCCACTACGCATTTGAAACCTATCGAAGCCACTACCCCGGCAACTGCTCCCCACGGAGCGATGATCGTTCCCACGATCCCGGCGTTTACAGGAATGTTGACCAAAGTCTCTCCTGTTTTGCTTTTAACTACGATCTTAGCTACATTGCCTCTTTTGATCAGTTCTTTGACAGCATCCAGAACAGCGGATCCCTGCTCTTTTGCCGATTTCCTTTCTGTAGAATCAATAGTCTCTTCAATATTGATTATCGCGTCCACAACGCTGCCGTCAGCAGCCTCGAGAGCATCTTTTGCTTCTTTATAGCTAACTCCGGTCCTGTCCTTTACCAGTTCGATTTTTTCCAACGTGATTTCCATACTGTTACCTCCTTGTCGGCATTTCTATCAGATCTTCACTTTTGAGAGAATCGATATCCAGATGATATCTGATATACTCCCTTATGACAGTCCTGACCACTGTTGCCTTATCCTCTTCCAAAGCCAGTTTTTCAAGACTTTCAAGGGGATTATCCAACAGAAACTTCATAATATTTACTATAACAAAATTGATATCATAAATCAATGAATCATTGTCGCTTTTTTCTGTATACTTTCTGCAGTCTGTACACAATATTCCTCCGTCCGATACGCTGAAAGCGGCAGGATCTCCTTCTTTGCCGCATTTGACGCATTTGTCCAGCTGCGGCATGTACCCCAGCTGTTTCAGGGCCTTCAGCTCGTATGCCAGGACCGGCGTATCATATCTCTGATTTCTCTTCTCCAGTGAAGCCAGCACTTCCACTGTCAGATCAAAGAGCCCCTCCGCCGGCTGCTCTTCGGCCAGCAGCTTGTCGGCCAGCTCCAGGCAGTAAGAAGCACTCATGTATTTATCCACATCTTCTCCTATGCTGTAATAGCTTTTTAATGTCTCCGCTCCGTTGATATTATAAAACCGGCCTTTCCTGTACAGTTCATACCTGCCGTATGTGAAGGGCCTCATGGCCAGAGCGCTTTTGCTCCGGCCCTTTTCATTTATATTGGATCCTGCGCTGATCTTGCCGAATTTCCTGGAAAACAGCACTATCATCCTCCGACCATTGGCAATTTTCGTCTGCCTCAAGATTATCCCTTCGGTATCGGTTATCATCTGTCTGTCCTTTATTTGTCTTTATATCCAAAATTGGAGAGCATGAAATCCGAGTCTCTCCAGTTTTCTTTTACCTTGACCCACAGTCTGAGATAAACTTTGGTCCCGGTAAGGCGCTGGATCTCTTCTCTGGCGCTCTTTCCTACGCCCTTCAGCTTTCTTCCGTTCTTCCCTATTATTATGCCTTTATGTGAGCGTCGTTCGCAGTATATGACCGCACCTATCCTGGTGATGTCCGGCTCTTCTTCGTAGCTTTCTATTTCGACTGCCACTCCGTGAGGCACTTCCTCATCCAGATACATCAGCAGCTTTTCCCTTATTATCTCGCTGACGATGAACCTCTCCGGATGATCTGTGATCATGTCCGGCGGAAAGTAAGCCGGTCCTTCATCCAGTTTGTTTTTCAAAGCTGTAATGATATCGCTGATGTTTTTCCCTTTCAGCGCCGATATTCCGAATATGCCGTCAAATATTCCCAGTTTGCTGTATTCCTCGAATATCTCCCGGTATTTCTCCGGGCCCAGCTTGTCGATCTTGTTGATGACAAGATATTTCGGCGTGTCGACATTCGCAAGCCTATCCACTATGAATCTGTCTCCCGGGCCGGCATCCAGCCGGTCATCGGTCAGAAACAGGATAACGTCTACATCATCAAAAACCGAGAAAGCTGTTTCCGTCATGTATTCTCCCAGTTTGTTTCTCGGTTTATGTATGCCCGGAGTATCCAGGAACACCATCTGAGAATCATCGTCGGTATATATCCCCCGGATACGGTTCCGCGTCGTCTGCGGCTTGTCGGTAGTTATCGCTATTTTTTCTCCAAGGATGGCGTTGAGCAAAGTGGACTTCCCCACGTTAGGCCTTCCTGTTATGCTTATGAATCCGCTTTTCAAAGTACAAATCCTTTCGGTAATAATTCTGACAGCTCGCACACTTCCAGATGTTCTTCATCATCTCCGGTTATTATCTTTAGATCCGGGCCAAATTCATACATGAACTGGCGGCATATTCCGCAGGGCCATGATGTTCCTTCGGAACTGCATATAGCTATGGCTTCGAATTCCGATTCGCCTTCACTTATAGCTTTGCAGAATGCCGCTCTTTCAGCGCATATAGTCGCACCGAAGGAAGCATTTTCCACATTCACTCCTGTATACATGGTCCCGTCTGTCGTCAGGAGAGCCGCTCCCACTTTGAATCCCGAATATGGCGCATGGGCATGTTTTTTCACTGCCTGTGCCTGTAAAAACAATTCTCTGTACATATTGCTGCCTACCTTTCCAGGCCGATCTCGGCCATTATTTCTTCTTCGGCCTTTCTCATTTCGGCCTTTTCTTTTTCATCCATGTGATCATATCCCAGAAGATGGAACATGCTGTGCACGAACAGATATACAAGCTCCCGCTCCACTGAGTGTCCGTAGTCGTCTGCCTGCAGCAGAGCCTGTTCAGTGCATATTACCACGTCGCCTATAGTCGTTTTTTTATCTGAAGGGATCTCATTTCGGCTTCCGAATTGAGGAAAAGACAAAACATCAGTTGTTTTGTCCGTATCCCTGTACATTTTATTCAATTCACGTATTTCTTCCATGTCAACGAAAGTCACGCTTACTTCGATATTTTCAGCAGGCACGCCTTCCCTCGCAAGAGCCATATCAGCTGCCTGCTTCATATGTCCCATTACCTTTTCAGACGGTCGGGCTGTCTCTCCGATCATTAACTCCATTCGTCTTCTCCCGGGTTATCTCTGTAATATCTGTCATATGCTCCGATTATTTTCTTTACCAGCTGGTGTCTTACCACATCCACATCCTTCAGAAAACAAAAGTCTATGTCCTTTACACTCTCAAGGATCCTTGCGGCTTCCACAAGTCCGGATCTCTTGCCTCTCGGCAGGTCGATCTGAGTTATGTCTCCTGTCACCACCATCCTTGAACCGAATCCCATCCTTGTCAGGAACATTTTCATCTGTTCCTTTGTGGTGTTCTGGGCTTCATCAAGTATTATGAATGAATTGTCAAGAGTCCTCCCCCTCATATATGCAAGAGGAACGATCTCTATGACTTCTTTTTCTTTCAGTCTCATGGCGCTTTCCCTGCCCAGCACGTCATAAAGCGCATCATAGAGAGGCCGCAGATACGGGTCCACTTTTTCCTGCAGGTCTCCCGGCAGGAACCCCAGCCTTTCTCCCGCCTCAACGGCAGGCCTTGCCAGTATTATCTTCTGGACTTCTTTTTTCTTGTATGCGCTGATCGCCATGGCAACGGCGATATATGTTTTTCCTGTGCCGGCAGGTCCTATTCCGAATACGATCTCTTTGTTACGTATGGAGTTGACATATGATTTCTGTCCTATGGTCTTCGGCCTCAGCGGTTTGCCCAGGTGGGTATAACAGATCACATCCTTGTCGATATTGCTGTCCTTATATGACATGCCCTTGTCAATGAGTGTGATAACATAATTCACCTTCTGACTGTCCAGATTCTCTCCCGCTTCGATCACAGCAATCATTTCATTGATTATCTTTTCTGCCTTTGCAGTATCGCTGCCCTTTATGACCAATTCATTGTCCCTCTGGATTATGTCAATATCCAGAGCATCCTTCAGCAATTTCAGATTACTGTCCATGTTCCCGAACAGTTCGCTTCTGTCCAGTCCTTCATGCAGTCTTATTTTTATAATATTTTCCAATATACGCCTTCCGTAAAATATTCAATACAGAAATGACCCGATAAAACCGGGCCATTTGATTTTGAAATTATGACAGGAAATTCTCTATTATCTGTCTGACCGTGTTCCCGTCAGCCAGGCCTTTGACCTTCGGCATCACCGCTCCCATGAGTTTTCCCATGTTCTGCTTTCCGCCTTCGATCCCCAGCTCTGCTGCAGTTTCAGTCACAACAGTTTTGATCTTTTCCTCGCTCATCTGCTCCGGTAAATATTCCGTGAGCACTTCTATTTCTGCTTTGTAGTCATCTGCCAGATCGGTCCGCCCTGCTGCTTCGAATTCGCCCAGTGCGTCTTTTCTCATCTTGACCTGCTTTGCGAGTATTGGAATGATATCTTCATCCTTCAACTCGATCTTCTGGTCTATTTCGATCTGCTTTATAGCTGCCCTTGCAAAACTGATAGTGTTTTTTCTGACATCATCATGAGCCTTCATAGCCTCTTTGAAGTCATTCATCAGTTGTTCTTTTAAGGTCAATTCTTACACCTCTTCTCCACAGCCTAGTACTTTTTGTTTGCTTTTTTCCTTGCTGCTTCAGATTTTTTCTTTTTCTTTACACTTGGTTTTTCGTAGTGCTCTCTTTTTCTCAGCTCGCTCATAACGCCGTCTCTTGCGCATGATCTCTTGAATCTCTTCAGTGCACTCTCCAAGCTTTCGTTCTCTTTTACGATTACCTGTGCCATTACTCTAACTCACCTCCTGACATTATATTTATAATGCCTATAGCCGTTCTATTATACTATCAACCCGGCGGCCATGTCAACTTTCTCTTGCCTAAAATATGAAAATGAAGATGTTTTACCGTCTGAAGTCCATCTTCTCCGCAGTTTATCACTACTCTATATCCATTGTCCATACCCAGCGCAGCAGTAACATCCTTGATCTTGCCCATCATATAAGCCATAAGTTCGCTGTCTTCGGGTCCGATCTCGTCAGTGCTGGCTATATGTTTCTTCGGTATCATCAGGACATGGACAGGTGCCTGGGGATCCGCGTCATGGAAAACCATTATCCTGTCATCCTCATAAGCCACCTTTGCCGGGATCTCTCCCGCCGCTATTTTACAGAAAATGCAGTCGCTCATCAGTCTCGCCTCCTTTGTTCATTCTCTTATTATATTTTAACATTCTTTACGCATGAAAGGCAAGGATGAAATCCTATATCAACGAAAACAGACAAAGCATGATGCCCTGCCTGTTTTCAACGTTATACACTTTTATCATTTTAGAATCTGCATATGCAGAAAATAAACGGATTAGAATCTCTTGTAATCGTTTCCGAACATGAGATACTCGATCTCTTTCTTTGTTTCATGAGTATGCTTCATAGTGATCTTGTTTATGATGAAGAAGATCACGCCCAGAACTATCCAGCCTCCAACGAGACACCATTCGATGCCTGTCAGCGGTGCAGGAGATCCGAGAGGCAGATACAGATACAGGAAGAAGAACGATACGCATACTGCCAGTACTCCGACAACAACGCCGCCTTTTACCTTGTATGGCCTCTTGAGATCCGGCTCTTTCTTCCTGAGGATCAGGAATGAAAGGGATACCATGAAGTAAGCCACTACAGTGCCCATTGCTGCTGCATCTACGAACCATACCAGTGCGCCTTTTCCGAGGAGCGGCGACAGTGCTGTGATAAGACCTACCAGAAGAACTGCCACTACAGGCGACTTGAATTTTGGATGAACTGCTGCAAATACCTTCGGCAGCATCTTTGCTCTTCCCATTGAGAACAGCACTCTTGATGCTCCTACGATGAATCCGTTCCAGCTGGTCAGTATTCCGCACATTGCGGCTACGATCATGAATTTGCCGAATCCCGGATGTCCCATGCAGTAAGCGAATGAATCCGCAACGCCTATGTTTCCGCTGCCTTCGACGTATCTAACATCTCCGGGAGCAGCCAGCGCGATAGCGAGGATCATCATCATGTACCAGCATGCAGCCATGACTATTGCTATGATTATTACTTTTCCTATTTTGCCCAGAGGGATATTCATTTCCTCTGCGGCCTGCGGTATTACATCGAACCCGACGAACATTGCCGGAACCATCAGTATTACTGATACCAGACCTTTTCCGCCTGTGAATACAGGTACCATATTTGAAATGTCACCCTTTACGCAGCTTCCAACAAAGAATGCCACGCCGCCGATAGCCATTGCCAGTGTTGCACATGTCTGGAACACAGCTGATGACTTGGCACCCAGCAGGTTGATTATTGTCAGTATCACTGCTCCGCCTATGGCGATTATCAGGAAAGTGACTGTGATATCGAATCCCTGTACCTGATAAAGAGCTTTGCCCTGAGGCAGCAGACCTTCAAACAGATATCCTATGGCAGTAGCCAGTGCAGGTCCTTCCCATGCAGCTACTCCGATGTAAGCCAGGGTGATCATCCATCCTGTGAACCAGGATGCATTGTATCCCATGGCTCTGTAGGAAAATACCAGTTCTCCGCCCGACAGAGGCAGTGCCGGTGTCAGTTCGGCATATGCCAGACCAACAAAGATACACATGATAGCTCCGATAGCGAATGCAATGATAGCTCCCAGAACTCCGCCGCTTGCGACCCATTGCCCTGCCAGCATGATCCAGCCCCAGCCGATCATGGTGCCGAAGGCAAGAGCCAGGACATCCTTCATATTGAGGGCCTTGGCAAGTTCTTGTCTTTCAACTTCTTGACTCATTTTTACACTCCTTTAGTAATAAGATAAAATTGCGTTTGGAAATATTTTTCCGGCCTATTTCAGCATTTGCCTTGAAAAGCCGTCTTCACAGCGGTAAATATGTTGTTTTTTTAACAATCTATATGGATAACATACCCTGTGGCCATTTCCTGCTTCCATTACAATACAAATATCGTGCCAAAACAGATATTTTTCCCCAAAAAAAGAAGAAGTCGGGCCAAAAGCCCGATTTCTCCAACGTTATACACTTATCATCTTTAAATCTGCATAAACAGATGATAAAACAATTAGAATCTCTTGTAGTCGTCTCCGAACATCTGATATTCCACAAATTTTCTTCCTTCTTCGGATTTGTGGTCTACTGTCCTGTTGTTCACGAGCCAGAGTATTACTCCAAGTATCAGCCATCCGCCTACGATTCCCCACTCTATGAGTGACAGCGGTGCCGGCGATCCGAGAGGCAGGTACAGATACAGGAAGAAGAACGATACGCACACCGCCAGTATGCCGACAACAACGCCGCCCTTTACCTTGTAAGGTCTGTCCAGTTCCGGCTCCTTCTTTCTCAGGATCAGGAAGGACAGTGATACCATGAAGTATGCAGTTACAGTACCCATTGCCGCCGCGTCTACGAACCATACCAGCGCGCCTTTTCCAAGCAGTGGTGAAAGGATGCATATTACAGCTACCAGAACGATGGCAGCCTGAGGTGACTTATGTTTTTCATTCATCTGCGAGAATACTCTCGGCAGCATCTTTGCTCTGCCCATTGAGAACAGTACTCTTGATGCGCCGATGAAGAATCCGTTCCAGCTGGTCAGTATCCCGCACATTGCAGCTACGATCATGATCTTGCCGAAGACCACGCTGTGCATGCAGTAAGCGAAGGCTTCCGCTACTCCGATCTTGCCTGCGTCGTTAGGGTCATATCTTACATCCCCCGGTGCTGCGATAGCTACGGAGAATACCATCAGCATATACCAGCATGCAGCCAGTACTATTGCTACTATGATTATCTTGCCGATCTTGTTCAGCGGGATGTTCATTTCCTCCGCCGCCTGCGGTATTACATCGAACCCGACGAACATTGCCGGTACCATCAGTATTACTGCAACCAGTCCTTTTGCTCCTGTGAATACAGGTACCATGTTGGACACATCGCCCTTGACAGAACCGCATACCAGGAATGCCACGCCGCCGATGGCCATTGCTACAGTTGCAACAGTCTGGAAAACAGCAGCAGTCTTAGCTCCCATGATATTGATGATCATCAGTATCACAGCGCCGCCGATGGCTATGATCAGGAACGTCAGCTGTACCGGCGTACCTTCAATAGTCCAAAGGGTCGGACCTGTTGGCAGCAGCGGCGAGAACAGATAACCGATAGCCGTAGCCAGTGCAGGACCTTCCCATGCAGCTACGCCTATATAAGCCAGTGTTATCATCCAGCCTGTGAACCAGGATGCATTGTATCCCATGGCTCTGTAGGAAAATACCAGCTCTCCTCCTGACAACGGCAGTGCCGGCGTCAGCTCCGCATATGCAAGCCCTACGAACATACACATTATTGCGCCCAGTGCGAATGCTATCAAAGCACCTGCAACTCCGCCGCTGGCTACCCAGTTTCCGGCCAGCATGATCCAGCCCCAGCCGATCATGGTACCGAATGCGAGAGCGAGTACGTCGCCAAAATTCATTTCTCTGGCTAGTTCTTTTCTTTCAGTATTTTGACTCATTTTACCCTCCTTAATCAATTAAATAAGATAAATAAAAATATGAAATAAGTGAATTCGGAAACATTTTTCTTCCTTTTCGGAAATTTCTTTCCGAAAGTCTAAAGGGTTATCGACTTGTACATGGCTCTATATCAACATTGATATAGTACAACCCGCTTTGTTCCCCTTGTTTCCGATATTATATAGTACATATATCATGCCAACTTTGACAATTTTCACACTTTTCACAAAAAAAATACGCTGCTCCTTTTCAGGAACAGCGTACGCCTTATTTCAATCCATATTCATTCTGTTTATTCAGCAGCTGCCGCCGGGTTATGCCCAATGTCTCTGCCACTTCATCCATATCTCCATCGTATTCGTCTATCAGCCGGCTGATATATTCTTTTTCTGCTCTTCCTCTGTATTCCTTCAACGTCATATATCCGTCTTCCTCCGGCATCAGTATTCCTCCGGATTTTTTCCCCACAGCATCTGCAGGAAGGTATTCTTTTCTTATTTCTCCTCTTGCCGACAGAACGACCATTCGCTCTATGATGTTCTTCAATTCTCTTATATTCCCCGGGTAGTCGTATTCCTGAAGGAATTCCATGACCGCAGGTTCTATATCGGTTATCTTCTTTTTCATTTCAGTCTGATACTGATGCAGGAAATATTTTATAAAAACCGGTATATCTTCTCGCCGTTCACGCAGCGGAGGCAGTTCCAGCACTATTGTGCTCAGTCTGTAGAACAGATCACTTCGGAAGGTTTCATCATCCATATCTTTGTGCAGATCTCTGTTGGTAGCTGTTATCAGCCTGAAATCCGTATCTACAGGCGTAGTGCTGCCCAGTCTGTAGATACGCTTGTTTTCTATTACTTTCAGCAGTTTTGCCTGTATCTTCATGGACACTCCGCCGATCTCATCAAGGAAAAGTGTCCCCTTGTCCGCAGCCTCGAACAGGCCTGTATGGCGCCTGTCCGCCCCTGTAAAAGCCCCCTTCTCGTGTCCGAACAGCTCTGATTCCAGTATGCTTTCCGACAAGGCCTGACAGTTCAGTTCCATGAAATTTCTGTCCCGGCGTTTACTCTTTTCATGTATATAGTTTGCAAGAGCTTCCTTCCCGGACCCGGATTCGCCCAGTATCAGTATGTTCGAATCGCTTTCTGCAGCCCGCTCTGCCAGTACCAGCATCTGCCGGTATTTTTCATTGCGGCTGTCCTGCGTATACGTTGTCCTGCCCACCTTTTTTTTCAGGACTTCGTTTTCATTCTGTATGATTTTCACATCGGCGACTTTTGAAACTTCCAACAGCAGCTCTTCCGGGTCATTGCCCTTTGTCACATACCCGAAAGCTCCCTGTTTCATTGCTGTAACAGCTTTTTCAATGGTCCCGAAAGCTGTGAGCATTATTATCTCACAGCTGCTCCATCTTGCCTTTACTCTTTTGATCAGTTCCAGCCCGTCCATTCCCGGCATGGAAAGATCCGTTATTACAAGATCGTAGGGCTTTTCTTCCAGTTTTTTCATCGCCGAACTGCCGTCATTGCAGGTTTCGACATCATATCCTTTTGTGCTCAGTATGGTCTTCAACACATCGCAGTAATCCTGCTCGTCATCGACCACCAGTATTTCCAGTTTCATTCTTGACCACCTCCGGCTACAGGAAATTTAAGTCTGAATACGGTCCCCTCTCCCGGTTTGCTTTCCACCCGGATATCTCCGTACATTTTGCCTGTTTCATTATACACTATATACATACCAAGTCCATTGCCGTTCTGTCCGCCTTTTGTCGTAAAGAAGGGATTGAATACATTTTTAAGCACATCTTCATCCATACCGCATCCGTCATCTGTGAACGTCAGTATGAAAAATTCTCCATCTTTCTGCACGTCGATGCCTATTGCGCCTTCGCCGCTGATGGCGTCAACACTGTTTGACAGCAGATTTATCAATATTATGTCCAGCGATTCCACACATATCCTGACACGGAAATCGGACTCCCTGTCGAAATCCAGGCTTATATTCTTTTTTTTCATCAGTCCTTCATTCAGTATCAGAAGTTCGCTGATATGCTCCTTCAGCATTACTTCTTCGGATCTCATATCCGACTGTTTTGAAAAATCCAGCAGATTCGTTATTATGTTTCCGGACCTTTCGACTGCCTTTTCTATCACTGCAACAGATTCTTTTTTCAGTTTTTCATCCTCTGAATTTTTCAGTATATAGCAGTGATTTCTGATCAGGCCCAGCGGGTTTCGTATTTCATGGGCAACGCCGGCCGCCAGCTGACCTACGGCGATCATCTTATTGTGCTGCAGCATCTGCCGCTCTGCCATCTTGACATCAGTGACATCAGTGGCCATAAACAGCAGTTTGGCAACTCTGCCGGTCCCCATATCTATCGGATATATATCGATATCCAGTATTTTTCTTTCATTGGTTATTATAACATTCTGACCGTTTCCGGTATCGCATATCTGTTTTAGTATGCCGTTTATTTTCCACTGGTTTTTCACCTCGAAGGACATGACATCAGCAATGTTTTTGCCTATTATATCCATACCCGACATTTCAAGAAAAGCCATCATCGCTCTGTTTGCATTTTCTACCGAACCGTCGGGAGCCATCTCTGCCATATACAGAGGTACGCCGTTGAAAGTAGTGTCCATTTCCGATTTGCTCTCTTTCAGCTGACGCATCCTGTTTGTCAGTTCTTCATACAGATTTCTTGTAGTGATGAAATATATGAGGAATGCTCCGAATACGGAGATAAATATTATCAGCACCAGTATGAAACTGTTTGAAAAATTGCTTCCCGCATTGAAAGCTTTCTCAGCATATATATCCGCCACTTCATACATAGTTGCATCGAATTTCGGCACCAGCATGCATATGTTTTTTTCAAATACAGTCTGGCTTGTGGATACATATCCGGCGCCGGTACTGCCTAGCCGGTCAGTCAGCAGGACTTCGTCTCCTATGATAAAATCTGCTTTTTCTGCCACAGCTGTTTTGACCGCCTGCTGCGCATCTGCTGCTATGGAAACTTTTATTTTTTTTCTGTTGTATTTGAGTTTTTTCAGTTCATTGTCCGAAAGGTCCCCGTCTATCACTACCCCTGTGAAGGATTCCTTTTGGTTTAGCTGTTTTTCGGATATCCGCGATGTCCTGAACACTACGCCGCTGATCTGATCCACAGGTTTTGTCAGCAGGCCTTTTGATGCTACATTTTTGCGGTTGCCGTTGCCGACTGCCACCAGTGTGACATCCGGATCGCTGTCTGTGAACACCGGTTTCAGATCGCCGGACTGGAATACTCCCTGCAGCTCGTAGCGAAGAGGACCGTTCTTCGACGTCAGATATGCGATGTCTTCATCTGTTCCGATCCTGAGGGTTTTATTTTTATCTATCCATTCCTGCTGCGTCCTGCTCAGCGAAACGCTGTCGCCCTTCCTGTCTGTTATATGCAGCGGCGACTCTACAGCGCTGTATGCAAAAAGACAGATTATCGCTGCAGCTGCAGCTGCAATTATCATTTGTCGGGATTTCTTTTTCATTTCTGAGCCTCCCTGTCCTGCAGCCGCCTTGCCAGTTTGTCACCGAAAATAAGATGTTCTCTTTCCTCCCGTGAAATCTTCCCGTTGGATCTGTGGCATCCCAGATTCAGTATGATCCCGAATATGAACCATACGGCTATCACAGCGATGGCCGGGTGGTATTCCTCCTGACTGGATGCATTAACGATATATATTACAAAGTATATTATGGTCATTATGAATATTATCAACGGAGCAGCAATGCTTTTGCCTGCCCTGAAAGGCCTTTGTAGCTCCGGTTCCTTTATTCGAAGGATCACACACGAAAAGGCCACACAGCAGTATGAGAACAGTGCGCATGCCGAACTGGTATTTACCATCCAGTTCAATACGCTTTTCCCCATGAGCATCGCCAGCATGCATATTATCCCAACGACCAGCACCGCCACCCAGGGCGTGTTGAACCGCCTTCCTGTCGTGGCGAACACTTTCGGTATCATTCTTGCTCTTCCCATTGCGAATATCAGCCTGCTGGCTCCCCGGAAAAAACCGTTCCAGCTGGTCAGTATGCCCAGCAGTCCGACCCATATCAGTATGGTCGCAAATTTTTCGTTGCCGAAGATATATGCGCATACATCCAGCGCGGGAAGTTCTCCCGAACCGCGTACCTCTTCAGGCGCTCCCAGTCCCACCGAGATTATTATCATCAGGTACCAGATGGAAGAGATAACGATACATACGATCATCATCTTTCCTATGTCTCTTCCCCCTATGTTCATTTCCTCTGCAGACTGGGGTATTACTTCAAATCCGATCAGCATGGACGGCATCAGAAGCATGACATAGAACACTCCCGAAACATCCTTGAATCCGCTGCCTATGTTCTCTACACTTCCGAATGATATGCCTCCAAGGAGCATCATTATTCCCATGCCGATTATTACGATCGTCGCCATGACCTGAAATATTATTGCAGGTTTTGTACCAAAAAGATTCAAGAACATCATTACCAGCCCGCCGGCCGCTCCGACAAGGGCCCACGAAAGATATACCGGCTCTCCGGCCACCTCCCACAAAAAAATACTGTCGGGTATGGGCAGAAGGTAATCCAGCGCACTGGCCAGAGCAATGCCCTCCCAGACTGCCACCCCCAGATAAGCCAGCACCATGGTCCATCCTACCGCCCAGCTGAATTTCAGGCCTACCGCCCGGTAGGCGTAGACCATTTCACCGCCGAACAGAGGGAGCGCCGATGTCAGCTCGCCGTATGCCATGCCTATTAGCAGTATCACGCCGATGCCTGCAGCAAATGCTATGATCGTACCCCAAAAACCGGCCTGCGTCAGCCACGTCGTTATGAGTATTATCCATACCCAGCCTACCATGGTGCCGAATCCCAGTGCGATTATATCGGTTCGCCCCATTGCTCTGGCCAGTCCTGTTCTGTTCTCACTCAAGGTTCAGACCACCTTTCCGTATACTCCGTCTTTGTACAGTTCTTCTATCAGTACATCGGCAAATCCGTTCTCCGGCGTGCAGCCGTCATCGGCATAAACTTTGATGTAATTGTCGCTGTATCCCGATATATATCCTTCGTTTCTGTCACTGCTCTCAAAGAGGACTCTGGCTTTCGTTCCTATATTTTTCTTCAAAAAGTCTTCAGCCGCGGCACTGCCCCGGTCCATCAGTTCTCCCAGGCGCTTTTTCTTTTCCGAAGGATCTGTCTGATCTTTCATTCTTTCCGCCTTGGTCCCCGGTCTGGCGGAGAATCTGAAGGCATGGACTTTACCGAATCCGGATCTTTCCACAGCTTCTAAAGACATCTGATGGTCCTCTTCGGTCTCTCCAGGAAAGCCGGCTATCATATCCGTGGTAATGCCGTAGAGAGGATCGAAGTCTCTTATTGTATCGACTATCTCAAAGTACTGCTCCCTGCTGTAGGGACGGTCCATGGCTTTCAGTATCCGGTCGCTGCCGCTCTGCATTGAAAGATGCAGATGATGACACAGTCTTTTTGATCGAAACAGTTCTTCTATGAAACTTTTGTCTGCCACAGTAGGTTCAAGAGAAGACAGACGGACTCTGAAGTCTCCTTCCATCCGGTCCAGCTTGTCTAAAAGCCCCGGCAGATCGCTATAAAGAGCCGTATTGATCCCTGTCAGTATCAGCTCCCGAAATCCGGAACCCACAAGTTTCTCCGCTTCTTCAAGGATATCCTTCTCATCCCGGCACCTGACCGGACCTCTGGCATATGGTATAACACAGTAACTGCAGAATCTGTCGCAGCCTTCTTCTATTTTGATGTAGGCTCTGGTCCTGGATTCCATGCTGGTCACCGGTCCGGTCTCCTCGTACTCCGACAGATCGTCCCTTTCCAGTACATGTCTGTTGGACGCCGCCGGATCGAAATCTCTGACGTACCCCGGGATCTTGTGTTTTTCATTGGTGCCCGCTATAATATCCACCTGAGGGATATCGGCTACATCATCCGGACTTATCTGAACATAACAACCCGTCACAACTATAAGACTGTCCGGGTTGAGTTTTTTCATTCTCCTTATGTACTGTCTGGACTTTCTGTCTGCAAGGCCGGTGACTGTACATGTGTTTATCACATATACATCTGCATGATCATTTTCACCAACGATCTCATATCCCTCACCCAGGAACTGTTCTCTAAGGGATTCGGTTTCATACTGATTCACCTTGCATCCCAGTGTATGAAAAGCTATCTTCATTCTTTTTCCTCAGTTTTTTCTTCATCTTTGTCGCCGGCGGGAGCAATATGCATCCTGATCCGTTCAAGTCTCCTGTCCTTTACTGATTCGATAGTAAATGTATAATTCTCATATTCTACCACCTTGTTGTAGTGCTCTTCATCATCGGGTATTTCACCCAGGATGTCTATGAGAAGGCCTCCTACTGTCTCGCTGTTTTCCGACTCCAGATCGCTGCCCGTTTCTTCATTGATATCGTCAAGATCCATTGCCCCGTCTATATAGAATGTCTCGTCATCTATTTTTTCTATCTTGGGTTCCTCTTCATCATATTCGTCATCGATATCTCCCATTACTTCCTCGATCAGATCCTCCATGGTGACTATGCCTGTGAATCCGCCGTATTCATCTATAAGTATAGCGATATGCTGCTTTGTCTTCTGCAGTTCAAAAAAGAGAGCATCGATGTTCTTCGAATCGGGAACGAAGAAGGGATCCCTGAGTATCTTGCTGATATACACATTGTCGAATCCGTATTCCCACGCCTTGATCATATAGTCCTTGATGTTCAGTATACCGATTATATTATCGCTGTCATTGTCGTATACAGGTATCCTAGAGTACCTCATACCCATAAGATCGTTTATGTAGTCCGATGCCGGAGCGTTGATGTCTATGGAAAAAACATCTGTACGAGGCGTCATCACCTCATAAGCCAGCTTGTCGTCGAAGGCAAAGATAGAGTTTATCATCTTTTTTCCCTCTTCTTTTATGACGCCCGTTTCCTGCCCTACTTCCAGCATGGACATAACATCTTCTTCCGAAAATTCTTCATCGGTGATGCCTGTGTGCTGCTGAGTTATGACAAGGAGGAGATTGGTGATCCCGTTGGCTGCAGCAACGAAGGGTCTGCACAGCGCTGAGAAAAAACCGGCGTATCCTGCCAGAGCCAGAGCAACGCCTTCAGAATGCTGGATCGCCACCTGTTTCGGGAATGTCCGTGCAAAAACCAGAAATATGCAGGACACTATCACTGTCAGGATGAGTATGGACCACTGGGTCGCATAAGGGATCCCGCTGTTTACAAAATAACTGCGCAGAGTCATGGTCGCGCCGTGAGCCACCATTGCACTGGCCAGAAAACCGGCAAATGTGATCACCACCTGAACGGCTGAAAGAAAGCGGGCGGGATGATCGAAAATCTTTACCAGCTTTTCAGCTCTTTTATCTCCATCATCGGCCATGCTCCTTATACTGTTTCTGTTTACCGATGTGATAGCCTTTCCCGCCGCCGAAAGCAGCCCGCACACTACCAGTATCAAAATATAAAATACTATTTCAAGAATAAGCATTGTTTTCATTTTTTCTTCCTCAATATGTATCCGGGTCCGACCGGTCTTTTAGTCTTTATATACAGTGTCTGCTGCGGGTGAGGCGCAGACTCTATCGGTTCCATATCCTCATCCAGGAGCACTTCCAGTTTCTGTGCAAAAAAATCAGTGCCGGGTCCGAATATTTCGATTTCCTCGCCTGCATTCATCTTGTTTCTCTGTTCCACACAGGCCATGCCGGTCTTGCTGTCGTAGCTTTTTACCACCCCTGTGAATGAATAGTCCCTGGTATATGCGCTGGTCCTGTAATTCTGATCCATGTTTGTCGGCCTGTCATAATAGAACCCGGTGGTGAATTCCCTATGGCTTGCCTTGCTCAGCTCCGAGAGCCATGCGGGATCGAATGAGTATCCGTCAGGATCGGCTTCGTAGGCATCGATAGCTTTCCGGTAAGCCGATACGATAGTCGCCGCGTAGAACATACTCTTCATGCGGCCTTCGATCTTGAATGAAGTCACTCCGGCCCGCGCCAGATCCGGTATATGCTCTATCATGCACAGATCTTTTGAATTCAAAATATAAGTCCCACGGTCGTCCTCTTCGACAGGATAGTACTCGCCGGGCCTTTGTTCCTCCACCAGCGAATATTTCCATCTGCAGGGATGGGCGCACTGGCCTCTGTTGGCGTCTCTTTCTGTCATAAAGTTGGAAAGGAGACAGCGTCCTGAATATGAGATGCACATAGCCCCCTGTACGAAGGCTTCGATCTCCATGTCGCCGGGTATACGGTCTCTCAGTTCTCTTATTTCTCCCAGGGTCATTTCCCTTGCCAGTACCACCCTTTTTACGCCCTGTCTGTACCAGAATCCGGCCGTTCTGTAGTTGGTCATGTTTGCCTGTGTTGAAAGGTGTATCTGAGCATCAGGGACGATCTCTTTTACCATATCCACTGTTCCCGGGTCGGATACTATGAATGCATCCACGCCAAGATCCCTGATCCTTTCAAGGTAATCCTCCATAGGTTTCAGGTCTTCATTGTGAGGAAAAATATTCAAAGCCATATGGCATTTCTTCCCTCTGTCGTGAGCGTATCTGATGCCTTCTTTCATGTCTTCTTCATTGAAGTTTCCAGCACCCGCCCGCAGGCTGAACATCTCGCCGCCGAAGTATACTGCATCGGCGCCGTAATCCACGGCTGCTTTTAATTTTTCAAGGTCTCCCGCAGGAGCCAGTAATTCTATTTTACTCATTGTTCAATATACTGATGCTGACGCCGTCCCCCACGGGCAGCACGGAAGTGTCCGCAACGCGGCTGTCTGTAATATATTCCAGGAATTCGCGCATCCTCGCTACGCTGGTCCTGTGTCTTCTTTTCACATCATACTTGTCATCGGCGACTGCAGCCTTCATCAGTATGTTGTCGCAAAACACCACAGCCTTCGGCGCGGCAAGTCTTGCCGCACTGTCCCAGAACTTTCTGTAATGGCTCTTTGCGGCGTCGATGAATATGAATCCGAACTGTTTGTTTTCCATTTTGCCAAGGATCTCTGCCGCATCGCCGTGAAGCAGACTGATCCGGTCATCGATCTTCATGTCTTTGAAATTATGCTCTGCAAGAGCATATCTTTCGGCGTCGCTCTCGATAGTCGTCACCCTGCAGTCAGGCAGAGCCTTTGCCATGACAGCCGCCGAATAGCCGGTGGCGGTCCCTATCTCCAGTATTTCATCCGGCCTTGTCATTTTCAGCACGGACAGTATCAGGCTTTCCGTATCCCTCATTATGATCGGGATCCCCGGCTCGGATATCCTGCGCAGCTCCGCCAGCTGCAGGTCTTCCTGTCTGTACATACTGTTTAGATACGCCGTCACATCCTCATTTGTGATATTCATTATTCTGCCTCCGGATGTTCTTTGATGTATTTTTCGTAAGCCTTGTCAAAGGCTTTTTTATCCTTCAGGAAATCCTTGTAATTCGTTGAAAATACATTTGTTCCGTTCATCTTGGAACTTGCCACAAAGTATATGTATTTCGTAGAATCCGGGTTTTTTGCTGCATCGATGGCATCTTTGCCCGGCGAGCAGATGGGACCCGGCGGCAGCCCTTTATTTTTGTACGGGTTGTAATCCGATTCCACATCTATATCGCTGTATGTAGCCCGGATCTTATCTTCTTTGTGTATATAGGATATTATCGAATCCATCTGAAGGGGCATCCCCTTCTTGATCCTGTTGTCGATCACACTGGATACCTTTTTCATTTCATCCGTGTTCCCGGCTTCCTTCTGTATGACAGAAGCCTTGATCACTGTTTCAAATATGTCTTTGTCGCTGCCTATGACCTGGTTGAATCTTTTCAGCATAACATCCAGCACTTCATGGGCGTCGGCATCCACGGCCACTTCATATGTGTCCGGATACAGGAACCCTTCCAGCCTGGCGGTCCCTTCCGGCAGATATTTCATGAACGGATAATCGAACTTTCCATTTTCTATCTCATTATAGAAGTCTTTTTTATCTACGATGCCTGCGCTGTCCAGCTGTTCGGCCATCTTATAAATAGGCTGGCCCTCCGCGACGGTGAATGTCTTGCCCGCCGTTTCTCCGGAAGCTATCACAGCGATTATTTCTCCCGTACTCATAGACTTGTTCAACGCATAAGTCCCGGCCTTGAAGTCATCGGCTTTTCCGGTCATCTTCGCTCTGAGCTTGAATGCAGCCTCGCTTTTGATAAGATTTTTTTCTTTCAGTGCCGAAGCTATGAGAGAAGATCCGGATCCCGGCTCGACGGTGACCAGCACTGCTGTTTTTTCACTTTTGTCCACAGGACTGCATGATATATAAGCTGCCGCAAAACAGATCGCAATAACTGCGATCGCTATGCCTGCAGCAGCAGCGGATCTCTTCTTTTTCTTTTTTCCGGTCTTTGTCATATATTCTCCTGAAATAAACATACAGGGACGTTTTCACGTCCCTTGCAAATGGTTTATTTTGATCTTCCCAGGTAATCTCCTGTTCTTGTATCGATCTGTATAACTTCACCTTCTTCGATGAATATAGGGACCTGTATGACAGCTCCGGTCTCAACAGTGGCCGCCTTTGTAACATTTGTAGCGGTATCTCCCTTGACTCCCGGCTCTGTTTCCGTTACCTTCAGATCCACGAAATTCGGTGCCTCTACTATGAAAGGGGCCTCATTGTAGAATTTGATGGTCGCTTCGTCGTTTTCCCTCAGATACTTCATCGCATCTTCTACCATTTCTTCACTGATAGGGATCTGTTCATAAGTTTCTCCATCCATGAAGTAGTACAGGTCTCCGTCTGAATACAGATACTGCATCTGCTTGGTTTCGATATGTGCCTTCGGGAACTTCTGATCCGGATTGAACGCCTCTTCGCGAGTTGCTCCGGTCAAAATATTCCTGTATTTTGTTCTTACAAAAGCCGCACCCTTGCCCGGTTTCACATGCTGAAAATCCAGGACTACATGAGGCTCTCCGTCGATCTGAAAAGTCATACCTTTTCTGAAATCACCTGCATAAATCATATATATTTCTCCATTTCTATATTATTATTAAATCTTTTACGGAACGTACAGTATTTATTATACCAAAATCGGTTACTATTGCCAAGTCCTCGATTCGCACTCCGAATTTTCCCGGCAAATATATGCCCGGCTCGCAGGTCACCGCCATATCGGCTTCCAGTGTTTCATCGGTCCTTGTGTTCAGATAAGGTTTTTCATGCACCTCTCTGCCCACGCCGTGTCCTGTTCCGTGTATGTAATACTCGCCGTAACCTTCTTCTACTATGATGTCTCTGACCTTTTTGTCTACATCAAAGCACGGTACTCCCGCCTTGATGGTCTCAAGACCTGCCAGCTGTGCCCGCAGCACGATGTCGTAGACTTTCTCCATCTCATCGGTCACATATCCCACTGCAACTGTTCTGGTCATGTCTCCGCAGTATCCGTCTACTGTTGTTCCAAAGTCCATGGTAACAAAATCACCGTCTTCTATCACTTTATCGGATGGTTCTCCGTGGGGCTGATCGCTGCGGCTTCCACTGACGCATATGGTCGGGAAGGACAGCTTGCCGCCGCCCAGCTTTTTGAATGTGGCCTCTATCTCGTCAGCCACCTGCAGCTCTGTCATGCCTGCCCTCATGTATCCTGCGATATGCTCGAAGCAGGCATCGCCCATAGCCGAAGCCTTCATTATTTTCAAAAGTTCTTCTGCTGTTTTTATCGGTCTACTTTCCAATTCCCAACACATCTCCTAAAATCTTATATACATCCTGCATCATCATTCCGAATCTCATTTCGCACTGAAGGAAATCCGCAGCAGCAGGGTCCTTTGCAACTACAGCGTACAGATCCTGTACAGACTGCATCGCATCCTGTCCTACTTCCTCGCCCATCATCTGCTTTGTCTGCAGAGCCAGCTGTTTCTGATGGAAATCATCGATCACTCTTTTCAGATCCGGATCTGCATCCACCTTTTCTTTTGCAGCCGCCATCTGTTTGAATTCTTCTGATTCTCTTATAGCTTTTTCCAGGTTGTGCGCTTCATCGTATACGTTCATTTTTCGCCTCCTTGCTTCTTATTTTACTTCCATGAATATAGGCAGTATCACCGGATTTCTTTCGGTCCTGCCGTATATGAATCTCCTCAGATCGTCCTTGACGGCATTCTTCATGCCGTTCCAGTCACGCTGTTTTTCTTTCTGGCATCTTTCCAGTGCCTTCTCAGTTACCTTCTGAGCCTGGTCGATCAGGTCTTCGTTTTCTCTCACATAAACGAAGCCTCTCGATACTATATCCGGCCCGGATACAACTTTTCCCGTGCTCTTGGATATGCTGGCAACTACTATTATAAGTCCGGACTCCGACAGCAGTCTTCTGTCCCTCAGCACGATATTGCCCACATCGCCTACGCCGAGGCCATCTACCATGATGCCTTCCGCATGGGCTATATCCTTCGTTACCTTTGCCGATCTCTTTGTCAATTCCAGGCAATCTCCGTTTTCCAAAAGGAAAATGTTGTTTCTTTTCATTCCCAGATCTGCAGCCAGATCGCTGTGGGCCACCAGATGTCTGACTTCACCGTGTACAGGCATAAAGTATTTCGGTTTGATCAGCGAGTGGATCAGTTTCAGCTCTTCTGCACAGGCATGGCCCGATACATGAGTTTCAGCTATATCCGAATAGATCACTTCCGCTCCCTTTTCGATCAGCTGATTCACAACATTGGATACCAGCTTTTCATTTCCCGGTATCGGGTTGGAAGACAGTATGATCTCATCGCCTTTTTTGATCTCAATAGCTTTGTGATCCGAGCTGGCCATTCTTGAAAGGGCACTCATCGGCTCGCCCTGACTGCCTGTTGTGATTATTACCAGTTCTTTGTCGGGAATACCCCTGGTCTTTGTGATGTCCACCAGAGTTCCCTTCGGTATCTTCAAATATCCCAATTCCTGAGCCAAAGACACTACATTGAGCATGCTCCTGCCGGATACCGCAACTTTTCTCCTGTATCTGACTGCGTTGTCTATTATCTTCTGTATCCTGTGTACATTAGAAGAAAAAGTGGCTATTATTATCCTGGTCTTCGATGCTCTGAATATGGTCTCCAGTGCCTCTCCAACTCTCTTCTCCGACTTGGTGTATCCCTGCCTTATTGCATTGGTGCTGTCAGCCATCATCAGCAGCACGCCTTCCCGGCCAATTTCCGCCAACTTTCCCAGATCGATCGGTTCGCCGTCTACCGGAGTATAGTCGATCTTGAAATCTCCGGTGTGGAAGATCTTGCCAACCGGCGTATCTATGCAGAAACATACTGAGTCTGCCACAGAATGGGTCGTCCTTATTGCCTGGACATCAAAGCAGCCGATCTTTATGTGACTGCCTGCATCCAGTCTGTTGAGGCGGCCCGTGATCCCGTGCTCCTCAAATTTGTTCTTGATAAGCCCCAGGGGCAGCGGCGTTCCGAAAACCGGTACGTTGAATTTCTTTACCAGATACGGCACCGCGCCTATGTGGTCTTCATGACCGTGAGTGATGAACACTCCCCTGATCTTCGCCTTGTTTTTTTCAAGATAATCGAAATCCGGTATTACTACGTCTATCCCATACATTTCGTCCTCGGGAAAAGACATGCCGCAGTCTATTATGATCATTTCTTCCTTGTACTGGAGGATCGTCATATTTTTTCCGATCTCATGAAGTCCTCCCAGAGGTATGATCTTCAGCGCCGGTTTTTCCTTTGCCGGTTTTCTCCTGCCGCTGTTGTTATTGTTATTATTATTGTTGTTTCTCATTTTTTCCGTCCTTTTCAACAGGCGGAACGGGTAATCATTTTACTACGATATTGACTAGTTTTCCCGGAACAGCTATTACTTTTATCACGTCCCTGCCGTCCGTCAGTTCTTTTATCTTCTCTGATCCCATTGCCGCACTTTCCATTTCTTTCTTATCTGCACCGCTTGCTATTTCTATCTTGTCTTTCACTTTTCCGTTTATCTGGAGTACGATCTCAACAGTGTCCTTCACCATGGCGCCTTCATCGTACGAAGGCCATGTCTGATCGTGGACAGATCCGTCTTTTCCGATGTACTGCCACATTTCTTCACATACATGAGGTGTGAAAGGAGCCAGCATTACTACCAGTTTCTCGACTGCTCCTCTGAACAGTTCCGGATCCGACATCTCTTCTTTATATTTATACATTTCATTGACCAGTTCCATTATCGAGCTGATCGCCGTATTGAAGTTGAATCTGATCCCGATATCATCGGAGACTTTCTTTACTGTTGTGTTGAGAACGAAGAGGAGCTCCTTGTCGGTCTTTGTTTCGGCTTTATCGCTGATCCTTCCGGTGCCGTACTCGGCGATAAAATCATATACCATTCTGTATACTCTGCCTATGAATCTGTAGCTTCCTTCTACGCCCTTGTCAGACCAGTCCAGTTCTCTTTCCGGAGGCGCTGCGAACAGTATGAACAGTCTTGCTGTATCCGCCCCGTACTTTTCGATTATCTCGGCCGGGCTGACCACATTGCCTATAGATTTGCTCATTTTTTTGCCGTCTTTGATCACCATGCCCTGCGTGAGAAGGTTCTTGAAAGGTTCCTCGTCACTGACCAGTCCCAGATCGTAAAAAGCCATCTGGAAAAATCTCGCATACATCAGGTGAAGTATGGCGTGTTCCACTCCGCCGATATACTGATCCACATTCATCCAGTAATCAGCTTTCTTTTTGTCCCACGGTGCTTTGTCATTCTTTGCATCGCAGTATCTGAGGAAATACCATGAAGAATCCAGGAACGTATCCATCGTATCCAGTTCCCTCTTCGCCGGTTTTCCACACTTTGGACATACAGTGTCCGCAAATGTTTTGCTGGTGGTCAGAGGAGATTCTCCCTTGCCTGTGAATTCCACATCTGTAGGCAGCAGTACAGGAAGGTTTTCTTCCTTTTCAGGCACCCATCCGCAGTCTTCGCAGTATATCATTGGTATCGGTGTTCCCCAGTATCTCTGTCTGGAGATGAGCCAGTCTCTCAGTTTGTAGTTTACAGTCTTCTTCCCTATTTTGTTTTCTTCCAGGAAGTCTATTATCTTGTCCAGAGCTTCTCTGTTGTGAAGGCCCGTAAACTGTCCGGAATTGATCATCTTTCCGTCAGCTATGAAAGCTTCCTTCAGATCGGTCACGTCGATATTCGGATCGTCTGTATCCAGTACAGGAATTATGTCGCAGTCGAATTTCTTTGCAAAATCAAAGTCGCGCTGGTCATGAGCCGGCACTGCCATTATTGCTCCTGTTCCGTATCCCATAAGGACATAATCTGAAATGAATATCGGTATTTCCTTTTCCGTAAGAGGATTTTTGCAGTATCTGCCGGTAAACACTCCTGTTTTTTCATTGGTGGTCGATGTTCTTTCTATTTCTGAAAGATGCTGGACTTTTTCGATGTATTCCTTTGCAGCATCTTCATACTCGGTCCCTTTGATCAGTCCCTCAAGATATGGATGCTCCGGAGACATTACCATATATGTGACTCCGAACAGAGTATCCGCTCTCGTTGTAAAAACATCCAGTTTTTTGTTGCTTCCCACTATAGGAAAGGATATCTCGGCACCGTAGCTCTTGCCGATCCAGTTTTTCTGCATGGTCTTTACTTTGTCCGGCCATCCGTCCAGTTTATCCAGATTATCAAGGAGCCTGTCGGCGTAATCCGTTATCTTGAAATACCACTGGGACAGATTCTTCTTTCCTACCGGCGTTTTGCATCTCTCGCATTTTCCATCCACTACCTGTTCGTTGGCCAGCACTGTCTTGCAGCTGGGACACCAGTTTACCGGATTATCTTTCTTGTAAGCCAGCCCCTTGTTGTAAAACTGGATGAATATCCACTGCATCCATCTGTAATAATCCGGTTTGCATGTGGCCACCTGCCTGTCCCAGTCATAGGACAGCCCCAGTTCTTTCAGCTGTCTGGTCATCTCATCCATATTCTCATATGTCCACTTGGCCGGCTCCACATTGTTCTTTATGGCAGCATTTTCAGCCGGCAGGCCAAATGAGTCGTATCCCATAGGATGCAGCACGTTAAAGCCGTTCATTTTTTTGAATCTGGCCAGTACATCTCCGATGGAGTAGTTTCTTACATGCCCCATGTGCAGTTTTCCCGAAGGATACGGAAACATTTCCAGCACATAGTATTTTTCTTTGTTTTCATCCTCCGCGACCCTGAAAGCACCTGTTTCTTCCCAGTGATCCTGCCACTTTGTTTCGATTTCTCTGAAATTATACTTGTCGTTCATTTTTTCTTCGTCCTTTTCTTTATTACAAATCCACAGGGACTGTTGCGCAGTCTCCCCAGACTTTTTCGATATTGTATTTTCCCCTCATGTCTTCAGTAAGGAAATTTACTATGATATCGCCGTAATCCATCAAGATCCATCCGGATTCTTTTTTGCCTTCGATGTTCTTTACTAAAATGCCTTCCTTTGCAAAAGCATCTTCGACTTCATCGGCCAGGGCTGCTATCTGCCTTTCCGATCCGCCGCTGGCCAGTACCATGTAATCGGCAAAAGAAGATTTCGCTCCTATATCTATGATAGTAATATCAGTTCCTTTTCTGCTGTCCGCAGCCTTAGCCGCCAGTATTGCCAAGTCTTTGCTGTTCATTTGCTCCTCCTGTTTTTTAAGATCTTTCCACGCCTGCAGCGTAAAGGGGTCCATGTATCCGCCCTGTTCTTCTATATGTTTTATCGTTCCGCTCAATGCTGCCAGGCATGCTTTGTCCAGGTCGCTGTCCGCCAGCCTTCTCAGATGGTCGACGCCGGGGTAATCCCTTCCCGGCTCTATTGCATCAGCCAGATAGATCACCTTGTCCAGCAGTGTCATACCCGCCCTTCCGGTGGTATGATAGCTGACCGCATCAAGGATCTCTTCATCGTCGATGTTCCAGTCCCGTTCCATTGCAGCAGCAGCGATTTTTCCGTGAGCTAGATCCGCATTGTCTCTGTATTTTTTCTCTATGCCGTATCTGTCGATCAAAGCATTTATCTCGTCATTGGCGCGGCCTCTGTACAAGTCATGGAACCGTGCCGCCGTCACGGCTTTATCTGTATCCGCTCCGTATTTTTCAGCTAGAGCGACAGCCGTTCTGCAGACTCCTTCAGTATGTATCCTTCTCTTCTCTGAAAGATGCTCATCTATATACCTATTTATAGAGTCCGTGTTCATATATATACCTTTCGACGCCTTCCGGCACCAGATCGTTCACCGGTTCGCCGGCGATGACTCTCTTTCTTATGGCAGTGGCCGAGATGTCCAGTCTTTTGTTGTCTATGATCAGCGTTTTCGTTCCGAATTCTTTTTCGTATTCCCTGATGCATCGGCGCAGTTCCCTGCCGCCGCAGCCCGGCCTTTCTCCTACAATAAAGGAGTTCTCTTTCAGCAGTTTGTCTGCGTCCTTCCATATGCCCAGCTTCAGGTATGTATCTGTTCCTGTGATAAAATACAATTCTGCCCTGCCGCCCATATCTTTTCTTATTTTGTCCAGGGTCCTCTGCGTATAAGACACGCCTTCCATATCCATTTCAACAGTAGAAACAGTCAGACCCTTCTGATATTCAGTCGCCAGTTTCAGCATTTCGATACGGTCTTCCGCCGACGAAATATCTTTGTTCAGTTTGAACGGCTGCAGTTTTGCAGGCATCAGCATGACTTCATCCAGTCCGGCCTGCCTGAGCGCATCCATAGCCAAAGATATATGACCTCTGTGGACCGGATCGAAAGTGCCTCCGATTATTCCGATCTTTTTCATTTTACTTTACCTTTATTCCCAGTTCGTCCAGGGATTTTTCATCAGTCGCTGAAGGTGCTCCGCTGACCATGCACTGGGCAGCCTGATTCTTAGGGAAAGCCATTACTTCTCGTATACTGCTCTCTCCGGTTAGGAGCATGACCAGTCTGTCAAGACCATAAGCCAGTCCGCCGTGAGGCGGTGCCCCGTATTTGAACGCTTCCACAAGGAATCCAAATTTTTCTTCGATTTCTTCTTCGCCCAGTCCGAGAGCGTGGAACATTTTTTCCTGGGTATCTCTGTCATGTATCCTGATGCTGCCTCCGCCCAGTTCCACGCCGTTGAGAACAACGTCGTAAGCTCTTGCGTGAGCTTTCCCCGGATCCGTCTCCAGCAGATCGATGTCTTCATCTTTCGGCGCAGTGAACGGATGATGCATGGCCATGTATCTTCCTTCTTCTTCACTGTATTCGAAAACAGGAAAGTCCACTACCCACAGGAAGTTGAACTGTTCATCGTTCAAAAGCCCCATCTCGCCGGCGATGTGTCTTCTGAGAAAGCCGAGGGCATCATAAGTGACCTGAGTTTTGTCCGATACTATCAGTATCAGATCTCCTTCGCCCGCCTCGAACACATCTGCGATCTCCTGCAGCTGCTCCGGTGTGAAGAACTTGTTCACAGATGAGGATATCCCGTCTTTTCCCAGCTTTATCCACACCATTCCACGTGCGCCGTAGCTCTTTATTTTTTCTGTCAGTTTGTCTATCTTTTTTCGCGTATATGCTTCGGCTCCGCCGTTGATGCAGATGCCTCTGATATCTCCGCCGGCTTCAAGCGCATCGGTGAACACTTTGAATCCGCAGCCCTTGAACAGACTGTTGAGTTTTTTCAGTTCGAAGCCGAACCTTGTGTCAGGTTTGTCCGAACCGAATCTTTCCATAGCTTCATCGTAGGGCAGTCTTTCGAAAGGAGTCTTGATGTCTACGCCTTTCATTTCTTTCATGATCCTCTTGAGGAAGCCCTCCTGGATCTCAAATATGTCTTCTTCTTCTACAAATGACATCTCCAGGTCTATCTGAGTGAACTCCGGCTGTCTGTCGGCGCGAAGGTCTTCGTCTCTGAAGCATTTTACTATCTGCATATATCTGTCGGTGCCGCCTACCATCAGCAGCTGTTTGTACATCTGCGGCGACTGAGGAAGAGCGTAGAATTCACCCTGATGTATCCTGCTTGGAACAAGATAGTCTCTGGCGCCTTCCGGCGTCGGCTTTATCAGCATAGGGGTCTCTACTTCTGTGAATCCCGTTTCGTCAAAATAGTCTCTGGTTATTTTCGTGATCCTGTGTCTGAACGTAAGGTTGTCCTGCATGGACGGTTTTCTCAGGTCCAGATATCTGTACTTGAGACGCAGATTGTCGTCTACATTATCATCGTCTTTTATATATATGGGAGGTGTCTCCGAAACAGAATACACTGTCATGTCCTCTGCTGTTATTTCTACATCTCCTGTGGGGATGTCCTGATTGACAGATTCCCTTTCTCTTACTTTTCCTTTGATCCCTACTACATATTCACTTCGCAGCGAATCAGCTTTTTCGAAGAGTTCAGAAGGTACATCTTCGTCGAACACCACCTGCACTATGCCTGTTTTATCTCTGATATCGCAGAATACCAGTCCGCCCAGGTTTCTTCTCTTTGCTACCCAGCCGTTGATTACTGCTGTTTTTCCTATATCTCCCGCGGTAAAATCTCCGCACATGTGAGTTCGTTTATATACCTGTCTCATTTTATTTCTCCTTCAAAGCATCAATAATATCATCCACTGCCACAGTTTTCTGCTCGCCGCTGATCATATCTTTTATTGTCACTTCCTGCTTTTCTATTTCATCATCGCCTATGACGATCGTCTTTCCGGCTCCCGTTCTGTCGGCATACTTGAACTGGTTCTTTACATTGCGGGCAAGGTCGTCCATTTCTACATTGAAGCCGGCCAGTCTCAGCTTTCTCATCAGCTTCATTCCCAGCTTTCTTGCTTCGTCTCCCATTACTGCAATGAATGCATCTGCACCGTAAGGATTTTCTATTTCCACTCCGCAGGCATCCATAGTAAGCAGCAGTCTTTCGATCCCCAGACCAAAACCGACTCCCGGAATAGGCGGGCCGCCCAGTTCTTCCGACAGATCATCATATCTGCCGCCGCCGCACACAGTTCCCTGTGCGCCAATACTGTCGGTAACGAATTCGAATGCAGTCTTGGTATAATAATCAAGACCGCGCACGATCCCCGGATCCACTGTATAATCGATTTCCATCGCCGTCAGATCATCTTTCAGATCGTCAAAAGCTTTGCTGCATTCATCGCAGAGATAATCTATCATCTTCGGTGCACCTTTGACCAGCTTCTGGTCTTCCGGTGATTTGCAGTCCAGTATCCTCATTGGATTTGTTTCGTATCTGCTCTTGCATGTATCGCAGAGCTGATCGTATATGGGCCTGAGAAAATCTTTCAATACTTCTCTGTATTTGCTGCGGCACTCCGGACAGCCTATGCTGTTGATCCTCAGTTCCACTCCCGTGATGCCCATTGCATCGATGAAATCACTGGCAAGAGAAATGACTTCTGCATCCGCCATCATATTGTCCGTTCCAAAAACCTCGATGCCGAACTGATGAAAAGCCCGCAGTCTGCCCGACTGTGGTTTTTCATATCTGAAGCATGGTATGTTGTAATAGAATTTCAAAGGCTGGACATCTGCGTACAGTTTATGTTCCACGAACGCCCTTACCACCGGAGATGTCCCTTCCGGCCGCAGAGTCAGGCTTCTCTTCGCCTGTTCCCATGTGTACATTTCCTTCTGTACGATATCTGTTGTATCTCCAACGCCTCTCTTGAACAATTCAGTATGTTCAAAATCCGGCGTCCTTATTTCTTTGAATCCATATCTTCTGCATATCTCCGCAAAAGCGTTTTCAACATAGTGCCATTTATATACTTCTGACGGCAGTATGTCCTTAGTGCCTTTTGGTGCATTAGTCAGCATCCTTTTTTCCTCCTGATCAATAAAATCTATACGAATGGGTTGTTTTTCTTTTCATATCCTATATCTGTGGCTTCCATATGTCCCGGATAGACCGGCGTCTCATCGGGCAGAACAAAAAGCTTTTGATGGACCGAATCGGCCAGCTCTTTGAAAGAGCCTCCCGGGAAATCCGTTCTTCCGATGGAAGCCCTGAACAGCGTATCGCCGCTGAACAGCACCTTGCCTGTTTTTATACACATGCCGCCCTTGGTGTGTCCCGGCGTCATGATGAATTCCAGTTTCATTCCGCCGATATCCATGGTCTCTCCGTCCTTTACCGCAATGTCGGGGAAAAGAACTACGGGCCGCCCGAATGTCATAGTTGAAAGATTGGCATTCGGATCTGCCAAAAGAGGTTTTTCCGGTTCGGCAGCTACCAGTTTTGCCGTTTTATATTCGCTCAGATACTCCTCAACGCCGCCGATATGATCGGCATGTCCGTGAGTAAGAATTATGTATTCGATCTGTATGCCTTCACCGGCCGCTGTTTCGACCATCTGCCTGTCGAATCCGCCGGGATCCAGGATAAAACCTTTTTTCGTGTTTTCATCCCAGACCAGATATGTATTTACCATCAGCGGTCCGCTGGGGATATTCTTTATTTTCATTCACGCCTCCATCATCTAAGTTCTTGTTCTGTGGACCTCTTCGATGCCCTGTATACTCTTAAGTACTCTCAAAAGTTTCTGCATCTGCGGGATGTCCTCTATGGACAAAGTCAGAACTACTACCAGATCTCCGTCCTTGCTCTTCTGAGTATTCACGCCGGCTATGTGCACATCCATGCTCTCGCATGCCTTCGACAGGTCAGAGAACAGGCCCTTTCTGTCGCTGGCTATTACAGTGATATCCGCCTCGTATGAGGTTTCTTTGTTTGAATCCCATTCCACATCTATGAATCTGGCTCTTTCATTGGGAGGAAGGGACGTGATATTGACACAGTCCTTCCTGTGGACGGATATGCCTCTTCCCTTGGTTATGAATCCGATTATTTCGTCTCCCGGTACCGGGTTGCAGCACCTTGCAAGTCTGATCAGCAGATTGTCCGCACCTTTTACAATAACGCCCGGGTTGTCTCTGAATTTTGTTTTTTTCTTCTTTGTTTTTTCTTCCGAGCCGGTTAGATTTTCCGCAGTATTTTCTTCTTTCAGTTTTTCTTCGACCCGTTCGCTCTCGTAGTACTCGAACAGCACTGCCGCCGCCTTGCTGACCACAGTTCCTCCGTTGGAAAGCTGCGTATAGAATTCCTCGACGCTGGAATAGTTCAATTCCTTTACTGCCTTCAAAATGAAAGAATTCTTCGTTACTTCTCCTGGATTATATCCCTTTTTCCTGACATACTTGTCAAGGGCGTCTTTCCCCTTGTCCACATTATCGGATTTGTCCTGTTTCTTCAGCCACTGCCTTATCTTTGTTCTGGCGGTGGAGCTCTTTGCGATCTTCAGCCAGTCTATAGACGGACCGCTGGCGTTGGGCGATGTCATTATTTCTATTATGTCGCCGTTGCCCAGTTTGTGATCTATCGGCACCATCCTGCCGTTTACCTTGGCTCCTATGCATTTTGCTCCCACGTCCGAATGTACTTTGAAAGCAAAATCCAACGGCGTAGCGTCTGCCGGCAGTTCCATAACATCGCCTGCCGGAGTGAATACGTATACCTGATTGACGAAAAGATCCACCTTCAGCGTCTCCATGAATTCCGACGCATTGTTGGTGTCCTTCTGCCATTCCAGAGCCTGACGGAGCCAGGCCATCTTGACTTCTTCTTTATCTTTGGATACGCCTTCTTTGTATTTCCAGTGAGCAGCAATACCGTATTCAGCCACTCTGTGCATCTCATAAGTCCTGATCTGTATTTCAAAAGGACTGCCGTTGTCTCCCATCACAGTTGTATGGAGAGACTGATACATATTTGGTTTCGGCATAGCAATATAGTCTTTGAACCGTCCCGGTATAGGCGTCCACATAGTATGGACTATTCCCAGCACCGCATAACAGTCTTTTACTGTATCCACTATCACCCTCACAGCCATAAGATCGAATATTTCGTCTATGCTTTTTTTCTGGTATTTCATTTTTCTGTAGATACTGTAAAAGTGCTTTGACCGTCCCGAGATATCATAGTGGATGTTCAGATCCTTCAATGAGTCATCGATCTCTGCAAGCACTTTATCTATCGCCGCCTGGCGTTCTTCTTTTTTTGCGCTGACTTTTTTCGATATGTCAGCATAAGCCTCCGGATACAGATATTTCATAGCTGTATCCTCTAGCTCGAACTTCATAGTAAAAATACCAAGTCTGCTGGCTAACGGAGCGTAGATATCCAGAGTTTCTTTACACTTGTTCTGTATTTGCTTTTCGCTCATATAGTTGATGGTCCGCAGATTGTGGAGCCTGTCAGCAAGCTTGATAATAAGAACGCGGATGTCCTTGCTCATGGCAAGGAACATCTTTCTCAGGCTTTCCGCCTGGCGTTCTTCTTTTGTTTCAAATTTAAGGGAACCCAGTTTTGTGACACCGTCGACCATTAGGCAGATACCCTCTCCGAACTGGTCGGTAAGCTGCTCTTCGGTATATTCAGTATCTTCGATGGCATCATGAAGGAGCCCGGCAATTATAGTATCCTCATCCATCCCCAGTTCGGCCAGGATCTGCGCCACGGCCATAGGATGTATCAGGTACTTTTCTCCCGATTTTCTGAATTGTCCTTCATGCATTTTAGCAGCAACATCATAGGCTCGCCCTATCATTTCTATATTATAGTTCGGATTGAACTCTTTGATGCTGTTCAGAAACTGCTGCCTTGTCTCCATATAACTTTATTCCCTTTCTTTCCTAATCGTTATGTTTTCTTTTCTTCCTGGATTGTTTTTTATGTCCTTTTGTCGGTTCCGTGTATGTCTTCTTTTCAGTCTTTTCTTCGCCGTTCTTTTCGCTTTCAGTCTCGGCCCCGGCATCGCCGCTGTCAGTTTCAGCTTTTCCGGCTTCAAGTCTCTTCTTTGACCTTTCGGCTCTCAGCTGTTCCTTTTCGTATTTGCCCCGGTGGCTTCCCTTTGAGAACTCATAGTACAGCGGACTGCATATGAATATCGAAGAGAAAGCTCCTGTTGCAACACCTATCATCAACGGAAGCACGAATTCTCTTATTGATGATGTAGTCAATATATACAGAGGTACCATGACTATCAACGTTGTGAACGAAGTCATTATGGATCGGCTCAGTGTCTGATTTATACTCTTGTCCAGTATTTCATCCACTTTGCCCCGCCGCATGAATCTGAGATTTTCCCTGACTCGGTCAAATATTACGATAGTATCATTTATCGAATACCCGACTACCGTCAAAACTGCCGCAATGAACGGGTTGTTGACTGTAACTCTGAATATGGCGTAGAAGGTCACCAGTATCAGCACGTCATGGAGTACGCCCAGAAGGGCCGCCGCTCCGAATTTCCATTGTCTGAACCTGAGCCTTATATATATCAGCATACCCAATGCTGCAAGTCCCAGCGCCTTCAGCGCATTGGACTTCAACTCTTTACCGATGCTGGCTCCGAAATGTTCGCTTGCCAGAACATCGTCATCAGTAATATCAAAAGTTTTTTCAAAATCTTTTATTATAGCCTGCCGTTCGTCCTTGTTGAGGGATTCGTTTGTTCTGACTATTACCTGCTCATCATTGTCGCCGGCAAATACCACCTGCATCTGCTTCAGGTTGACATCATGATTTTTCATTACATCTTTTACCTGTTCGGTGGATATTTGTTTACCCATGTCGAACTGCATCTTCGTACCGCCGGTAAAGTCGATACCGTAGTTGAAGCCTTTAACTCCCAAAGTAACCAGTCCTGCCAGTATTATGATTATGCTGACGATATAGTATATCTTTCGGTGCTTGATGAAATGGAACTGTTTCTTTATTGCCAATGCAGGTGTTCCGTCAGGTTTGATCCCGAAGAACTTGTTCTGTCCGAATCGTCTGCTTCCTGAAAGCAGGTTAAGGTATATCTGTGTAACGAATACTGCTGTGATTATACTGCATATTACACCTATCATCAGCGTCCAGGCAAATCCCTTTACCGAAGTGGATCCGATCTGGTACAGAATTATCGCTGCGATCAGTGTTGTTACCTGAGAGTCTATTACAGTAGTAAGCGCTCGCCGGTATCCGGTCTGCGTAGCGACTCGTATACTCTTTCCATTTACTATTTCTTCCTTTATTCGGGTAAATATTACCACATTGGCATCCACCGCCATACCTATGGACAGTATGATACCGGCTATGCCCGGCAAGGTGAGCACGCTTCCCATCAGAGCCATTCCGGCCAGTATCAGGAATATATACAGCGTCAGTGCCACATCGGCAACTGCACCCATCAGTCTGTAGCCTATCAGCATGATCAGGAATATGATCGCAACACCTATCAGACCTGCAAAGATACTGGTATTCAAAGCATCCATGCCTATCTGTGCCGTCTGCGATGAAGACTCTACTTCCTGCAGTTCCAGAGGCAGTGAACCGCCTCGTATCAGCGCCGCCAGATTTGATGCTTCATCCTGAGTAAAGTTCCCGGATATCTCGCATTTTCCGCCGGTGATCGCTTCATCGACCGAAGGATGGGATATGACTTTGTTGTCCAGCCATATCAGTACTTGATTTGCCTCTACCGTTCCGCCGTCTTCGCATAGATTTGAAGATACATTCGGCGTCACTGTTCCTGCCAGTGCCTTTTCAGTAGCCTTTGCAAAAGCATCTGCCCCGTCTGCATCGAACTCAAGATTGACTACATATCCGCCTTGTCCTGATTCCTGGCTTTGTCCGGATGTAGCATCCTTGACAGATTTACCGTCTAATACAAAGCTTTGATCTGCCATGGTGAATTTCAGCTGTGCTGTTTTTCCCACCTGTTCGATCGCCTCATTGGCGTTGGTAACTCCCGGCAGTTCTACTCTTATTCTGTTCTTTCCTTCAATAGTCACATTAGTTTCCGAAACACCCATCTGATTGGATCTGTTCTCTACGACCGCTTTGGTCTGCTCCATCAGATCTGTAAGCTCGGCGTCTGAATACTTGTCTGTATCCTGCGCCTCCAGCACTACATAAACTCCGCCCTTTACATCCAGCCCAAGTTTTATCTTATCCTTCAGTGGCTGCATCGTTCCCGGTATCCCCCACAATGTGATGTACCAGCCGACAACAATTATGACTAGGATCACAATTGCAAGGACTTTATTTACTTTGCTATTCTTCATTTTAACACCCGCCTTTTTAGTCTTTTGTTTATAGCAATACACATTATTTTAACCTTTTTTTTGCACTTTAACAAGGGGAAAACCCTTAAAATCCTTGCTTTTTCGTGTTACTGCCTTTTTTTTCACAATAAAAGCCGTTCAAGTGCGATCCTGAACGGCCTGTCTGTAAAATATTGTCAATTATTACTATTGTGCGTCCGATTTGTTTTCGTCATCCGATTTGTTTTCCTGATCTGCATCGTTTTCCTGCTGATCCATACGTTTCGGTGCAGTCTTCTTCTGTTCTTCAGGCTCTGCAGGTTCTTCAACCTTCTTTGCAGCCGGTGCGCTGCCGGCAGTTACAACCTTTGAAACCGACCATCTCATCATTTCAAATTTCAGTTTGTCAGCTCCCACCTGAACAATGATAGACTCCTCTTTCGTCTTAACTACCTTGCCGCATATACCGCCTATGGTGATTATCTCATCACCTACTCTTACAGCGGATCTCATTGCATTTGTTTCTTTTTCTCTCTTCTTCTGAGGTCTGATAAGCAGCAAATACATAACCAAGATCATCACAACCAATAATATTATCGAACCATAACTTTTCATAAATGTTTCCTCCTTGAATATGAAAGAGTTTTATTTTCCCATTGGTGCCGGCGATGGGGGTCGAACCCATACGGTGTTTCCACCACGGGATTTTGAATCCCGCACGTCTGCCAATTCCATCACGCCGGCGCAATATTGCAATTATAGCATTATGCTTTATCGGACGTCAACTCTTCACTTGAAATTACTTTCTTTTTTTTTCTGTGCAGAATATCATACATTACCGGTATCACCACCAGGGTCATCAAAGTGGCGTAGAGCAGACCTCCAATGCACACTATGGCAACGGGCTGCATCATTTCAGATCCCGATCCGATCCCCATGGCCAGAGGCAGAAGACCAAGCACTGTGGTCAGCGCTGTCATCAGCACCGGCCTTAGTCTTGTGGCTCCGGCTTCGATAATGGCGTCCTTCTTATCCATCCCGCCCAACCGAAGCTGATTGATATAATCTATCAAAACAATAGCATTGTTCACTATTATCCCCATCAGCATCACAAATCCTATCATAGAGACTACACTGATGCAGTTCCCCGTGATCAGAAGAGCCAGTATACCTCCCGTGAATGCCAGCGGGACCGTGAACATGACTATGAAAGGAGACAGCAGAGACTGGAACTGCGCCACCATTATGAGATATATGAGCAGAAGACCCAGCCCCATCATCAGCAGCAATTGCTTCATTGCATCCATTATAGCCTGGTTCTCTCCTCCGTATCCCAGTCCGACAGAAGAAGGCAGATCCATTTTATCGACGGTTTTCTCCACCTTGTCGCTCATTTTGGTTGTATTGTACCCGTCATCTATGGCCGCTGTGACATTTACTGTTCTCTTCTGATTCTTCCTGTTTATCACAGTGAGCGCAGTGTCCTCTGACACAGAAGCCACATCAGCCACCTTGACTTTTACTGTTTTGCCCGCTGCAGTAGTCACCGACAGTGTCTTGTTCAGCAGCTGATCCTTTGTGATCTTGTTATTGTCCGCGTCCTTCAGCACCACGTCTCTGTCGCTGCCGCTTACCTTGATCGTTGTCGCCGTTTTTTCAGAAGACAGCTTTGATGAGATCGCCGCGTACAGCTGAGCTGTCGTGAACCCTTTTTCTGCAGCTTTGTTTTTATCCACTGAAATGCGCAGATCCGGCACAGTATTTTCCCGGCTGTCGGACACATCTGTCAATCCTTTCATGCCCCGCAGCCTGTCTTCTATCTTCGCCGCCGATTCTTTCAAATCGTCCAGATCATCCGACTCCACATCTATGCTGATGCCGCCGCCGCCCAGAGACGACGAACCGGTTATGTCCATGTCACCGGAAACAGTCATTTCCGCGCCGTACTTTTCACCGGCTTTTTTGATTTCCTTTGAAACGGCACTGTTCCTGCCGATCTGATCTTCATCCAAAAGAATATACAGTGTGGCCTTAGTAAAATCACTGTCGCTGCCGGCAGCGGATACTCCCATGACGGAATTGGCCTCGCTTTCCAGCATTATCCCTACAGTATCCACGCCTTTCATTTTCTCGATCTTCGTACTCATTTCATCGTATATCTCAAAGCATCTTTCCTGTTTGGTCTCCGCCGGCAGATACATAGATCCTGAGATCTCCTCGCTTGCCATCGAAGGCATATACTCAAACCCTTTTGCCATTCCTGCCGTCACCGAACCCGCGAAGAGGACCAGAGCTATTATCAGCACCAGTTTTTTATGTGCCAGCGCACTCTTTACGAAAACTCTGTATCTTCCTATAAATCTACTGGCCCTGCTGAGCACGGTGTTCTTGTTGGTCCTGCGGAACAACGCCCGCCCCATTGCCGGCACCAGTGTCAACGCTATGAACAGAGAAGCCAGCAGAGAATACGCTATGGTCAGCGCCATATCCACAAATATCTGTCTGGTGATGCCCTCGACGAACACAATAGGAATAAACACTGATACAGTAGTCAGTGTGGAAGCAGTAATGGCACCCGCCACCTGAGTGGAGCCTTTGATCGCCGCATCTTTTCGGCTGTACCCAAGAGACCTGAGCCTGTATATATTTTCTATAACAACGATGGAGTTGTCCACCAGCATGCCCACGCCAACAGCCAGTCCGGCCATGGATATGACATTCAGAGTGACTCCCGTAAAATACATCAGCACAAATGCAAAAGTCACACTGATCGGTATGCTGCACGCCGTTATCAAAGTCGGCCTTATGTCCCGCAGGAAAAAGAGGAGAATGAGAATTGCCAGTATTGCTCCCAGTATCAGATTCTGCAGCACTGAATCGATCACTATTTTTATGTATGAACCCTGATCCGACAAGGTGGTGAACTTCACTCCATCGTAGTCTTTTTCCAGCTGAGTGAATTTGTCCAGCACATTATTTGCCGCCTCAGTTGTAGAATAATCCGACTGCTTTGTAAAAGTCAGCAGCACTCCTTCTTTCCCGTTTATTTTTGCATAGGTGTCTTCCCCGTTGTCCATATATGAGATCGTTGCTACATCCTTCAGCTTTACCGGATCCACGCCGCTGATCCCCGTATCCAGCAGTACCAGGTCGGAGATCTGATCCATATCGGTCATCTTGTCGCCGACTGTAACCATCAGATCCTTCCCGTCATCGCTGACATACCCCGCCGGCATTTCAAAATTCTGAGAAGAAATGATCTGGGATATGCTGTCCATCGTAAGCATGCTGCTGATGTCAGCACTGTCCTCTGCAGTCTTCTTCTGAGCTTCGGCCTGTGCCTTGGAGCTTTTCAGCTGATCCAACACAGATTTGAGATAAGCATCTGTGCCTGCCAGGCTGCTCATCTGATTGTTCAGATGATCCGTGGATATGGACATGGCTATATTGAATGTGCTGAGAGCCTTCGCCGCCTCAGTGGAGCTCCCGGAAGCTTTGTTCACATCCACTCCCATTTTTTTCAAGTCTTTTTTATAAGGCCTCAGCTGTTTGACCACAGCGCTTATCTGCGAATCGACCACAGAAGTATCTGCTCCCGGATCCATCTGCAGAGCAGATTCCCGTCCGGCCGTGAGAGTCTGCAGGGCTGAAAGTGCCTTGCTGATGACTTCCTTTTTCATCGCCAGTGATTTCTGCGCCTTTTCTATTTCAGACTGTCCATCGGCGACCTTTTTCTCCCCGTCTGAAGCCTTATCCGCCGCCTTGTTTATGCTGCTGACAGAATCGTCCACCTGGCTTCCCGCCGCCTTTTTCAGTTCTTTGTTTTTCTTGTCTATTTTGTCCTGATCCAGGGTTATATGCACCTTATTTTCCACCATTCCGGCAGCAGAAACAGATGCAACGCCATCCGTCCCCTCCAGTTTTCGCTGCAGTTCTTCTTCCACCAGCGTAGATGTTCCGCTTACATCCTTCCCCTTGTCAGTCACAGCGGCCACTACAGTCGGCATGATGTCCGGATTCATTTTGAAGATCACCGGTTTTTCTACGGAATCATCAAAACTGCCGGATACAAGATCTATCTTGTCCCTTATGTCCACAGACACCGTGTTCAGGTCTGTATCATTATTGAACTCAAGCATTATCATCGAATAATTGTCGTATGACATAGAAGTGATGTTTTTCAGATTTTCCAAAGAAGCCATCTGCTGTTCCATTGGCTGCGAAACGTTTTTTTCCACCTGCTCAGGAGCAGCCCCCGGATAAGTGGTCATTACCATCACGTAAGGCAGATCTATGCTGGGGAAAAGGTCCATAGTGCTCTTTGAGAAAGCAACTACGCCGAACACTATTATCAGGATCACTATTACCAGAATAGTAAAAGGTTTTTTTACACTGAATTTAGATAACATTGTCCCTCTCGTCTTTCTTGTTCATATCCCCATATCAAAAACTACTGCATTATTATAACAGAAAACTCGCTGATATAACAGCGAGTTTTTGATTATGGTGCGCCCGACTGGACTTGAACCAGCACGGTGTTATCCACACGCCCCTCAAACGTGCGCGTCTGCCTATTCCGCCACGGGCGCAAACTATCAAAGGACGCTAAATTTTTGCGTCCTTTTACATAATAAAGACTACCGGCCTCCTTGTCAACAGTTATTTTTTCTTTCTTGCTGCAAGAAAGGCCATACCTATACATCCTATGATCATAACAATAACATAAACCTTGTACATTTTTGTTCTCCTTTGTACCTTTTTCTTATTACCGGCCGCTGTCAGTGATCTCGTATTTTGATTTCCACGCCTCGGATCCGCTGTATATATCCCAGAATACAGGCTTTACCGTTCCTTCCAAGGTAGGAGCTTTGACCATACCGTATGTTTTGTAAAGCAAACAGTAATACGGAAGATCATCCGTCAGTTCACCTTTAAGTTCTGTAAAAGTCTCTTTCATCTCATCATTAGTCAGTCCGGAATTCATCTTTGAAAGCAGTTTGTTCACTTTCGCGCTGTAGTATCTGGTGTAATTCGAGTTGGTTATCTGAGTACTGTATGACTTTTTCTTTACCAGACTGCTGTTATTGCTGCTGCTGTTATTGTTTCCGGTCGTTGAGTCGCTGTATGAACCGCTGTTGTTTTTCGAGCCTTCGTATGTACCGCTGTCGCTGCTGCTGTTATTGCTTCTGCTATCGCCATTGCTGCTATTGCTATTGCTGCTGCCGGTATCAGTCTCATACTTTACGGTATATTCGGTCCCTTTCAGTATTTCGGACATATCAACGCTGTCGCTGTATTTCAGCCCTGCTATGAATATGTCGAAATTGCCGGCCTTCAGATAATTCTTCAGGCTTTTCTCTTCAGCATATGACAATGTGACGTGTATGCCTGCATCTTCCAGGTCCGACTGTATCATGTCCGCCATTTTTCTTCTGGTGTCAGTGTTGCTGACCAACAGTGTCAGGCTCAGTTCCCCCATGTTTTCGTCTTCCACAAAACCATCATCGTCCCTGTCCTTATATCCTTCTTTCTTCAGATATTTTTCTGCCTTGGCCTGGCTGTATGAGTAATTATCTTTACTGCTGTCCACGCCCATATAGTTTGGATAAAAAACGTTGTCGTTCACCATCCCGCTGTTGTAGTAGCACTCCTGGATCATCGCCTTGCAGTTGATGGCCGAAGCAATGGCTTTACGTATATTTTTTTTGGCCATGTTTTCATCGGTAAAATTATATCCCAGATATTCCACTTCGTTTGAAGGGAAATCCACTATTTTTGTATCCTTCTGGCTGATACCGGCTTCTCTTCCCAGAGATTTCGTAAAGGCCACCGAGATATTGCTGGCCTCCGTCATCTTGTATTTATCTGCGGATTTGGCCAGTATCGACACTGTTATCGTGTTTTCTGCTTTATTATCGCCATGATAGTTTTCATTGGGCACCAGCGTCATGCCGGTGGAACTGTTGTAGCTCTTGCATTTGTATTTCCCGGTCCCGATCATCTTGAAATCCGTCTTATATATGACACTGTATACTCCGTCATACTGTCCTCTCGGCAATATAGGGAATGTAAGATCGGCAAGAGTCATCCTGCCTCCCGAATCAAAATGAATAATGACCCTGCTGTCGCCGTCGGTCTCCACATAGGATATCTCCGACACCTGACTGCTGTATTCATTGCTGCCGGCAGCCTTGAGAGCTTCTACAGTATATTTTACATCTTTTGCCGTCAATGCACTGCCGTTGTGGAATTCAGTATCCACCAGGTCAACAGTGATCGTGTTTGCATTTTTATCTATGGTGTAATGCTTTGCCAGATCGTTTTCCGGCACCATATCCTTATTGAGACGAAACAGTCCATCATACACCAACTTTGAAAGATAGTATGTATCGCTGTCCTTCGATGTGCATGGGTTCAGTGTCTTTACGTTTGTCATTGAAAGGGACACTTCGTCCACCTTCTTATATTTGGTTCCATCGTCTCCTGTTATTATATTGCTGTCTGTTCTTCCGGACAGCAGAACAGCCGCAGTTATGCTGCCTATTATTACTGCCGCTACTATGATCGCGATTGTTACACTTTTCTTTGTCCACCTGAAATCTTCCAGTTTCTTCTTCACATTTTCCCGGATCTCTTTTATATCGCGTTTTTCTTTTTTATTTTTCTTTTCTTTTTCGTTTGTTTTTCTTTCTTCGTTGTTAGGCATATTTATCCAACAGCTCCGAAACCTTTTTTCGGAGATCCTCCTTACTACCTGAATTGTCTATTACCTCATCAGCGGCACGACACTTTTCTTCATCATCCATCTGGCTCTCTATCCTGGCCAGCACCTGTGATTCTTCTGCGTCGTCCCTGACAGTCACCCTCTTCACTCTTTCATCTTTGTCCGCCGTTACTACCCAGACCATATCCACCTCTCTGTCAAGGCCGGTTTCGAACAGCAGGGCCGCATCGGCAAATACTGTCTCCTCCGGGCGTTTATTCAGTTCGGCGACAATTATATCATATATTTCCCTGTGTGTAATGGAATCAAGGATTTTTCTTTTGTCATCATCTGCAAAAACTACAGCAGCCAGCTGTTTTCTATCCAGGCTGCCGTCCTTTCGGATAACACCGCTGCCGAACTCTGCTTTCAGCTTTTCAAGCACCGACGATCCGGGTTCAGTGATATCTCTGGCCACCTTGTCTGCATCTATGACTCTGTATCCCCGCTCAATGAGATAATCGGTCACTGTGGATTTTCCGCTTCCGATACCTCCGGTCAAACCTATCTTCATTTCCGCTCCTACTTCAATTCATACCAATTTTTGCCGGTATTGAGATCCACCGACAGACTGACAGAAAGCTCAGCCGCATTTTCCATGGAGTCCGTCAGTATTTTTTCTATTTCTGCTCTTTCATTTTCGTATACCTGTATGATCAGTTCATCATGCACCTGCAGCAGCAGTCTGGATCTGTAGGGTTTCAGCGCTTCGTAAACTTTTATCATTGCCAGCTTGATTATATCGGCGGCGCTGCCCTGTATGGGACTGTTCATTGCCAGCCGTTCTCCCGCCTGGCGCACCATATAGTTCTTTGCCGTTATCTCGCTGATGTATCGTTTCCTCCCCAGTATAGTCTCTACATACCCGTTTTCTCTGCAGAAAGCCACCTGACTGTCCATGTACTCTTTTACAGCCGTATGCTGCTCAAAATAATCGTTTATGTACTGTTCCGCTTCCTTCCTGCTGATGTGGAGATTACTGCTGAGGCCAAAACTGCTGATTCCATATATGACGCCGAAATTCACAGCTTTTGCCCTGCTCCTCTGCTCCGGAGTTATTTCGTCCTCCGGTATGCCCAGTACTCTTGCAGCCGTTGCCTTGTGTATATCTTCGCCGTTGTTGAACGCTTCGATCAGCATCTCGTCGCCGCTGACGTGGGCCAGCACCCTCAGTTCGATCTGAGAATAGTCGGCGCCCATCAGAGTGCATCCGCTGTCTGACGGTACAAAAGCTTTTCTTATCTTTCTTCCCAGTTCCTGCCGCACAGGGATATTCTGCAGGTTGGGCTCGCTGCTGCTGATCCTTCCAGTCGCCGCAACAGTCTGGTTGAACCTTGCGTGTATACGGCCGTCTTTGCCTACCATAGGGATAAGCCCGTCGATATACGTCCCCTGTAGTTTTGTAAGCTGCCTGTACTCAAGTATCAGCGGTATTATAGGATGAGAATCTTTTATCTTTTCCAGTATCTCTGCACCGGTGGCGTATCCTCTCTTTGTCTTTTTAGCTCCCGGCAGCTCCAGCTTTTCAAACAGGATCGGTCCCATCTGGACAGGCGATTTTATATTGAATTCCTCTCCTGCCAGATCGTATATTTCTTCGGTGAGCCGGTCGACTCTTTCTTTTATGCCCTTGCCTGTATCTTCCAGCACATCTCTGTCGACCGCAAAACCTTCGTACTCCATGGCGGCCATTACTCTGATCAAAGGCAGCTCCGCCTCTTCGAGCACCCGGGACAGTCCCTCTTCATTGATACGTTTTCCCTGGATCAGGGCCATCTGCGCTACCAGACCGCACCATTTCAGACCGTAGTCTGCAAACCGGACCGCATCATCGGTGAACATTCCGGTCTGACCGTTGTCCGTCATGAATTCTTCTTCGTTTTCTATATTTTTATGGAAGTATTCCTGAGCCAGAGCTGTAATATCATAATTGCTGCGGCCGGAATCTATAACGTACTGTGCAACTGCTGTATCATACGCCGTATCAAAACTATCTATGCCCATATTCAGCATCATGTAATAATCATTTTTGATGTCATGTCCCATGAATCTCAGATCTCTGTTATTTATTATCCGGGTGAATTCTTCAGAAATGCCGCCCCCTGTCATATCGACATAATAATATTTATCGTCTACCAATAGCCCTGCACCGAAAACGCTGGGTTTTCCCCTGTGATCGTTGTCTCCAAAGACCTTTATCACTGCAATAGCTTGTTTTTTCAAGGCTCCTGATAATTTCTTCATATCGGGTATATTTCTTATTATAACCGGTTCTACCGACAGCTCCTCATAAGAATTTGCCGTTTCTTTTTCCTCTTCCGAAAGGTCCTTTCCCATTTTTTTCAGGAAACTATTGAATTCCAGCTTTTTATATATATCCACCAGCTTTTCGTGATCCGGATCCTCCCACTTGTATTCCTCAAAATCGATCTCTATGGGCACATTCCTGTTTATAGTCGCAAGCCTCTTGCTCATAAGAGCAAGCTGGGTATTGTCTTCCACATTTTCTTTCAGCTTTCCCTTCAGCTTGTCCGTGTTTTCCAGGACCCCTTCCACACTGCCGTGATCCAGGATCAGTTTCTGCGCAGTCTTGGGGCCGACTCCCGGCAGTCCGGGGATGTTGTCGGATGTATCGCCCATCAGTCCTTTATAGTCTATGAACTGAGTCGGCGTGAATCCATACTCTTTCACCATTTCATCATGATCGTATATTTTGAACTGGGATATCCCGCGCTTCGTGATCATAACATCGGTCTTGTCGCTGGCCAGCTGGAGTTCATCCTTGTCGCCGGTTATTATCAGAGGTTCAAGTCCGCTTTCTTCGGCTTCTCTTGCAATAGTCCCGATCAGGTCATCTGCTTCGAACCCTTCCAGAGAGATCATTTTTATATTCATGGCTTCCAGTACATCTTTAAGCAGAGGCATCTGCATCGCCAGTTCCGGCGGCATCTTCTTCCTGCCCGCCTTGTACTGATCGTATTCCTTATGCCTGAATGTCGGCGCCTTCAGATCGAAAGTCACCGCAATATATCCTGCAGGATGATCCTTGCTGATCTTGCCCAGCATATTAAGAAAACCGTACACCCCTTGAGTATACAGTCCTTCTTTTGTGATCATAGGTTTCTGCATCGCGTAATAGGCCCGATTGATCAGGCTGTTTCCGTCAATAATTATTATCCGTTTTTCCATAGGTCACCTCATCTGCCATTTTAACAGATTACAGGTATTTTGTCATCAATGTCGACACCGCAATGAGAATGACCAAAGTCAGTATCAGCAGCATCGCATAAACAAATCTTTTCTTCATTTACCTTCTCCTTCAAAAAGAGGTCGACATACCTGCCGGCCTCTCTCATTTTCATTTTATAAATAGGTCACAAGTTCTTCTACTGGCTTTCTCCTCGGCATCTTCGGGTCCTCATCGGGATATCCGATAGCTATCACCGCAATGAATCGCTGCCCTTCCGGTATGTCAACTACTTTGCCTACCTTGTCTTCATCGAATATGCCCATGATCACCGTACCCAGGCCCTCTTCATAAGCCGCCAGGCAGAACGTCTGAGAAGCTATCCCTGCATCGAACATCTCCCATCGGTCTTCTTTGCTGGTAGTATATGAGCCGTCCTTCTCGTACCCGGATCTCTTGGTGACCGCATTGATCAGAACTAAAGTATGAGCGTTTTTCAGAGTGTTCGTGTTGTATTCGAATCCAAGCACACACTCGCTGCCCAGTTTGTCTATCACAGCCTTATCCTCTATGACCATGTATCTGGGCACCTGAGAATTCTTCCATGACGGCGAATACGAAGCCGTCTCTACGATCCTGTCCATCACTTCATGAGGTATGGGATCGTCCTTGAATTTTCTAACACTGCGTCTTCCTTTAATGCAATCTATTGCGTTCATTATTATTCCTCCGTCTGTTGGTATATTTGCGATACAGTAAATATACCACTTGTGGATGTTTTTTTCAAGATGTCGGTGCGGCTGATTGACCCGTGTGGAAATAAATGGTACAATGTAAAAAATAAGTAATTAAACTTTTCTTTTGCAGCAAAACAGATGAAAATATCCCGCAATCAAAGCAATAGCAATGGCTGCGGGATTTCGTATTTATTCATTAGTTGTTGTGTATTCAGGCCTTTTTGCTGAAGCCGGTAATTTTTTTTATCTCTGACA
>JAYFPY010000006.1:0-3086 GCA_034927505.1 Eubacteriaceae bacterium
AACAGTACTTGCACTAATTATAACGCGCAAGCACTATTTCACAATACAAATGTGTTATTCTATTCGCCTCATTCATCGTGATGCTGGTGTTCATGGCAAACGGAACCGGTTGTCTTTAGATCACCCTCCAGATAGTTCTCAACAGCAGTTTTGGCATCGCCAGAAGCCCCTACAACAACCTCAACGTTCCTTTCATTAAAAATCGCAACCGCACCTCCGCCCATACCACCGCTGATGATGACATTTACACCACGATCGGCAAGAAAGTTAGGTAAGAATCCAGGTTTATGTCCGGGGTTGGCAACAGTTTCACTTTTGACAATTTGATTATTTTCAGTGTCAAAAATCATAAACCCTTCGCAATGTCCAAAGTGCTCGGTCACCATTCCATTTTCGCTCGCTACTGCAATTTTCATCATTTTAGTTTTCCTCCATTTTTTCTAATATTTTTGTAACTGGCTCAAGCCAATTGCCATCAAAAAGCTCTATCATACCTTTGTCACACGCAACTGAAATCTTCGGCTCAATCGGTAATTTAGCAAGAACCTTTAAATTATGTTTATCGGCGATTTTTTCAATGTGGCTTTCGCCAAATATCTGATAGTCCTTGCCGTTGTCAGGACATTTAAAATAGGACATATTTTCCACCAAACCGATAATAGGGATATTCATCATCTCGGCCATCTTAACAGCCTTTGAAACAATTATAGATACAAGCTCCTGCGGTGAGGTCACAACAATAATCCCGTCAACGGCAATAGACTGAAACACCGTAAGGGGAACATCGCCGGTTCCTGGTGGCATATCGATGAACATAAAATCCACATCACTCCAGATAACATCTGTCCAAAACTGCTTCACTGTTCCGGCAATAATAGGCCCTCTCCAGACAACCGGATCAGTATCGTTTTCTAAAAGCAAATTAACTGACATTATGTCAATACCGGTCTTTGTCTTAACAGGAAATAGACCGAATTCATTTCCTGAGGCTTTCTCCTTGATGCCAAAGGCTTTCGGGATAGAAGGCCCGGTAATATCCGCATCCAGAATAGCGGTATGATATCCCATTCTATTCATGGTGACTGCAAGCATGGAGGTTACTAGTGACTTGCCGACACCACCTTTGCCGCTGACAACACCAATGACTTTTTTTACACTGCTCATCTCATGCAGCTTTTCGGAGAAGTCTGTGTTTTGTTCTTTTCTTTCTTCGCAGTCCTCCGAGCAGCTACCGCAGCTTTGATTGCAACTTTCGCTCATAATTTTGCTCCTTTATTTTAGATTGTTATTGCACTGCCTGCTGACAGATAATCAATACTATCACCCATAGTAGATTTCAGCCTTTCATAGGCTTCTATTCCTGTGCAATGGCAGGTATAATACTTTGCTTTTGTATCCAGAAGGTGTTTACCAATTCTATCTATCGTGTCAGCATTCTCGTTTTCGCCAGAGCGGCTGGAAAGATGAAATCCACCTATCACATAGTCGGGCATTCGCCCTTTAAGCGTGTGAAAATGTTCAAGAATATTTATAATGCCATTATGAGCGCAACCTGTTATTAATAGGGCTTTCCCGTCTTCCTCTATCACGAGGTTTTGTTCATGGGCAAATGTATCATCTACCGTTTGCCCTTTACACTCCGTGAGCAAACCACAATTTGATTTTGGACGTGGCTCTCTTTGGGCAATATTTGAGAATAGCTGGATTCCACTGCTGATAAAGAATCGGTCTGACGTGGGAACAATTTGCGTATTTTGCTTCAGGTTTTCATCAAGACCAATAAAATCTAATTTATCACTTGGGCGGATAGCATAGTGTTTCCCAAAAGCGAGCCGATGTAGAAATACCTCAGCTTTTGTGTTTTCTTTCCTAAATGTATTTAGTCCTCCGCCATGGTCATAGTGCCCATGGGAAATTACGAGAAAATCAACATCAGCAATATTCACATCAAGCTTTTTTGCATTTTGAAGAAACAACTCGCTTGCACCCACATCAAATAATATTTTGTGTTTCTTTGTTTCGATATACAGGCTAAGTCCATGCTCGCTGCCAAAGTCGTTTGATATCGATGTGTTTTCTACTAAAGCTTTAATACGCATGCCTTTTAGCCACCACCCTTTTCAAGAAGCAGGTTTATCGTCTTGTGATAGACCTCTTTAACAGCCGTCCCCGATATGCAGTCTATATCTACAATGGTTTGACCATTATTAATAGCTTTTACGGCGTTGGAATCAAACGGTATCCTACCGAAAAAGGGCAGATCTTGTCTTTTACAAAACTGTTCAATCTTTTCAGCGTTTTTAGTGTTGGTGTCATATTTGTTTATACATACTGCTGTCTTTGTCCCGAATTTCGCTGCTGTTTTTATAACGCGCTCCATATCGCTGATACCTGATATGGAAGGTTCTGCGACTATCAAAACCATATCCACACCGCTAAGTGATGCGATGACAGGACAGCCTATTCCAGGAGATCCATCAATAATGGCCAGCTCAGTATCAACTGTTGCCGCCTTCATTTGTTTTTTTACCTCAGTTACAAGCATTCCGGAGGTACCACTGCCCATTTTCAGTTGCGCTGTTGAAAATACTTTTTCTCCATCAGAATACAGCATCAATTCTCCAGCCACTGCCGGTATCATAGTTATCGCTTCCACAGGACAAACATACTCACAAACACCGCAGCCTTCACATGCGAAAGGATCCACTTTATATTTTTCACCTATTGAAATAGCATCAAATCGGCAGTTTTGCCTGCACTGATCACATTGGATACATAATTCTGAATTTATTTCTGCTTTTGGCAACCCATAATAGTCAGTTTTTGCAGGTTCAGCACTCCATCCGGTAATGAGGTGCAGGTTAGGCGCATCTACATCACAATCCGCATATGCTTTGGCGTTAGCAAGTTTTATAAACGCACTTGCTATTGTCGTTTTTCCGGTTCCGCCTTTACCGCTAAGGATTAGTAGTTGTTTCATGCTGCACCTCCTTTGTCACCTTGTTAAGCAGAGAAGAAAACAGTTCTCGGTACTTTTCATTTCTATTAACAGCAATTTCCGCATTCGAGTTCAAGGTTCCGAGTTC
>JAYFPY010000021.1:0-21403 GCA_034927505.1 Eubacteriaceae bacterium
ATTTCTGTAATAAACGGTATAATGTTATTCATAAGAGCACTCCTTTTTTAATATATTTATGTTAGTAACTAAATCATATCATAAAAGTTGTTGCTCTTATTTTTTATTTTTCTTTTTCCCCACTGTAACTTTACACTAAGACTTTGGTGACTTTGTCACTGAAGAGGTCTGCCTTTATAGATACAATGGGGACAGGATAAAAAATCAATGTATATAAAATATGTTTAAAAACGGAGGTCCAATATGAAAACTGTAATAATAGGCGGAGTCGCCGGCGGAGCGACAGCGGCGGCCAGGCTGAGAAGGCTGGATGAGAAAATGGAAATAGTGATCCTGGAAAGGGGAGGCTATATCAGCTACGCGAACTGCGGGCTTCCTTATCATGTCGGTGAAGTAATAAAGGAAAGGGATGCGCTGCTCCTGCAGACGCCCGAAGCCATGAAGGCAAAATTCAACATCGATGTACGTGTGAACAGCGAGGCTGTAAAGATCGACAGAGAGAGGAAAACTGTGACGGTGAAAAACAACGGGCGAGAGTATGAGGAAGCTTATGACAAACTGCTGCTTGCCACGGGCTCATCGCCGCTGAGACCGCCTATCCCCGGCATAGACAGCGAGGGGATATATACGCTGTGGACTGTGCCGGATGCGGACAGGATCAAAGCCATGATAGACGAGGGCCGCGTAAAAAGTGCGGCCGTGATAGGCGGCGGATTCATTGGTCTGGAAATGGCTGAAAACCTCCACGGAAGAAAACTGGATGTGAGCATCATCGAAGCGCAGGATCAGGTAATGGCTCCGGCGGACAGAGAGATGGCGCAGCTGCTCCATGAGAACATAGAAGGGAACGGCGTGGCGCTCCATATGGGCGACGGCGTGGCTTCCTTCGAAAAGGAAGCAGGCGGATCGATAAAGATAAATCTCCAGAGCGGAAAAGCAGTAACAGCGGACATGGTCATACTGTCAATAGGAGTCAGACCAAACAGTGCGCTGGCAAAAGATGCAGGCCTGGCACTGAACAAAAAAGGCGGCGTTATCGTCGATAAAAATCTCAGGACGGATGACCCGGACATATGGGCAGTGGGCGATGTGATCGAAGTGGATAATTTCGTTACCAAAGAAAAGACTATGATACCGCTGGCAGGTCCCGCCAACAAACAGGGGCGTATCGCAGCAGATAACATTTGCGGCGGAGATAAAGAATACAAAGGCAGTATGGGGACTTCAGTTGCGCAGGTATTCGATCTGACGGTAGGCGCAGCGGGGATCAACGAAAAAACACTGAAGGCCGTAGGAAAAGAAAAACACAGGGATTATGAAACAGCTCTGATCTGTCAGAAATCTCATGCGGGATATTATCCGATGGCAACGCCTATGTTTTTGAAAATCATATTCGAAAAAGAAGGCAGGATCCTGGGAGCGCAGATAGTCGGCCAGGACGGAGTAGACAAGAGGATCGACACTATTGCTGCGACCATGCGGCTGGGCGGAGGAGTATCCGATCTGAAAGAACTGGAACTGGCGTATGCGCCGCCCTACTCTTCGGCAAAGGACCCGGTGAATATGCTGGGTTTCGTGGCTGAAAATATAGTTGACGGCCTGGTGCATTTCAAAAGCTACGATGAACTGGAAGGATCATTCGTTCTGGACATAACAGAAAATGTAGAGAGACAGGTCTGGCAGCTTCCCGGATCGTACCACATTCCTATGGGCGAACTGCGCGATCGTATGGATGAACTGTCGGAATACAAAAATGAAAAAATCGTGGTCTACTGTGCCATAGGCGTAAGGTCATACAATGCGGCCCGCGTCCTGATGCAGAACGGATTCACAGATGTCAGCGTGCTGGAAGGCGGCAGCAGCTTTTATAAATCGATGCACTACAACGATGGAAAAGAACATACAAAAGACACGGAGGACAAAGGAATAAGCTTATCAGATAAGGAAAACGTGACCGAGGACATCAGGATACTGGACTGCTGTGGACTGCAGTGCCCCGGCCCGATCATGAAGGTCAACGATGCTCTGCAAAGCATGCATGAAGGAGAAGAAATACGAGTTTCGGCCACTGACATGGGATTTGCAAGAGACGTGGAAAGCTGGTGCGAAAGGACCGGCAACGAATATCTGGGCAAGACGAGAGAGGGCCTGGAGAACGTTGTGACAATAAGGAAAGGGGCAGACAGCTGCCCTGCGGACACATGCAGTACTACGGAGCGGCCTCACGGAAAAACAATGATAGTCTTCGACGGAGACCTGGACAAGGCGCTGGCTTCTTTTATCATTGCAAACGGCGCGGCTGCCATGGGCAGACCGGTAACTATGTTCTTCACATTCTGGGGGCTGAACATACTTCGAAAAGATCGAAAGGTGCCGGTGAAAAAATCATTCATTGAAAAAATGTTCGGCAGTATGATGCCGCGAGGCAGCAGAAAACTGAAGCTGTCCAATATGAATATGATGGGAATGGGAACAAAAATGATGCGGAAAGTCATGAAGGACAAGAATGTGTCGTCGCTGGAGGAACTGATCAAGTCCGCCATGGAAAGCGGCGTCAGGATGGTGGCGTGCACCATGTCCATGGACGTTATGGGCATACGCGAAGAGGAACTTATCGACGGCGTCGAGCTGGCCGGAGTTGCCAGCTACCTGGGCGATGCGGAAAATGCAGACACGAATCTGTTCATATAGGACGGATTACAGGAGCGCGGAAAGACGCTCCCGGTCCAGGATGGAAACGGTGCCACGGGACAGCTCCACGTAACCTTCGGAAGAAAAGTACTTGAGCATGCGGCTGATGACTTCGCGGGCAGTTCCAAGATGTCTTGCTATCTCATCGTGAGTCATCCTGATGACCGGGCCGTGATCCATAAGAAAGATCGCCAGCCTTTTGTCCATGCTCATGAATATGACCTGCTCCATCACCCACATGACATCGGAAAAACGATCGAGAGCCACTTTGTACATGAAGTTCTCGGCATAAACATTTTCCTCTGTAAGCTGCTGGAACCAGCCGGTGTTTATTTGCCACAGGTCGGTATCTTCTTCGGCGTCGATAAAGACATCGAAGGTCACGGCGGACAGGATGCAGGAAGCAGAAAGAACACAAAAATCACCCTCTTTAAGATGAAAGAGGGTGATTTCTCTGCCGTCTTCAGAAAGCATATAGGTACGCAGCTTTCCGCTCTTGACCAGAATAATGCCTATGCAGTCGCAGGAACCGTGATGTACAGGTTCTCCGGCTGCATAATGTGTGGAAATGGTATTTACCTCCAGCTCGCGCTGCTGCCGAGCTGACATATGATCCCTAAAAGGGATTTGGTCGATCAAATTCTTCATGACTATATAATATCTTCAAGCGGAATGACTTGCAATAAAAAGATTCAATGCCGGAACAATGTGATATAATGACAGGATATAACGGGGCATAGGAGAGGATGGTGTGTTATGGGTCTTTACGGAGAAGCAGGCGCTATGCTGAGAGAAATGAGACGGCATGAAGCGCGCGGTTATACAACATCAGAAGATGTTACGGCTGCGGTCATCGCAGGCGTCATTGCAGGAGGACTGCTGGCAGGTGTGATCAGCCTGATATTGTATTGTTTTGTCCTGGATCCGGCTTACACAAAAAGTGGTGAAGACGTCTACCCTTATCTGGCGGGTATTTTAACAACCTGTATCACTTTGGGGATAGCGTTCGGTTTGAGTATGTTGCTGGGGGATCATTTGGATAAAAAATGGCCGCTGGTGACTTTTCCGGCAATAACTGTTCTGCTCTGCATTTTGATATTTTTTGCCAGCGGATATGTCGATTCGCAGACGGCTGTGTACAACAAATATAAAGGCGGCGAAAAGATCGGAGCTCTCGAGTCCATCAGCAGCATGGGCGATGACATCATCATAGAAGAAAGGATCGAGAAGGAAGAAAAAGCGAAAGCGGCGGAAGAGGCCGGAGCGCCATACGCAGAAGATTACGATTCTTATATGGAAAAAGAGTATACGAAGGCATATAATGAGCAGATGCTCAAGGACGCGCAGGATGCTTACGACGAGTATCGGCAGTAGCAGGCCAATGAAAACAGCGGAGGAACACAACCATGGCAGTAAACAACATTATGAAAAAACGGATCATATATATAATAAAACTGCTGAAGAGTTCCACAGATGAGGAGCATACGCTGGACACCGGGGAGATCCTGGAGTATTTAGACGATGAAGGCATGCCGACCAACAGGAAGACTTTGAAAAGCGACATGGACCTGCTGATCGAAAGCGGGTTCGATATCATAGTGATAAAGAGCAAGCCTAACAGATATTTTTGGGGTGAACGGGAATTTCAGATACCTGAACTGAAAATGCTGATAGATGCAGTCTCTTCATCCCGGTTCATAACTAAAAAGAAGAGCCGTGAACTTACCGGCAAACTGGCGGGGATCGCCAGCGTGCATCAAAAGAAGGAGCTGGACCGCCATATATATGCAGTCAATCGTGTCAAATCCGGCAATGAATCTATCTATTATATAGTAGATACGATCAATGATGCGATCAATGAAAAAAAGAAAATCAAATTCAAATACACGGACTACGATCCGGAAAAGAAAAAAATATTCCGAAACAACGGCGAAGAATATATTCTCAGTCCATACGCTCTTTACTGGAACGATGATTTTTATTACGCAGTAGGCTGGTCGGACAAACATGAGAATGTTTCGTCATTCAAAGTTGACCGTCTGTACAGGGCTGAGATCATCGACGAGAAAGCGGTCAGAAAACCGCGTGAGTTCAACATCAATGATTATTCCAAAAGGATATTCGAGATGTTCGGAGGCGACAGCGTTTCGGTCAAACTGGAGTGTGACAACGAACTGATGAAGTATGTCATAGACAGATTCGGGGAGGATGTAATAACCAAAGTGGCGTCAGACGAGACATTTATGGTCATGACTGATGTTGTGCTGAGCCCTACATTCTATGCATGGGTGTTCCGTTTTGGCGGGAAGATCAGGATAGTTTCTCCGAAGAAGGCTGTAAAAGCAATGAACAGGATGGCTCGTGCCGTGATCCAAGAGTGATTTTGCCGGTTGACGAATAAAACACTTGAAAAAGCGGTGATTATGATGTATAGTAAAGAAACTGAGGTTGCAGACAACAAGGAGCCTCTTTTTTATTGTAAGAGTTCCTTGACATTGACAAGATGTTAATGTAAACTTATTGAGCGACTTTATGAGATTTTAACAATCGGAGTCGGCTAAAAGAGCCGGGGCTCTGGATTTTGATTTTACGGAGGAAAACGACATGAGAACTAAAATCACACTGGCTTGTTCGGAGTGTAAACAGAGAAACTACACATCGATCAAGAACAAAAAGAACAATCCTGATCGTGTAGAATTCAAGAAGTATTGTCCATTCTGCAAGAAACACACGGTCCACAAGGAAACCAAGTAAGGGGAGATTTGTAATGGCAAAGACGAAGAAGGATACAGGCAGCAGCAGGCAGGATGTCAAGAAAAAAGCTCAGGCAATGGCTAATTCCAAGGTCAACACCAAGAAAAAGGAAAAACGCAGCCTGAAGGAATATTTCAAAGGCGTCAGACTGGAAATGAAAAAGGTTGTATGGCCTACGAAGAAAGAACTGGGATCATATACTGTAGTGGTAGTGGCAGCATGTGCTTTTTTCGCGCTGGCTTTCTGGGGCATAGATAGCGGATTCCTTGCAATACTCAAGAGTTTGCTGGGTATTTCACTGTAAAGAGGTAACCGTAGTATGACAGAAAATGAAAAAAGGTCTGTTTCCCCCATCAAGGATGAGGGACTCAGAGGTGACGGAACACCCAAATGGTATGTAGTGCATACTTATTCCGGTCATGAGAACAAGGTAAAGGTAAATATCGAAAAACTGGTAGAGAGCAGAGGCATGCAGGATCTGATACTGCAGGTCGTAGTCCCTACTGAAGACAAGGCAGAGCCAAAGGGCGGGCGAATGGTCATCAAGACCAGAAAGATGTTCCCGGGATATGTCATTGTCAAGATGATAGTTACAAATGAATCCTGGTACCTTGTGAGGAATACACAGGGTGTTACCGGATTCGTGGGACATGGTTCCAACCCGGTGCCGCTGACAGTAGAAGAAGTCAGACGAATGGGCATCGAAAAGATCAAAATCGATCTGGATCTCCATGCAGGCGACAACATAAAGGTAATAAACGGACCGTTTGAGAGCTTTATGGGAGTGGTCGAAGAGATCAATGAAGAGAAAGAAACTGTAAAAGCAAAAATCTCCATGTTTGGCAGGGATACACCGGTCGAACTGGAATTTGCACAGATTGATAAAATTTAAAAGAAAGGAGATTTGCTATGGCTAAGAAGATCGACGGCTATATTAAACTGCAGATCCCGGCAGGCGGGGCTACACCGGCACCACCGGTAGGACCGGCACTGGGTCAGAAGAGCGTGAACATCATGGACTTCTGTAAACAGTTTAATGCGAAGACACAGGACCAGCAGGGAATGATCATTCCGGTAGTGATCACTGTCTATGCAGACAGAAGCTTTACATTCATTTGTAAAACTCCGCCGGCAGCAGTATTGCTGAAGAAGGCCGCAAAGCTTAAGAGCGGATCAGGCGAACCTAACAAGACGAAGGTTGCTACGATCACAACAGCTCAGGCTAAAGAAATTGCGGAAACAAAAATGCCAGACTTGAATGCAGCAGACATCGATGCAGCGACAGAGATGATCAAGGGTACTGCAAGAAGTATGGGAATCGTTGTAGAAGATTAAGACTGTGGGAGGTAGTCCGACAAAGGACACCGTCAGTACCACAAGGAGGTAAAAATGCCTAAAAAAGGTAAAAAGTACAGAGAATCAGCAGAAAAGATCGACAAGAAAAATCTTTACGAGCCAAAGGAAGCTCTCGATCTGGTAGCAGGAAACGCAAAGGCGAAATTTGACGAGACAGTAGAAGTCCATGTCAGACTGGGCGTTGACGGAAGACATGCAGACCAGCAGGTAAGAGGCGCGATCGTTCTGCCGCACGGAACAGGAAAAACAACCAAAGTCCTGGTATTTGCGAAAGGCCCCAAAGCTGACGAAGCTACGGCAGCCGGTGCAGATTATGTAGGTGCAGAAGAAATGGCTCAGAAGATCCAGACTGAAAACTGGTTCGATTTCGATGTAGTCGTTGCGACCCCGGACATGATGGGCGTTGTAGGAAGACTCGGTAAAGTGCTCGGCCCTAAGGGACTCATGCCGAACCCTAAATCAGGAACAGTAACAATGGATCTGGAAAAAGCTCTTGGTGATATCAAAGCCGGTAAAGTTGAGTATCGTTTGGATAAAGCAAACATCATACACACAGTGATAGGCAAGGCATCATTCGGAGGAGATAAACTCACAGACAACTTCAATGCATTGATGAACGCTATCGTGAAGGCAAAACCTTCCGCATCGAAAGGTCAGTATTTGAAGAGTGTAACTGTAACATCGACAATGGGCCCGGGAGTAAAGGTGAACGCAGCCAAGTTAGGCGGAGCGGCACAGTAACCCCGATCATTGAATAAAAAGTTGAAAATCAACCTAAGACAGCGGGTGCGAATTGCTTAATGTCCCGCCGAGGTACAATATAAAATTATTGTCCTCGCAGGTTAGTTTTTACCGGCGAGGATTTTTATGGAGTACCTGACACGATAAGGATGCAGATCTTTATCAGAAAGGAGAAAAGAAAAAGCATGACAGAAACAAGAGCAGCTTATGAAGCAAAACAAGTCATTATTGACGAGATAAAAGGAAAGCTGGAAGATGCGCAGTCGGCAGTGATCATCGATTATATCGGAACTACTGTTGAAGAAGCAAATGAAATGAGAAAAATGCTTCGTGACGAAGAAGTAGACTACACAGTTTACAAAAATACGCTGATGAAGAGAGCTATCGAAGGAACCGGCTATGAAGATCTGGCACAGATCCTCGAAGGCCCCAGCGCAATAGCAATCAGCAAGAGCGACGCAACTGCACCGGCAAGAGTGCTCAGCAAGGCCATCAAAAAGATGGACAAAATGGCATTCAAAGGCGGCATCGTAGAAGGAAATTTCTATGACGCAGAGGCACTGGTACAGCTGGCGAAGATCCCTTCAAGAGAGGAACTCATCGCAAAATTTATGGGCAGCATACAGTCGCCTGTAAGCAAGGCTGTAAGAACATTTGCAGCAATAGCAGAAGCAAAGGCAGAGGGCGGAGAAACCGCAGCACCTGCAGAAGATGCTCCTGCATCAGAGGCTCCTGCAGAAGAAAAGCCGGCTGAAGAAACAGCACCGGCAACAGAGGCAGCACCGGCTGAAGAACCGGCAGCGCCTGCAGAAGCAGCAGCAGAACCGGCAGCGGAAGAAAAGCCGGCTGAATAATTTAGAAAAAATCCAATAATAACGAAAAGGAGATATAAAAATGAATAAAGATCAAATCATAGAAGCAATTGAAAACATGACAGTGCTCGAGCTCAACGAACTGGTTGAAGCTTGCGAAGAGAAGTTTGGAGTAAGTGCAGCAGCACCGGTTGCAGCAGCAGGTGCAGCAGGCGGAGAAGCAGCAGGAGCTGAAGAACAGTCAGAATTCACAGTTGTTCTTAAAGCAGCAGGACAGGAAAAGATAAAAGTCATCAAGGCTGTAAGAGAGATCACAGGTCTGGGACTTAAGGAAGCAAAGGCTCTGGTAGACGGAGCACCTTCCAATGTCAAAGAAGGCATCGAAAAGGGTGAAGCTGACACACTGAAGAGCCAGCTGGAAGAAGTTGGAGCAGAAGTAGAACTGAAATAGTTCATCTCTGTTTACAGACAGAACAAAGCAAAAAATGTGACCGGTATGTGAAAAAATGCCGGTCACTTTGATTTTTTGGGGAAAATGGATTAAAATAACGGAATAGGAATGAAAGAGGTGGGTAAAGTGATAAGAAGAAAAATTGGGATAATACTGGCAGTAATAATGACAGTCACCATGCTTCCGGCGGGGGCATCTGCGGCCGCTTCGAAAACGGCGACGCCTTCAGGCATCAGCTGCTACGTCAGTGCGGACGGTGACCTTTCTTTCAAATGGTCAGCGGTCAGCGGTGCAGATAAATATACTCTTGTTCTGGAGAACCGGACCAAAAAAACCTCAATGACATTTACTACAGGAAATACATATAAAGAAATAGAAGATATTTCCGTGCTTACCCACGGATGTTCTTTTACCGCATGTGTTACCGCTTTGGATTCTTCAGCGAAAAAGTCTGCCAGCTCAGCGAAATACCTGAGCAGTTCGGTCAGGTTCGTAGATCCTTCAAAGCTGTATATCAGCAATCCGAAACTGACCATAAACAAAGGAAAAAAGAGAAAACTGAGAGCGACTTTTGACACGGGAAGTCTTGATGTATATTCATATAACAGCAAACTGCTGGGAAGATGGAGTTCTTCAAACAGCTCAGTAGCTTCTGTCAGCCAGGCGGGAAACGTCAAAGCGGTCTCGGCGGGCAAGGCAACGGTAACATACAGGACCATCGACGGACTATCTGTCTCATCCAAGATCACCGTTCCTTCAGGCAACACAAAAACCGGCAGCGCATATATCAGCAACGGCTATCACGCCAGCTGGCACAGAGTGCTGGGTTCGCAGACCATGAGGAAAGGATCCCAGAACAGACTGAACGGAAAGATATATTCCGATTATAAGATCAAACGGATATACGTGAGAGTGTACAGTACGTCGGGGAAAAGACAGTCTGCGTACACCAAATATACTTCAAGTTATTCATACGACCTGACAAAGCTGTCCAAAAACGTTCCTTTCGGAAAGCTGAGCAAGGGCACAAAGATCATAAAGGTAATGATAAAGAGTTCCAAGGGTACATTCACCCTTTATACGGACAAGTTCAAAGTAACGTCTAAACCTTCTTATTCAAAGAGGGGAGCCAAGATAGTTGAGATGGCGCTGACAAGACAGGGCGACCCGTACAGTCAATGGCTGCGGGGATTGTCCAATTATGCCGACTGCAGTTATCTTACTCTGTGGTCATACAAACATGCGGCAGGGAGGACCCTGCCGGCAACTGCCGCCGACCAGTATAAATACTGCGTCAAAAAAGGAAAGAAAATCAGCAAGGCCAATAGAAAAGCCGGAGATCTGGTATTCTGGGGCGGAAAGAAAAACGGCAGATATAAAGGCGTATGGCATACAGCTGTATATATGGGCAATAATATGATCTGCCACGCCAACGGCAGTAAAACTACAGTGGACACTATCAACAGTGATTCCAGATATCCTGTATATTACGGCCGTCCATATTAGATCATTGCCGCTCTTCACAAAAAATACAACAAATACAGCAAAAAATATATCAAAATGCAACAAAAACTGCTTGCATAATTGACTCTTTTGAGATATAATAATAGACTGCCACGCAATGTGATTGTATAGTATATAAGGAGTGATGATTATGCCAAAAGCCGTTATGTTAGGTAGAAAAGAGCGTCAGACTTTTTCAAAGATCAACGAAGTTGCTGAAATGCCAAACCTGATACAGATCCAGACAAAATCATACGATTGGTTCTTGCAGGAAGGGTTAAAAGAAGTATTCGAAGATATTTCACCGATTCAGGACTACGCGGGAAATCTGGTACTGGAGTTTATTGATTATTCTCTGTCCGATCCGCCGAAATATGATCAGGAAACATGTAAAGAAAGAGACGCGACCTATGCGGCTCCTCTTAAAGTAAAGGTACGACTTATCACCAATGCAACAGGTGAGGTCAAGGAACAGGAAGTGTTCATGGGGGATTTTCCTATCATGACCGAAAAAGGTACCTTTATATATAACGGTGCGGAACGAGTTGTAGTAACACAGCTGGTTCGTTCGCCGGGGCCTTACTACGTTTCAGAAATAGATAAAGCAGGAAAAGAATTGTTTTCTACAACAGTCATCCCAAACAGGGGTGCCTGGCTTGAGTATGAAACCGATTCCAACGAAATAATATCAGTCAGAGTAGACAGGACCAGAAAACAGTCTATAGCTACACTGATAAGAGCGATGGATGAATTCGTCGGAAACGAACAGGAACGTTTCGGCAATCATCAGGACCTTTCACTGCAGACCAACCAGGACATCCTGAAGGTGTTCGGCGAAGATGAAAGGCTGCTCAAATCGCTGGAAAAAGACGCCACGGATAACAGCAAGGACGCACTGAAGGAAATATACAAAAAACTCAGACCGGGAGAACCGCCTACAGATGAAAGCGCATTCTCTCTGATCAATTCACTGTTTTTCGATCCGAAGCGATATGACATCGCCAAGGTCGGAAGATATAAATACAACAAAAAGCTGGGACTTGCAAACAGACTGGAAGACACTATCGTCGCACAGGATGTAGCAGATCCGAGCACCGGCGAGATAATTGTCGAAAAAGGCAATGTGAACTTTGACGGAGAACCTCTCACAAGGGAACAGGCTTTTCAGATTGAAAACGCCGGCGTTTATTCCGTTGAAGTATTCGAAAAGGACAGCACCGAAAGAACGACAAAGGTAATAGGAAACAACTTTGTCGAGCTTGCCGATTACGTGAAATTCGATACATCGGAGATCAAGGTGGCGGACAAAGTATACTATCCTGTCCTGATGCACATCCTGGAAGAATTCCAGGACGAAGAAGAACTGAAGAAAGAACTAGTAAGGAGAAAGAACGATCTTTCGCCTAAACATATAATCATAGACGATATGATAGCTTCGATCAGTTACATACTGAATCTGAATTATCGAATAGGTGCGGTGGACGACATCGACCACCTTGGAAACAGAAGATTGAGAACTGTGGGAGAGCTTCTCCAGAATCAGTTCAGGATCGGTCTTGCCAGGATGGAAAGAGTAGTCAAAGAAAGAATGACCATACAGGACATCGAAGTGACTACGCCGCAGGCGCTGATGAACATAAGACCTGTAACAGCAGCTATAAAGGAATTCTTCGGAAGCTCGCAGCTGTCGCAGTTCATGGATCAGACCAACCCTCTGGCAGAACTTACTAACAAGAGAAGACTGTCGGCGCTGGGACCGGGCGGACTTTCAAGAGAAAGAGCCGGGTTCGAAGTAAGAGACGTACATCATTCCCATTACGGAAGGATGTGTCCTATAGAAACGCCTGAAGGCCCGAACATCGGACTGATCGGATCCCTTACCACCTACGGCGTGATCAACGAATACGGATTCATTGAAACTCCGTACAGAGTCGTGAAAGACGGAGTGGTAACGGATGTGATCCAGTACCTTTCTGCTGACGAAGAAGAGAGAATGACTGTGGCACAGGCGAATGAACCGCTGGAATCCAACGGCAGATTTGCGAACCTGAGAGTTGCCAGCCGAGGAGTCGGCGGCGAGATCGGTCTGGTGCCGAGAGAGCATATAGACTTTATGGACGTATCTCCGAAACAGGTAGTATCGGTCGCTACGGCAATGATACCGTTCCTGGAGAACGACGACGCCAACCGTGCGCTGATGGGATCCAACATGCAGAGGCAGGCAGTGCCGCTCATGGTAACGGAAGCACCTATCGTAGGTACGGGAATGGAGCACAGAGCTGCAAAAGACTCGGGCGTTGTACAGCTGGCAAAACACGACGGCGTTATCGACTATGTGGACTCCGATGAAATCCGCATCAAGAGAGACGACGGAGAAGGAACAGACAAGTTCAAGCTTCTCAAGTTCAAGAGATCCAACCAGGGAACATGTTTCAATCAGCGGCCTATAGTTTTCCACGGCGAACATGTGGAAGCCGGCGAAGTTATCGCTGACGGCCCTTCGACGGAAAACGGCGAAGTCGCGCTGGGCAAAAACCTGCTCATCGGATTCATGACATGGGAAGGATACAACTACGAGGATGCCATCATCCTAAACGAAAGACTCATAATGGACGATGTCCTGACATCTCTTCATATCGTTGAATACGAATCGGAGGCAAGGGACACGAAACTGGGGCCTGAAGAAATAACAAGAGATATACCGAATGTAGGTGAAGAAGCACTGAAGGATCTGGACGAAGACGGAATAATCCGCGTAGGTGCAGAAGTAACTTCTCAGGACATTCTGGTAGGCAAGGTAACTCCTAAGGGAGAGACCGAGCTGTCTGCCGAAGAAAGACTGCTGAGAGCTATCTTTGGCGAGAAAGCCAAGGAAGTAAGAGACACTTCACTGAAGATGCCTCACGGCGAAACGGGTATCGTAATAGATGTAAAAGAATTTACGAGAGAAGAAGGCGGAGATCTGCCGCCGGGCGTGAATAAAGTTGTCAGGGTATATGTCGCCACAAAGAGAAAGATCAATGTGGGAGATAAAATGGCAGGACGACACGGAAACAAGGGTGTAATATCCAGGATACTTCCGGAAGAGGATATGCCGTTCATGGAAGACGGAACTCCTCTCCAGGTCATGTTGAACCCTCTCGGCGTGCCATCGCGAATGAACGTTGGACAGGTCCTTGAAGTACATCTGGGACTTGCTGCGAAGAACAAAGACTGGTACATAGCAACGCCGGTATTCGACGGTGCAAATGAAAAAGACATAATTGAACTGCTGAAGGAATGCGGATACGACGAATCAGGAAAACTGCAGCTGCGTGACGGAAGGACGGGCGAGAATTTCGACAATCCGGTCACAGTTGGCTACATGTACATGCTGAAACTGCATCACCTGGTAGACGACAAGATACACGCAAGATCCACCGGGCCGTACTCGCTGGTAACGCAGCAGCCTCTGGGAGGAAAAGCCCAGTTCGGCGGACAGCGTTTCGGAGAGATGGAAGTATGGGCGCTGGAAGCATACGGCGCTGCATATACACTGCAGGAGATACTGACTGTCAAGTCGGATGACATTGTAGGCCGTGTAAAGACATATGAATCTATCGTAAAAGGAGAGAACATTCCGGAACCGGGCATACCTGAATCATTCAAGGTACTGATCAAGGAAATGCAGGCGCTGGGTCTGGATGTCAAGGTGCTGACTGAGAATCAGGAAGAGATCACCATCAGAGAATCCAGTGAGATAGAAGAACCTACAGATATACGAGATATCGAAAGAGAGCCGATAGGCGACAGGAGAAGAGAGCCGTATCACGACCGCAGAGAGCGGGAGCCTATAGTCAGTGATGATGACGACAGTGAGCAGGCAGACGGAAAAGAGAGTGATATCATCGAATACGGAACAGAAGACGAAGAATAACAAGGAGGATAAACCATGAGTGCAACAAAAGATAACAGTTATGAGTTGAATAATTTTGAATCGCTGAAAATTGGTTTAGCTTCCACAGAAAAGATACTCAGCTGGTCACACGGCGAAGTACAGGAACCTGAAACAATAAACTACAGAACACTAAAGCCGGAACCGAAAGGCCTGTTCTGCGAAGCGATTTTCGGGCCGCAGAAAGACTGGGAATGTCACTGCGGTAAATATAAAAGAATAAGATTCAAAGGGATCATCTGCGACAAATGCGGAGTTGAAGTCACAAAATCCAAAGTGCGAAGAGAAAGGATGGGCCACATAAAGCTGGCTGCACCTGTATCTCACATATGGTACTTCAAGGGGATCCCGAGCAGAATGGGACTCTGTCTGGACATGACGCCGAGGAACCTGGAGAGAATACTCTACTTTGCTTCCTACGTGGTCCTGGAACCGGGCGAGACCGGATTCTCATACAAGGACATAATCACAGAACAGCAGTACAGAGAAGCCAAAGATGAATACGGCGACGGATTCAGAGCCGGCATCGGTGCCGAGGCTGTGAGAGAACTGCTGGAAAATATAGATCTGGAACAGCTGTCCGGTGAATTGAGAGAGACTCTCAAAACCGCCACGGGTCAGAAAAAAGTCAAGCTGGTAAGACGTCTGGAAGTCATCGAAGCATTGAGACTGTCCGGAAACAAGCCGGAATGGATGGTCATGGAAGTGATCCCTGTCATACCGCCGGACCTGAGACCGATGGTACAGCTGGACGGCGGCAGATTTGCCACATCCGACCTGAACGATCTGTACAGAAGAGTAATAAACAGAAACAAGCGACTCAACAGACTGCTGGACCTGGGCGCACCTGACATCATCGTGAGAAACGAAAAGAGAATGCTCCAGGAAGCAGTAGACGCACTGATAGACAACGGCAGAAGAGGAAGAGCGGTAACGGGCCCGGGCTCGCGTCCGCTGAAATCACTGTCGGACATGCTGAAAGGAAAACAGGGACGATTCAGACAGAACCTGCTGGGCAAACGAGTAGACTACTCGGGACGTTCGGTAATCGTTGTCGGACCGGAACTGAGATTCTGGCAGTGCGGGCTTCCAAAGAAAATGGCTTTGGAACTGTTCAAGCCTTTCATTATGAAAAAGCTGGTGGAACAGGGACAGGCTCACAATATAAAAAGCGCCAAGAGAATGGTCGAGAAGGTGAGACCGGAAGTATGGGACGTACTGGAAGATATCATCCAGGAACATCCGGTAATGCTCAACCGTGCCCCGACTCTTCACAGACTGGGCATACAGGCATTTGAGCCTGTGCTGGTAGAGGGCAAGGCAATAAAGCTGCATCCTCTGGCATGTACAGCATTCAACGCCGACTTTGACGGAGACCAGATGGCTGTCCACGTACCTCTTTCAGTAGAGGCGCAGGCAGAAGCAAGATTCCTGATGCTGTCGGTCAACAACATACTGGCGCCGAAAGACGGATCACCGATCACGACGCCGACACAGGATATGATCCTGGGAAGCTACTACCTTACTCATCCGGGCAGCGATGACCGAAACACGGCGGCCGAAAAGGGCGACGGAAAGGTTTTCACGGACATGGATGAAATGCTGATGGCTTACAGCAACGATATCGTAGGTCTTCACGCAAAGGTCAAGGTGAGAAAATACCTGGACAAAGACGATAAACAGGGAAAGATCGTAGAATCGACTGTCGGTAGATTTATTTTCAATCAGCAGATCCCTCAGGATATCGGATTTGTGGACAGAGAAGCGGATCCTTATTCACTGGAGATCAACTTCCTCTGTGACAAAAAAGGTCTGGGACAGATAATAGACAAGTGCTACAAAGTACACGGCAACACAGAGACCGCTCTCATGCTGGACGCCATAAAGGACATGGGATTCCATTACTCCACTAAGGCAGCCATCACCATCAGTATATCCGACATGGAAATACCAAAGGAAAAGGCGACCATCCTCAATGAGGCGGAAGAAGAAGTAAACGAATGCGAAGACTACTACAACATGGGTCTGTATTCAGAAGGCGAAAGATATGACAAGGTCTGCAGCATATGGGCAGACACCACCGAAAAGGTGGCAGATGCTCTGATGGAGAGCCTGGACGGGCTCAACAACCTGTTCATAATGGCCAATTCCGGAGCTCGAGGAAGCAAAAAGCAGATATCACAGATAGGCGGTATGCGAGGCCTGATGGCCAACGCCACAGGTAAAACTGTAGAGATCCCGATCAAGGCAAACTTCCGTGAAGGATTGTCTGTACTGGATTACTTCGTTTCGACCAACGGAGCCAGAAAGGGTCTTGCCGATACGGCTCTTCGAACAGCCGACTCCGGATATCTGACCAGAAGACTGGTCGACGTATCACACAATGTGATCGTACGTGAATCCGACTGCGGAACAGATGAAGGAATAGAAGTAAGAGCTTTTGCCGACGGCAAAGAAGTCATAGAACCTCTCAACGAGAGGATCGCCGGAAGAATATCCCTCAAGGATATAGAACATCCGGATACAGGAGAGATCCTGGTACATGCCGATGAAGAAATAACAGACGAAAAGGCAAAACTCATAGACAGCATAGAAGGCATAGATGCAGTAGCCATCAGATCGGTAATGACATGCCACAGCAAGAGCGGCGTATGTGCAAAATGCTACGGACGAAACCTGGCAACAGGGGAGATCGTAAACATAGGCGAATCTGTCGGCATCACCGCAGCTCAGTCCATAGGCGAACCGGGTACTCAGCTGACAATGAGAACGTTCCATACCGGCGGCGTAGCCGGCGGGGACATCACCCAGGGTCTGCCGAGAGTCGAGGAGCTGTTCGAAGCAAGAAAGCCGAAAGGTATTGCCGAGATATGCGAAGCTGACGGAACAGTGGAATCGATCACTACCAAAGACAAGAAGACTGAAGTTGTCATAAAAGGCGAAGAAGCCAGGACATACACCGTGCCTTACGGCGCCAGACTCAATGTGGAAGAAGGAGAATTTGTGGAAGCCGGCGGAAACATAACCCGCGGACCGCTGAATCCTCACGACATATTGAGACTGAAGGGTGTAGAAGGAGTATATCAGTATCTGCTCAAGGAAGTACAGCGAGTGTACAAACTGCAGGGCGTAGACATCAACGACAAGCACGTCGAAGTGATAGTCAGCCAGATGCTGGGGAAATACAAGATAGAAGATGCCGGAGAAACGAACCTTCTTCCGGGAGGCCTTTACAGCAAGGTCGACCTGCAGGAGGCCAATGAAGCCGCAGAAGAAGAAGGCAAAGAAAAGGCTACGTCGGACAGACAGCTTCTCGGTATCACCAAGGCATCACTGGCAACCAATTCATTCCTGTCGGCAGCATCATTCCAGGAGACTACAAGAGTCCTGACAGATGCAGCCATCAAGGGAAAGAACGATACACTCCAGGGGCTGAAGGAGAATGTCATAATAGGAAAACTGATCCCGGCGGGAACAGGCATGAAGAGATACAAGAACATAGATGTAGACTATGGTCCGAATACGGAATATGTTGAAACCTATGCTGAGAGAATGGCTGAAGAGGAAGATGATTTTCTCATGTTCCCTGACGATTCGGACATAGTGACGAGCGAAGGAACTGCAGCGTCAGAAATGACTGCAGCAGTGACTGACACAGAAGTACCGGACGAAGTTTCGTACGAAGCGCCGCAGACAGATGAGCTGCAGCCGGAAGACCCGCAGGATGCAGATGTGATCGTCGAAGACGGCGATGTTGATGAAGGTCCGGAAGAAGAATAAATAAAGTTTGACAGATGAAAGAAATCTGTGATAAACTGATTGTTGGTTTTAGGCTGTTTTCAATAAGCAGTTTGAGATATAAAATAACTTGTCAAGGGCAAGAGGAAGGAGAACAGAATGCCTACTATAAATCAATTAGTACGTAAAGGCAGAGAGACCGGTATCAAAAAGTCTACAGCGCCTGCTCTCGGAAAGAGCATGAACTCGATCAAGAGAGTCGCTACAGATGTAAACTCGCCTCAGAAGAGAGGAGTCTGCACTTCAGTAAAGACTGTTACGCCGAAGAAACCTAACTCAGCATTGAGAAAGGTTGCCAGAGTACGTTTGACTAACGGTATCGAAGTTACAGCATATATCCCCGGCATAGGTCATAACCTGCAGGAGCATAGTGTTGTACTGATCAGGGGTGGAAGAGTAAAAGACCTCCCGGGTGTAAGATATCATATCGTCAGAGGAACGCTGGATACTGCCGGAGTTGCTGAGAGATCTCAGTCAAGATCCAAGTATGGAGCAAAAAGACCTAAGAAAAAGTAACCAGAGATCGGGAAACCAAGAGCCCTTGATATAATATATTATCGAGCGCCGCGGCTCTGAAACATTATTTACGGTTCGGAGTCGAGTACCGATGTCATTTATGGCAAGGAGGGAAGAGACGTGCCAAGAAAAGGAAACGTACCCAAGCGTGAAGTGCTTCCTGATCCGGTTTACGGAAGTGTTGTCGTAGCAAAACTGATAAACAGTATTATGCTGGACGGCAAAAAAGGAACAGCACAGGCCATTGTCTATGATGCATTCAAAAAGATAAATCAGGAGACAGGCGAAGAAGCGCTGGAAGTATTTGAAAAAGCAATGAACAATATCATGCCGGTTTTGGAAGTCAAAGCAAGGCGTGTAGGTGGTGCAAACTACCAGGTTCCTATAGAAGTAAGACCTGAAAGAAGACAGACACTGGGTCTGAGATGGCTTACCGGCTATACAAGAGCAAGAGGCGAAAAGACAATGTCTGACAAGCTTGCAAAGGAACTGATCGATGCATCGAACAATACAGGTGCATCTGTAAAGAAGAAAGAAGACACACACAAAATGGCAGAAGCCAACAAGGCATTTGCACATTTCAGGTGGTAATTATGGAGAAAAGCGGAAAGGAGGTAATTTAGATGCCTAGAAAATTTTCTTTGGAGAAAACGAGAAACATCGGGATCATGGCTCACATAGATGCCGGTAAAACAACAGCAACAGAAAGGATACTGTTCTACACAGGCAAGACGCACAAGATCGGCGAGACCCATGACGGATCGGCGCAGATGGACTGGATGGATCAGGAACAGGAAAGAGGTATCACTATAACCTCTGCTGCTACCACAGCACAGTGGAAAGACACGAGGATCAACATTATCGACACCCCGGGACACGTAGACTTTACCGTAGAGGTAGAAAGGTCATTGCGTGTACTGGACGGAGCAGTAACAGTGCTTTGTGCAAAGGGCGGAGTAGAACCTCAGTCGGAGACTGTATGGAGACAGGCTGAAAAGTACGGCGTGCCGAGAATGATATTTGTAAACAAGATGGATATCATGGGAGCCGACTTCTTCAGAGTCGTACAGATGGTAAAGGACAGACTGAAAGCTAATGCAGTCCCTATCCAGCTGCCTATCGGTGCTGAGGAGAACTTTACCGGTATTATCGACCTGGTGCAGATGAAAGCAGAGATTTATAAAGATGATCTGGGAACAAAGTTCGACATTGTCGACATCCCGGACGAATTGAAAGATACCGCTCAGGAATGGAGAGAAAAGATGCTGGAATCGGTTGCTGAAACCGATGAAGATCTGATGATGAAGTTCCTGGAAGGTGAAGAACTGACAGTTCAAGAGATAAAAGACACTATCAGGAAGATGACTATCTCGGGAGAAATGGTCCCTGTGACATGCGGATCGGCTTACAAGAACAAGGGTATCCAGATGATGCTGGACGCTATAATCGACTTTATGCCGTCGCCGCTGGACATACCGCCTATCAAGGGCGTTGTGCCTCACACAGGCGAAGAGAGAGAAAGAGAAGCAGACGACAATGGTCCTTTTGCAGCTCTGGCTTTCAAGATCATGGCAGACCCGTTCGTCGGAAAGCTGGCATTCTTCAGAGTATACTCGGGAACGATGAAATCCGGATCCTATGTGTATAACTCAACGAAGGGCAAGAAGGAAAGGGTCGGAAGGATCCTCCAGATGCACGCCAACAAGAGAGCTGAGATCGAAGAAGTATATTCGGGAGATATTGCAGCAGCAGTAGGCCTGAAGGATACGACTACAGGAGACACTCTCTGTGACGAAAAGCAGGAGATCATACTGGAATCCATGGAATTCCCAGATCCGGTAATAGAGATCGCCATCGAGCCGAAGACAAAGGCAGGTCAGGAAAAGATGGGTATTGCGCTGGCAAAGCTGGCAGAAGAAGACCCTACATTCAAGACTTATACAAACGAAGACACAGGCCAGACCATAATCGCAGGTATGGGTGAGCTCCACCTGGAGATCATAGTAGACAGACTGCTTCGAGAATTCAAAGTCGAAGCCAACGTCGGAAAGCCGCAGGTTTCATACAAGGAAACTCTTACACAGCTGGCAGACGTGGATTACAAATATGCAAAGCAGTCAGGCGGTCACGGTCAGTACGGTCACGTAAAGATCAAGGTATATCCGAGAGAGCCGGGCGAAGGATTCGAATTCGTAAACTCCATTGTCGGCGGTGCCATTCCGAAGGAATACATCCCGAAGATCGAAGACGGTATTGTCGGAGCGATGGAAAACGGTCCTCTTGCAGGATATCAGGTAGTCGATGTAGGCGTAGAGCTGTATGACGGTTCATATCACGAAGTCGACTCATCGGAGCTGGCATTCAAGACAGCAGCATCCATGGCTTTCAGAGAAGCATGCAAGAAGGGCAAACCGGTAATGCTGGAGCCTATCTTCAAAGTTGAAGTCACAGTGCCTGAAGAATACATGGGCGATGTGATCGGAGATATCAGCGGAAGACGAGGACGTATCGAAGGTTCTGACATGAGCAACGGAGCAGTTGCAGTAAGAGGATTCGTACCTCTTTCGGAAATGTTCGGATATGCGACAGATCTTCGTTCAAAGACACAGGGCCGAGGCGTATATGTAATGCAGTTCGACCACTTTGAAAAGCTGCCGGACAGCTTGATAGAAAAAATAAACAAATAAATTTCTTATTCAGGAGGAAAATAAAATGGCAAAAGAGAAATTCGAGAGAAATAAGCCCCATATAAACATAGGGACTATCGGTCACGTAGACCACGGTAAGACAACACTTACAGCAGCGATCACAACAGTGCTGGCACAGAGATACAAGCTGGGAGCAAAC
>JAYFPY010000045.1:0-3695 GCA_034927505.1 Eubacteriaceae bacterium
TGACCGGCAGCCGGCATCATTTCTCGACTTGAAACTCATCAATCATCAAAAAATGGCCTCGTGATGAGTCGAAGGGAGCCCGATGATTAACATATACAGGGGCGGAATACAATAAAAGCATAAAAAGGTAATATATAACTGTCATCACATGCATATAAATTCGACTTTGATGAGTTTTCCGGCCATGGAAAAAGGAGAATCTATGTCAAATGCGAAGAGCGGACTCATCATCAACAGTTTTTTTGCCAATTGATGAGTTTTGACGACAAATAGTGAAAGCCGTACGTGCTATATCGACAGGTGTTTTGACATTTGATGAGTTTTGACCGGCAGCCGGCAGCTGTTAGTAATGTGAAATGAAGTGTTACACCTCAGGATGCTGCAGATATCACATTAAGTTATACATACCTGTAAATGGGCTGTTTGTGGAAGAGGACAAAACAAAATTGAGCAATGTCTACGGGAATAGACCGGCAGAGTATAATGAGGTATTCAATGAAATAGATTATACATACACAACGAGGATCCCAAAGAATAGCCACATAGAATAAATTTTCAAAAAGTCCAAGACAATCCTTCAAAAAAGTTATATAATAGGCGGAGTCGATAAAACCGGAGTTTGACTGCAGAGAATGGCACGCAGAGAATGGACTGCAGGAGACGGAATTCAGAAGTTGGATGGATGATGAAAAAAACGATGAAGAAATATGTGATGATGATCACATTGATAATAGGCATAGTCATGGCTTTCCCGGTGGCAGGTACGGCGGGGAATGTCGGAACGGCGGCGGATGATGCAGGTACGGCGGGGAATGCAGGTACGGCGGACATAAGTGTTGCCGTGGCACCGGTAAAAACTGAAGGCATGACTGAGAGCAGGGGGACTGTATGGGTAAGGAACGTGCCGACGATGCTTACATACAAGGCAACGGTGATCAATACAGGGGATACGGTCATCAAGGGGCTGACTGCAGGATCATCGGCTAAACTGTCTGCCGGCACAGTACTGAACAGCAGCTTGTCCGGTGAGATCTCGGCGGTGCTGCGTCCCGGTGAAAGAGCGGAGCTGACTATGGCGGTGCCGCTGGCAGAAAGCAGCCGGGGCAGCCGGATAAATGCAGAGGTCACAGTATCTGATGGAAATATCACAAAAACGGCAGCGGATGATTCTGTAGAGGTAGACAGCATTGCATCTGCAGATGATGCGGCAGATGGCGGTGAAACCGGTGCAGCGGCAGTGGAAACAGCAACTCCCGGGAGTGACAAAGGGTCGGCAGGACATGCCAAATCAGAACAGACAAAAAGCCAAAAGACTGCGGAATCAAAAAATGCAGCAGGCACAGCCGGGGCCGGTACAGCTGCAGGAACACCAGGCACAGCCGGTACAGCTGCAGATACAGGAGAGACAGGCACGGGAGACCGGGAGATCGGAATAATGATAATGATCGCAGTTATTGCTCTGGGCGTGATGGCTGCTTCCATGAAAAAACAGGATAACAAGCAATAAACATAATGCGATGTCTTAGGGCATCGCTTTTTACATGCAAAAAAATCTTGCACAAACGGCACATATAGGAGTATATTATATAGCATTAAGGGAGGCGCGTTATGAAACAGTCCATATATGTCATAGGACACAAAAATCCGGATACAGATTCCATCGCATCGGCCATAGCTTATGCCGATATAAAGAACAAGCTAGCGGGGGCAGGCCCCGATCCGGCTACATACATCCCGGCGCGGGCAGGCCAGATAAACGAAGAAACTGAATTCGTTCTGAAATACTTCGACGTGGATGCGCCCATATATCTCGCCGACGTGGGGACCCAGGTCAGAGATATGGAGATCCGAAGGACGCCGGGGGTTTCCAGGGACACGCCCATAAGGAAAGCTTGGAGAAGGATGAAAGCAACAGAGGCAGTGACTCTGCCGGTCACTAATGAGGACGGACACCTGGAGGGGCTGGTCACTACAGGCGACATTGCGAAGACGTATATGGAAGCTCAGGACAGCAGGCTGCTGGCGCGGGCGGAAACGCGTATAGGCAGCATTGCGGAGACCATAGGCGGCAGGGTGATCGTCGGCGATGAACAGACAGTAATAAAAAGCGGGAAAATCATAATCGGAGCAGCCCACCCGGACACTATGGAAGACTACCTGGAAAAGGGAGACGTTGTCATACTGGGCAACCGTCACGAGGACCATCTGAGAGCCGTAGAACAGGATCCGGCGTGCATGATAATCTGCGTAGGATCCGGAGTCAAAGATGACATCCGAAAAGCCGCGGAAGAAAAAGGATGCGTCATCATCACCACCGAGGAAGATACTTTTACCGTGGCCCGCAGCATCAATCTGAGCATCCCTCTTACATTCATAATGAGAAAAGAAGATGAACTGATAACATTCAAAACTGATGAATATACAGAAGATATAAAAGAAGTAATGGCGACCACAAGGCACAGAGCTTTTCCCGTACTGGACAAGACCGGCGTTTACGCAGGTACCATATCCAGACGTAATTTCCTGGGCATGCAGAAAAAGCAGCTTATCCTGGTGGATCACAACGAGAAGAGCCAGGCCGTCGACAGCATCGAGGAAGCGCAGGTCCTGGAGATCGTGGACCATCACCGCATAGGCGCGCTGGAGACCATAGAGCCGATCTACTTCAGGAACCAGCCGGTAGGCTGTACGGCGACCATCATGTCGGAGATATACGAGGAAAAAGATCTGGAAATACCCGACAAGATCGCAGGGATCCTGTGCGCGGCCATCGTGTCGGATACACTGATGTTCCGCTCGCCGACATGCACTCCGGTGGACGAGAAAACGGCGAAAATGCTGGCGGGAAAAATCGGACTGGACATAGAAAACTTTTCGGGTCGGATGTTCCACGCCGGAAGCAACCTTCTGGGCAAGCCGCTGGAGGAAGTCTTCTTCCAGGATTTCAAAAAATTCATCGCAGGAGACAAGAACTTCGGAGTCGGCCAGATCAGTTCATTCGACGAGGCCGAACTGAAAAAGCTGCAGGAGAGGCTACAGCCTTTCATGGAAAAGCAGCGCCTGGAGCACGGCATGGATATGATATTCTATATGCTGACAAATATCCTAGACGGCAGTACAGGTATCATATGCGCCGGAGAAGGCAGCAGCAGGCTCATCGAAGAAGCCTTCGATGTGATCGGTGCCGGCGGCAGCTATGTACTTGAAAATGTAGTATCACGAAAAAAACAGCTCATACCGGCTCTGATGAACACAATACAGGAAGACCAGTGATAAAAAAACTCTCCTTACCGGACGATCCGGCAAGGAGAGTCTTATTTTCTATGATCGTGCGATCAAAACAGTTAGATTGGTGCGCCCGGAGGGACTTGAACCCCCACGGTTGCCCACTAGTACCTAAAACTAGCGTGTCTGCCAATTCCACCACGGGCGCAGGTATCATTTGCCGCCGGTTCGATACCGATGATATCGGTAATGTCGCGATGATGTCACGGGCGGCGTTACTTACTAATGATACCCAAGTTATAAATCCATGTCAAGGGGTTTTCATGCGGAGGATTGTGTCAAGTTACAGTGGGAAAAGAGCAAACACCTTTTTTGATAAGTTTTCTTTGATCAGATACCCCTGAACGATTTTATCGTCTTCAACGAGCCGCACAGCTGTCCACGATTTATCCATGGAAGGTTGTGCTGCA
>JAYFPY010000025.1:0-3143 GCA_034927505.1 Eubacteriaceae bacterium
GTTGCCTATGCAGCTTTGATGCTCTCATTTCTGAATGAGTCTCTGTATACTTCCGCCGGTTTTCTATTGTCTAACGCTGCATGAGGACGTCTGGTGTTATACTGTGTTATGTAGTCTCTGATGCTGTGATACAGCTCACGGGGACTGTTGAATTCATTGATATATATCAATTCTGTTTTCAGGCTGCGAAACCAGCGTTCTATCATTATATTATCGGCCCATCGGCTTTTGCCGTCCATACTTTGACGTATTTTCATATCTTTCAACATCTCCTTATACTCTATGCTGGTAAATTGCACCCCTTGGTCACTATTGATTATTCCGGGTATCCCATAATTGTTTACTGCTTCTCTGACTGTCTTGATAACAGGTGCTGTATCAAGTGTGTCAGACAGATCCCAACCTACTATCATACGGCTGCACCAGTCTATGACAGCAGTAAGATACATGTGGCTGTGGCGTAGTTTGATATATGTTATATCGATAGACCATACTTGATTCGGCATGAATACATTAGTATTGCGCAGAAGATATGGCACGACCTGATTTTTACGAGAACATTTTGATAGATTCGGTTTTGGGTAGATCGGGGTGATGCCCATCTCGTGCATCAGTCTTCTTACCAGTTTTCTACCCACGTTGAATCCCTGTTCGTTCAAAAGCGTTTTGATTTTTCTTTGTCCGATGCAGGGCATCTCAGTATGCAGTTCATCTATCGTTGCCATCAGTTTTTCTATGCGTTCCAGTTCGCACGGTTTCATCTCTTTGGGCTTGTAATACAATGTCGATCGACTTATGCCGAGGAGTTCGCATTGACGAGTTATCGTTACATCATTTTTTCTCTCTATCAAGTTTGGGTATCGGATATCCAGAATTGCGAAAGCAATCCTGGAGAAAATCGCGTTCCAAAGTTATTTGCCCTATGGTTTTCAGCATGCGCTCGCGATCTCTTTCCAGGTCAGCCTCCTTTCTGCGGATCTCTTTTTCTGATTGCCTTTCATTGAAGACTCTTCCGGCATTGTCAAGAAACTCTCGTTTCCACATGCGGATCATATTTGGATTCAGGTCATTATCTGATGCGATCTCATTGAGTTCGCGTTCGCCGCTGATGATCTCAAGAACTATTTTTGCCTTGAACTCAGGGCTGTATGTTGTACGTGCCATGGCAGTGCTCCTTCCTTTTTTCTATTCTACCATGTTCACGATAAATTCGATATTATCTGTCCAACCCTATGGGACCATTATAGAATCCTTTTATGGATCACTTTTTTTCAGTTGTTCAATTTCATTTTACAATTAACCATTTTAATTTCTTTTATTACTGTTTATCATTATTGCTACTATACATCCTATATCTGTCATCACAAAACAACTTTTAATAACAAAGGCCATAATACCATATGTTCCTGAACTTCTACTAAACACATAACAATTTGAAATGATCAAGTAAGCAGCTATTGATGCAACAATTACAAAAGCAATCATTACAATTTCTTTGATATATTTTTCCATGAAAATCTCCTATCAATCGTTTATTTATAAGTAAAAGTTTTATAAATATCTGCTCCGTATGCTCTTTTTGTTGTGGATGTCCCCTTTTTTTTCCAGTCAGTATAACCATTAACTTTTGAATAAACTGTATATTGCTTTCTACTATATTCAGGTCTCATATGCAGGCGCCCTCTCTTTACCTTTTTTCCATTATGTTTTGTCGGTACTTTCCAAGTACCAGAGTATGTAAGAGTCACCGCTTTTGTTGTTCCCCAAGAAGCAGTCGCAATTATATTTTTAGGACAAGAGAAAGTAGCTCCAAACGTTATACTATACGACTCTGTTTCAGCTCGTGACAGTCCTATAGTCACACCTGGCGCACCCGCAACATTTAAATAATCCGAACCGTACGTATGGCTTAAACTCTTTACACCTGTTATCTTATAATAAATAGTTCCTTGGCCGCTTTTAGGTTCAGCAGACAAAAGGGGTCGTGCTTGAGTGTTTTCAACATCATTAAGAGTGATACCAGCTTCCATTTCATCACTCGTTAGATTTACAATTTTGATGTGATCACTGCTTTCTAAAGCTTCACTTATTTTTTCTCCTAATACCTCTGGATGGTTTTCGTATGGTAAAGCATCAATTACTGTACAAGTATTTATACTCTCACTTGTATCAAGTATTTCAGATGTATTACTACTAGCAAAAGATATAACGGTCATAGAAAAAGAAACAACTAATGCTAATACTATTACCAGAAATTTTCTCATAATAACTCCTTCCTTTTACCACTCACATCTATCTTATCATTCCCCTCTAGTGCCAAAAAAAATGAACTGAACCAGGTGGCACTGTTCCCTAATACAGTTCGTTGTTTTTCGCTAATTCAAGTATAGGAGTTACTTGTAGAAGTGTCAATCTTAAATTGAGTATTTTTTTCTTACAATTCTGTCACATTCCATTCTACTATGTTCACGATAAATTCGATATTATTTGTCCAACCCTATGGGACCATTATAATGAGTACAAGAAGACCGTTATTCAGCAGGATCAAATATGCGATATCAATACAAAAAGCAAAGCCTAAATTGACTGCAATAGCCGAGGAACAGATCAAACTCTTGCAAGCAGCTTGATGGTCATACACGAGGTGCAAAGCAGCTCGCGTATGGAATACAGGAGCGCCATAAACAAATGCTTGATATAATGCTTTATCCGCTCCGCATTAAAGAAGCCGAATGAATTTACACACAAAAAAGGACTTGACCGGAGAAGCCATACAGTGACGAGCTGCGTGGCTTTTTGCATATTTCTTTTTTCATATAATGTTTATTTTGACATCGAATGCCATTCTGTTTTTGTTGGGAGTACAAACAATCAGGCAAGGGCATGCCACTGAAGGATAAGCATTTACAAATGCAACAGGGTGATGAGCAGCCAATTTAATGTAAAATTATGGTTGACAAGGGATAGAATTCCATATAAAATATGGAAATATAAGGAAGAATAAGCCGGCTGGGAATCTGTGAATGAGAAAGGAAAAACATGAAACGAAATAAAACATTGCAGGATCTGAATCTTGCAGATGACTTTCTGTTTGCGAAGGTCATGGAAAACGAAGAAGTGTGCAAAAAAGTTCTGGAAAAGAT
>JAYFPY010000007.1:0-13191 GCA_034927505.1 Eubacteriaceae bacterium
ATTTCTGTAATAAACGGTATAATGTTATTCATAAGAGCACTCCTTTTTTAATATATTTATGTTAGTAACTAAATCATATCATAAAAGTTGTTGCTCTTATTTTTTATTTTTCTTTTTCCCCACTGTAACTTTACACTAAGAAAGGGTAGAATAAAAACATGAAGTATAACGATATAGTCAAGGGAAAATTCATAGAAAGACCGAACCGGTTCGTCGCATTGTGCGAGATCGACGGCCGGACATGTCGGGTGCACGTAAAAAACACCGGAAGGTGCCGGGAACTGCTGGTGCCGGGAGCGGATGTATGGCTGGAGGATCATGCAGGCAGAATGGGTACCAGAAAGCTGAGATACTCGCTCATTGCTGTGCGAAAAAAGACGGAAGGCGGCAGCATACTGATCAATATGGATTCACAGGCGCCAAACCCGGTCGCCGAGGAAGCGGCAGCAGACGGCAGAATAAAACTGCCCGGCATGGGAAAACTAACTGTCATAAAAAGAGAAAAGACTTTCGGGAATTCCAGATTCGATCTGTATTTTGAAGATGATGAAGGCCGGAAGGGATACGGCGAAGTAAAAGGAGTTACCCTGGAAAAGTACGGAACCGCATATTTCCCAGATGCCCCGACAGTAAGAGGAGTAAAACATGTAGAGGAACTGAGCCGGGCAAGAAGGGAAGGCTTTATGGCATATATCATATTCATCATACAGATGAACGGCATCATAGAATTCAGACCCAATGACCGGACTCATCCGGAGTTCGGAGAGGCACTGCGAAAAGCGGCGGCAGGCGGCGTTGAGATCATGGCTTTTCAATGCGATGTGGCCGAAGACGTGTTAAAAGTGAAGGGGCCGATTAGAGTTAGGATTTAAAAACGGCCCGTCCTTTTCGAGATATGGCACAAATATCTGATAAAACCACAAGATATTGTGGTTTTTTTGGATTTTTCAAAAAAATCAACACCATTGCGGACCAAAATGGACGATTTGGCCCATTTTTTTTGCTTAAATAATTGATTTGGGGAGTAAAGTGGTGTAAGGTGGAGACAAGATAATCAATAGAAGTATAGGTTATGATAATTCCGGGGGGAAGATTCCATGTTCATGGGCAGCTATAACAACTCAATAGATGCGAAGTCAAGGATGATAATCCCGTCAAAATATCGTGACGAACTGGGACTGAAGTGCGTGATAACAAGAGGCATAGATAAATGCCTTTATATTTATCCGATCCCTGAGTGGGAGGCTTTCTCAGAGCAGCTTTCAAAACTGCCGAAAGCCGATCCAAAAGCAAGAAACTTTGTCAGGCATTTCTACGGAAACGCCGAAGAATGTGAAATAGACAGGCAGGGAAGGGTCACCGTTCCTGCAGCCCTCAGAGATTATGGTCAGATAGAAAAAGAACTGGTGACCATAGGCAATGGAGAAAAAATCGAAGTCTGGAGCAGGAATGTGTGGGAGGAAGACATGCAGGAAGCAAAACTGAACGGCGATGACATTGCAGAGGGTATGGAAAACTATGGAATTTAAACACAGATCAGTACTGCTGGATGAATGCATAGAAAACTTGAATATAAAACCTGACGGCGTATATGTCGACGGTACACTGGGCGGGGGCGGACATGCAGAACACATCTGCCAAAAGCTCAACAGCAACGGTGTGCTGATAGGGATAGACCGGGACGAAGATGCAATAGCAGCAGCGGGAAAAAGGCTGAAACAGTACTCATGCAAACAATATTTTGTCCAGAGCAACTACTCTGATATAAAAAATGTGCTGAGAAAAACAGGTGTGGACGGTATAGACGGAGCACTACTCGATTTGGGCGTCTCCTCCTTCCAACTAGACAACGCCGAGAGAGGTTTCTCCTATATGCAGGACGCACCTCTGGACATGAGAATGAACCGAAAGGATTCTTTTACGGCTTTCCACGTGGTGAACGAATACAGCGAAAAAGAACTTTCGGAAATAATAAAAAAGTATGGAGAAGAGCGATGGGCAGCCAGAATAGCCAAGTTCATCGTCAATGAAAGGAAGAATGGAGCGATCGAGACCACAGGACAGCTGGTCGACATCATCAAAGCCGCGGTTCCTGCCGGAGCCAGACGCGACGGCCCTCACCCGGCCAAAAGGACTTTCCAGGCCATACGAATAGAAGTAAACGACGAATTATCTGTACTCGGGAAATCAGTGGAAGATTTTCTGGATGTGCTCCTTCCGGGGGGAAGGCTGTGCATCATCAGTTTCCACTCACTCGAAGACAGGATAGTAAAAAACATTATGAACACGAGAGCTGACCCGTGTACATGCCCGCCGGAGTTTCCGGTATGTGTGTGCGGGAAGGTAGCGGATATCGACAGAATAACGAGAAAGCCGCTGGTTCCGGGGGAAAAGGAACTGGCTGAGAATCCAAGGGCTCGAAGTGCGAAACTCAGAGTAGCTGAGAAAAGGGGAAGATGAAAATGAATACTGCCGGTGGAAAAACATATGAATATCAAGAAACATACCGCACAGGCGGGATCGATTTCGATATACGTCCCAGGAGCAGAAAAAACGGACGCAAAAAAGCGGGGCTGACAGCCGGAGACAAGAAAAAGCTGATAATCCTGCTGCTGGCGGCAGGGCTGGTATGCGTCGGGATCATAATCGCCGGAGCTTATGCGGCGACGGTCAATTACACGAACAATCAGCTGCGGGACAGCAACGCTGCTCTCCAGGGAGAGGTCGAGAGCCTGCAGATAGAAATACAGAGTGCCAACAATCTGGCCACGATAGAAAAGAAGGCCACGAAGGAGATAGGCATGGTTTACCCGGAGGGACAGCAGCTGGTAGTTCTTTCAGGGAAAACAGAACCGGACAAAAATTTCGCAGCGGATCTGAAAAAGAGCGCGCTGAATTGATGCCGGTGTTGAAAATGTTGTGAAATAATTTCATATAGAGGAATGAGTCGGACAACTGAATTATGGACCAGTGAGGTTGCCCGGCTTTTTCTATTATTTGACAGGGAGTGAAAAAAGTGGCAAGAAGGATGCCTGTTACGATCACAAATAAAAAGAGGCTTGTAATAGCTTTTGTTGTTTTTTGCCTAGTGCTTACAGTTTTGTGTGTCCGCGTGGGATATGTCCAGGTGGTAAAAGGCGATGATTATAAAAAGAAGGCTGTGGCGCAGCAGACCAAGGATGAATCCGTAGAGGCAAAACGAGGAGAAATAACAGATAAAAACGGAGAAGCACTGGCAGTCAGTACGGTGAAATACGCCATATGGGTAAGACCATCGGCAATAAAGACTTCATCCGATGATGCCAAAAACAAAGTGAAACTGGAAGAAGTAGAAAGCAAGCTGGCTCAGATGCTGGGCGTGTCAGTCGATGAGCTCAAGAAAAAAATAGAGTCTGGTACCAATCTGGTGAAGGTGGCAAAATACCAGGGCAGAGAAGTTACAGACAAAATAAGAAAAGCCGATCTGGACGGAGTCACTATAACTGAGGAGACCAAGAGATACTATCCTCTTGGGAATTTTGCTTCTCAGATGCTGGGGAGCGTTACAGATGACAACAACGGGCTTTCCGGTCTGGAGCAGTACTACAATACGAACTTGAAAGGCGTAGCCGGCAGATGGATACAGAACACAGACGTGTCGGGCAAATCCCTCACATACGGCAGCGATGAATATTACGATGCAGAAGATGGCGACAGTCTGCAGCTGACCGTCGATGAAGTGATACAGCACTATGTGGAAGACGCCATTGCATCCACAAAAAAAGAGACAAAGGCAAAACGTGTCAGCTGCCTGGTCATGGACCCTGAGACCGGAGAGGTGCTGGCTATGGCTTCCACTCCCGGGTTCGATCCGAATAATTCCAGAGAACCGAAGAAAAAAGATGCGGCAGAATTCTCAAAGATGAGCGAGAAAAAACAACTGGAGTATTTGAACGACATGTGGAGAAATCCGCTGATCAATGATACTTATGAACCGGGATCCACATTCAAACTGCTGACAACTGCCATGGCTCTTGAAGAAAATAAAGTAAACGAAACAGAGACCTTTGAATGCGGCGGCGGCCTCAGCGTAAACGGCACTTTCATCAAGTGCTGGATAAATCCGGGATCTCATGGGACACAGACACTGAAGCAGGCTGTAGGAAATTCCTGCAACCCGGTATTCATGAGGCTGGCTCAGAGGGTCGGAAAAGAGAAGTTTTACGACTACCTGGACCTCTTCGGCATCAGTGAGAAGACAGGGATAGATTATCCGGGAGAAGCCAGCGCGCAGATCCAGAACAAGGACAATGTGGGCAACATCGAACTGTCCACCATGGGATTCGGTCAGGGGATAGCTGTTACGCCGATACAGCTGCTGACCACGATCAACTCCTTCGGCAACGACGGGATGATGATGCAGCCCCATCTGGTCAAAAGCATAACCGACAGCAAGGGAAAGACCAAGAAGACTGTCGGCACGAAGAAAATAAGACAGACTGTATCCAAAAATACGTCAGACAAAATAAAGGAATACATGGAGTACGTAGTTGAAAAAGGCGGCGGTACCAAAGCACAGGTAAAAGGATACAGAATAGGCGGGAAAACCGGAACGGCGGAGAAAAAGAGCGAGGGCAGCGCCACATATGATAAACGTATAGCTTCCTTTGCCGGGCTTGCGCCTATAGATGACCCGAAAATATCCATCCTGTATATTGTTGATGAACCGGCAGGAGACGTATGGGGCAGCGATGTTGCGGCTCCGGGAGCGCAGAAGATCCTGAAGAACACACTGCGATATATGGATATAAAGAAAACTGACTAAAATGGTGCAAACATTACGACGAAGTTGTATAATATATGGATGATTTGAGGAATAAATATGAAAGAAATCAACATTGGACAGATCAAAAATGCGACAAATGGCGAGATATTATTCGGAGATCCGGGCTCGACGGTAATATCGGTCGCCCATGACTCTAGGAAGACAGGAGAAAAGGACCTGTTTTTTGCGCTGACCGGAGACAACCATGACGGCCACGATTTTATAGGATCGGCAATAGAGGCGGGATGCCGAAATCTGGTCGTATCTCATATGGACTGGGCAGACGGAACAGACTGCAGTTCGCTGAATATAGTTAAGACAGAAGACACGAGAAAAGCCCTGCAGGATCTGGCTTGCTGGTATATAAAGGAGATAGGTGCAAAAGTAATAGGAGTGACCGGCAGTACCGGAAAAACCAGCACAAAGGACATGATATATTATGTCTGTTCTCAAAAATACAGGACAGGCAGGACAATAGGAAACTATAACAACGATATAGGAATGCCGCTGACAGTGCTTGGTTTCAACGAGGATGTGCAGGTGGCAGTCCTGGAAATGGGCATGGATCATTTCGGCGAGATCGATCTTTTGGCAGGCATCGCCGAGCCGGAAATAGGAGTGATCACCAATATAGGCAAATCCCATATAGAAAATCTGGGAAGCCGTGAGAACATAATGAAAGCAAAGCTGGAGATCACCGATCGTTTCGATGAACACGATACCCTGGTCATCAGTACGGGAGAGGATCTTCTGAGAAAAGAAAATATAAAAGGAAACTTTGGGATCGTGACTACCGGGACAGAGACGGACAACGACTATGTCATTACAGAGGTACGCGATACAATGGATGAAGGCCTTTCTTTTTTCCTGCAAAAGGGAAATGAAAAGCAAAAATTCAGCCTGCCCGTACATGGGAAACACAATGCCCTCAACGGAGCTCTGGCAGTGGCGACAGGCGGACTGCTGGGCATCGGCATGGCGTCGGCCGCCTGCGGACTTGAAACCATGGAGCTGACGGAAGGCCGTCTTACCGTAAGAAATGCAGGCAGTATTAGCGTGATAGACGACACATACAATGCCAGCCCGGATTCCGTGAAAGCCGCGCTGGACGTGCTGGCTTCATCATCAGGGAAGAAGACGGCTATACTGGGAGACATGTATGAGCTGGGTAAAGATGCACGGCAGGATCATGAAAAAACAGGAGAATATGCTGCAGCCCTGGACATAGACATGATAATAGCAGTGGGAGAAAAATCAGAGTCCATCGCAGCAGGCGCCGGGAAAAAGGGAATATATTTCCGGACAAAAGATGAACTGGAAAGAGAGATCGACCGGCTGGTGCCAGATACCGGAGTGGTACTGGTCAAAGGGTCCAGGGGAATGAAAATGGAAACTATAGTGAAGCGACTGATAGATAGAGGAGCAAAGGAATGACATACTTCATGATAATAATACCGGCAGTAGTCGGATTCATCGCTGCGGTAATACTGACGGCGATACTGATACCGGTGCTGAAAAGGCAGGCCGGGCAGAATATAAGAGAAGAAGGACCGGAGGCCCATCAGGCCAAGGCGGGAACCCCGTCTATGGGAGGAGCGGCAATAATAGTTGCTGCTGTTATTGCTTTTTTGACGGGATGGTATTTTGACAGCGACGGCATGGTCATCATGGCCGGTATGATACTGTTCGGCGCCATCGGATTTTTCGATGACTGGCTGAAGGTGATAAAGAAACAGAACGAAGGACTGAAACCCTGGCAGAAATTCGGACTCCAGTTTATTTTTGCAGTGCTGATAGCCGTATATGTGGGATTGTTTTCACAGCATGGAACTGATGTGTTCGTTCCATTTGCAAAAGTAACAGTTGATTTTGGTATGTGGTATATACCGTTCATAGTGTTCACTATCCTTGCCATGGTCAATGCAGTGAACCTGACAGACGGACTGGACGGTCTTGCTTCGGGTACGACGGCCATAGTGGCGCTGTATCTGCTGTGGCTGGCTTATACGGTCGGCGCTGTATCATCGGCCATCGCCATGGCGGCGATCATGGGGGCATGTCTGGGATTTTTGGTATTCAACAGAAACCCGGCAAAAGTCTTCATGGGCGACACCGGATCTCTGGCGCTGGGCGGAGTGATCACCGCAGCAGCAATTGTTATGAAAATGGAGCTGCTGCTGCCTATAGTCGGGATCGTATATGTTCTCGAAGTCCTGTCGGTATGCATGCAGGTAACATATTTCAAGGCCACAGGTGGAAAGAGGATATTCAAAATGACTCCGCTGCACCATCACTTCGAATTGTCGGGAATGAAGGAGACCACAGTGGTCATAATGTTCTGGGGCATTACATTCGTGTTCTGTATCCTGGGATTTGTAATAGTATAGGAGCAAAAATATGAAAGATAACGAGTTTAAAAATAAGAAAGCACTTGTGATAGGTCTGGGAAGATCGGGCGTGGCGGCCAGCCGGGCTCTGCTTGAGCTGGGCGCGGATGTGACCGTGCAGGATTCCCTGACTGAAGACGAGATAAGCAAAGAACTTTTGATTTTTTTGGAAAGCAAAAAAATCAAACATTATTTGGGCAGCGACCCAAAGGATATTGCGGCATTCGATGTCGTAGTTCCCAGCCCGGGAGTATCGATGGATCTGGACCTGATAAAAAGGGCTAAAGCGGCAAATGTCCCGGTCATGGGTGAAATGGAGATCGCTTACCGGGTCGGCAGAGGAAAGTATGTCGCCATTACCGGCACCAACGGAAAGACGACTACGACTACCCTTGTGGGCGAAATGTTCAGAACAGCAGGCATGGACACAAGCGTTGTTGGAAATATCGGAGTCGCTGTGATCGGAGAAGCCATGTCCGCATCGGACAAAACCTGGCTCATAACAGAGACCAGCAGTTTCCAGCTGGAAACCATCTGCGATTTCAAACCGGAGATATCGGCCATACTCAACATCACGCCGGATCATCTGGACAGACACGGCAGCATGGAAAACTATGCCATGACCAAAGCCAGGATATTCGAGAACCAGGACAAGGATGGATATCTCATAATGAATTTTGACGACAAAGACTGCTTTGCGCTGGCGAAGAAATCAAATGCGACCATAGTGCCGTTCAGCAGAGAGGAAAAGCTGATGTTCGGTGCATTCGTAAAAAACGATATGATAGTTGTCAGGAACCATGAAGAAGAAACAATAGAATTCTGCAGAGTAGACCAGCTGAAAATACCGGGGGATCATAATCTTGAAAATGCTCTTGCGGCTACAGCCATAGGGTATTTTGCGGGACTTCCGCAGGAGAAAATAACCAAAGCTCTGAAGGAATTCGGCGGCGTGGAGCACAGGATAGAATACTGCGGCACCGTGGACGGAGTCAGATATGTGAACGATTCTAAGGGGACCAACACTGACGCTGCGACAAAGGCGATAGACGCTGTAAAAGGTGATGTGATCCTCATAGCAGGCGGGTACGATAAAGGAGCGGATTTTGCCCCGCTGATAAAGGCTTTTGGAAATAAAGTAAAACATGCAGTGCTGCTGGGAGCTACTGCTGCGAAGATAAAGCTGACTGCGGAGAAGAACGGTTATGCAGATACGATCATTATGAAGGATATGGACGATTGCGTACGGGAAGCGGCAAGACTGGCCAAAAAAGGCGATACGGTGCTGCTCTCTCCGGCATGTGCCAGCTGGGACATGTACGATAACTTTGAACAGAGGGGCGATCATTTCAAAAAATGCGTTGAAGGACTGGAGAAATAAATGGAGAAGACCAAAAGATTACAACCGGGAGATTTTATGTTTCTCATACTGACCCTTGGGCTGGTAATTTTTGGTGTGATCATGGTTTTCAGCGCCAGTTATTATTCTTCTATAAATAACAGCGGGAACCCGTACAGCTATCTGATCAAAGAACTGATATTTGCCGTGACCGGATTCATACTGATGATAGGCGCGGCGCTGCTGGACGTTCGGTACTATAAAAAATGGGCGCCCTATCTGATGATATTCAGCATCATACTGCTGGTGCTGGTAGTAACGCCTCTTGGGACGGAAGTCAACGGGGCGAAGAGATGGCTGGGGGCCGGAGTCTTCACTCTGATGCCCGGCGAAATAGTAAAACTGTGCGCAATAATTTTTGTGGCATGGTTCCTTTCGAGAAAACCGGAAGTGATCACGTCATTCACAAGAGGCATACTGCCGCTGTTTTTTCTCTGCGGGATCATAGCGGCGCTGGTAATGCTCCAGCCGAATATGTCTACAGCCATTACGGTGGTGGGGATAATCCTGGTAATGATGTTCATTGCAGGCATGAAGTATAAATATCTGATCGGTCTGCTTATCGTCGGCGGCGTGGCAGGATGCGGTTTGATATTTTCAGATCCGGATGGGTACCGGCTGGACAGAGTGACCAGCTTCCGTGATCCCTTCAAGGATGCTGCAGGCGACGGATATCAGGTGGTGCAGTCGCTGCTGGCCCTGGGTTCCGGAGGGATATTCGGACTGGGTCTGGGCAAGAGCGTGCAGAAGACCCTGTATCTGCCGGAGCCTCAGAATGATTTCATTCTGGCTATAATCGGCGAAGAGTTGGGACTGGTGGGTATACTGGTACTGCTGGTGGTGTATTTGCTCCTGATATGGAGGGGCATCAAGATCGCCATGGAAGCTCCGGACAGATTCAGCATGCTGCTGGCGTCCGGAATAACAGTAATGATAGGACTGCAGGTGGTCTTGAATGTTGCGGTAGTGACTTCATCCATGCCTGCAACGGGAGTGATACTGCCCTTTGTAAGTTACGGAGGAAACGCCCTGTGGCTGTTTATGATAGCGGCGGGGATAATGATAAATATATCCAGACACGGGAAAAAGAGAGTCGAGGAGGAACGATGAAAGTTATAATGACCGGCGGCGGGACCGGCGGACACATATATCCTGCCATTGCAATAGCAGATAAAATAATGGAAAGATCAGGCGACAGCGAAATCCTTTTCGTAGGTACGAAAAAGGGCCTTGAAGGCGAGCTGGTGCCCAAACACGGATATCCGATAAAATTCATAACCGTGACCGGACTGAATCGAAAGAATATGCTGAAGAATTTCAAAGTCCTGCGTGATTACAATAAAGGCAAAAAACAGGCGGCGAAGATCATTGAAGAATTTCAGCCGGATATAGTGATAGGGACCGGAGGATATGTATGCGGACCTGTAGTGAAAGTCGCATCATCTATGGGCATAAAGACTTATGTGCAGGAACAGAATGCTTTCCCCGGACTGACGAACAAAATGCTGGAAAAGAATGTGGAAAATGTGTTCCTGGGCTTTGAGGAAGCCGGCAGATTTTTCAAATATCCGGACAAACACATCGTTACAGGCAATCCGGTAAGATCGGAATTCTTCGACATAAATGATGCGGAAAGCCGACTGGAACTGGGGTTGAAAACAGATCAGTTCATGCTGCTGGCCTTTGGCGGGAGCCAGGGCGCGGGCAGAGTGAACAAGGCCATGCTGGATGTAATAAAACGATACAATGACAATGAGCAGGTGCAGGTCTATTTCGCTACAGGCAAAGCTTATTACGAGCCGATCCTCAGCGACCTGAAGAGCATGGGCATACATATCGGACCCAACATACATATAATCGAATACATAGACCATATGGAAAAATATCTGTCGGCCTGCGATCTTGCCGTGTGCAGGAGCGGGGCGCTGACAGTTTCTGAGATAATGGTGTGCGGAAAGCCATCCATCCTGATCCCGTCTCCAAATGTGACGGGAGACCATCAGACATTCAATGCAAGAGCTGTGTCGGACAAAGGCGGTGCTATCATCATGGAAGAGAGCAAACTGGACGGAGCCGGATTATATACGGAAATAGAACGGCTGAGACAGGACAGCGAGTATCTGAGGGGGATGGCAGAGCAGTGCAGGAGGATCGCGCCTGTGGATGCAACGGATATTATTTATTACAGCTTGATAACATAAAAGGGTATCGCAATGGACGAGAAAGACAGGGACAAGGGAATAGTGTCTCCGGACACGCAGAATTTTGAAGAGCAGTACGGTCATGAAATGCAGGACGAGCTTCGGGAGATCGAATTCGAATATACCGAGGAAGAGCCTGAAGAAAATCCAGAAGATGACGGTGCTCCGAAAAAGAAGAAAAAAAAGAGAAAGAAGAAACACGGTTTTCTCTGGTTTTGCGTTATAGTGATCATTGCAGCGGCTGTCATAGTATTTATGAATTCATCATTTTTTGGCGTGGACCGTATCACAGTCAAGGGCAGCAAAAACTATAGTGTAAATGAAATAGTTAAAATGTCCGGAGTCAAAGAAGGCGATAACATTTTTCGGATCTTTGGCGGCACGGTAGAAAAGAATTTGAAGAAGGATTCTTATGTGCAGGCGGCGGATATCGAAAGGAAGCTGCCAGGGGAACTGATAATCAGGGTGACTGAAAGAAAAGAGGCCGCATATCTGGTCTACGGGAAAGAATATGTGATAATAGACGACCATGGGTATGTGCTCAATACAACTTCGAAAAAACCGGAACTGACTATGATAGACGATATGACTATAAAGAGCATGAATAAAGGCGAACTGCTGGAGACCGATCAGGACAGCGTGCTGAAGGATGCGATTTCCATCATTAAACTGATGAAAAAGGAAGAACTCTTTTTCAAGAGGATATCTGTGGGAAAAGTAGTGGTCAGAGCGTATGTATACGACGATCTGGTATGCAAGGGCATTATAAAAAACGTGAAAAGAGCTATGAAGGACGGCGATCTTGAGGAAATAATCTACGATCTCTACAAAAAAGGCGTCAAGAAAGGCACTGTCAATATAGGAAGCGGGAAGTACTGTTCATACAGCCCGAAAGTAGAGTAAAAAGGTTTAAATAAAAAACGTTGAAAATATATGCAACAAGAGGGGTTTTGTGGTATAATTTAACAAGGTTTTTGAATACGGATAAAGGCGGGAGGAATGTAATAAATGTTACAATTCGAAAAGAGTGAAAACGACAATGCCGAAATTATAGTCGTAGGGGTCGGCGGCGGCGGCTGTAACGCAGTAAACAGAATGATAGATGCCAATTTAAAGGGCATCAGTTTCATAGGAATAAATACAGATAAACAGGCTCTCGGATCATGCAGGGCCGAAAGCAAGCTCCAGATAGGCGAAAAACTGACAAAGGGGCTTGGTGCAGGCGGTAATCCCGAGGTGGGACAGAAATCCGCTGAGGAGAACGCCGAGGATATCGGGCAGCAGCTCCAGGGCGCAGAAATGGTATTCGTGACAGCCGGAATGGGCGGCGGTACAGGAACAGGAGCGGCGCCTATAATCGCAAAGGTGGCAAAGGACATGGGCATACTTACAGTCGGGGTAGTCACAAAACCTTTTACCTTTGAAGGAAGAAAGAGAGAGGAACATGCCGAGCTGGGCATCAAATTCCTCAAGAAATACGTAGATTCCATAGTTGTCGTGCCGAACGACAAACTGCTGGAGATCTCAGAAGAAAAGACTACTTTCATCGAGGCTTTCAATATGGCCGATGAAGTGCTGAAACAGGGCGTCCAGGGCATAACGGATCTAATAGGAGAAGAAGGCCTGATAAATCTTGACTTTGCCGATGTGGAGACTGTGATGCGTGACAGAGGAGTCGCACATATGGGCATAGGCACAGGAAAGGGCGAAGACAAAGTCAGAAATGCAGTAAGAGGAGCTATCGAAAGTCCTCTGCTGGAGACTACAGTGGCAGGAGCAAAGGCTATACTTCTCAATGTCACCGGCGGATATGACATGGGCATGATGGACGTAGACGAGGCTGCACAGCAGGTGAGGAGCGTTGCTGACAAGGATGCCATGATAATATTCGGAGCAGCTGTGTCGGAAGAGCTGCAGGATGAAATGAATGTAACTGTCATAGCCACGGGATTTGAAAATCAGCCCGGGAATTATGCTCAGGGTACTGCTTTCGGAGAAGAAGGCGAAGATACCGAGCAGGCGGAAGAAACAGAGAATGAAGATACTCCGGCGGAACCTGCAGTTGATAAAAAATCACAGACTCTCAGCGATGTGCTGAAGACAATGGATAAAGAGACTGAACCATCTAAGTTTGACATACCGTCATTCTTGAAATAAGGATGGTGGCAAGGGAAAAATAAGCCGGCTGCTTGCCGGCTTTTTCATATGAAGGATGCATGGATGAAGGAAATCACATCAAAAGACAATTTAATATACCGAAAATGCATTCAGCTTGCCATGAAAAAATACAGAGACAAACTGGGTGAATTCCTCATCGAAGGGGAGAAACTGGTGGACGAGGCCATATCCGCGGGAAGAGCGGATACAGTGATAGTCAGCAGCGACTACGGAGGCAGGGAT
>JAYFPY010000052.1:0-33524 GCA_034927505.1 Eubacteriaceae bacterium
CTGAAGCGTAGCTGCTGTGACCGTGACTTGAGAGCCATGACGCCAGTTTCTTCTGACCGGGATATCCGTAGCAGTAATACATGGTCTTGGCCACCTTGCTGCTGTCGGACATCGCCGATGCTTTTCTCGATCCTGTGTCCGGAGGCACTTCGTTCGGCTGCAGGCAGTATGCCTGTCTCGTTTTTCCGTTGACCGTCACTGTGTAGTGATGTGCAAGTCCGGATCCTCCATAGGTATACGATGCGCTGCTCTTGTCAAGTTTGACAGATATGGTATCTGCCGCATAGGCATTCTCAGTCCCTGTGAGCATTGCGACCGGCATATATGCTACTGTGATCAGCACTGCCATAAGCGCCACGAACCATTTTTTCTTTGTGATACTCATTGATCATTCTCCTTCCGGGCATAAAAAAATAGCGAATGCATTTGATGCATAACGCTTTCTCGCCGCCCATATATGTTTTTGTTTTTCCGTAAGTTAACTGCTGGTAGTTACATGAAGTAGGGGTGTGGGGAAGAACGGTCTAAGGTACTCCTCATGCGACCGCATATCTCCGCATCCCTATCTCTCGTTATCGCGTTCTTTCCTGCTGAGATACCTGCCGTAGTATTCCATTGCTGCCGCAACGAAATCTTCCCTCTTTGATACCGGAAGATCCTTTGGGAACAGTTCTTTGAACCTGTCTCCTCTGAGGACTATCCTCTCCTTCTGGTTTGGCTTTTCCTCCAGCATTATCGCTTCGATCGCTTCAGGCGTGAGTTTGCCTTCCTCAGACATCTTTCTTATCCTTATCGCCTGTGCATGAGTCGGGGTGCATTGCTCCATCTCTATGCTTCCAACAAGATCTTTCTGCTGTTCCTTTGGAAGATACGACAGTTCTACAGCCGGCCTAAGAGCTATCTGCCCTTCATCGACCAGTTCAAGAAGCTCAGGCTTCAGTTCAGTCAGGCGGATATATCGTCTCACCTGATCTTTACTTTCACCTACCTGCTCTGCGAGAATGTCTCTTGATTTTTGCCCTTTTAAATGGTGCTCCACTGGCGCACCATTTGTCATGGCTGGTCTTCCTGGCATTCTTCTCATCGCTTCAAGCCTCATCTTGTATGCAAAGGCTTTCTCGCTCGGAAGAATAGTGGTCCTCTGAAAGTTCGACTCCACCATGAATATGGTAGCCTCGTCTCTTGTCATGTCCACTACCTCTGAACGAAGCGTTTCAAGTCCCGCAAGTTCGCAGGCTCTCTTCCTTCTGTGGCCGGATATTATCTCATATCTGCCGTCCTCTTTTTTTCTGAGAGTAGCAGGAGTGATTATCCCGTTTGCCTTTACGCTATCCACAAGATTCATCATGTCCTCGTCATCCTTTACCTTGAAGGGATGCTCCGGGAACGGGTCTATCTGATCCAGAGGTATCTCATATATCTTCTTCAGCTTGGCTTCATCTCTTTCTGCCTGCGTTGAAAAGATATCATCTATCCCCGGAAGACCGAAGTCTATCGGTTCTCGCTTTTTCGCCATCCTTAAGCACCTCCCTTGTCAGCTCTGCGTATGCCGCAGCAGGTTTGCTGTCCGCGTCATATGAATATATGCTTTCTCCTCTTCCACTTGCCTCGGCAGCTTTCACTCCTACCGGTATCTGAGCGCTGTATATCCTGATGCCTGCCCCATAGTTCTTTCTGATAGCCTCGATAGTTTCCTTTGCAAGGCTCGTCCTCTGATCTATGAGCGTCATCACGATACCGCCTATCTTAAGATCCGGATTGAGCTGTCTCTGCACCTTTGCTACATTGTACAAAAGCTGCGTCATACCCTTTGCCGGAAGATACTGTGCCTGTACCGGTATGATGACCTTGTCCGCTGCTGTAAGCGCATTGATGGTCAGCATCCCAAGAGACGGCATGCAGTCGATTATGACGTAATCATAACTGTTCTTCACCTGTCTCAGATAGTTCTTCAGCACATTCTCTCTGCTCATGACATTCACAAGGCTCAGCTCGAACTGCGACAGCTCGATGTTTGATGGAAGCACGTCCATTCCTTCGTTGTGATGGAGTATACCTTCCTTCGGATCGAACGATTCATCGTTTCTCACTTTGCTAAGGACCGACACTATGGTCTCATCCAGTGCATCGGTGTTCTTCCATCCAAGGCATGCGCTAAGGTCTGCCTGCGGATCTGCATCGATAAGCAGTACCTTCTTACCGCTCATCGCGAGTCCTGCTCCAAGATTCACGGCTGTGGTCGTCTTTCCGACGCCGCCCTTCTGATTACATATAGCTATAACTTCTGCTTGTTTCATCTGGTTCTCCTCCCTTCAGTTTGATCATCGCGGCACGCTTCGCTTTTGAACACGCCGGATGTATGCCTGCCTGTCGGCAGACTTCTGCAAGAACCAATACAAAAGAAATTCTTATCTAAAAGAGGATCAAGAGAAAAACTCTGCTTTCCTTCCTTCACGGCTTCTTTCCATCTCCTGTTTTTTTGCAATGATTCTTAAATGCATTTCCATCAGATATTCATCGATTTCATCGGTATCAAGAAACAAAAGCAGGAAATCCTCATATGCATTGTCATATAACTCATCGAATCCCGAAAGGAGTTCCAGGCGTTCGGTGACATCTTCTCTACCTGCATAGCGAAATATCTCTCCAAGCACTTTGGTCCCTTCAAAATACGCTTCTCTTCTGTACATGCTGTCTACAAGACACATAAAATGGACTGCCGCTTCAGGATCTATCATTTCTTCCTGTACACAAAACTCAAAATCTTCCACTGCCTCTGCTGCAAGGTGTTCGATCAGAGGACAGTATTCGCTTTCGTCATCCTCTCTGCTGTAAAGCCCCGTCATTATTACTTTTATTGTTTCCTCTGTAGTTTTCATTATCCTTACCTCTTCCTTTCCCCGGTGATGCCGGTCCAAAAATTACTAAAGCTCTGCATATTTCAGCAGAGCAATGTAATATGCCTTAGGCATCATTATTCAGGAAAGGATCTAAGTTTCTCTATCCAAACAGCTTCAGGATGAGATCATCCACGGCATCAGTATATCTGCCTTCTTTTATGAGGTTGTTTCTGAGTTCTACCAGACTGAAGAGTATGAGCTGGCTCTCATCGTCTGTTACGTTCATCTTTATCTTCTTATCAAACATAGTATCCACCTCCTGCTTTGTTCTATGTGGAGTATCTTTTACTAGATTTTACTAACAGAAATATCAAGTTGCAATTATACGATTTCTCATGCCATCTTTGACTTTGAGTACATTTGGCATCACAATAGCAAATAGACATAAAAAAGCAGCGTATACATTGAAATACCAACAATACGCTGCTTAATAAATTCTATGAAATTGTAGAACCATTGTAGAACCACGGCATTTTGCCGAATCGCTGAATCCCAGTGATTTCAACGGTTTTATCGACTATGAAAGCCCCTGGCGTCTATTCGAACTCTATAGTCCCGGGCGGCTTGCTCGTGCAGTCATAGACTACTCGATTGACGTGGTCTACTTCGTTGACGATCCTGTTGGTGACTTTATCCAGCAGGTCCCATGGCAGCTGTGCCGCTGTTGCGGTCATAAAGTCGCTGGTGCAGACTGCGCGCAGGGCTATGGCGTAATCATATGTCCTGAAGTCGCCCATGACTCCTACGGAACGCATGTTGGTCAGTGCGGCAAAGTACTGGCCCAGTCCTTCGAAAACAGTTCTCGGAGAACCGTCTTCTTTCATGACGTCGTCATTTACCAGACTGCCCTTGTAGTTCGCTATTTCTTCTCTGTAGATTGCATCGGCTTCCTGTACGATCTTTACTTTTTCTTCAGTCACATCGCCGATGATCCTGATGGCAAGACCCGGCCCCGGGAACGGCTGACGTGACACCAGATATTCGGGTATGCCCAGTTCGCGTCCGGCGCGCCTTACTTCATCTTTGAAGAGCATGCGCAAAGGCTCGACTATGTCTTTGAAGTCTACGTGATCCGGCAGTCCGCCTACGTTGTGGTGAGACTTGATCACCGCCGAGTCGCCCAGACCGCTTTCTATTACATCCGGATAGATGGTCCCCTGTACCAGGAAATCCACTGCTCCGACTTTCTTTGCTTCTTCTTCGAAGACTCTGATGAATTCTTCTCCGATTATTTTTCTTTTCTTTTCCGGTTCGCTGATTCCGGACAGTTTATCGTAGAATCTCTGCTGTGCATCAACGCGGATGAAATTCAGATCGTAAGGGCCGTCAGGTCCAAACACTGCTTCTACTTCATCGCCTTCATCTTTTCTAAGCAGGCCGTGATCAACGAATACGCAGGTCAGCTGTTTGCCCACTGCCTTTGACAGCATTACTGCCGCCACTGATGAATCTACGCCGCCGCTGAGTGCGCATAGGACTTTGCCGTCACCGACTTTTTTTCGGATGTCAGCTATGGAGCTCTCTACGAATGAGTCCATCTTCCAGTCGCCTGCGCATTTGCACACATCCATGACGAAAGATCTCAGGACTTTCATTCCTTCAACGGTGTGCATCACTTCCGGATGGAACTGAGTTGCGTAGAATCCCTTAGAAGAACATTCCATTGCCGCAACCGGACATACCGGCGTGTTCGCCGTTGCTTTGAATCCGTCCGGCACTGCTGCGATGTAATCCGTGTGGCTCATCCATGCGATGGTCTCTTTAGAGACATCTGCGAAGAGCACCGAACTGGTGTCCACTGTGACTTCTGTCCGACCGTATTCGCTGGTGGGAGCCGTTTCGACTTTGCCGCCCAGAGCGTGAGCCATCAGCTGCGCTCCGTAGCAGATCCCCAAAACAGGGATTCCCAACTCGAATATTTCCGGATCGTATTTCAGGGCAGCTTTTCCGTAGACGCTGTTTGGCCCGCCGGTGAAGATTATACCTTTGTAATTCCTCTTTTTTATTTCGCTGACGCTGAGTGTGTACGGTTCCACCTCGGCGTATACGTGCAGCTCTCTCACGCGGCGCGCGATCAGCTGATTGTACTGTCCTCCAAAATCCAGGACAAGGATCTTTTCTGTCTGCATTTTCAATTACCTCATAATGCTGTTGGATGTATCCTTCTTTATTACGTCATGGGCTCCGCCTTCTACGATGCTGGTAGCCGAAACGAGAGTCAGTTTTGCATTTTCCTGCAGGTCTTTGATGGACAGGACACCGCAGTTGCACATGGTGGATTTCACCTTCTGCAGTGACTGCCTCACGTTGTCCGACAAGCTGCCGGCATACGGAACATATGAGTCGACGCCTTCTTCGAACGAAAGCTTGCTGTCTCCTCCCATGTCGTATCGCTGCCAGTTCCTCGCTCTGTTAGAACCTTCGCCCCAGTATTCCTTCACGTAATTGCCGTTGACATTCAGTCTGGAACCCGGTGATTCGTCGAATCTTGCAAAATATCTTCCCAGCATAAGAAAATCAGATCCCATGGCCAGCGCCAAGGTCATATGATAATCATATACGATGCCGCCGTCGGAGCATATGGGGATATATATCCCCGTTTTTTCGAAGTATTCGTTCCTGGCCTCAGCCACTTCTTTTACGGCGCTGGCCTGTCCGCGGCCGATACCCTTCTGCTCTCTGGTGATGCATATGGAACCGCCGCCGATCCCGATTTTTACAAAGTCGGCTCCGGCCTCAGCCAGATATTTGAATCCTTCTTTGTCTACAACATTTCCGGCTCCGATCTTTACATTGTCGCCGTATTTTTCTCTTACAAAATCTATAGTATCCTTCTGCCACTCCGAATAGCCTTCGGATGAGTCGATGCAGAGGATGTCGGCTCCGGCTTCTACCAGTGCCGGTATCCTCTCCGCATAATCTCTTGTGTTTACTCCGGCACCCACTACATATCTCTTGCGTGAGTCAAGCAGTTCGTTGGGGTTTGCCTTGTGGGAATCGTAGTCTTTTCTGAAGACAAAATGGGTCAGTCTCTGATTATCATCTATAATAGGAAGCGCATTAAGTTTGTTGTCCCAGAGAATGTCGTTGGCTTCAGATAATGTTATACCCGTCCTGCCGTATACTATTTTCTCAAAGGGAGTCATGAATTCTGATACCTTTGTGTCAGGATCCATTCTGCTGACACGGTAATCCCTGCTGGTGACTATGCCCAGGAATTTTCCGTCTGCCGTTCCGCTGTCCGTTACGGCTGTCGTCGAATGCCCCGTGCTGTTTTTCAATTCCAGCACATCGGCCATAGTCTGGTCGGGACGGATATTGGCGTCGCTGGTCACAAATCCCGCCTTGTGATCCTTTACCTTCCTGATCATTTCCGCCTGGTTTTCTATAGTCTGAGATCCGAATACAAACGAAATCCCGCCTTCCTTCGCCAATGCCACTGCCAGATTATCGTCCGACACCGCCTGCATCACCGCTGAAACCAGTGGGATATTCATAGTTATCTCGGGCTCCTCGCCCTTCCTGAATTTTGTTATAGGTGTTTTTAGTGAAACGTTCTTCACCATGCATCCCTTTGCGGAATATCCGGGTACCAACAGATATTCGTTGAAGGTCCTTGATGGATCTTTGTAATATGTCGCCATTTGTGCCTCCTTATTGATCTTTTCGTTCTTTAATAATTCATTGTATAACAAAAAAGGGCAGTTTTCAATGATTTTTGCCATTTCAAACCGCCTCTTTTCCGTTCCGCATTGCGGAACACCCCGGCCGTATTGCGGACCCCCTCCCATTGACCATCTGAATTTTCAGACATAAAATATATGTATAAGAACGATAGAAGAGAAAAAGGAGGAATCCAAAATGAAAATGATAATAGACGGAAAAAAAGTCGACAGCAAAAGTGGGCAGACCTTCGATGTGATCGCACCTGCCACTGGGAAACCGGTGGACAATGTCCCGAAAGCAACAGCTGAAGATGTGGACATGGCTGTCACAGCGGCAGTAAAAGGCCAGAAAGAATGGGAAAAGGTGCCTGTACACGAAAGATCTCAGGTCCTTTATAGATTCCTGGATCTGGTAGACGATAACTTTGAAGATCTGGCTCAGATCCTAATGCAGGAAAACGGCAAACCGATCACGGAAGCCAGAGCAGAAATAGGAAATATCCGAACAGGATTTTCAGCTTTCGCAGAAGCGGGCAAGCACTACTACGGCAGCATCATCCCTCCGGGCAGCGAACCCGGACAGGACACGCATCTGCAGCTGGTCACCCGCGAGCCTATCGGCGTAGTGGCATGCGTAATACCATTCAACTTCCCGTGCGACCTGTATGATCAGAAGATCGCCCCGGCACTGATGATGGGAAATGCAGCCCTGGTACTGCCCAGCTCGGACAACCCGCTGACTCTGATGAAGCTGACTGAACTACTGGTGGATGCAGGTGTTCCCGACGGAGCCATCCAGTGCGTGACAGCTCCCGGTTCAGTAAAGAGCGCGGCCGTTTCCGACCCGAGAGTCCACCTGATCACACTTACGGGCAGCACCGAGGTAGGCATCGAAACAGCGAAGACTGCTGCGGCCAACCTTTCACATACAGCTCTTGAACTGGGCGGCAACGACGCTTTCATAGTTCTCGACGACGGCGATGTTGACCTGGCTGTCGAGGAAATGATCTGGGGCAGAATGTACAACACCGGGCAGGTGTGCTGCGCCAGCAAAAGATTCCTGATCCACAACTCCATAAAAGACGAATTCGCCGAGAAAGCTGTGGCAAGGATCAAGTCCATGAAGTACGGCGACCCGTCCGAAGAAGACACTCAGATAGCATGTCTGATCAGCGAACAGGCAGCTGTCAAAGTTGAAAAAGAAGTGGAACAGACGGTCAAAGAAGGCGGCAGGATCATAATGGGCGGCAAGAGAAACAAAGCTTATTACGATCCGACAGTGATCGTGGACGTGCCGAAAACTGCAGCAGTGGCAAAAGACATGGAGATTTTCGGACCTGTAGTTCCTATCATCGGATTCGACACCGACGAGGAAGCTATCGAAATCGCGAATCAGTCTTCATTCGGTCTTTCCAGCTGCGTGTTCACGAAGGATCAGAAGAGAGCCTTCAAAGTGGCAAAGGCTATGGAAGCCGGCGGAGCAGTAATAAACGGCGCCAGCTTTTTCAGAGCATTCGAGCAGCCCTTTGGTGGATGGAAGCACAGTGGAATAGGAAATGAAGGAGTAATGTGCACATTTGACGAAATGACGAGAGTGAAAACAATAGTACTTAAAAATATATTTTAGGAGGCGAGTACAATGTTGAACGCAAAAACAGGATCGAGCATGCAGGCTGATGCAGCTGCTGCAGGAAAAGAAGCTGCAGAGAAAATAAAGGCGGAACTGAAAAGCCCGAATATGGCTTTCGTATACAGCGGAGTCCAGTACAATCAGAAAGAACTGCTGGCGGCCATAGGCAAAGAACTGCCGGGAGTGCCTCTCATAGGCAACACCTCATTTACCGGAGTCATCACGCCGGACGGATTTGTCGGCGGGCAGGATGGATTCGTCGGCATCATGGCCATTGAAGATCCGGACGTCACCGTCGGTGTTGCCGGGATGCCGAAACAGGGTGATGCCCGAGCGACGGGGGCTGCTGTTGCCAAAGAAGCCATGAAGAAAGCAGGCAAAACAACTGCCCCTGATTATTTCTACATGTCGGCTCCTCCGGGAGAAGAAGAAACTTATCTGAAGGGCATTGAAGATGTCATCGGCAGAGTTCCTTTCTTCGGCGGCAGTGCAGCTGACAATGCCATTGCGGGAGAATGGCTGATCTACACTGATCAGATGGTGACTCCGGATGGAGTGTCAGTGGCCCTGTTCTACTCGGATAAACCTTTTGCAAATAAATTCACCGGCGCCTATAACGAAACTACTAATGCGGGAGTCATCACAAAGCTGAAAGGCAAGAGGACTCTTATGGAGATCGATCACGTGCCGGCTATCAAGAAATTCGCGGAATGGACCGGCGAGCCGGAAGATAAATTGATGTTCGGCAATCTGCTGGTGACATGCATCAACGAGCCGTTGGGCGTTAAGGACAGGCTGGGCGATCTGGTCGCCATCAGACATCCGATGAACGGCAACAACGACTACTCAATGGATGTGGGCAACGACATGGCTGTGGGGACTGCCGTCATACAGATGCAGGCCAGCACAGACGAGCTGATTGCTTCTGTGGGCAAAACCATGGATGAGCTGAAAGAAAAGATCGGCGCTCCCATAGGCGCTCTTCATCTTGTACACTGCGGCGGCAGACGGGCCGGCATAGACAAGAGGATAGAAGAAGTCGTAAAGGAAATAAAGAACCATGTGGGAGATATCCCGTTCATAACTGAATTCACATTCGGCGAATACGGTTATGAAGACGATGGCATCAATACATGCGGAGGTTTGATGCTCTCCTTTACCGCTTTTGGAAAATAGACCGTTTAAACACGATCATTCCTTCCCGAAACAGGGCCGGATATTTCCGGCCCTGTTTTTTTATGTTCTTTTCATTTCTTTTTAAGGTTCTTCATTTATGCTATCACCATAATAAAAGATGGTTGTTTACAAATAAAATCAAGAAATGGAGATGAAATTGAAAAAACTGACTGCAAAGATTATCTTTGATATAGGATTGACAGTGCTCTGGGTAGTACTGATGATATACTCCCTGACCGGATCTTTCTGGCATGAAGCCATAGGTCTCGGCCTGATGGGACTGTTCGTTATACACATCGGTTACAACATCCCCCTCCTGAAAAGAACTGTTCCCAACATGTTCAAAAAAGGATACGGATTTGTGACTTTTAAATATATGCTGGATATCGCTCTGCTGGCGCTGGCTCTGTTTACCGGCATCAGCGGGGTGCTCATATCCAAAGATATCCTGACTTCTATTGCCGCTGACAACGTAGCTTTATGGGTATGGCTGCACAACTGGGCAGCTTATCTGACTATGGCTGTCATCGGGATACATATCGGAATGCACGTAAAAATGATCGCTGCTGTACTGGCCAGACCTTTCAAACAGCTGCCCGGACTGCGTGTTGCTTTCAAATTTGTATGGAACATTGCCGCCGTCGGTCTGATAATATACGGCTTTATCGCCAGCACCAATTATGATATCCCGGCTTATGCCGCAGCGGCTACGGCGGGCAAGAACACATCGGATCGTACCGCCTCTTCCGGCATCTCGGCTTCCGGTGGATCCTCGGATACGGATCTTGCTCTGACCTCTGCGTCTTCTTCTTCATCATCAGACATGCTGACCGCTGAAGGCGACCCGACCCTTGAGGAATATCTGGGCAGCATGGTCTGCACTGCCTGCCACAGGCAATGTCCTCTCAGCGCGCCGCAGTGCGGCCGTGGCACGGAACAGGTGCAGGCAGCAACGGAAGAATACAACAGCACTTATGGTTCTGATAGTACTACTGATCAAAATACTACAGATGAAAATGCAACTGATGAAGGCACCACTGACGACAGCTACTCGGATGATACTACGACTGATGACAGCACAACGGACGACAGTTATTCTGACGATACGACCGGCGAAGATGATTCCGAAGACTCCGATGCCGACAGCGGAAGTCAGCTTTCAGATGATGCCGGCGCTCTCGACAACGGCCCGGGAGATGTGCTCCCTATCATGGGGATGTACGTCGGCGGCACCTACTATGTAACGAAGCTGGCCGGACGTAAACGAAAAAAGCACCGATAATGATCAGGTGCTCCTCATTCGCTGTATCCCATGGTGCGTGAAATCTCTTTTGAAATGCCCATTAGGTATGTGGAGATTTCTTTGAACCGTTTTTCAGTTAGAATATTGGATGAGCCGCTGGCACTGACTGCTGCAATAATGTCGCCCCTGTAATCGTATATGGGGGCGGCTATGCATCTGTGCCCGGCTTTGTATTCTTCATTGTCCATGCCCCATCCCCGGTCTCTCACCTTCATGACTTCATCATATAGAGCGTCCGCATCGGTAATGGTATTTGAAGTGTAGTTTATGAAATCGCAGTTGCTCATCACATCTCTCAATTCTTCTTTTGAATATTTTGCGAGAATGCATTTGCCCAGTGATGAACACTGTGCGGGAACGTGGAGCCCGATCTGCGAATACAGTTTTACTGAAGATATCACGTCCATCTTTTCCACGTAGACCACCTTGTCGCCGTCAAGCACTCCCAGGTGGGCTGTCAGCCCCAGGTCTGCCGTGATCTGCGCCAGATAAGGTCTGGCCTCGGTCTGCAGTTCCAGGCTGTTGATGTAGCAGCTGACTGCGCCGATCAGTTTAAGGCCGATCTTGTATCTGCCGTCTTCTGTTTTTTCCAGATATCCCCGGATGGTCATAGTGCCGATCAGTCTGTGGGCAGTCGTCTTGTGCAGCTCCACCCGCTGGGCGATCTCGGTCACGCCAAGCCCTTCCGGCTCGGTGGCCAGGGCTTCGATGATATCCAGTGCTCTGTCTACTGCCTGGACTCTGTCGTTCTTGTCCATGACTGATCCCTCCCTTCGGCTGTGTGGTTTATTTGTTGTGTATCATAGAATCTATATCGAACGGCGTTGCCTGATATACATAATAGTTGAGCCAGTTGCCGAACAGCAGGCTGGCATGGGAACGCCATCTGAACATGATGTCCTTTTCCGGATCATCGTCTTCGAAATAGTTCTGAGGTACGTTTATGCTCTTTCCTTCTTCGATGTCTCTGAAGTATTCATTGGCCAAAGTCTCTTTATCGTATTCCTGATGCCCCAGCACAAATATCTGTCTGCCGTTTTCAGTGCTCATGATATGGGGCCCGCTGGCTTTTGATTCTGCCAGTATACGCAGCTCAGGATGTTCCAGTATATCCTTTTTGAACACCTCTGTATGTCTGGAATGGGGTGCGTAGAAAGTCTCGTCGAACCCTCTCATGAGAGGGTTGTGCGGCCGCACGACTTTCTGCTGGAAAACGCCGAAGATCTTCTGATCCAGCATATGCTTCTGTATGCCGTAATGATAGTACAGCGCCGCCTGGGCGCCCCAGCATATGAACATACTGCTGTATACGTTTTTCTTTGCATATTCGAATATGTCCTCCAGTTCGTCCCAGTAGTCCACCTCTTCAAAAGGCAGCTTTTCCACCGGTGCGCCTGTGAGTATCATCCCGTCGAATTTCTGCTTTTTTATATCGTCGAGAGTCTTGTAGAAAGATTCCATGTGGGCCCTCGTTGCGTGTTTGGCTTCGTGGGAATCCATGCATACCAAAGTCAGCTCCACCTGCAGCGGCGTGTTTGAAAGAGCCCTTGCAAGCTGTGTCTCAGTTGCTATCTTTGTGGGCATCAGATTCACTATGACGATCTTCAGCGGCCTGATGTCCTGTTTGACCGCCATACCTTCGTCCATAGTAAATATATTCTCTTTTAACAGCGCTCCCGCTGCCGGTAATTCGTTGGGAATTATCAAAGGCATTATTTTTCACTCTCCACTTTTTTCAGTGCCTGATCGAAATCTGCAATAATATCATCTATGTCTTCGATGCCGATAGAAGCCCTGATCAGTTCCGGTTTGATCCCGGCTGCGATCTGATCCGCTTCAGACATCTGTCTGTGAGTTGCGCTGGCAGGATGGAGCAGGCTGGTCCTTATATCTCCAACGTGTACCACCAGGCTGCCAAGTTCTATATGATTTATAAAGCTCTCACTGGCTGCCCGTCCGCCCTTCACTCCAAATGACAGGACTCCGCTCTGTCCCTTCGGCATATATTTCTGCGCCAGGTCGTAGTATTTGTCGCCTTCCAGCCCCGGGTATTCCACCCAGTCCACCATAGGATGGTTCTTCAGGAATTTTGCCATAGCCAGCGCATTGCTGCTGTGCCTTTCCATTCTGAGATGAAGAGTCTGCAGCCCCTGGCATGTCATATAGGCGTTCATCGGCGACATAGCGCAGCCCAGATCTCTGAGCATTTCCGCACGGAGTTTCACCGAGTAAGCCACACTGCCGAATTTTTCGTAGAACTTCAGTCCATGATAACTTTCGTCCGGTTCTGTCATGCCCGGATATTTGCCCGATGCGGCCCAGTCGAAAGTCCCCTTCTCTACAACGATGCCGCCTATGCAGTTGGCATGTCCGTCGGAATACTTGGTCGTTGAATTCACGACTATGTCGGCTCCCAGTTCCAGAGGTCTGCACAGAGCCGGAGAAGCCAGCGTGTTGTCCACTATCAGCGGCACGCCTATTTCCTTTGCGATCTTCGAGAATTTATCAAAGTCCAGTACCGTCAGCGCCGGGTTGCCCAGCGATTCGGCGAATATTGCCTTTGTCTCCGGTCTTGCCGCCGCCAGTATCGTCTCTGCCGGATCATCCTGATCTATGAAGGTACAGTCGATGCCCATTCTTTTAAATGTGACGTCGAAGAGATTGTATGTCCCTCCGTAAACGCTCTTGCTGGCTATGATATGGTCCCCTGCGCTCGCTATGTTGAATATAGCGATCAGAGAAGCCGACATCCCTGCCGAAGCTGCGATCGCCATGGAGCCGCCTTCCAGCTCTGCATATTTCTTTTCCAGATATCCTACTGTTGGATTGTCCAGTCTGCTGTATGCACAGTGCTCTCCGTTGAGATCGAACCAGTCGGCAACATCTTTGACATCGTAATATCTATATGTCGTGCTCATTGCTATAGGCGGTGTCTGGGGCTGTCCGTTTTCAGCCTTGTATCCGCCGTGTACACATTTTGTATTGAATTTATAATCTGACATTTTCTATACCTCGTTTCTTTTAACTATACCTAATTATTGTATATCAAACCCATTGTGAATGCAATAAAAAGAGCTGCCCGAAGATCCTTTCGGATATCGGGCAGTTCTTTTCTATTTGAAACTATTTATCTTTTCCGATTAGTATTGAAAGGGGCCCCGATCTGCCGATCCGAACGCCTTTCAAATATATTGATTCCCTATCGATTGACTTATTAACTATGGTCTGAATATACCACGGTCTGCAAAAAAAAAGGCGGTGCATTGTATAAACTGCACCGCAGACTGTATGAATGTATGAAATGCAAAGACCCGCCGGGGTAGACGGGTCAATGCTTCATCTCCAGGGTTAGGATCAGAGATTGATGTTAAAGAAAGTTTCTTTCGAAACGCTTCTTTAATGATGCAACTACATAGTATCCTTATTTCCCGGAAATGTGTGGAATATGTCATTAAGCGCTGTTTTTTTGTACTGTATAACGGTCAGGTCTACATCATGCCCGGCATTCCGCCCGGCATTCCTCCGCCCATCGGCGGCATAGCGGGTTCGTCTTCCTTGATGTCTGAGACTCCCGCCTCTGTAGTCAGCAGCATTGCCGAAGCAGAAGCTGCGTTCTGCAGTGCAGATCTTGTTACCTTTGCAGGATCCACGATTCCTTCGCTGATCATGTCTTTATACTGTTCTGTGCTGGCATTGAATCCTATGCCGGCTTTGCTGCTTATGATCTTTGCGACCACTACGCTGCCTTCGAATCCGGCATTTTCAGCAATCTGTCTTACAGGTTCTTCCAATGCTCTCATGATGATTGCTGCACCTGTCTTTTCATCACCAGACAGTTCCTTGATGTATTTTGATACAGCCGGAATAGCATTTGCCAGTGCAACGCCGCCTCCCGGTACGATGCCTTCTGCAACGCCTGCTTTGGTTGCATTCAGTGCATCTTCGATCCTAAGTTTCCTTTCCTTCAGCTCAGTCTCTGTTGCTGCTCCTACCTGGATCACAGCTACGCCGCCTGTGAGTTTTGCAAGTCTTTCCTGAGTCTTTTCTCTGTCGAAATCCGAATTGGTTTCGTCTATCTGCTTTCTCAGCTGAGCGATCCTTGCCTGTATATCTTTCTTGGTCCCTGAACCGCCGACAATTGTCGTGTTTTCTTTGTCTACCTTTACTGTCGCCGCACTGCCCAGCATGTCCAGTGTAGTTTCTTTCAGGTCATATCCCAGCTCTTCGCTGATCACTGTTCCGCCTGTCAGAATCGCCAGGTCTTCCATCATTGCTTTTCTTCTCTCTCCAAAACCCGGAGCCTTTACTGCTACGCAGTCGAATGTGCCTTTCAGTTTGTTTACCACCAGCGTTGCCAGAGCTTCGCCTTCGATGTCTTCTGCAACTATGAGCAGTTTCTTTCCTGTTTTCACCACCTGCTCCAGCAGCGGCAAAAGTTCCTGTATATTACTGATCTTTTTGTCGGTCAGCAGAATGTACGGATTGTCCTGTACGGCTTCCATCTTTTCCATGTCGCCGGCCATGTAAGGCGACAGATATCCTCTGTCGAACTGCATTCCTTCAACGACTTCAAGAGTGGTTCCCATAGTCTTGCTCTCTTCGACTGTGATGACTCCGTCTTTGCCTACTTTTTCCATTGCTTCGGCGATCAGGTTCCCTATTTCTTCGTCAGCTGCGGAAACGGCTGCGATCTGAGCTATGCTGTCTTTCCCCTTTACTGCCTTTGAATTCTTTTCTATCTGAGCAACTGCTGTATCGACAGCGCCCTGTATGCCTCTCTTGAGGATCATCGGGTTTGCGCCTGCCGCAACGTTCTTGAATCCTTCTTTGATTATTATCTGAGCCAGAAGAGTCGCTGTAGTAGTACCGTCGCCGGCTACATCGTTTGTCTTGCTGGCAACTTCCTTGACGATCTGCGCTCCCATATTTTCAACTGCATCTTCCAGTTCGATCTCTTTTGCGATGGTAACTCCATCGTTAGTTATCATCGGTGCTCCGAACTTTTTGTCCAGCAGTACATTTCTTCCCTTTGGTCCAAGAGTGATCTTGACTGTATCAGCCAGTTTGTCCACTCCTGCCAGCAGTTTTTTCCTTGCGTCTTCTCCGTAACTTATTTCTTTAGCCATTTTTTATTCCTCCTTATTTCTCTACCTTTGCCAGAATATCTCTCTGTGCCAGAATGGTGTATTCTTCGCCCTGATATTTCACTTCTGTTCCCGCATACTGCGAGAATATAACTACGTCCTTGGCTTTGACTTCCATGTCGACCTCTTCAGTGCCCGGTCCCACCGCTACTACTACCGCCATCTGCGGCTGTTCCTTTGCCTGTCCCGGCAGTACGATACCGCTTGCTGTTTTTTCTTCTGCTTCCAGTCTTTTGATCACGACTCTGTCGCCTAATGGTTTGATTCCAAAACTCATTTAATTTACCTCCATTTATGTTTATATATTTTTTTCTCTGTTAGCACTCAGTAACTTCGAGTGCTAAATATTATTCTATTCGATTTTTGCCATATGTCAAGGGGTTTTCAGGATTTTTCTCGTATAAAGTAAAATAGATACTGCTGTGCGATGCCTCCGTAAGGGCTGAATTTATCCTCTGCCAGCTTTTTCATAGCCTCCGTGTCCTTTTTATCGATGCCGTACAGTTTGTTCATTACCTGCTTTACCCATGTGTCTATGGGAAAGCTGTCTACGTTGTCGAAGGCAAACAAAGATATGCAGCTTGCCACTTTCGGCCCTACGCCCACATATCCGCGCAGCCGGTCTTCCCGGATGCAGCAGCCGTCGTCTGTCACCATCTTTGCCGTTTTTATGAGATAAGGCGCCCGGTATCCCAGCCTGATCGGAGCCAGGTCCTTTTCTGTAAGCTGCGCCAGCACTTCCGGCTCCGGCAGTTCATAAAATTCCCTGCCTCTGAATCCTCCGGCCGGTTTTCCGAACATTTCCGCCAGCATATTTATATTTTTCTTTATTCTGGGTATATTGTTGTTTGCAGAAATAATAAAAGAAATCAGTGTTTCCCATTTGTCCTGGTTCAGCAGCCTTATGCCTCTGCCGAATTCCATGGCTTCACGGATCACTGTATCCCGTTTCCCCAGGTAATCGCGGATCTTGCCGTAATCCCTGTTCAGATCCAGATAGTTCTCCCAGAAGACTCTGTCTGCTGTTCTGTCCGGGCTTTCTATGATGATGCGTTCATCGCTGCCGTATATGCGCGCGATCTTTCTTCCTGCGATCCCGGTATAACTGCCGTCTTCTTCCCTGTCCCATCTAAAGCACTGTCCGCAGTCGAATGTATGGTCGGGGCGGAAATTTGATCCTCCGCTGAGTATTATCCTGCTCATCCAAGGCCCCGCACTTCTACATCTATGCCTTTGACATTGAACGCTGTCATGTCTCCTATAACGCGGGTACATCTTTCCTGCAGGCTTCCGCATACTTCGAAGGCGTTCCTGTCCGCAGCAGTCGTCACCAGTACTGTTAGCCGCAGTTCGCCTGCCCGGTTCTCCACAAATGTGCGTATCACTGCAGCTATGCCGTCCGTTCTGTCTGCGGTCTGTTCCACTATGTCTGTTATTACCCGGTCCGATATGAAAAAATTCCCCAGATAGCTGTATGTAGGCCTTACTACCGATTTTTCACTGTCCGCATCTCTGCCCAGATTCCAGCCTTTGAACATACGCATTGGGTGCATGAAATACCCGGAAAACTGCCTCTTAAGCTGTACTGACGGTGCCGGCACTACATGTTTCCCCTGTTGAGAACGCTGTTTTCCCGCTATCTCCCGCTGTTTTTCCGTAGTTATATCTTCAATGTGGATCATTTCATCCACATCCTGGAGTTTCAGTCTATTTATGATCTTGTATATCATGCCGTCGGATGTCCCGATGACCAGTATAGAAGCCGGGTTTCTTTTTTTTATGGCTCGCACCACCTGATCTCTGTGATCGTCATCATGGAAGAGTGCTGTCTTTACTGCGCCGATCTTTGTGTCTTCCCGTTTTGCACTCTTTCCCGCCTGTATCTCGTTTTTATATATGAAAAGGCCATCGTCGATAATACTTTCGATTCCCTTTTCTCTGCATATATTCATAGCCTGATAGCTCTTTCCTGTGCCGCTTTTTCCTGACAAAGCATATACTTTCATCTTTACATCTCCTGTTTCCTATGTTATTATTCTATCATTAAGATATCTTACTATACAAGGAGGAAAAATCATGGCTTACAAAATTACTGATGAATGCATCAACTGTGGAGTTTGCGCAAGCGAATGTCCTGTAGAGGCAATTACTGAAGGCGACGGGATCCACGTTATCGACGCAGATGCCTGCATCGACTGCGGTGCTTGTGCTGAGGCATGTCCTACAGACGCTGCACAGCCTGAATAATCAAAGAATGATTGTAAACAAATAACCGTTTCGGATCGCCGAAACGGTTATTTTATTTTTTTATTTGTTTTTATTCATGTGATAAGCCAGAGAATACAAACTGTCCGACAGATGGACATTTTCAAGAGCCACCCTTGACGGTACCTCTATGTCCACAGGAGCAAAGTTCCATATGCCGTGGACCCCTGCAAAGCAAAGTTTGTCTGCGACCTCCTGTGCACTGTCCTTGGTGGTGCATATGATACCCATTTCGATATCATGTTCTTCCACATACTCTACCAGTTTTTCGTAGTCCAGGACTTCAATGTCATTGATCTTCATTCCTATCATCTTCGGGTTGACCTCGAAAATTTTGTCTACGATGAATCCCGATTTATAGTAATGAGTATATCCTGCAATAGCCTGCCCCAGATTTCCCGCACCCACGATCACCATCTTGTACTTCTGATCCAGCCCCAGTATGGCGCTGATCTCAGAATACAGATCATTCACGTTGTAGCCGTATCCCTGCTGTCCGAATCCTCCGAAGTTGTTCAGATCCTGTCTTATCTGCGACGCCGTATATCCGATCAGTCTGCTGAATTCGTTGGATGATATCTTGCTGACACCCTTCTTTTTCAGTTCACCCAGATAACGTCTGTATCTCGGCAGTCTTTTTATGACCGCATTGGATATCTTTGCGTTCTTTGGCATGATCAGTTGCTCTTTCCCTCAACGTAATTCACGATATCTGAAACTTTCTGGAATTTTTCTGCCTCTTCGTCAGGTACTTCGATATCATATTCTTCTTCGATAGCCATAATGATCTCAACAGCATCCAGTGAATCAGCTTCCAGATCTTTCATCAGGTGAGTTTCCATTTTCACATCATCGGGTTCAACGCCCAGCTGTTCTACGATTATTTCCTTTATTTTATCAAATGTCATATGTTTACCTCCATTTTATAAACTTCTAATCTATTATATCCACAAGGCCTGTCTATTGCAACCATTTTTCATACAAATCCATCAGCTTTTGGTTCAGTTCTTCCAGCTTTCCGTTCATTTCAGCCAGTTTCGAATAATCATTCACTATCTCTTCGCTGCACATTTTCTCCTGCAGTTCATCGATGGCTTTTTCTGTCTCGGTGATGTCCGCTTCGGCCTGTTCCTGCTGTCTTTTCTTTCTCCGTTCTTCGGCTTCCTCGGCCTTTCTTTTTTTTCTTTCTTCCGCGCTTCCCATCACAGCCGGTAAATCGGCTTTTACGGTCTTTCCTCCCAGTTCGTCCAGGTAGTTCCTGCCGGAATCGATCTCCTGTTTCTTTTCAGTGTAGTAGTCGTACTTGCCCAGATATTCAGTTACGCCTTCATGGGACAGCTCCAGTATTCTGGTAGGTATCTTGTTGAGAAAATATCTGTCGTGAGATACAACTATCAGCGTGCCCGGAAAATCCATCAGAGCATCTTCGAATACCTCTTTGGAATCAATGTCAAGATGATTGGTCGGCTCGTCCATCAGGAGGACGTTTGCTCCTGACAGCATCAGTTTTACCAGGGACAGTCTGGCCTTTTCTCCGCCGGAAAGGGCGCCCACAGTGAGAAACACCATTTCATCTCTGAAAAGGAACCTTCCCAGTATGGAACGCATTTCCGTATCCGTATACAGTCTGTAGGATTCCTTCAGTTCCTCAAGAACTGTGTTGCTGTCCGTGAGAAGCTTTTGCTCCTGATCGTAGTATCCGAAATCAACATTATGTCCTATCTTCAGATAGCCGGCGTTAGGCTCCAGCTGCCCCATTATCAGCTTCATCAGTGTAGTCTTTCCTATGCCGTTGGGACCTACTATGCAGATCCTCTCGCCTCTCTTGATATCCAGATCCACGTTTTCGAACAGGTCTTTTTTTGAACTGCCCCGTCCGAAACTCTTGGCCAGATCTTCGCCGTAAATAACGTCTTTGCCGCTTTCGAATTTTTCTTTGAAATGGATCTTCATTTTGCCCATTGTCTGCTGCGGCTTTTCGATCCGTACTATTTTCTCCAGCTTTTTCTCTCTGCTGGCAGCCCTCTTTGCCAGCTTTTCCGTCCCCCTGCCTTTGAATCGTCTGATTATGTCTTCCTGTTTTTCGATCTCTTTTTTCTGAGAATTGTAGCGGCGCATTTCTTCTTCCCTGCGCTGCCGCTTCTGATCGGCAAATGTTTCATAATCGCCGTTATATATATATAATCTGTGGTTTTCTACTTCGAAAATTTTGTTGACTGTTTCGTTGAGAAAATATCTGTCGTGGCTGACGATGAGGATAGTCCCCCGATAAGCCTTCAGATACTGCTCCAGCCACTTCAGGGTCCCAATGTCCAGGTGATTGGTCGGTTCGTCCAGGAACAGCAGATTCGGCTTTCTCAGAAGGAGGCAGGCCAGGGCCAGCCTGGTCTTTTCTCCACCGGACAGTGTCGATATATCCTTTTCGTACATGTCTTCTCCAAAAGCCATGCTGGTCAGCACGCCTCTCATCTCGCTTTTGTATGAGTACCCGCCCCGCCGTGCGAACTCTTCTCTCTTGTCGTCATATCGTTTCAGCAGCGCATGGGCCTCTTCACCTGTGGCCGCCGCTGCGGCTTCCGAAAGTTCCGGCAGTTCTTTTTCCATAGCTGCCAGTTCCTTGAATATCTCTTCCACAGCTCCTATGACGGTCCCCGCATCGCCGAAATCATCTTTCTGTTTCAGGTAACCCACCGTCGTGTCTCCGGCAACGAAAAAATCCCCGGAGCTCTGGTTCATCTCTCCGGTGAGTATCTTCAGCAGGGTAGTCTTGCCCGCTCCATTAGCCCCGATGATCCCGACTCTGTCTCCCTTGTTTACGTGAAAGGAAACATCTTTCAGTATCACATCGGTACCGTATTCTTTTGTTATATTCTTTGCACTAAGTATTATCATAACGGTAACCCCGGCACTGCATCCAGCGCCAGGTCATCTGTTTCTCCTGCCTTGTATTTATAGTAAGCCGCACACCCTATCATGGCGCCGTTGTCTGTACACAGCACCGGCGAAGGCACATACAGCTTTATCCCTTTTTCTTCGCATCTTTCTTTCAGCATATCTCTCAGCCTGCTGTTGGCCGCCACTCCGCCGGCAATCACAAGTTTGTCTGCACCGCGGTCCACAGCTGCTCCCACAGCCTTGTCCACGATCACATCCAGCACCGCCTGCTGAAATCCTGCTGCGACATCCGGCACATTGATCTCCCGGCCGGCCTGTTTTTCTTTATTGACATAATTGAGCACGCCGGTCTTGATCCCACTGAAACTGAAATCCAGCGAATCCTTTTCCAGATACACTCTTTTGAATTCCACCGCATTAGGATCCCCTTCCTTTGCGATCTTATCGATCTTCGGTCCGCCCGGATATCCCAGGCCCAGGACTCTTGCCACCTTGTCGAAAGCCTCGCCTGCCGCGTCGTCTCTGGTCCCTCCCAACACTTTGCATTCATTGTATCCGGTCACATCCACTATGCTGGTATGGCCTCCCGAGACAACCAGCGCCATGAACGGCGGTTCCAGTTCTTTGTGTTCTATATAGTTCGCGCTGATGTGCCCCTGCAGATGATGGACCCCCACCAGCGGCTTTCCCGTTGTCAACGCCAGCGCCTTGGCCGTCGCCAGTCCGATGAGAAGAGCTCCCACCAGTCCCGGGCCGTATGTGACTCCTATGAGATCTACCTGATCCAAGTCGGTCTTCGCCTCTTTTAGCGCCTGATCCAGCACTCGGTTGATGTTGGTCAGATGATGCCTGCTGGCGATCTCCGGAACCACGCCGCCATAAGCCTTATGGATGTCGATCTGACTGGATATGACATTGGACAGTATTTCTCTGCCGTCGGCCATCAGCGCTATGGACGTCTCATCGCAGCTGCTTTCTATTGCTAATGTAATTGTTTTTCCGTCTTTCATTTTTCCCTGCGCCACATTATTATGGCATCTTCTCCGTTATCTTCATAGTACCGCGGTCTTACCCCCGCTTCTTCAAAATCGAATTTCCTGTACAGCGCCAGCGCCGCCTTATTGCTGCGCCTTACCTCCAGCGTGTAGTCCTTTATGCCGTTCCTGTGAGTCACATCCAGTATGACCTCCATCAGTCTGCTGCCCACCTGCTTTTCTCTGTAATCCGGAAGTACTGCTACGTTTGTGATGTGTCCTTCATCGACTATGCACCACATACCGGCGTAACCGGCCGGTACGCCGTCTATCTCACCGATGACGTAGAAAGCCACTTTGCTCTCGTCCATTTCCTGTCTGAATGATTCCCTGCTCCACGGGCTGGAAAAGCATTCTTTGTCCATTTCCGCCAGGGTGTCTATATCTCGGTGATCCGCCTTCCTTATGATCAGTTCACTCATTCTTTCTTCACTTCTTTTCTTTCAGTTTTCTCTCGGCTTCGGCCATCCTCATGTAGTTTGGCTCCAGCTGTTCATATTCCATATCCAGGCAGTTGCCGAAGGTCTCAGGATTTTTCTGCATGTCCGCAGCCATTTCCGCCACATATCCCGCCGTCTGATATTTCAGTCCTGTTTCTATTTTCTTATCGTGATCGGCGGCCCATTTTTTTATTGCCTCTTCATAGGGGTTCAACCCGTCGCCGATGAAATAGAAATCATCATAAGGTTCCAGCTTTTCCAGAAATCCATCCAGCATATATGGGCCCCCCCGCACTATCTCTTCGCAGTCCCGATAAGCTCCGGCGTAGACCTGATTCCTTCTTGCGTCGAATACAGGGCATATGACCTTGTCTCCGTCTCTCTCTCCGCATCCGAATGCGAACAGCGTCGGTACGGCTGTCAGTTTTATCCCTGTCACCTGTGACAGAGCGCGTGCTGTGGATACTCCTATCCTGATGCCGGTAAACGATCCGGGCCCTACGGATACTGCGATCCTGTCCATATCTTTCACATTGTGACCGGTCATATTCATCAGTTCTTCTATCATCGGTGTCAGTGTCTGAAGATGATTGAGTACATCTTCGCTTTGTATTTCAGTTATTACACTGTCGTTGTCCAAAAGGGCCACAGAGCAGTTTGGGCCTGTGGTCTCGATGGCTAAAATGAGCATCTGTATATCCTTTCATTTTCATTGCTGCCGTATTCTATATGTATTATCTTCGCGTCTTCGGGCAGCAGATCTTCGATAAGATCCGCCCATTCAACAACGCATATCCCGTTTCCGTAAAAATACTCTTCATATCCTATCTCGAACATTTCATCCGGGTCGGAAACTCTGTAGACATCAAAATGATATAGCGGCAGCCTGCCGCTGTGGTATTCCTGTATTATGGTAAACGTGGGACTGGTGATGTTTTCAATTATACCCAGTCCTTCCGCTATGTATTTTGTCAGGGCGGTCTTTCCTGTTCCAAGATCCCCCATGAGAGCGATCACCTGTCCGGGCGCAGCGTCTTCAGCCAGCTGCAGTCCAAACTTTTTTGTGTCTTCTTCGGTCTTCATTACTATTTCTTTCATAGCATGTATTTTAACACAAATTCCTGATATATCATAGCATGCCATACAAAAACTGACCTCCGACCGTTAGTTTCACGGTCCTCTTTGGAGGTCAGTTCTCTTGTATTGCTTTTTTATTTCTGCGGTATCTTTCCATGAATAAGTTTTCCTTCAAAGAATACCGCATCAAATCCAATGTCCTTTATTTTGTTTTTTTCTGTTTTGAACGGGTCTGCAGATATTATATTGAAATTCGCGATCTTGCCCGATTCCAGAGAACCCAGTTTGTCTTCCATGTGCATCTGCTTTGCTCCGTTTATAGTATATCCCTCAAACAGGTTTTCCAGCGACAATTTTGCACTTTCCGGCGGGCGCACGCTGCCCGGGTATTTTTTCGGATCCAGCGGGAATTCCGGATCAACTCTGGTGGCAGCTACCTGCATGCTGAAAAACGGATCCGCTCTGTGAAGCTCGTAGAACGTTACAACATCGCTGGAGAATGTCACCAGAGCTCCACTGTCTATGATCGGATTGAACTGATACATCCTGCGCCATTTTTCTTCCGGAAAAAACAGCATTCCTTCCTCTCCGAAATATCCACCCGACCAGTGGCATGACCAGTCAATGGTTATGCCCAGTTTTGCAGGTCTTTTCATGTCTGCCGGATCTATTATTTCACAGTGGGCAAATATTACTTCCATGGTCCATGGCGTGCCCTCTTCGGCTGCCATTTTCTTTGCCTTTTCCACCGCATCGCAGCCGGTCCGGAAAGCCCGGTCTCCCACCATATGTATGTGCACGTCAAGACCTTCCCTGTTGCACAGGAGGAAGCAGTCTGCCAGTTCGTCTTTCTCCATTTTTATTTCGCCGTAGTTGGTCCCTGTCGGGTCATTTAGATGAGGTGACAACATAGCACTGTTTCCGCTTTCATTTGTCCCGTCAAGGAACAATTTCAGGGTATTTATCTTTATATGTTTTCCGGTGTACAGCTTTTGATATTTTCTCAGTTCTTCTATTTTCCCCGGCAGATCTTCTCTGCTCCAAAATCTAACTATACCGTCGTAATATACATGGAGCTTGTTTTGCCTGTCCAGTTTGCTCATCGCTTTCATCTGAGCTTCTCCCTCAACGATTCCGTCAGCCATGGCGCATATCCCGTGTTCGCTTAGAAATTCGAAGAAGGGCATCATCAGCTTCGGCGTCATTTCCACCGGCGGCTCCCATTCAATGTTGGCAAACAGCTTTTCAGCAAATTTCAGATGGACCAGTTCCCTGCCCCAGCCGGTCGGTTCTCCATTCTCATCGCGAACGAACATTTCCAGGCCGGGCACAGGATCCGGCGTATCCTTTGTCACTTCCATCATCTCCAGCATTTTTGAATTGTACCAGTGTAGATGCTCGCCGAAATCCTGGCACATTGCAGGCCTATCCGAAACGGCCTTGTCAAGAAGTTCCTTTGTCGGGCCTTTGTCTCCGAACATGGATGTCGGATAGTATTCGAAGTACAGGAACGGTTCCTCTTCCTTTGGATGTTTTTCGGCGTAGTCTTTTACGAATGTCAGGAGTTCATCCACATCGTCTGTCCACGGCAGTTTTATATGCCACGAACTCTGCGACACCATGCCCGGGTGAGTATGGCTGTCTATGATGCCGGGGATGATCATCCTGCCCTTCATGTCATAAGTCTCCGGGTCTTCTATACCGCAATTTTTCTTGTCCCCGCAATATTTGACCATTTCACCGTCTGTAACAAGGGTGTCCGCCCACAGAGCGTCTTTGTTCCCTGTATATATCTTTGAATTTATAAATTTCATTTTATGCCTCCGTTATTACTGCAGTTTATTCGTCAAGATTCATTTCCGGCGGAAGTTGCCTGAAACCTTTTGTCTTTATTGCCAGATACACGATACCTATAGCCATCCAGATCAGCCCCAGTATCTTCGCCGCCGACTCCATGTACCAGAACACTATTACCAGTGTGATCATGCCGATCGCCGGTGCGATCAGGTACCTGAACATGTCGAATCCTTTTCGCTTTTTACCCTTGATATAGTAGTGGAATATCACCGACAGGTTGACCAGGAAGAAGCCGCACACTGCACCGAACGCCACCAGCGAAGCAGCTCCCATAACATTATCCGCATAGAATATAGCTGTCATCGCAATCAGTGTTGTAAGTATGATATTGTATACCGGCGTCTTGAATCTCTTTGACAGATGTCCGAAAAATTTCTTCGGCAGTATGTTGTCGCGCCCCATGCCATACATGATCCTAGAGACAGCACCCATTCCTGCCATAGCACATACAAAACTTCCACAGTTGTCGATAACAAAGAATGCATTTCCCATCCATGAATTGATCCTTGGAAACAGTTCAAATATACCCGCGTTTGGATTTTTGATATTTGCATAGGCATCAGGCCATGCGATCTGTGCGAAGTAAGCTGTTATTACAAACAGTATGCCTGCTCCTATGACAACTCCCATTATTGCCTTTCCCATAACTTTGTCCGGTTCTTTTGCTTCCTCAGCCAGTGTTGTTACGGCATCGAATCCAAGGAACGATGCACACAGTATGGCCGAAGCCGCCATCACGTTTTTGAACACGAAAGTATCCGGATTATAGAAAGCCGTCGGATCGAATACCGTTCCAGCTCCGCTTCCATCCGTCACATATTTTATCACAACCATTATGAAGAAAATCGTAAATCCGATCGCTGCGCAAGTAATTATGGTTTCGATTATGCTGGCTGTCTTTATCCCAATAATGTTGATCATCATGCCTATAGCCGCGATGATTACAACGCTGATTCATACAGGTATGTTCGGGAAATACTCATTGATGTATACGCCCAAAAGCAGGTAGCAGATCATCGGCAGCAGCAGATAATCCAGCAGCATCATCCATCCTGCCATGAATCCCACATGCGGCTGCACCGATTTATTGACATATGTATAGGCTGATCCTGCCACCGGATAAGCTTTTACCATTTGTTTGTAACTGAGCGCCGTAAATATCATGACTATAGTGGTCAGTATCAGCGCCAACGGATACATCCCACCCGTACTTGGCGTAAAAAGTCCGTAATAATTGAAAACGACAGTCGGTGCCAGATAAGCCAGCCCGAACATTATTATCAGAGGCAATGTCAATGTCCTCTTTAGTTTAGTTTCCTGAAGATTATTTGATTCACTCATTTCGTCCTCCTCTTCATTTAATAATATAGGCATCGAAGCATACTGTGGACCAGTTTTTTATTCCCGCAACTCCGATTCCGCATCGACCATTGAGCCGGCTGTATCCGGGATCTGCAGTCTGAAAGCGGAGATAAAACCTGTAATAGTATTGTGTTGGATCCACGTGTTCATCTTTAGCGAGTTTCTTTTCCATACCGGCATCTAGCAGCAGGAATCCGCATGATTCCAGTATGATATCCCTGTCGTCATTCGTCCGCATGAGCAGACGCATGTTCAGTTCATTCTGGTTCGGCGGCAGCAAAGTTGTATATCCTGCGCCTATGCCTTCCACTTTTCCCTTCAGATCTTTCCCTTCAAACCAGCCTCCTGTGATGGAGGATATCAGAAGTTCTCTTCCCTCCTGATCCTTAGTCATCAGATCTGTGCCTTGAAAGATCTCCATGTAGAAAAGATGTTCGCTCTCTAAAGAAGGTAATTGCATTTTTTCATTGTTCAAAAGATGCCTCCTTGATTTGAAAAAAGATATAACTTCAAAACAGCGCTGTTATCATTTTCAGAATACTCTAAACCGCATCCTGCCGCAAGGACGCTTTGTTGTTGTTTTCATGCTAAAATTATTGATTTTGACTATAAATCAGGCGAGAAACAGATTCATATAATGTTTGAGAATAAGAGAATTGATAAATTTGAATGCGCCGGCCACGTCAGACACATTTTCTTTGCACGGCCGATCCATTTTTTCTCTGTAACTGTCCCGAAACTGTTTGGGCGTACATTTGTACCACTCTTTGAAAGCACTGTAATAGTACTTCGGATCTGAAAATCCGCAGTTCTCGGATATCTCATTTATGTTCATATCTGTTGCCAGAAGGTATTTTTCGGACTTGTAAGTCCTGTTGTATCCAAGACATTTTCTGAATCCGATGCTGTAGTATCTGAAGAATTCCGAAACATACGCTTCGGTCAGATGAAATTCTTCGGCCATAGTATTCAGAGATATCTTGTCCTCAGAATTAGTCTGTATGTAATGATTCATTTCCCTGTATCTTTCCAGCAGTTCAGGTTTTACTTTCAGCCCCGGTCTGTAAAAAAATACTATGTCAAAAGCCGCAACAAACAAATCAACGATTTTTTCCGTGCCTGATATAAGGGTTTCTTTGAATAGTTCATCAGCTTTTCCATAATTCCCAAGATAGTACAGCAGCGCCAGCAGCATTCCTTTCAGCCGGTTATGCGCATCCCTGTGAGGAGTGATGCTCTCTTTACAGAACTCGCACACAAATAGAGTGCTGGTCACAAAAGGATATTTTTCTTTGAACCATTCAAGATCGATATAGAAAGATACACAAATATCATCTTCCCCGTTATATAAATAATGTGCATCCTTGTCTACAGATATGAATTCTCCGGCATGGAGCGTGAATTGTTCATATTCATAATCGAATTTTACAGAACCTTTCAGGCAGAAGATTATTTCTATGATATTTTCATGCATGTGAGGCGGAACGGATTCCACCTCACGTATCTTCAGCCCCAAAGGAGTGCCTTCTATCCAAGGGATCTCTTCAGTATACATAGCTGTCCTCTTATTTATGCAGGAATCCGGATATCCTCTTGTAGAGGAAGAATGTAATTACCGAATTGATCCCGGCTTTCAGAAGATTGAACAGTATTATCCATGGGATCAATGCTACGACTGCAGATACCGGCGTCCCCATGAACAGCGGCGTTATGAGCAGATTGGCCGGCACCATCACCGCTGCCATAGACAGGGTGCCGATGACCAGTGCAAGCACAGCCGCTTTCTTTCTCTTGTGCTTTCTGTGTATTAGGCCTGCGACTACAACGAATACTCCCGTTGCAATAAGGTGCATCAGTATACCGTATATGCCGCTGGATGCGCTGACTGTGACTCCCTGGATCACGGCTGTCACCACGGTCAGTACCAGGCCTGCCAGAGGCCCGAAAGCAAATGAGCCTATAAGTATAGGGATATCTGCCGGGTCATATTCCATGAACGGCACTGCAGGTACTATCGGCAGATGTATCAAAGCAACAAGAACGATGGCTATTGCTACCAGCATTCCCATTTTCGCAAGTTTGACTGTTGGTTTTTGTCCGTTGATATTAGTCGTTTTATTAGTCATTATGTCCTCTTTTCATTTTGATCATTAAAAAAACTCCGGTGTCCCAGAGCGCAACATAAAAATATGTTTGTTTCTTTCATCCGGACTGTACCGTCGGTCCCGGGATCTGACCGGGTCAACCTTATGGCTCGTGGACTCGTAGCACAGCTGATGCTGATGCTCATTACCACCGGTGAGGAATTTCGCCTCGCCCTGAAACAAAACAATTATATTCTATTTGCCTATGTCCTGTCAATACCGGGCACTGAAAAAGCCGACGTTGTTGCCGGCTTTTCCCCTGTCTATATGGTCATGTCCTATCTATAATCCACCCACACAGCGCCTTTATCGGCAGAGCGCACGCAGTTTTCCACCCAGCGGACGCCTTTGATGCCGGCTTCCGCTCCCGGATACCAAAAATCGATGTTTTCTCCTTTGTCGGCAGCTGTCATTGCCTCTGCGAATTTCGTGTACAGATTGCTCCAAGACTCGAACAGTCCTTCCGGATGTCCCGCTCCTATCCTGTCAAATTTCAGTGCAGTTTCATTCAGATAGTCCATCCCTCTTTCAAGAATTCTGGACGGCTCGCCCTGTATTTCATATTTCAATTGATTGGGTCTTTCGTCCCACCATTCTATACTGGCTTTCTCCCCGATGATCCTCACCTTCTGGCTATGCATCGCTCCCGCATTCACGCAGCAGGACCAGGCGTATCCCACGGCTCCGTTTTCATACTCCATAATAGTCATTGCATTGTCCTCTAACGGTGCTCTTGATTCCACAAATGACTGGCGGCTGCACATGAGCCTTTTGATTTTCATGTCCGGCATCATTGCTTCGGTCAGATACAGAGGATGGGTCCCCAGATCCCCCAGCACATACGACGGCCCGGCCGTTTTGGGGTCCACACGCCACTTGGTAGACGGCGTATTTTTCTCCACTGCTGTGCTGTGAAAGCCATGGGCGAACTGCATATTGACTATCCTGATTTTTCCCAGCGCTCCGTCTGCGATCAGCTGCCTCCCCGCTTCGATTGCCTGATGTCCAGAGTATCCGTAAGTCACTCCCAGCACTTTGCCTTTTTCCTTGGCAAGTTCCCCCAGTTCTTCGGCTTCCTTCGTCGTAAAGCACAGGGGCTTTTCACATACCACGTGGAGCCCTGCCTGAAGAGCCTCCTTTGCGATCTCGTAATGGGTCCCGTTGGGAGTCGCCACGGAAACTGCTTCGATGCCGTCTTTTCTTTTTGCTTCCTCGTCGAACATGGTCCTATAGTCCGAGTAGCATCTGTCTTCTGCCACATGGAGATTCTTGCCGAAGTCTTTCCCTCTCTCCGGATCTATGTCGAATGCTCCCGCCACCAGCTGAAAGTTGAAGTCCCTCAGTGCAGCTGATCTGTGTATGTATCCGATCTGTGATCCTCTGCCGCCGCCTGCCATAGCCCAGCGGATCGGTCTTTCTATTCTTTTTTCTCCGTAGTACATATCTTTCCCTCCGTTTATATTTCGTATCCTGTATTTTTTAAATAAGTCACACTTGCCTTAACATCCCGCAGGCTGGTCGCCGCATCTCTGGGATCTCTCTCCTGCTCTATTGTGATATATCCGCTGTAGCCGATGTCTTTGAGCGTTTCTCTGATTTCTTCATAATCCAGTGCGCCTGTGCCGATGGGACACATGGAGCCCTTGCCGCATCCATCGAAAAATCTTATCTTTTCACTGAGCACCTGTCTGTAGATTTTTTCGTTTACGTCTTTGAAATGTATGTAGTCTACCCTGTCCGCATATTTCCTCAGCCACCGGGCAGGGTCCATCCCGGAATAATAAAGGTGTCCCGTATCCAGGCACAGCCCCGCAGTGTCATATGGCACTGCATTGCAGACTGCTTCGATTTCGTCTGCAAATTCGATGTATCCTCCGGCATGTGGATGTATGACAGGTCTGATATCATATCCTGCCGCCTTCTCGCATATGTCCCGTATATGCTCCATCATCTGCTCCCACTCTGCAGCGGAAAGTCTTGGCGCTTTGTCGGGGTGACCTGCTGTATAATCTCTTTCGTCATGTCCGAAGTCCATCACTGTAAGGTAGGGCGTTGGCCGATGCTGGCCTTCATGCATAGGAAGCCCCGGGAGCCCGGTGATAAGCCGGCATATATCTTCCACCTGTTCCATCACTTCCCGGTGATGGTCTTCGCTGACCAGATCTTCGAAGACAGCTGCCGCCACCACAGCCAGTCCGTTCTTTTTCAACTCGCTGCTTACAGTTTCCGCATCCGTCGGCAGGTACCCATACGGGCCCAGTTCGATGGCTCTGTATCCGGCTTTCCCGGCTTCTTCAAGGACTCTCTGCCATGGCGGCAGATATGGATTTTTTGGATCGTCCACGCCCCAGCAGCATGGAGCTCCGCATATATTCATTGTCATCAGTCTTTCCTCCTGTCTTTTTCCTCTTGTTTTATACTGCTATTCTATCACCCTCCCCTCGTGGCCGCCTTCGTTTTACTGCCGGATATTTTGCCTGTTCCGGCCATGTTTGACATGGTTTTTCCCTTCATCTTCACTTTTCTGCACAAAAATACCGGAGAGTTTTTTCTCCGGCGTTTTGTTTTGTTATCTCCGTACACTATCGCTGATCGCGTTTGCCCTTCAGCTGATCCAGATACTGTTTCCGATATTCCTTCGGTGTACGACCCACTGTCTTTGTGAACAGTGTGGAAAAGTAGTTTGTATTGTCGTATCCCACGGAAAGGGATACTTCTGTCACAGGCATGTCGGTAGATATGAGAAAGTTCTGAGCCAGGCCGATCCTTCTCTGCATGATGTATTTTCCCGGAGCCATCCCGATGGCTTTCTTGAATTCGTGAGATACGTATGATGCTGAGCAGTTGAAATGTTTTGCGATCTTTTCGATGTCGATGTCATCGGTGTAGTTTTCGTTCAGAAAATTCATTACCTGTCCGGCAAATCCCTTCGGCCCGTCCATCTGCATATCCTGCATGTCATCTTCCTGTCTCCCGGGCAGCTGGACTGCCAGACTTACCAGAGAAGCGCACAGCAGCTGTGCGCTGGAATCGTATCCGTCGTTTTCCAGATCCAACTGATAGACCTGCTCGCATATGTTCTTCATCAGAGCAAACATATCGCCGGATTTTCTAACATGCCCGGCTGAGCTTTCTGTGAATTTGTTTTCATCCAAGCCTGCCAAATGAAGATCGGCTATGCCCAGGCAAAACGTCCCCATTTCAGTCTCGCTGCGGGACACCATCTCGTGCGGTTCTCCTCTGTTGTAAAATATCACGTCGCCTTTTTCCAAAGAATATATTCTGTTGTCGATCCTGCAGCTGCCGCTGCCTTCACACAGCAGCACCAGTTCGCAGATGGAGTCGTGACTGTGCATAGGTCTTTCGATCTTTGGATCGCCGAACACCTGTCTGGACATATATGCCATTACCGGCAGTCTTCCGTTTTCAAACATAATTTAGTTTTTCCTTTTATATCTCTGTCTTTACCCATCGGCTTCCCGATGATGGCGGATCAGTCAGGTTCTTTACGTTGAAATCTCCTTTATCACTGATCCACGATGAATCTATTTTACCATACCCATTGTCGTGGTAATAATAATTGCCGTTATAATATATCAAATATGCGTTATTTGCAGATGTGCCGTTAGAAGCCACCATCATAACGCCGTCTTTCCCGCTACTGCCCAGTATAGTCGGTTTCCATGTCAGTGAATCCAAAGTACTGCCGCTGACATTTTTCAAGATATCTTTCTCTAAAGCAGAAACAGCCGGATAATCGCCCCCGTATTCCTGCCGGTACAGTTTTCGCAGATTATCCCATACATTTCCGCTCATGGAAGCCGCTTTTTCAAGCAGACTCATACTCATTCTCTGATAGCTTTTGACAGAACCCACTCCGGGCATCTTATCATAAACTGTATATGTTTTATTCTCATACAAAACATATTTTCCGTTTTCCGCCTTGTAGACCAGCGATGTTATTTTTGCCCTGTCCATGTCGCAGATCATATCTTCGATGCTGCCTTCTGCTTCTGCAAGTTTCAAAACAGCAGGCATTGCTTCATGCAAGTTTGCATAAGACAGTTTTCCCTTGGAATATTCTTCTGTTGTTTCGACCTGCAGAGCCTGTACTACCCTTTTACATTCTGAAACAGCGGTCTTTTTTTCCGCCTTGTTTATCCATCCGATCATGGACGGCACCAGTATTGCAGCTAAAACCGCAAGTATTACCAGAACCACTATGACTTCAACCAATGTGAATCCCTGTTTTCTTCTCCCCATTTTTGGTCCTCTTAAATTTCCATATTCATCCCACTTGATTTAGGTTTACATTATACCACGCTGTCTCCACCGGAGGCAAATTTATGATCAAAAACTAAAAAAGCCTTGCGCCGTTGAAAAATCAACTGTTTGCAAGGCTTTTACTGTGGTGACCCCACCGAGAATCGAACTCGGGTTACCGCCGTGAAAGGGCGGTGTCTTGACCGCTTGACCATGGGGCCAGAAAAAAAACCAGCAACGTCCTACTTTCCCAGGCAGTCGCCCGCCAAGTATCATCAGCGCAGTGGAGCTTAACTGCTGTGTTCGGGATGGGAACAGGTGTAGCCTCCACGCTATAGTCACTGGATCTTTTCAAAGGTATATTGTACC
>JAYFPY010000019.1:0-23333 GCA_034927505.1 Eubacteriaceae bacterium
AATGCTCTTCCAAGGAAACACCTTGGATATGCCACTCCCGAGGAACTGTTTGATGAATTCCTTGATCATGTGTATTCAGTTGTCAAAGTACATGTAGCTTGATTTTTACAAAAAGTGTTCAATTTGAAATTGCAATTTATGCATTTATTTTATTGAACTTTTTTATAAATGAAAATATAAGCGAAACAAATGATACTATTACCCCCGCAGTTACTATCCTGCTGAACAATGTCACTTGATGTATCCCGGACGGTAAACTATCCACTTTACATCCTATGTAATACTCGCCATAGAGGAAGCCTGCGAAAATGCAGATCGAAATTATAAGAAGGGCCTTTTTCATATTCTTGTTCCTCCCATTCGTGTCAACTCATACGTCCTTCAAGATCTTTATCATTGCCTGATTCTAACTCTTCCAAAGCATTTTTGATTTTGAGACTTGCCCCTAGAACTGTGCCTATCATTACAATATATACAGCTGCAACATTAAATAAATACTCTGTTCCATACTTCCAGACAACCACGCCGATCATCAGCAGCGGCATGATTACTGCAATAATAATCAAATTCCTTATCATCTTTTTTAATTCAACCATAATCGGGCCTCCTTTCACTTTCATTTCTCAACCCATTTACTGCTTTTAATGCTCTATATCCATTTGCGCATATCGCAGCAACTGAAAGGCATCCCAGCATAATAAAAGTTGTCCAGTGGTTTGATTTCCTTTTTCATTTTCCACGATATATTTGGTCAAGGCAGTGCTGTTCCCTAATACAGTTCATTCCCCCTGTTGATTTGAGTATATATTGACCATATGGCAGTGTCAACGCGAGGGCATGCATTTTTTTCTTCCAATTCTGTCACTATAAAACGGGACGAATCATCACCGATTTCCGCTGCGCCCGTTCCCTGCCGGAGCTTTTCGCCATCATCGAGGAATACATCAACGCAAGAGGATAAAAAATCCGAAAAAAGCCATTGCTATTCAGAGTGAGCAGTGATAGAATGAAAAACGAACTCAAGTGAATTCTCGCCTGAGAGTGTCATCGGAGGGCTTCTGTTAAATAATCAAAGCCAGATAAAGATGTCGGGTCAACCCGGTATCCTTATCAGGCTTTTTTATTTTTACCTCGCCAATGGTGAAATCAAGAAAGGACGGAACAATCAAAGCAATGAGCAAAACAGCGAAAATATGGACAAAAGAATACATCTATCGTCCTCTTCGGCCAGGAAATGAACATCGGCAAGATCTCATTTTATTTCCTTGTACTCTCCGGCGCTGAATTTATCATCCTGATACTTGTCGTTACGCCGTTGGTGAAGGCAAAAAGATAGCTGCGCTGAAATCCGACTGATTCATCTTGCGCCGCCATATGCAATAAAAAATACGTTTGATTTCAATATGCATCTCCGTAAAGCTCCAGATAATCAAAGCTATTTGATTATCTGACTGTCACAGCAATTTTCTTGCTGTTCTTGCCGTTGTGTGCTTTAGCCCAAATGCGGCATGAACCTTTTGCCCTCATAGTGATCTTTCCGCCCCTGCTCACCGATGCGATCTTCTTGTTCGATGAATACCATCTGACTTTTCTGTCGGCTTTTCTATTTCCGCTGAAATATACTTTTGCTTTGACTTTTATCGTTTTTCCAACTGCAGAATTCACCTTCGATCTGTTCAGTCTGACCTTCTTCACCGAAGAAGCATTGACCTTCGCCATTACCCAGTAGCTCTTCTTAGTATATGTTTTCTTGTCTCCGGATTTCTTGTAAGCCGCGACTTTGTAGTGATACTTCTTATACGACTTAACTTTCTTGTCCGTCCATGATGTCTTGCTGTTCTTCGTGATGGTTTTGACCTTCCTGTACTTACCGCCTTTTTTCACTGATCTGTAAACAGTATAGCCTTTGCTCCCTACCATCCTGCTCCATTTGACTTTCAGGGCAGTTTTCTTTCTTGCCACCGTCACGTCAGGCGTCTTGAATCTTGCCTTCCAGACAGCAGTAAAATATACATGGCCTTCCGAGGCTGAAGCAGTATATTTATCGCCCGGTTGATAAATCCTGTCCCCTATCTTCCATCCAGCAAAATCGTAGTACTTTGACTTGTATGTGTTCTTTGGGATCGTCGTTGTGTATGTATAGTTTGCCTTATCATAGTTTTCGCTTAAATCTGCTGGTCGGTTCCCGGTCACTTTGCCCACTTTTGTTGTACCCGGATCAAAAATCGCAAATGTCGAATATGCTATATCCTGTTTCAATAGCAAACTAGAACTCCCGCTAACACCACTGTCCTCTTTAGATGTAGCAGTTACAGTACAAAACCCTTCTTTCTCACCATAAGGTGCGACTACCGTAGTGCAATTAATCCCTGCATATTCTATTGGTTCTGTTAATATTGAGCCGGCCTCATCAATTACACAATAACAATTCGCTTTATCATTTCTTCTGATCTCCCACTTCACATTTGCATTCGCATTGTTCTTTGCTGTCGTACCATCTGACATATGCACTACGGCTATCAAAAATGCTTTTCCTTCTCCAATATACAACCCCGTCATACCTTTTGTCGCCATCAATGTTTGAATCGAAATATACTCTATATATGGTTCATCTTTTGTTGTGGCAGTTTTTGCATTTGCCTCAAAAGAAAGACCCATTGTACAGAAAACTGCTATAATTAACATGATTGAAAAACCAATTCTTATAATCTTCATATAGAAACCTCCTCGTCTTTTTTGGTAGTGTAAAGTAAGTTATGAAAAAACGGAGGCGGGCAAACGCCTCAAATGAACTTTGAAAATTGCAAATTCGAGATAAAATAATGGCGAAAAATGCAAGTGCGGCATAGCAAAATTGCCGTGCGCGCATTTGCGAACAGCCTGTGATATCAAGTTGTTATGGGATCATTGAGATGATTGCCTACGCAGAATGGTTTGCTGACCGAGCAAGATCAGTATCTGCCATTTTGCCGGCATGTTGTCGGCGCCTTGGAATGCTTCGACCTTGTTCAGAGGCTTGTAATGATTATGTTTATGTGGTCTGAGGAAATTGTAATATGCGACCCATAAGGCAACGCTGTAATTAGCACCATCGAAGTTGTCATAACCGCAAGTCGAACGATAAGATGATTTGTAAGTCCTGTTAAGTCTTTCGACTATCTGCTTTGCAGGTCTGAATTCAGCTGATACAGCATCTTCGTTGGCAAGGCCGATCACCTGTGTGATATCAAAGTCGAAATCTTTGCCGTAGTTCAAATAGAACTGTTGTGCAGCGAGGACATAAGCAGAATACCCGTCAGCGATGAACCTGAAGGCTGCAGGGAGTTTCTTGAAACACTTCAGAGCCATGCGCATCGCCAGTATGCAGGGACCAACAGTACGCTGTGAAGAAACGCGGTATCCAAGGATAGACCTTGAAACTGCATCCATGATGAACCAGACAAAACCTTTTGCACCACGGACCTTGATATATGTTTCATCGCCTACCATGGTAGAAGAAGGCTTGTAGTCAAAGTCATCTACAAAAGGCTTGATGAGAAGGGCAGCGGTCCTGGCATAGTTAGCGATCTGCTGGTGTGAGATACGGATACCGTAAAGGTCATCCAAAGCTTGAGCAGTTTTGCGAAGTGACAGCTGCAGGTTGACATGAAAGGTAAGGCAAAGAGACATAACGTGAGAATTATGGCGGGTAAATTTGAGCGAGGAGACCTTTTCGGGCATAGATTTCAGATCCATCTTGAAAAAGTCCAAAGAGAATTCCCGATAGATGTAATGAAGTTTGTAGCGATACTTTTCGTCAGCGTGTTTCTTATCGATCTTCCTCAGATTGCTCTTGTAATAAGAACATTTTGGGTTGACGCATTTGTGGACTTTGAAGCATGAGCGATCTTTGATCGGAACAAGAGTATGGCCGCAGTAAGGACATTTGTAATGTACAGGTTTGGTGTGGATGTTGCCGTTTACGAAGGTAGTGCCGCAGACTTTGCATTGAAACTGTCCATCACCACCGTTGTTGTCATAAAGATACATATGAGGAGCACCGCAGACAGGACATATAATATCTTCAGGAACAGAGCATCCGTTGTGCCTGCGTACAGGCTTGAGTTCCTTGCCATAGCGATGTTTGTAGTAACTTATGAGGAAACGCCAGTCCTGTTTGAAAAAAGGTATGATGTCGGGGAGCTTGTCGATCTTGAACTTCTGATATTTAGGAGAACGGGAATCGTCGTGGACCCATTGTTTTGCGGGAATGAATTTGCGGATAAATTTCAGCAAAAATACGATTTGTTCGGATTGTTGTTGAATGATGTTGATAAAATAAAGTATAATGTTCATGAGCAATTCCTTTCGTCTTGGAGAAATGGTTTATGGTAATGTCATTATACCAAAAACGGGGGTAATTGCTCTTTCATTTATAAAAAGGCTAAAACCCTTGAAATCACATAGATAAAGTTAAAGTTGGTAGTGTCAAACTTTACACTACCTCTTTTTTATTTAGCAAATATGGCAATATTATCTTCTGATGGATATCTTTGTACTTGTTGATACCCACTGATATGATATACTGCTTTACATGAATATTTGTAGATTTCTTCTAATGACACCTTCTTGTCCCTATTATCATCTGCTTGCATAATCATACCCCCCTCTCTATAAGCATTCCTTCACGCCAATAAACCGTTGCCAATCCACCATTACTAGTGTCAAGAGATGTTGTATCACCTGATGATGTTAGAATTTTGTATTTATTGGTTTTCTTTAATTCCTTCGTCTCAGAGTCTATCCCTATAAACTCTTGAATGAATTGTGATTTCACTTGCTTTTTAACATTATCTGTTCCAATCAAGTTATTTAACAGTTTACCTGAGTAACACGAATCCACCATTAATACAACCTTACCCGTTATATTATTGTCTAAATACAATCTCAATTCCTTAGGTGTATAGGTTTCATACTCTATGCCGGTCTGCTTTATTATCAATGATCCGTCTTGGGATCCATGGCAACTGATGTAAATGTAACTTATGTCATATTCTGTGGTGGGTAAAAATGTGTCTGTAATCTTTTTGTTCACTTTCTTTTTTGATTTGTCCGGATATGCTGTTGCGCTTATTCTTTCTCCATCGAAATTGCATTTTTCAAATTCATCTTTCATTCCATATATATCTTTGCTTGTGTTTAGATTGGTTTCACTAATAGCGCCTAGTGTCAATGCCCTTCGATGAGTTCGAGTATCGCCGGTCCAGACGGCATATAGTTTGATCTTAGTTTTCTTTGTAAGCTTTTGAACCTGTGTACCGTTCTTGAGTTTCACGCCGCCCCTCGGCGATGTGGACCACCCCACAAAAGCATACCCGCTGCGGCTGAATTTGTTTTTTGTCAGTCTGACCTTGTTGTTGTACTTGATCTTTTGCTTATATGTCGAACCGGTTCCTCCGTTCTTATAATAGTAGACCGTGTATGTTGCCGTACTATTCTTGTTTTTTACAGCTTTTGCGAAAGGGCTGTAGAACACTTTCTTATGCGATTTTTTATATGATCGTACTTTGTATGTCCCTTTTGCACCGGTATAAGTGATCTTGTATTCTTTGTTTTTCGAAATAGTTTTTGCTTTTGAATATTTTTTCTTTTTCGAATTATATTTATATACCTGATATCCAGATACACCGGGTACTCGTTTCCAAGTTATTCTATATTTTTTCCTACTCAACTTTTTCAATTTGACAGTAGGCGCTCCCGGCTTCAGGACCTTTACTTTACATACTGTCGCTCTGCCATCCGCAGTGTATGCTGTAATATCTGCATCCCCCGGTGCTTTTCCTACAACTGTCCCATTGATCACTGTTGCTACACCTGAATTGCTGCTCTTCCAAAGCACGACCTCTGATGCATTTATTCTTTCAGTATCATCTATGCGGATCGTTATTTCCGTTTTCGACAAAGTGATCCATTGGTTTACAACATCTCCCGCAACTGTCACCACACATTTAGCTGTCTTGCCACCGTCAACAGCAGTTGCTGTTATCTCTGCAGTACCATCGCTTTTTCCTGTAACGATCCCATCATTTGTGACCGAAGCGACCTCACTGTTGCTGCTGCTCCACGTTACGTTTTGATTGTTTGCAATCTGCGGAAGCACATTTGCAGTCAATCGTTTCCTTTGCTTTTTGCTGATTTCCATAGTCGTCTTATTCAGGCTTATCCCTGTCACCGGCACATTGACCGCCGACTTCGCCACAAATCCATACTTATGCGTAACGCTGTCATTCATCACGAAATTCGCCGGGAATTGCGAGAAATAATATGACCCACAGGCACCCACTACCATCAAATCCTGCCCTGAATAAGCCACTGCTCTTACATCTGCAGATGTCGCTGCTCCCATGTATATATTCTGTTTTGCCGTCAGCTTCCCCACCGCTGTGCTCACCGGGGTATATACTGAAATCAGCGCCGTGTCTGTTACAGTATCCCCACCTGTAGTTTTTACCGTGACTTTTATTGTAGATGTTCCTTCTTTGATTGCCCTTATAGTCGCAGTGCTGTTGTTCCCCGAAATAGTGGCGACCGCCGTATTGGAACTGCTCCATGCAGCACTTTTCAATGTCGCATTTTTCATCACTATCTTTATATTGCTGCTGAATGATCCTATTGCCATTGCCGAATGTTTGAAATGATTATTCTCACTGGGACGCCACAAAGTGACCGAAGCTGTTGCCTTCGGCTCTGCCGCTTTGCCCTTGTCGCTCCCATCTGTCTGTTCGCCGATCACGCTCGGCACCGCTGCAAAAACCGTTGCACATTGCAGAAACATTGCCATTATAAGCAACGCTGTCAAAAATATCTTCGCCCTGCTCTTTTTCATTCATACCTCCCTGTCAATAACTTATACATTCACATTGTAATCATAGTACTATTTAAGGAGTTGCTATGTGTTTTGGCATAAACCGACTTTTTTATTACATATATAGCAGTGAAAACTCAACCACTCAAGTCAATTATCTTAGTGCGCAGCACAAATTTGCGATTATTTTTTCGTTTTTTCGCCACTTAAAAACCCTGCGGCCGTTGCAATTACAGGGTTTTGTGGCGGAGGGCAACGTTCGCCGCAGGCTTCGCTGTTCGCTTCGCCGGCTCTCTCCGACTCACAGGAGGCTACGTCCGCCTCCTGCTCCCTGCTGTCGCATTTTGCAATGCACTCGCCCTTCGCTGTCGCTCGGTCTCATGCGCAAAATCCGCATGGGACTCGAATTTATGCGACCTTGTATGCCCTAATACTGTTTTGTTTGTTTTTCAATGTGTTTAGGCTTTTTCCCTCTAAAACCGAGCGGAATGGTTTGTTATAGTGTGCTACAATTTTCGATTATTTTTTTGATTTTTGAAATCTCTGTTTTCTGTACACAAGGCAAATCACCGTAAGCACTTAAAAAATGATGCCTTGTTGATAATCTTTATTCACTTTTTTATAATGTCTAACACATACAATTATTAGTACCGTAGACAAAATTGTCTCCTATTGAAATTCGTTTGCCGTTAACTTCGGAAAAGTAATTGCCATTTACAGCTTATTGATTTATCTGTTAATCATCTGTTTCAATCGCTCAAACACCTGATCATATCATCTGTGAATATCTTGATTTCATCATCATAATCATTTTTTACAGATTCAACTGCTACATCAACTTCTTTTTTTTGTTTTTCACTTATATTCTCATATTTACAGTCGATAACATATGTGTGTATCATATCACACATTTTTGCCACATTGCAGCCACGCAATTCTTCTTCCGCATCAGTATAGCTTTCTTTATCATTATTCATTCCTGACAATTCGTTGATCATGGAACTATTATATATTAATTCCAAAAGCGTTTTTTCATCTTCAGTCTTATCTATGTTTTTAATAATGAAGTTTACTGCATTTGATACAGTCTTCTTATTATTATTAGATATTTTCCCTTGATCATGAACCTTCGCTATAATCTGCTTTGCATCATTTTCAGCTTGTTTTTCTTGTTCCGTCATCTGTTTTTCAAATGTCTGTGTTGTTTTTGTGTTTTCATTTTTGTCTTTTCCACATCCATACATAATCGATGAAATCAATAGTACAGATAAAACGATCAATAAAGTACGTTTCATATTTCCCCCTCCGTTAACACTCGATCAAATATCCGTTTTCCATTTTTAATGTAACATCACACATTCTTTCAAGGTCTGTTTTGTGATGTGTTGCTATCACAATTGTTGCGCCTCTTTTCTTTTCATCACTGATGACATCGTATATCTGTTCTACACCTTCTTCATCCAACGCATTTGTTGGCTCATCTAGTAAAATGATTTTTTGTTTTTCAAATATAGCCTGTGCAATATTTAATCGTTGCTTCATTCCAAGAGAATATTTCTTGACTTTAATGTTCTCAACGCCGCTTAATCCTACACGTTTTAGTGCCAATAATATATCTTCGCTTCCTGCTATTTTTTTTATCTTTGACAGAAGCAATAGGTTTTCGTATCCTGAATATCCTGGAAGCATTTCCATATGCTCAATTACTATTCCAACATCTTTAGGGAAAGAAATGTCTTCATGAAGAATTTTATCATTGTAATAAACTCTTCCCGCTGTTGGTGTTATCAACCCTGCTATCATGCGTAGCAACATGGTTTTTCCCGATCCATTTACTCCATGAAGAGTCACTTCATAATGCAATGCATCGAATGACCTTCTGTTGCCTGTCGGAGTCAATGCATCCTTTTCGTTCCTGATGCCATCTTTAACGAACACATCACCCAGGATGTCATCTACCCATGCTATAAATGTAAAGATGGCAGGTTTGCACTACATCCGCATACATGACTTTCGACATTCGCATGCATCACTCCTGGCTAATGCCGGTATAAATATCATGGAAATATCTAAGAGACTTGGCCATAGTAACATCGAACAGACACTGAATACATATGCTCATCTCTATCCTGCCGAGGAAGAAAAAGCAATAAAAGTACTCAATAAAATAATCGTGCATAAATCGTGCAGGCAATAAAAAAACCGCTGAATTTCAACGGTTTTTTAGTGTTTGGCGGAGGGCATGGGACTCGAACCCACGGGGCTGTTACACCTTACTCCCTTTCCAGGGGAGCTCCTTAGCCACTCGGTCAACCCTCCATAGTATTCCAAGCCGTTTTAAAAAAAATGTAATGCTTTATACAGCCAAGTAATAATTTACCATAGCCAAAGCATTATTTCAAGCAATATATTATATGAATTTTTTACAGCCCATGCTAATCCCCCTGGATTTCTTTGTAAATGGACTCGACCCTCTTCTCCGTCATCCGTTTGTAATCGCTGATATTGTGCTCATATGAAGCGTTCATATACTCGCTCTTCATCAGAAAATCCGCAGTTGCTCTGTTATTTGCAAAAGGTATGTCATACACATTTGCGATCCTCAGCAGGGCTTTGATGTCCGGGTCGTGAGGCTGTGCTTCCAGCGGATCGCTGAAAAATATCACCATGTCGATCTCGCCTTCGGCTATCCTGGCGCCTACCTGCTGATCTCCTCCCAGCGGCCCGCTTTTGAATGCCTTCACCGGCAGTCCCGTCGACTCGGCAATCAACTTTGATGTCGTTCCTGTCCCGCAGAGAAAATGTCTCTTCAGCACATCCTTGTTCTTCATGCACCATTTTACCAGATCGTCTTTTAAATGATCATGGGCGATCAGTGCTATCCTCTTCTGCGCACCCATTGTTATTTTTTCTTCTGTCATACTGTACCTCCTTTCATGATTTCAATATAACACAAAAGCTCCGGCCTGCGGAGCTTTCTGTGTATTTTTAACATAGATTTTACATTGCTGTCCCTGCTTTATTCTACTGAATCTCTGACAGCCTGCGGCATTTCATCGATATTCAAAACACCTTTGTGTCTGATCTCTTTTTTGTCCAGATCCTTCAGTCCTGCCGGGATCCTGACGCTGGTCTCGTATGCCAGCTTGCGGACTGAGTCGAATCCGTCTGCGCCCTTGCCGATGCCGATCGACTCGCATACACTGTCTGCAAATTTGTAGGCCGACGCCGTACTTGCCACCAGCGCCGGGGTCTTGTCCCCCGTATAAGCCACGTAATCCTCATAAACCCGATAAGCCACTGCTGTATGAGTATCTATGAGATACCCGTGCTTTCTGTACAGTTCGCCTATGGTCTCGTTGGTCCTCTCCATATCAGCAAATCCGCCGTAAAAATCATCCAGCGCATATTTGATCTTCGGACTGACAGTATACTTTCTGTCGATCTCCAGCTTACCCATCAGGTCCTTTATCTCTTCTCCGTTGCCGCCCGAAAGATGATACAGCAGCCTTTCAAGATTGCTGGATATCAGAATGTCCATGGACGGTGAATTCGTCATATAGAATTCTCTGTTCAAATTATAGGTGCCCGTATTTATGAAATCCGTCAGCACTTTGTTCTCATTGCTGGCGCATATGAATTTCTTCACCGGTATGCCCATCTGCCCCGCGTAATACGCTGCCAGTATATTTCCGAAATTGCCTGTCGGCACTACTACGTTGATCTTGTCTCCGGCGTCGATAACGCCCTGCTCTATCAGATTCGCATATCCGTATACGTAGTACGCCACCTGAGGTATCAGTCTTCCTATATTGATCGAGTTGGCCGATGAAAGAGTCACGCCCACGCCGGCCAGTTCTTTTCCAAAAGCATCATCGCTGAATATTTTTTTCACGCCTGTCTGAGCATCGTCAAAATTCCCGTTGATGGCAAACACGTGAGTGTTCTTGCCTTCCTGAGTTACCATCTGTCTTTCCTGCACCTGGCTGACGCCCTGATTCGGATAGAAAACTACTATTTCCGTTCCCGGAACATCAGCAAAGCCTTCCAGCGCAGCTTTCCCCGTGTCTCCCGAAGTGGCTGTCAGTATGCAGACCTTCCTGTCTTCCTTTTCCTTTTTCATAGCAGTAGTCAGAAGGTACGGCAGTATGGACAAAGCCATGTCTTTGAAAGCCGCCGTCTTTCCGTGATAGAGCTCGAGGAAATACGCCTCCCCGCCCTTTATTACCGGTACGATCTTCTCTTCCTCAAACTTGGAATCATAGGCGCCGTCTATGCATCTCTGCAGTTCCTCATCCGTGTAGTCCTCCAGAAAAGCCTTCAGTACCCGGAAAGCTACATCTTTATACGGCTTGCCCACTATTTCTTCTATCTTGAAAGGCAGCTTTGGGATCTCATTTGGAACGTACAGTCCCTGGTCCTCTGCAATGCCCTGTATGATGGCCTGTGCAGATGTCTTTATATATTTGCTGCCTCTTGTGCTCTGATAATGTATCATGTTTTGTCCTCCATTCTCATGTTCGGTATGAAAACAATTTTAACAGAAAACAATGGCCTTTACAACCGTTATCCTTTGTTTAGACAACAAATCATATATCAATGGTATAATATTTTTTTATGGAGGTACGAAAGATATGAATGTTATGCATCTGAAATATGCTGTGGAAGTATCAAAGACCGGCTCTATCAGCAAAGCTGCCGAAAACCTTTACATGGGGCAGCCAAATCTGAGCAAAGCAATAAAAGAACTTGAAGACGATCTGGGCGTTCAGATATTCAAGCGTACCGCCCGCGGCGTCCTTCCAACTAAAAAAGGTGAGGAATTCCTAGGATATGCCCGGATGCTTGTTTCACAGATGGAAGATCTGGAAACCATGTACCATCCCGGCCCTGACAGCAAAGTGTCTTTCAGTTTATCCATTCCGAGAGCCAGCTATATAACGTCGGCTTTCACGGATTTTGTCAGCGATATCGATCCGGGCAAAGGCTTTTCTCTGGATTACCGTGAAACCAACACATTGAAAACCATACACCGTGTCATCGAAGGTGAAAACGAAGCCGGGATCATTCGATATCCTCTGGATCATGAAGCTTACTTCGAGCAGCTTATCGACAGGAAGACCATTGCATCGGAGCCGATCCTTGATTTTTCATATCTGCTGCTGCTCTCAAAAGATCATCCTCTGGCTGAAAAGAGCTCCATCGACTGCGCGGATCTGAACCGGTATATCGAAGTCGTCCACGGCGATGTTGCAACGCCTCTTGTTACCAGCAGGCAGACAATAAAGACCGAGCCCGCAGGTTCACATAACAGAAAAACCATATCCATATATGAACGGGGAAGCCAGTTCGATATCCTGTGCAATGTGAAATCTGCATATATGTGGGTGTCGCCTCTGCCCGAATATCTTCTCGAAAGATATGATCTGGTACAGCGCAAACTGGCCCATTCCGACAAAACATACAGAGATCTTCTTATATATTCAAAGACCTGCGCCAACAGTTATCCTTTGAAACTGTTCAAAAAACAGCTGACTGAAACTGTCGATCAGATCATTTCAAAGACATATTCCTGACGAACATAGGAATATGTCTTTTTTACATTTTAAACTTTATGCACACTGTAGTAATATAGCAATTGAAAGAAATGATCTGACCGATCATGTTTGACATGTGGGGCAGCGTTTTACCTCAACAAATGTTACCTCGTCTCTTAAAATGATATAATGCGAAAAAATCCATGGGAACATCCATGGATTTTTTCGATTTGGTAGTCCCAACGAGAGTCGAACTCGTGATTCAGCCTTGAGAGGGCTGCGTCTTGACCACTTGACCATGGGACCATGTTCTGTTAGACGCGAATATAATTATAAAGCTTTTGCCTCCATTTGTCCATAGTTATTTTCCTGCCGGCAAAGCATCACGCATGTCCGGGCCCGGACATTAAAAAAATCGCTGTGGCATCCGATACGGTGTTCACAGCAATTTTTGATTTCGCTGTTATGGTGTGCTATTTCTTCCTGTTTACTTTTCTTGCTATATACCCTGCTACATCATCTTTTTCGATGTCCAGTGCTATAGCCAGCTCTCCGTATAGAAGATTTTCTGCTTTTTTCATATACTTTTTGTCGATCTGTCCAAATTTCTTGTTTGCCTCTTCGGCTTTAGCTTTTTTCTCATGGGCTGACATTATTACCTGAATAAGATCTTCACAGTTCTGCTCTTTTATCTTTGACTTGTAGTGCTCTGTAAGTTTCTGTGTGCTTTTCTCTTTGAACTCTTCCGTTTCTATATCCGGGATCTTGTCTATGATGTCATCTGCTTCTTCCCGCTCCATTACATAACGCATTATTATCTGTTTATTGTCAATGGGAGCATAGATCGTACCTCTTTCATATAGTGGTTCTAATTCGTAGTATTCTCTATTGCCAAGACTCTTTGCAAAATCAGGTACAGTTACGCCGACAACCTTGCATACGCCCGTTCCGCCATAAACGATCATATCACCGGCTTTATACATTTTTTCACCTCCAATTTTATAACATATATATTCTACCATATTTTTGCTAAAAAATCGAGTGGTAATTATTTACAGCCCCTATAAGGGCCTCTCTGCTGTTCTCCAGCCTGCCCTCTGTGACATCCTCCAGCAGCTTTGCCAGAATGGCTCCGATTTCCTTCCCCCGGGGCACTCCCGCCCGTATAAGATCCCTTCCGTCCACGGCCAGATCCTTTACCGAAAAGCAGGCCTCTTCTTCAATGGCAGTATTCACTGCCGCTTCAAATGCTTTGATGTTTTCCAGTCTCTCATCTATGCACATGGGTGCCTGGCTTTTTACATCGGCTCTTTCCAGTTCGATCAGCTGCTTCAATGTTTCCGGTCCCAGTTTTACCAGCAGCCGCCGCGGCTGTCTTCCTGCCGGGTTGAACACTATACCGTGACGATCCACCAGTTTTACCACACGAGACTTTGTATTGTTGTCAAATTTCATCCTGTTCATGATGTCCCGCGTCATGTCCGCTCCGGTCTGCTCGTGGCGGTAAAAATGTCCCCAGCCTTCATCGGTCACAGTTTTACATTTTGGCTTTCCGATATCATGAAAAAAAGCTGCCAGCCTGAGTACCGGATCATCCGGGATGTTTTCCACCACATGTATGATATGTTCCCAGACATCGTATATGTGATAGTCATTTTGCTGATTGCAGCCGACTGCATCGCCTATCTCCGGTATAAACTGTTCTATGACACTGCTGCAGCGCCTCAGAGCCTCTCCTGCGGCTTTTCCGCACAGAGTCCTGACGAACTCTTCACGTACCCGTTCGACCGCTATCTTAGCCAAAAGAGGGCTTATTTTATCCATGGCTTCCCGCGTTCTTGGAGCAACTGTGAATCCCAGCTGTGAGGAAAACCTCACGCATCTCATGATTCTCAAGGCATCCTCCCGAAATCTTTTTTCCGGATCACCTACACACCGCAGCACGCCCCTTTCTAGGTCTTCCCTTCCGCCGCATATATCCACAAGGCTTCGGTCTTCACTATAGGCCATTGCATTTATCGTAAAATCCCGCCGTACGAGATCCTCTTCTATGCCGGTACAGAATTCCACAGAGTCAGGTCTCCTGAAATCAGAGTATCCGCCCTCGGTCCTGTATGTCGTCACTTCGAATGGCTCGTGATTTAAAATGGCCGTCAGCGTCCCATGTTTGACTCCGGTCTCGGCAACGCCAAAACCGGCGGCGGCAAAGCACTCTTTCATTTCTTCCGGAGTCGCCCCGGTGCATATGTCCCAGTCCTTCGGCACGATCCCCAGCAGACTGTCGCGGACACATCCGCCCACTATAAAGGATCCGTATCCCTTTTCAGCCAGCGCGTCCATTATCATATTTACTTTTTGCGGTATTTTTATTTTCATACTGCGATTATATCATGGGGCAGAGCCCGCGTAAAATGGGCGACGGGCATCTGCGATACCCTCCGATCTTGTTCCAAGAAAAAAACGCCCCATGGCGTTTTTTTCTTGGAGCGGATGACGAGAATCGAACTCGCGTCGCCGGCTTGGGAAGCCGGAGTTCTACCATTGAACCACATCCGCACGACTTATATATTATATTTGATATCGGTGATTATGGCAACCGAAATATTGGATTTTTTACCCGGATCTGAAAATATTTCCCGGCAAGCCGCAGGACGGCTGCCGGAATAACATTCTGTGCCGGTCTTATTTCATTACTTTTGCGATCCCTTTGGCTGCTCTGATGCATTTTTCTTCAGAGATGGATGCTACTGATATCCTTATACCTTTTGCAAGAGGCACTGTGAATATACCATCTTTCATCAACTCTGTGCTGACCGCATCAGGGTCGTCGCAGGCGATGCATGTGAAGAATCCCGCATCGAAAGGAACATTTTCGAGGCCTTCTTCACGCAGCACTTTTTCGAAAGTCTTTCCTCTGGTTATGAGCATGTCCCTGTATTTTGCTCTTTCCGTTCCGACTTTTGCCATTAGTTCCGGGCTGTTATATATGTCTGCAAGTACAGTTTGTCCTGCACGTACGCAGTTGGACCATGATCCTCTCGATGAATATTCAGTGACCTGTTTGAATTCAGCTGCAACAGCTTCCGATTTTGCGAGACAAATCATTGCTCCGCATCTCATGCCGTACAATGTCAGAGTCTTGCTGGCACTGTATCCTATTATCGGCAGCACATTGTCGCCCAGTTCTTCCAGCTTTGGCAGAAAGCTTCTGTATTTTTCTTCATCGCCTGCAAAATCAATATACGCCGCATCAACGAACAATGTTATCCTGCCATCGCTGCTTGCTGTATTTATGCAGTCGATCACTCCGTCCCAGTCACTGTCGCTGAGTGAATATCCGGTCGGGTTGTGAGCCGGCGTATTTAACAGTATCACCAGTTCTCCCTGAGCCCTTGTCAGCTCGCTTACCTTCTTTGAAAACCCTTCTATGTTGAATTTTCCGTCTGCACTGAATAGAGGATATGTATCGATATCTCTTCCTATCTCCTGACTGATAGTCTTGTACGGTGCCCAGAACCAGTCGCTGGTCAACACCTTATCTCCGGGTTTTGAATAGTTGGATATGGTATTTCTGATGGCTCCGGTCCCGCCGGGAGTCGCACATACTTCAGTATATCTGCCTGTCGAAAAGTTCTCACCAAAAGCCGCTTTTTTAACTGCTTGTTTAAATGCAGGGATTCCTCCTATAGGTGCGTATTCCGCATAGTCCAGCGGTTTCAGTCTGTTTATGGATTCTACAACTGATGAGAGTATAGCCAGATCACCGTTGTCATCCAGCAGAGAGCCTATGGTTGCATTGACCACCGCGTCCTTGCCTTTTTCGGCTATCATGGTTTTTGCCTTCCCGCTTATGGCAAAGATCTTGTCTTCCTTCGGCATCTGCCTGTTGTTTTCCTGTGCAAATATCATATTGTTGTCCTCCTGTGTTATATTTCAAATTTTATATAATTTATATTCTTACCCTTTGAAGAAAATTTTTCTTCATATTCTGTTCTGTATCCATTGCTCTCATATTCTGTGCTGTGCAGATCCCGGGTCTGCTCCAGTATCCTGAATGAGCACTCATCCAGTTCCTCCAGGGTGAAGTCATACAATCCGTCGTTGTCCGTCTTGAATTCCACAAATCCGCCCGGCTTTATGATCTTCCTGTAGCTTTCCAGAAAGCTCCTGTAAGTCAGTCTTCTTTTCGAATGTCTTGCCTTTGGCCATGGGTCGGAAAAATTCAAATACATTCCGTCCAGTTCGTTTTCTGCAAAATATTCTTCGATGTTTTTTATCACTTCGCACACCAGCCGTATGTTCGTTATTTCACTTTCCTTGATCTTGTCTGCAGCAAGGACCGCCACGCTGGGCTGCCCTTCAACTGCAATGAATCCGTCGTATGGATCTGCCGCCGCCTTTGCCGCAATGAACTTTCCCTTTCCGCATCCGAATTCCAGATACAATTTGCTGTCGCCGTCAAAAATGTCTTTCCATTTTCCTTTGTACTGTTTCCCGTCAGCTGTTATCAGATCAGAATGGTTATTCAATCTTTCTTCCAGATCTTTTATCCGTCTTTGTCTCATCTAAAAATTCCTTTGTATTTCTGCAGCAGCTTTATCAGAGGGAAACCCAGCGCATAGCAGGCCAGCAGTTCTCCCAGAGCCACCCATCCCATGCAGGCCCACAGGCCCGGCACTCCATAAGCGTAATGCAGCTCTGCTCCGATAATGATGCCGTTAGCTATGACCGGCGGCAGAGGCGCCAGCACAGGTTTGTTCCTCAGTTTATATGTAAAGAAAGCTGCAATCAGTGTTGCGGCCGATCCGCACACTATATCGACCAGTCCATACGGTCCCATAAGATTCGATATTATACATCCGACAAACAGGCCGGGTATTCCGGCCGAAGTGAATACAGGCAGTATCGTCAGTGCTTCGGATACTCTGATCTGCATCGGTCCGTAACTGATCGGCGACAGTACAATAGTGATGACCGCATAGATGGCTGCGATTATTGCCGCCTGCATCACATATTTGATCTTCATATAAAGATCCTTTCACATATGATAACGGCTATGAAAATGCACATAAGCACGATGGCCCATGCATCTCTTTTTTTCATTTTCATCCCGTTCATTCTGGTCCGTCCTTCTCCGCCTCTGTAACACCTGGCTTCCATGGCCATGGCCATGTCCTGAGCTATCCGAAAAGCGCTAATGAACAGAGGGACCAGTATAGGTATCAGATGTTTTGCACGTTTGAATATATTTCCTGTTTCGAAATCCGCACCGCGAGCCTGCTGGGCTTTCATTATCTTGTCCGTCTCTTCAAGAAGGGTCGGTATGAATCGAAGAGCTATTGTCATCATCATTGCCAGCTCATGAGCCGGCACGCCGATCTTCTTCCACGGCGCCATAAGATATTCTATACCGTCAGTAAGACTGATAGGCTTTGTAGTAAGGGTCAGCATTGACGAACCTATAATAAGAAGGATCAGCCTTACTGCCATAAACACCGCCCGGTAGACGCCTTCTCTTGTTATAGTAAGGAAGCCCAGCTTCCACAGGACTTCTCCGTCGTACATGAACAGATTCAGCACGAAGGTGAATAGGATTATGAAAAAGACAGGTTTCAGCCCCTTCAAAATAAAGCTGAGGGGCACCCTTGAAACAGCGATCACTATCGCCAGCACCACAAATGATATGGCAAACCCAATAAAACTGTTTACGACAAACAGCATTACGATGTATACCAGCGTTGCGATTATTTTTATTCTCGGGTCCAGTTTATGTATCCATGACCCTCCGGAATAGTATTGTCCCAGTGTTATATCTCTTATCATTTATGATCCTTTGTCAGACATCGGGCTATTTCTTCTTCTGCCCGGTCGACTGTAAAAATATCTTTATCAATGTCAAAGCCTTTGCCTCTAAGAGTCCTTGCAAGTTCTGTGACTCCCGGTATGTCCAGGCCTATCTCTTTCAGTTTTTCTTCTTCCGCAAACACTTCTGCCGGCGTTCCCGACATAGCCAGTCTGCCCTCGTCCATGACCAGTATTTTGTCTGACAGTCTTGCAATGTCATCCATGTTGTGACTGACCAGTATTATTATATTCCCCTCTGTGCGATGCACAGTTTCTATCATTCCAAGGATATCTCTTCTGGCTTTTGGATCCAGTCCGGCTGTAGGTTCATCCAGTATCAGGACCTCCGGTCTCATGGCTATCACTCCTGCAATGGCCACCCGTCTTTTCTGTCCTCCCGACAGTTCGAACGGTGATTTTTCTCTGAGTTCATTATAATCCAACCCTGTAAGCTCCAGAGATTCCTTTACTCTCTTCTTTATTTCTTCATCATCCAGCCCGAGATTGCCCGGTCCGAAAGCAACATCCTTTTCCACCGTTTCTTCAAACAGCTGGTATTCCGGATACTGAAAGACCAGACCGATCTTCTTTCTCACATCTATCATTGATATCTTTTCTTCGGTGATATCTGTATCTCCAACGATTATATTTCCGCTTTTCGGTTTCAGCAATCCGTTGAGGTGCTGGAGCAAAGTTGATTTCCCTGAACCGGTATGCCCGATTATGCCTATAAACTGGCCATCGTCTACAGTAAATGATATGTCCTCTAGCGCTTTCGATTCATGAGGAAGCCCTTCCGCATATATATATGTTAAGTTTTTTACTTCAATCGACATATGGCTTCCACCAGTTCCTTTTCACTCGAAATATCCGCCGGCAGATCGATGCCCCGGCTCTTGAGCCGCCATGCAAGTTCCACAGAAAGAGGAACATCCAGGCTCAGTTCTCTCAGCCGTTCCCGACGAGAAAATATTTCGCTGGGCTTTCCGTCCATGTCTATCCTGCCCTTGTTCATTATCACGATTCTTTCCGCCTGAGCCGCCTCATCCATAAAATGGGTTATGAGAACGCAGGTTATGCCTTCCTCATGAAGCCCGTTTATGATCCTCAGGACTTCCTGTCTGCCGGTGGGATCCAGCATGGCTGTCGGTTCATCGAAGACTATGCACTTTGGCCTCATAGCAATAGCTCCTGCTATAGCTATCCTCTGTTTCTGACCTCCGGAAAGCATATGGGGAGCTTTCTTCTTGTATTCTCCCATCCGCACTGCTGCCAGTGATCTGTCCACCCGTTCTCGAATGACATCTGCCTCTATCCCCAGATTCTCCGGGCCAAAAGCCACATCGTCTTCGACTATGGATGATACTATCTGGTTGTCCGGGTTCTGGAACACCATGGCCGCTGTCTGCCTCACGTCCCAGATATGTTCTTCATCTTTTGTGTTGAATCCGTTCACCGTCACGTTACCTTTTGTGGGCACCAGCAAAGCATTGATCATCTTGGCGAGAGTGGATTTCCCCGATCCGTTTCTTCCGATAACAGCAACGAAACTTCCTTCCTCTATGTCCAGGTCGATTCCGTCTAATGCTCTGACCTCGTCACTCATACCGTCGCCGGGATAATCGAATATTAAATTGTCCATTCGGATCAGATCTGTCATTTGATTTACGTTCTCCCTGCAAAAATGCATTTCAGATTATTATACATTATCTCTGTAATAATCGCAAATATAAGCTTTGAGTTTTTCTGCCTCCATCTGTCCCGGTGCGCTGGTCTCCATCCCCGCGGCTTTTCCTCCGCCGGCAAATGTTACCGCAGACCCAAAACTGCCTCCGCATACTCTGGTCTTCGCCCCCAGTTCTCCCATGGACAGAGCTATAAATGGTCTTCTGCAGTATTTTTCCTTCATTATATGCGCAGCCTCTATGAGGTCTTCCACATCCTGCTCTTCCTTCGGCATCACAGCTATTTTAGGTATGTCCGCACCCAGCTCCTGCATCACTATCAGCCTTTTCGCCATTACATCTCTATCAGGCGTCCCTGAAAAATCATGGCTGGATAGGATCACTTTCTTGTTTCTGCTGTGGGCGATCCCTACCAGGAACTCGATTTTTTCAGCATTGAAACCTTGCTGCTCGTCAAAAGCTTCGATATCTATGCCGTCTGCATCGACCTCTTCGGCCACGTCTCTTATAATGCTGTAGTAGTCCCGCCTGTCAAGTTTTGCCATGCCGCCTTCTTCACTTGTTCTTATCGTGATGATCACCGGTTTTGAGGTGGCTTTTCGCAGCCGCAAAGCCGCTGCCGCCATCCGATCTATATCTCTGAGAAAATCGATTCCCATATAGTCCGCGCGCCATTCTACAAGATCGCAGGGCAGATCGTCTGCCTTTTTCCCCTGTTCTTCCAGTTCGTCTTCTTTTTCGGCCATGAGGGGTATACATATTTTCGGCAGACCTTCGCCTATAACGACTCCTGCCATTTCAACTGTTTTCATATTTTTGCTCCAGTTCTTATATGCGGATCATTGAAAAACGAATTCCATTATGTTCTGCATCCGAGAATTCATATTTTTGCTGTATATTATTGCTCTTGCCTGCACCGGATCATTGGTTATTATGTTGTCCACGCCCAGCTCTGCCATTTCCTTGGTATGATCCTCATTGTCAACAGTCCACGCATGGACTTCTTTTCCCTCTTTATGGACAGCTTCCATAAGATCTTCATTTATGAACGAGCTGTCCAGACTGAAAAAGTCTACGCCGGGCATCTTCTGCAGATCGCCTACTCCGACTGTCAGTATGACTCCGCATTCCAGTTTTGGATCCAGTTTGTTTACTTTTGTAATGCTGTCATGATCCAGAGAAGTAACTACACATTTGTTTGTAAAGCCGTGCTTCTTTATGGTATCCACCACCTGCTGCTCAAACCCTTTGTTTTTTTTGTTTGGTTTCAGTTCGATGTTGAGCTTTATTTTTCCCTTGCATGCATCCATCACCTGATCCAATGTTGGGACTTTTGTCCCTTTGAATTTATCACTGAAAAAGGATCCTGCATCCAAAGTCTTTATCTTTGAATAGTTCGTGTCGCATATATCGGCGTCATATCCGGTAGTCCTGTCCAGGCTTTCGTCGTGACATACCACCAGCACGCCGTCTTTTGTCTGATGCACATCCAATTCGGCATAATCCGCCTTGTGTTTTATTGCCGACTCAAAAGCCGGTATAGTATTTCCCGGAGCTGATACTGCGTCTCCGCGATGGGCTGATATCTTCGGCAGATTCAACTGCTGCACGCCGCTGAACACCTGGTTTTCAAGGCCCTGATACATATATATGCTGCAGATCACAACTGCCGCAGCAGCAGCGACCACGCCAAACCTTTTTCCTCTGGCAGATATTTTCCTTTCTTTACGTGCCGGCGGAAGATCCATAGAAAAAGCAGAATCCAGTTTTCCACCTTCTTCGTAGTAGTCCTCCGACAGATGTGCAAAACATGCCGGCACCGCTGCCGCTGCCATGATGAACACCAATATAAGATTCATGATTTTGAAGAACGACAGGAAAGTAGCAAGAGCTACACTGTTGCTTTCGCCTATCAGCTTCACTCCCAGAGCCGCAAGTGCGATCAGCACTATGTATATCACCGCAAATATCACAGCTATCAGTATTTCCCAGCAAATTATATGTCCAAGAACATGCCAGAACTTTCCTTTGACCATTTTCCGGCTTTCCCTGTGAGCGTCTTTGAAGTTTTTCTTTTCAAGGACAAAGAAATGTATAGAGTACATCCATTTTATAGTAAGCTGCATCAAGAACAGTATTAGTATCACAAATGGTATCATGAACATCGGCGTGGTAAATATATCATGGAGTATGAATTCCGGTATCTGTATAGAAGCAGCAAATCCCGATGTCACAGCTATTCCCGCCAAGGGTATTATCAGCAGTACGAAAATCACCATTAGGAAGTTTTTCGGATGTATTATTCCTTTTGCCCCCTTTATGCCTGCTTTGAACAGTTCCCCGGGAGACAGCCGTCTTCCTTCTTTTTTTATATAATGAAAGTCCACAGCCAGAGCTGACATTTCCACCAATGAATAAAGCGCTGCTATTATCAGCACCACTATCAGTATTATTATAGTCACCGGATCAGTCAGCACTTCCTTCATATTGTTATCGGCTACATACTGATTCCCGCTGGCCTTGATCGCACCTTTCACCGCCAGATACAACAGCGGCGCCACCACCACAGCAGCAAGCAGCTTGTAAACAGCCTCAAATATCAGCAGATCCGTTCCACCCTGCCTCAATAACTTGAAATTATTCTTAAAACTTTCTTTCATGATTCCCTCCCTGATCCATTTCCAACATTAATATTATACCAATTCCATTTATATTGGCAAGTAAAAAGGATATGCGGCATGTCCGTCATATCCTTTTCCCTTTCTTTTCTTACACACATACTCACATACTCTGAGAGTTATTATATGTCTCTTCTTATTTCATATCGGTATCTCACACTCCGCTGTGTGTATCGACGAAGTGCCGTTTCAATCGGGGTATAGGGACGATTGAAAACGTATATGGTAAATCTTCATTTACCATGATTCAGTTATACCATATATCCGGAAAAATACACGGCAAACTGTCTAAATGGCAAGTTTCATTGTATGAACTGCAGATGATCTCACAGTCCAAGAGCCCGCGCGCTGAATTGACAAACGAGAGTCCCGTTTTGTCAGCGAGAATCACATTTTGCCTGCAACTTTCACAATTTGTCAACGAGAATCAGCATTTGCCTCGAGAATCCCGTAGTGCCGAGCCTGATGAATTTCGCCGAGCCGGAAAACTCATCAATTGGCAAAAAAACTGTTGATGATGAGTCCGCTCTTCGCATTTGACATAGATTCTCCTTTCTCCATGGCCGGAAAACTCATCAAAGTCGAATTTATATGCATGTGATGGCAGTTATATATTACCTTTTTATGCTTTTATTGTATTCCGCCCCTGTATATGTTAATCATCGGGCTCCCTTCGACTCATCACGAGGCCATTTTTTGATGATTGATGAGTTTCAAGTCGAGAAATGATGCCGGCTGCCGGTCA
>JAYFPY010000002.1:0-75883 GCA_034927505.1 Eubacteriaceae bacterium
CGCAAGGGTGACCGTGGTCGAAAGCCCGAATATTCGGCAAAACGAGGCCAACTGAACTATGAAATGAACCGTCAGAAGTGTCACAAGCCACACAAGCTGGTGGAAAACAACCCATTCATCGCATGGACAACACATCAGGTATTATAATGTCTATGGCACTTGTTTTTCCGGCTCGTGCTTCGCCGTACAAAAGCAATGTTTAAAAATGGATGAAATACTTCACAAGAAAAATTGCGTGAAATTATATAGAGAATAGTATTTTATACAAAAAAACGACGGCCGAGAGTTTCCTCGACCGTCGTTGCTAAAATAGTCATATGCTGATCATGTTAATTGTCTGTCGCTATTTGAATATCCTTGTCTCCAACATATCCGAATATGTTGCTGTCATACAATCGTGCAGGATTGTTTCCTATTGAAACCGAATTCTTATTTATAGCCATACCATAAACAATATATATATTTGTTCCAGTTTCATTATCCTTAATGTTATCTTGTAAAATCGCACTTTCGCCTGACTTTTCAACATTACCTTGATCCAAACTATAAAAAGCAGACATTCGTTCGCCTTTATATTTGTTATACTTTTCCGTTACCACAATCACGCAGCCATAGAATTTTGTTTTGTTTGATATTTTGTATGAAATTGATTCTAAATAGTAAGTATTATTCTCCTTGCTGAAATTGCCTACAGATTCTTCTTTGATTAGCTTTCCGTTCTTCACTTCTTTATCTTTCACAACGTCAGTCATTGTGGATTTCAATGCTTCTTGTTTGCTCTCATAAGGATATCTTGTCATATCTTCAATTCTATGTGCTCTAACTATTACAATGGTCAAAGCGCAAATCGCGATACACGTTATTATTACAATTATTATGCCTTTTCTTTTCATTTCAACAACCCTATCTATTGCATTTATTCTTCTTGTGATATTCTAAAAAATATGTTCCATCAAGATCACCACTACGAGATATTTTTACAGGATAATTTCCTGTTGCTTTTTTCGTCTTGATTATATCTCCAAGAGTGCTCACTCTTTGGTACGTTCCGCTAATTTTATCATATCTTGGTGTAAAAGCGATATGCGCGTATTTTGATTTGCTAGTGTTTTTCTTTGAATAAGATGTGGTTGATGACTTGCTATAAGCCACTGCTGCGCTTGCAGATGCTGTCATGAGGCTTTTAAATGAGCTGCTTAACGTGGTGCTGAAAGAGGCAGTAAATGTCTTTGTGGTTGAGATAGAACAAGTAAACCCCGGAGCAAAATCTGCACTTACTTTCTTTGTCCTTCCTGTAGAAAAATACTTGTTCTCACTTGATTTTTTAAATCTCCAATATGCGCCTACTTCACCCTTTGGTGTAGCACTTTCAGTTATATCATTATAGTCATCATTTTCCATTATGGATTCATTGGTTGCAGACTCTGAAATTGTATTGTTGTTTTCTGTGTTCACCTCATAATCAGTTTCTGCAAAAGCGGTTGATGGAATTAAAAGTGTAATAGATAAAATAACTGCAATAATTATTCCTATTGTTATTTTTGTATTAATACTTAAATATCTTCTCATTGGTCCTCCTTATCTTACAAATACGCTTGTTGGTTTTTCCTCTCTAGTGCAAAAAAAACGAACTGCATCAGGCGGCACTGTTCCCTAATACAGTTCGTTATTTTCTGTTAATTTAAGTATATGATGCCCATGTAAAAGTGTCAATCCTAAATCGGGCATTTTTTTCTGACAATTCTGTCATATTTATTTTGCAGTCATTCAACCTGGATGCTTTTATCCGTAATCCATATAATTGACTGTCCCTTCTTCACATCCGCAGTTATTCGTTGTATCTCTAGCCTCGCATGTCACTGCACATTAATTGCCAACCGTGTCATCCCTTACAATATACTCCGATTATTTTTATTCTGTAAGTTTACACCCCGGAGGACATCAAAAGGACACACTACCTCTTCGTTTTAGCAGAAACTTTCTTGCTGTATTTGCTCGAACCGGAACTGTTTACAGCCTTTATCTTGAAATAATATCTTTTATTTTTCTTCAGTTTGGTCACGGTCTTGTATGTCTTTTTTGTCTTGCCTGCGTATTTGTATTTACCGTTTTTCTTTGTGGCTTTGTAAACCTTGTAGTAGCTTGCCCGGGAAGATTTCTTCCATGTTACCTTTATGGATTTTTTACTCTTTGCTTTTGCTTTGATCTTTGAAGGTGCCGCCGGTTTCTTGACCGGAATGCCGATCTTTACAGATGCTGCCGGTTTATTTGATGATGTAACTACAGCTTTTCCTGTTACATTATTAAGAGTAATATCTCTTATTTTGCCTTTTGCAGGAGTTATGATCTTCGCTATATTCTTCAGTTTTATTGTTCCTGCATAAGTCTTTCCGTCAATTTTAGTAAATTTCAGCGAGACAATTCCATACGGGACCGATGCAGTCCCCTTCCCTTCTACATAGTATCCGGATCTTGTCATATCAACATTCAGATCTGCTCCCTTCAGCTCTATCGCCGGTTCATTATATCCTGCGGCGATCAGGGTGCTGTTCTTGACCGTCATCATACCTGAACACTCTACTCCTGCTGCGTTGGTATTGCCGTATGCTGATGATGCCTTTGCAACCACTTTTGAACCGCCAAGTATTCTGCAGGACACATCTCCTTTAGGCTCCTCTAAGCTGCCGCCATAAACACCCACAGCTCCAATTCCCTTTAATGTGGAATATGTCTCGATATCGGGTCCATTGACTGTCAATCCTCCGCCTGACCAAAGACCTGCAACATTGGCTTTATTCCCCTTTATAGCCAGGCTGCCGGATCCTGTAATATTTAGATGACAGCTTGATGCCCGGATACCAAAAGAAGAATCGCCGTCATCTGCCCCTTCCGGTATGATGGTGTTTTCCCCGATAAGATTCAAATTGAGATCATTCCATCCAAAATTAGAGTGGATCTCTATTCCGTATTTGGATCCATTGGTCTGATTCGCGATCATATATGTACTGGTAGTTAGATTTAAGTTTCTTAATGTCAGCGTATTTGTAGAAGGCGCATATTTGACAACATAATTGTTTGCATCAGCGCCGGCCGGAGTCACACCTCCTTTGCCGTCGCTTTGCAAATAACTTGTTACAGCGATGTTTGTCGGTATGGCATGTCCGGATATGATTATTGTATAATTCATATCTGTCCCCGGAAATGATACTGCACCTTTTGCTTCTCCTTTGACGCCGAACATCTGCGACATGAACGGCGACATAGCTATGAACACAAAAATTGCCATTGCACACGCCAATAACCTGTTTCTTGTTTTGATTTTCCCCATCTCTTATACCTCCTTGATCTGTTCTACAGTTATACCATTACATAATAATTATAGACATCCGGATTTTCCGTTGTCTATGGGCATAAGCCCATTTTGACCCTGCACAACAAAAAAGATCCGAAAACAAGATTTTCGGATCGCTGATCGGCTGCTCAGCCGTTATATTACCCTTCCCTGCCGGCCAGAGCGAACATTTCTGCACGGGAGCGGGTCTCTGTTTTTGCAAGCATATTGCTGATATGGTTTCTTACTGTTTTTTCAGAAAGGAAGAGTTTTTCAGCAGCTTCGGCAGTACTGGCTCCGTTATATACCATGGAGAATATCTCGATTTCCCGCTTGGTAAAACCGTGGTCCCTGCAAAAACTGCCAATATCCCGATGTCCGGCCGTCTGTCTGCCCGGAGGCATCAGCATGCCGGCTGCCCAAAGCAGCAGTACCAGCACTACTGCAAGGATCACGAAGACTATTATCGTAACGGTAAAAGCCAGATCTTTCAGTACCGCTTCCATCAAAACGGTCCCAAGCGCCAGAAATATCAGGCGGACTACGCGTCCCATGCCGGCCCACAACGCCGGATCCCGAGAAGCTGCCGCCATATCGAAAAACGGCACTGTGAAGTATATGATGGCGAAACCTGCAAAGAGCGAATAGATGCAGGCGTTGATATTCAATGTAGCTGTATTGTTCATGAACATTATACCTACCACTGCGCAGAGCATTATCACCAGTATGGATATAGGCAGATATCTGCGGTTTTTGTAATCTGCAATATATCCTGCAGCTACAACTCCGACCAGGAAAAACAGCCGTGGAAAGGAGTACAGTTCCAGATCGCCTTCAGCGTTCATCATGGACAGCACCCCGTCATTTATGCCTCCCATAACTGAAATCACCGCCACCGTCAAAATCATAAACATTACAGTACGATCTGCCGGCTTGCCCGTCTTCTTTATATTACCGTTCCTGCTGGAGCACTTTGACGTATCAGCTTTTTCATGTGTCATTAAAATACAACCGGCTGCAGCAAGAGCCGCCGTTAGAACAACAGCTTCCACCATCAGCGGCAATGAGACTGATATCAATACTATCTGCAGGACAGCCGCACCGCCTATGCCGATTCCGCATACTCTGCCCGTGCATCCGCTGCCCTTCAGCGCCATCGCACTGTAATAATATATCCCGGCGCCGATCATTCCTGCAGTGAAAAGACAGATCATAACGCAGGCAATAAACGCCCACTGTACATGAATCAGAATAAAACCAAACATAGAAGCAAGGCCGGCTGCACATACTGCGGTCATCACTGCTGTTGCTTTGCCGGCTTTCTCAGCGGGCCTGTATATCATCGAGAATATCAGGAACCCTCCGGCCATCACAAACAGATACGCGACATGCAGAGGGAATAAAATATTGCTGTCGGGCAGCGATGCAGCCGCTTTGTCAGCCAGTACATCCACACTGAGAAAGTAGAATGAAACCAGCATCAACAGAACTGTTGTAACAATATGATTTTTGACCGGGCTGACCATATCGGCCTCCTATCTCTTTTTGCGGCACATGTTCGCAATGGTAACTACAAGCAGGATACATATCAAATAAAAATAGTTTATGTTATCGAAATATACGAGAGAATAATTATTACCTTTCGGCAAGACCCATAAAAGACCTGCCAGTGCAAAAAGAATATTAACAATGATGATGATCAAATCAATACTCTTTCCTGCTCTGCAGGATCTGTTCAGTGATCTGCCTATTGCAGTCATGATCCATATGAATAGTCCTGCCGCCAGGCCCACTGCCAGTGAAGTCAGGAACCATACATTCGTCGATGCAGCAGTACCGTTAAGATGTACTCTCCAGTTCTCAAGATATATCGCCGCCTGAAAGCAGAGCGGAAACATAATGAAATAAATGATCCCTATACCTATCCCCTTTTTAGTAATCATATTCGTCTTTCCTTTCATATTATCAAATCACGTATTCAAGGTTTTTCACTTCATATTTTATCACATATTCAAGCTTTATACACCCTGTAGAATTCTCGCACCTGCTTTTCCAGAACGGCAAGAGCTTCTTTTTCCTTTGCCCGGCTGCAGCCGGAGTATTTGCTCAAAAGAAAAAATACAGGGGCGTAGAATTTTACTGCGACCATCTCCGGATCTGCTTCAATGAATATTTTTCTGTTGACCATTTCGGCGAACAGCGCCGTTTGGTACTTTATGCTGTCTTCGTAGAAGAACTTTCTGAACATGAATGACACCTGTCCGCTGCGAAACTGTTCGGAAGCCCCCATCCTCCAGAATTTAGACAGAAGATCGTCCTTCAGATAAAACATGAATATCTTCCTGCTGAAATCCACCAGTCTTTCCTCGGTCACATCCTCATAAAAATCTGCAGTTTCTTTACTGTAGTCCCCCGCAGGCAGACCGAAATCCGCAGACATTTCATCCATACGTTTTCCGATCTCAGCCATGATCGAGTCCAGGATATCCTGCTTGCTTTTGTAGTGTTTGTACAGAGAGCTGTCCCTGATACCCACTGCTTCGGCGATATTCTTTACTGTAGTGCCGTTATACCCCTTCTCGGAAAACAGTGTCAGAGCTTCCCGAGCGATCCGTCCCTTTGTGTTCATGCCATGTTACCTTCGGCTATGGCCTGCACCCTTTCCCGCTGTTCATACAGCGCGCATCCGCCATTGTGAGGCAGAGCCAGATGGCCCTGTTCCCGCAGCGTGCGGAACAGCCCTGAACCCAGAGCTTCTTTCAGAGAAACGTCGGTCACGTTCAGATCCGAATACGGTGAAAACGGGCACGGCTCTGCGCCGCCCCGAGGGTTGATGTGGAAAAAGCCTCTGCCGGCTGCCAGGCATCCGCCCGATGCTTCCTCGTCTCCGGGAAAAGCTATGAAAATCATTTCTTTTTCCGAGGATCTCAGCACATCCAGCCGTTCCATCATATCAGCTCTGGTCTTCTCGTCGGGGGCCAGCATGCCTGTCAGCTCGTCTACAGGAACATACTCCACATATACTATCGCTTTTGCTCCGGCTCTCTTCAGCTTGCTTATAAAATCATCAGAAAGAACCTCTTCCATATTTTGTTTGGTCACTGTTACAGATGCTCCGAAGAGTATACCTGCCTTCCGCAGCTTTTCCATAGTCTCTTCCAGTGCGGCAAAGACCCCGGCTCCCCGTCTTGCATCTGTTGCAGCCATATCGCCTTCGATACTGATCACCGGCACCAGATTGCGGCAGCTGTCCAGCATATCCATACTATCATCATCTATCATTGTTCCGTTTGTAAACACAGGGAATAAAATATTCTGATGTCCGCCCGCCCGAGCCAGCACATCTTTTCGCAGAAAGGGTTCGCCTCCTGCCAGCAGTATGAAACTGATCCCCATGTCTTCCGCCTGCATGAACACATTGTCCCAGTCCCGTGAAGCCAGTATTTCGCTGTCTCTGTCCTGGGTGCTGCCGGTGCAGCACATGTCATCAGTACTGCCGCCGCAGATGCTATTGGCCCTGGCGTAGCATCCCCTGCAATGGAGATTGCACTCTTCGGTAATGCTGGCGATGAGAAACGGCGGGACATGATCCCCGGCCAGCCGGGCCTGTTTTCTTTTTGCCTCGGCTCTTCGGCTGCCCGCCGCATATTTTGCCATGAAAATACTCGTCTTCGGATACTTCAGCGAGGCTCTGATAATACCTTTTACTATGTTTTCCACGCCGCTGCGCAGATACTCTTCCAGTCTTACAACATTCTTTTCCATTTCTATCCTTCTTTCTCAGGCTAGCGCGCACTAGCCTGTAAGGATATTATAAGCTAGTGTCCGCTAGCTGTCAAGACCTGTTTTTCAGCCCACCATTTCATGACAGGTCCGGCCCACTCGTTCATTCTCAGCAGATTGGGTATCACCTTGATATAGAATGTCCTCATATCCTCTTCGCTGATCTGGGTCGAACAGTTTTCTCTCGGATCGCAGCCGGCTCTGGCATTGAACCATGGCGGTTCAGATCTGGCCAGTTCAGACAGTTCTTCCTCGTTCATCCTGCCGTATATCTCCCATACTGCATCCAGAACATCCTGTTCCTTGCCGATGAAATAAGCATTTGCTGAAGGTCTCCTCTGTATCTTCGTCCAGGTATAACTCTTGTATTTGTGATACAGTGCCGGACACACAGGGCCGTGGGCCCAGGCCTGGAACTCACATTCTTTGCTGATCGGATAATCAAAAAGAGCATATTCCCATGCATACGCATAAAAGACCAGTATCTGCAGTTTCTTCGGTCCCATTGCCTGTTTTGTAAGGAACCAGTTTGATATATCATATACATTTGTACGTTTCATAGCGGGTCGCCTCCTTTTTTTTATCATAAAAGGCATGATCTGAATCATGCCTTCTCTGCCGGTAATATTATTTTGGTTCAGTCCCAAATCAATTGTGCTAATATTCGTACAACTTATTATGTTTTTATTCTAGTACAACATGGGCCGAAAGTAAATAACATTTTCTGTTTATTTTTGTTTTTATTATTCTCTTCTTTTCCTCTGTTTTTCCGCATCCCTCTTGGATTCTTCCAGCAGTTCCTCGGCTTCATCGTACAGTTCCTTTTCGATTTCAGTCTTTGGGGTTATAACAATGCCGTGAGGTTTCGGCTTTCCGTTGTCATCCGTATAAACATAAGTGAAAAAGCCGTCGACTATGAATTCGCCGGTCCTGCTGTTGCTGACTCTAACATAAGCAGTAAGGCTGGTGCGGCCTGCGAAACAAATACGACTGTCATAGGACACCATCTGCCCCTGAGGCACAGGTTTTATGAACAGCAGACTGTTGATCCGCATGCACACTATATTCTCGCTTTCAGTTGCTGCCGAAGCAGTCATGAATCCGGCTTCCACCATCCATTCCACGCCTCTTCCGGCATATAATGTCCCGTGATGATTAAGATCCTCACCCTTTACCAAATGTCTTGTTGAAATCATATTTGTACCCATATTTGACACTCCCTTCTATCCAATGTCTGATTTGATTTTAGACCTGTTTGCCGGACATGTAAAGCCCTGTACACAAAATATTCTGTATACTTTATATCTTTATGATCCGGTCGCTGATATGCGCCACCATAGGGATGTCATGAGCTATTATTATCATGGTCAGATTTTTTTCGTCATGGAGTTTTTTCAGCAAATGTATGATCTGTGCCTGTATGGATACGTCAAGAGATGATATAGGCTCATCGGCGATGATAAAATCAGGATCCGTTATCAGTGCCCGCGCTATGGCGGCCCGCTGTCTCTGACCGCCGGATACATCATATGGATGCCGGTCTGCCAGAGATCTTTCCAGTCCTGCCAGTTCCATCATTTCAGCCACCTTCTCCGCCATACGGCCGGGGCTGTAAAACACCTTTTTTATTGCCAGCGGCTCGGCGATTATATCCCCCAGTGTCATCCTCGGGTCGAAAGCCGATGCAGAATCCTGGAATATCATCTGCATGGAGCATTTCTCCATCATTCGGACAGTTCCCCTGTCCGGCTTGTATATGTCCATGATGCATCTTGCAAGAGTCGACTTGCCGCAGCCGGAATTGCCCACTATCCCCAGTATCTCGCCTTTGTAAACATCCATGTCCAGGCCTTCCAGCACTCGGTTCGTTCTGTGCCGTCCCATCTCGAAGGATTTGCTCAGATCCCGTATTTCCATCAAAGGCTTTTTCCCGTAAGTCTCGGCATCGTGACTGTGAGGCGTGCCGTTGTGATAATGGACCTGTCCGTGTCTGTGGCCCTTTCCTTTGCCATAATCGGCATATCCCAGCAGCTTTTTCGTATACTCATGCTGAGGATGATCGAAGATCTCTTCTGTCACGCCTTCCTCCACAACGACTCCGTCCTTCATTACCGCGATCCTGTCGGCCAGATCGGCTGCCAGCCCCAAGTCGTGAGTGACAAAGATGGTCCCCCGGTCAGTCTTCCCCGCAAGCTGCCTGAGCAGTTCCACTATCTTGTCCTGTGTATCTGTATCAAGAGATGTGGTAGGTTCGTCTGCTATAAGGAGCTTTGGATCGCATGCAAGAGCGATGGCTATGGCCGCACGCTGTCTCATGCCGCCTGAAAACTGGTGAGGATACTGATCGAACCGGATCTCTGCTCTGTCGATGCCGGCCTGTTCCAGCAGTTCCACTGCCCTTTCCCTTGACTGCTTTTTTGATACGGTGCCGGTCTTGTCATGAAGCATGATGGATTCTGTGATCTGGCTGCCTATAGAAAATACCGGATTCAGCGATGTCATGGGATCCTGGAATACCATTGCCGCATCCCTGCCCCGCACTTCCTCCATTTCTTCATCGGTCATTTCAGTTATCTCTCTGCCGCAGAGAATGATACTGCTTTCTTCATCGATCTCGGCGTGATCGCTGTGGAGCCTCAAAATGCTCCTGCAGAAAGCGGTCTTGCCGCAGCCGGACTCGCCTACCAGAGCCACTGTTTCACCGGAGCGCACACTCAAACTGACGCCCCTTACAGCAGGCACTCTGCCGTAGGGACCGTTGAAATACAGTTTTAAGTTTTTTACTTCCAGTAGATTTTCCATCTGTCTCCTTTTGCTAATTCTCTATTTTCCAGTCCGCAATATTCCAGAAGACTCCTACGCCGTGATGTCCCAGAATGGTATCTTTGGTGATCCCGGTAATATCTTTCTGCACAGCATAGTCCGCATCCACATATGCAATAAATGTGTACGGCAGTTTTTTGGTCAGCTCTTCCTGAAAGCTTTTGTACAGTTCCTCCCTTTCATCTGCATCCTCTGTGTGTCTCGCCTTTGTCAGCAGGTCGTCCACTTTGCTGTTGGAATAATACGTATAGTTGTCTCCCGCATCAGTAGTGAAGATCTTATATGTATGATCATCTGCATCGAAAGGACTTCCCCATCCGATGATGCATGAATCCTGGTTCTCCCAGTCCATCTCCTGTTTTGCTTTTGCAGTTGCATGCACGCCTGCTTTATTCAGCTGAGATGCGCACATCTTGGCCATATCCACACGGACCTGATCGTTTTCCATAGCATAGATCGTAAATGCCAGTTCCTGTCCGTCTTTTTCATAATAGCCGTCCTTGTTCTTTGTCCATCCGTCTGCCTGAAGCAGCTGTTCACATTTGTCCGGATCGTATGAGAACTTTTCTATATTTTTGTTATTGTATACGTTCTTTTGCAGCGGTGAATATGCCGCCTGTCCTTCTCCCAGCAAAACGCTTTTTACGATAGTTTCCCTGTCGATAGCGTAGCTCAGAATGTTTGGCAGTTCGCTGTATTTTTTGAAGAACTTGCTGTTGAAATTATATGCAATAGCTCTATAATCCGCCGTCTTCATGTCGTAAATATGAAAATCTCTGTTGTCCTTCAGTTCATCGGCCGCCTTCGGTGTGATCTGCGCCATATCTATATCTCCCGATTTCAGCTGCAGAGCTCTGGCATCGCTGTCTTCAACGATCTTGAATACTACTTTCTTGATGTTTGGCTTGCCGCCGTAGTAGTCATCGAATCGTTCCATAGTTATATTCTGACCTTCATCCCAGCCTGTCAGTTTGTAAGGGCCCGCGCCTACCGGATTCTGATTGAAGTCGTCTTTTGTCAGATCTTTTCCCTCCAGCAGATGCTTTGGCAGTATGCCGATAGTCATGTAGTCCGGGAAAGCTACATTGGCCTGTTTCAGCTTTATCTTCACTGTCAGTTTGTCCGGGCACGTTATTTTATCTATGTCCGTATAATTGGAAATGATCTCCGACTGGTTGTCTTCGTCCAGTATAGCTTCCAGCGTGAATTTCACATCAGCCGAAGTCAGAGGTTCTCCGTCATGGAATGTCAGATCTTTTTTCAGATCGAATGTGTATGTTTTCGAGTCCTCATCCCATCTCCATGATTTTGCCAGTCCCGGCACCACATTGTTGTCTTCGTCATGGGCTGTCAGTCCGGCAAAGATCAGCGCATTGATCTCGCCATGTTCATACAGAGCCGGGTTTATGGCCGTGTAATCTCCGCTGCCGTATACCAGTGTATCGGCATCATTGCTGTTTCCGCAGCCGTAGAATCCTGCGCTGCCCAGTACAATTACAAGACACAGAAGTGCAGTGATCAGTTTTTTCTTTTTCATCGTTAACTCCTCTCGCTATAAATTACTGTAGATCCTATTGTTCTTTTTTCTTATATATTCTCCGATATCCGTTATGCATACCAGAGTTGTTATCAGAAATATTCCCGGCAGGATTATGATCCACCAGCAGTTGGACAGCAGGACTTCCTGCGACATGGACATCAGGCTTCCCCAGGACACTGTGGTCAGAGGCAGTCCCAGCCCCAAAAAACTCAGTGTGGCTTCCGTTGCAATGGCCGATCCGATGCTGGTCACTACCATGAACATTATGGACGATATGAAATTGGGAAGGAGGTGCCGCCACAGGATATACATGAAGCTTCCTCCCATAGTCCTTGCGGCAAGGATGTAATCGCTGCGGCCTATCTGCCTGACTTCACTCCTTACGATCTTTGATATATTCATCCACCCGGTAACTCCTATGACTACGGCTATGGAAAGAGGCGAAGCTTCTCCCCACAGAGCCTGCAGGAAAATTATTATCAGTATTGACGGTATGCTCATGAGCATTTCAGCAAACCGCATCATCACATCGTCGACTTTTTCTCCTGCCATCCCGCTGATGCACCCGTACACTACTGCAATGGCGGTAGATATGGCTGCTGCAAGAAGTCCTATAAACAGCGAATTTCTGCCGCCGTATAGTATCATCGAAAACAGGTCTCTGCCCAGAGTATCCGTACCGAATATATGTCCTGCTCCCGGCGGTGAATCCAGTGAAGAAGGGTCCATCTGATCGACAGTGTACGGTGCAATGATGTTTGCCAGTATACACGCAGCAGCTATTACGATCAGGACCCCTATCGCTGCAGATGGTCTTTTGTGTTCCAGAGTTTCATGCTTCCTCATGATCTGCCGCCTCCTTCTCGTATTTCATCCTTGGGTCTATGAATTCGTTTATTATCTGCGCAGCCAGGTTGAACACCAGGACGACCAGACCGGTCAGAAGACACAGAGCCATCAGCATGTTGTAGTCTTGATATCTGGCGCTTTCAAAGCTCAAAGTCCCCAGCCCCGGATACGAAAACACCATCTCCACCACATAGGTCCCTCCCAGTATATGAGGAACAGATATAGCCATTATAGTGAGCAGCGACGGAAGTATATTCCTGAAACAGTGCTTTCGGATTATCTGTTTTTTTGACAATCCTTTCACCTTGCACAGCAGAACGTAATCCTGCCGTGTTTCCTCGATCAGTTTGTTCCTGATCATATATGTGTAATACCAGAGATGCTGCAGCACCATAACTGTGACCGGCAGTATCAGATGATATATCCGATCGAAGAAATTGCTGCTGCCGCCGTATGAGTAAGCGCCGCCGGATGGAAATACAGGCAGATCCACTGCGAAGAAAAGTATCAGCAGGATGGCCAGAAAAAATGTGGGTATACTGCTGCTGATCACGCCGGTCTTGCATATTATCCTGTCTGTCCTGCTGTTTTCTCTCATGGCACAGAACATGCCCAGTAATATGGCCAGCACGAAAGTCAGGATGAACGACAGGCCTCCAAGCAGAAGTGTGTTCTGCCATGCGCCTCCGATAACTTCGGTAACAGGCCTCTTGTACTTGTATGATATGCCCCAGTCTCCCTGCAGCGCATTGCCGGCCCATTTTACATACTGTACAGGGATGGATTCATTGAGGCCCAGTTTTTCTCTCGCAGCATATTTCTGTTCTGTGCTCATGTGTTCCACGCCGTCGCCGTAGTAAGATTTCAGAGGGTCCCCCGGGCACAGTCTTGCTATGACAAATACCACTATCGACAGCACTATGAGCACTATTATCATCTGTGCTGCTTTATTCAAAATGTATTTTGCTCTGTATCCGTTCATCTCGTCCTTTACAAAAAAATATGAAGATACTGCTCCGTTGCGAAGCGTGTATCTTCATGATATCTGTTCCTGTCTGTATTATAAATGTTGATTTTTGCTGTTTCTTTATTGTACTGTGTTGGCTAAACTGCGGTTGCCGCAGTATGAAAGTCTTCCTGACTTTATCCTTTTGTATGGTAACACAGCGACCGGCTCCATGTCAATTTATTATTTTCTTATTTCCAGAAGCTTGTTCTTCAGCTCATCTTCCAGTTTTACCAGCTCGCTCTCGGCTTCCATACGTTTTTTATGGCCGTCATCCTGTATCTGGATCACTTCATCCAGAGTAGTTATCAGAGTCTCATTGGTATGCTTCAGCGTCTCCATGTCTACTATGCCTCTCTCTGACTCCCTGGCCGTCTCGATTGTGGCCATTTTCAGATTGTCTGCATTCTTCCTGAGAAGCTCGTTTGTAGTATCCGAAACAGTCCTCTGTGCAGCAGCGGCTTCCTGAGAATGAGCAACTCCCAGTGCGATGATCATCTGGCTTTTCCACAGAGGCAGAGTATTTACCAGGGTAGACTGTATTTTCTCAGACATCAGAGTATCGTTCCCCTGCACCAGTCTGATCTGAGGCGCCATCTGAAGAGAAATGGTCCTTGTCAGATCCAGGTCATACAGTTTCTTTTCGAATCTGTCGCACATGCTCGCCAGATCATTTGCAGCCTGAGCATCTTCCGGCAGGCCGCTGGCCTGAGCTTTCTGCTGCAGCTGCGGCAGATCTGTATCCAGCGTATACTGCAGTTTCTGTTTCCCGGCTACGATATACATGGACAGTTCTTTGAAATAAGTCCTGTTCAGTTCGTAAAGCTTGTCCAGAGTGGCAACATCTTTCATCAGCACTACCTGATGGCTTTCCAGAGCATCGGCGATCTTGTTCACATTGACTTCAGCCTTGGCATATTTGGCTTTTATGGCATTGACCTTGTTGGCGCTTTTTTTGAAAAAGCCTTTGATCCCCTTTGCATCCTCTTCTCCAAACCCCTTCAGTTCTGTTACCAGAGACGTGAGCAGTCCGCCCACTTCGCCCAGATCTTTCGTCCTGACACTGTCAAGAGCGTTCTCCGAGAAATCAGCCATCTTTTTCTGGGCACCCGCACCGTACTGAAGTACCACATTGGTGTCGTTCAGGTTTATCTTTCCGGCAAAATCGTCTATCATCTTCTGCTCTTCATCAGTGAATCTGCTGACCTCAAAATCCTCTTTGACTTTGATGTCTTTCACTTCTTCTATACCGTCCAGCACCAGCTCCGGCATCACTTTCTGTTCGTCCATTTTTACCTCCTACTTAAAATCTTTTTCTGTTAATCCGTCCCTTGCAAACATGGTCTTTAAAACCGATATATCTGTTGAAACATCCATGACCGTGTCTTCATAAAGTTCGCTGAGCAGTTTTTCAAAAGCAGTCTCTATAGCTGCAAGCGTCTGCTCTATCTCTTTCTTTGCACTGACGATATCATCGCTCTGAACGCTTTCTTTTTCAAAGTTTTTATATACATTCACCAGCTTTACTGTCGTCGGCAAATAATAATCCATGAATTTTTTGATCTCCGGCAGCAGAGAAGGTTTTTCTTCTATACGTTTGAAGATGTTACCCACCAGGCTCTCCAGTTTGTCTAGCTGTCTGCTGATCTCTTCTCCGGGAAGAGCTGTGTTTGCATCTCTTATCTGTCTTATACTTTCTCTGCCCTTTTCCATAACCATGCGGAAATTCGCCTCCTCGGCAGTCTCCCCCGCACGTCTTGCCGCTTCCGCATCGGTCTCTTCCTTGCGGCGGGAATAGTTGGCCTTTGCATCCATGTACTTTTGATACATTTCGTTGTTCCCTATGAACCACTGATCCGTATCATCCAGGTGGCCTTCGATGAACATTCTTTTGTTGATCATTTTACGCAGATCGGCAGCAGTGGCTTTTTCCGTCCTCCTGCATTTTCCCGCTATATTTTTTATCTCGCAGAATTCATCATTGTCCATTGCAGCCAGGTATTCTTTGAACTGCCGCAGCTGTTTCCTGATATTTGCCCCTCCTGCTATAACGCCTGCACACGCGCCGGCAAGACAAAGAAGGACTATAGTGGAAACAGTCATGGGAAGAGATGTGACCGTTCCCAGTATGAGAGTCACAAGTGCCATGACGCCGAATATGGATACTCCTATTATCCCGCAGACTATCATTATCATGCCGCTGTAGGTGCCCGCCGGTTTACTGCTGACCGGTATGCCTCCGCCGCCGGCATTGTACATCCTGAAAGAGCTCTCCTGCCCGGCGGCGCTGTCCGCCTTAGATGCAAAAGAATCGTCATCTTTTGAAAGCTTGATGTCGTCTTTGTACAGAGCATCTTTTACTGTGGAGTTGATATTCCCGCTAAGATTGCTGAAATCCATAGTGTTCAAAGCATCATCTATTATGTTGTTTATACGGCTGCTGAATCCGTTGTAGTTCATTTGTCTTTCTTCTCCTGTTCAGTGTTTATTCAAAAAAATTGAAACTCTTCGGGTTAGTCGGATGGATCCTCTTCTTCGATCTCAGATTGCGCAGATGGTTCTGCATTCCCATGCTTATGTCAAAGGCGTCCCGGCCTGTCATGCTGGTCAGATACAGAAAGCTCTTTTTCTTGTTGTCATCCATGCTGTCCCAGAACTCCGGTCCGATAACGATGTTCTGTGAAAAAAGCGGTATATAGAAATTGAAGTAAGCCTCTGTGACTTCCTTCGGTTTCTCATTTATCTGCGCAAAAAGTTTTTCGTATTTTTTCATGTTTTTTTCCGGGCAGCTGACGATCACGTATGATTCATCCCTGCCGGGAACGACGCTGAAGAATATGTTCTTCATGCCCGAACTGTTCTTACCGTTGATCGACTTGCCGTTGATGTCGAACCAGGGTTCCATGAGAGCATGATCGGCGAATTTCAGAGACTTGTCAACTCTGAATACCACTGTTCTTATCTGAGTATGATCTCTGTCTTCGATGCCCTTTTCGAACATTTTTTTCAGCTCCTGCATTTCCGATATTTTTTCTTTATTGTTCCGATAAGCCTTCACAAAATTCGGGCTGCGAAGAAGTGAAGGAAAATCTTTTATGGTTTTTTGATACATATTTTCAACGACCAGTTCGTTATACTGTTCAAATATCAAAGTCCTGTAAGCCATGATGAATGTCTGTTCTTCATCATCGGGTTCGAAAGGTCGTTTTTCTATAGCCTCGAAAATTTCCGCATCATGCTTTTCGCAGAAACATCCGTGAGTCACAGCATCATCCGCATCTACTTTTTCAAATACAGGAACCGGTACAGTATTTCCTTCTTCGTCAACTTCCATGGTCATTGTCTTGTTTGCGGCAAACATATAAACCTTCCCATCCCGGGACAGAAGATCCAGCACATATCTGCTCTGTATCATGTGTTCCGTCTTTATGGGGCCGGAACAACTGCCGCTGTCCGGATGAAGACACACTTTGATGAATGATTTTTTCATTATTTCCTTCATGTCGGATCCGTCTTCTTTCGGAGTCTTGGCATCTTTTCTGTTTCTGCAGCATTCGCCGTATGTCTTTCCGCTGCCGCAGGGGCATAGTTCATCGTTTTTTATGGCAAATTTACCGATCATAGTCTTCTTCCTTTCGATAATGGTATTATACTATAAAACAAGACGGAGTCCAAATTTTATGAACCCCGCCCTGTATCAGCTCATGATCATATCTGATGCTTTACACGGTCTGCTTCTTCGGCGGCTTTTGCCGAATTCCATCTGTCCATTGCACCTACCAGATATCCGGTTATACGTCTGATCCTTTCAAACTGCACGCCGTCTTCTTCCGTACGACCGCATCCTGGACACACATTGTCGATGATGCCGTTGAACCCGCATACCGGATCTCTGTCCACAGGATGATTGATGGCCGCATATCCCATGCCGGCTTCCTTCTCTGCTCTTACTATGCGCATAAAAGCCTCAGGATTCTTTGACGGATCGCCGTCCAGCTCGATGTATGAAATATGTCCCGCATTGGTGTATTTGTGATATGGCGCCTCTTTCTGTATTTTGTCGAAAGCTGATATCTCATATCCTACCGGTACGTGAAAACTGTTTGTATAGTATTCCTTGTCCGTGATCCCTTTCAGATTTCCGTATTTTTCCCTGTCTATTCTTACGAATCTTCCTGAAAGACCTTCTGCCGGCGTTGCCAGCAGTGAGAAATTCAATTTATATTCCTCCGCCATCCTGTCCGTATAATCACGCATGAATTTTATTATTTCTACGCCCAGCTGCTGGGCTTCGTCGGTTTCTCCGTGATGAGATCCGATCAGTGCCGTAAGGGTCTCGGCAAGACCGATGAAGCCGATGGAAAGAGTACCCTGTTTGATCACATCTTCCAGCGTATCCGTCGGTTTCAGCTTGTCAGCGCCTCTCCATATGCCCTCACCCATGAGGAATGAGAAGTTGCGCACCGTTGCAGTAGACTGTATCGCCATTCTCTCCAGCAGCTGATCCTTGACCAGTTCCATTTCCGAAAGGAGCATCTCGAAGAATTTTTTCTTTCTCTTTTCTGTATCTTTGTCATCCGGCACCAGTATATGCGCCTTTATAGCAAGACGCGGCAGGTTGATGCTGGTAAATGACAGATTGCCTCTGCCTGTAACAGTCTCCTCTCCGCATACATTCCCTATAACTCTTGTCCTGCAGCCCATATATGTAGCTTCGGATTCCGGATGCCCTTCTTTGTAGTACTGCGCGTTGAAAGGCGAATCCAAAAAGCTGAAATTCGGGAACAGCCTCTTTGCCGATACTTTGCAGGCCAGTTCGAATAGATCGTAATTTGGATCTTCTTCGTTGTATGACACGCCTTCTTTTAACTTGAATATCTGTATCGGAAATATAGGTGTTTCTCCATTTCCAAGGCCCGACTCCGTTGCCAGCAGCAGCTGTTTCATTACCAGTCTTCCTTCCGGGCTGGTATCTGTGCCGTAGTTGATGCTGGTAAATGGTATCTGAGCTCCCGCTCTGGAATGCATGGTGTTCAGATTGTGCACCAGGCCTTCCATGGCCTGAAATGTTGCCTTATCAGTGTTTCTGACAGCTCTCTTTCTTATCTTTGCAGAAGTCGCCGCAGCTTCTTTTTTATTATCGATTTCCGTATCTTTCATAAGTATATCCGCTATAGATCTGTCATATCCGTCGCCGCCGCCGTAGGACGGTTCGCCAAGATCCGATAAGATCGCATCGGCTTTTTCTGCATATCCTTTGCAGCCGACGTCTTCCAGGGCATCTGCCAGCAGTTTTTTGTATTCTTTACAGAATGTCTTTGCCACTCCCGGCGCCATGTAAAAATCAAAACACGGTATGGCCTGGCCGCCATGCTGTTCGTTTTGGTTGGCCTGAAGAACAATGGCTGCGAGAGCCGTATAGCTCTGTATGCCCATGGGTTCGCGCAGATAACCGTGTCCCGTAGAAAAGCCGCCCTTGAACAGCTTTTCCAGATCTATCTGACAGCATGTCAAAGTTTTTGTAGGCAAAAAATCCAGGTCGTGTATATGTATATCACCGTCGTTGTGAGCTTTTGAGAATCTCGGCTCCACTAGTTTTTCAAGAGCCAGAGTCTTTGAAGTCTCCGCACCGTACTGGAGCATCTTGCCCATGGGCCCGTCGGAATCCACGTTTGCATTTCCGCTGCTGCCTTTGGTCACAGATGACGTTTCTCCGGTCTTATGTGTTATTTCATCGAATTTCCCCGACAGACTGTCGTAGAGACTTTCTTTTCTTGTTCTTTCTTTTGCATGTTCTGCTCTGTACAGGATGTACGCCTTAGCAGTTTTTTTGAATCTGAGATCTGTCAGAGCATCTTCCACCAGGTCCTGCACTGTCTCAACGTCCGGCGTTTTCTTCCTCAGTTTTGACATCACAATAGAAGTAGTGATCTCCGCCTGTACCGGTATGTCCTTTTTCTGCACCTCTGAAGTTGCGTCAAAAGCCTTTGAAACAGCTGATGTGATTTTTTCCTTGCGAAATTCAACTTCCGATCCATCTCTTTTGATAATGTTCATCAAAAATACCCTCTTTTCGTGCTTTCAGTTCAAACGTTCAACATGAAAATAATACCATGTATGTGGTGGGCAGTCAATAAAGAGAGTACATTATGTTGTGTATTTCTTGTGTATTTTAGATGTTTTATACTACATGTACTTTTCCGCAAGTACGGGAAATCCCTGATTTTTAGCCTTTTTCACATCTATTATGCGTTGATTGCTGCTGCCCCGGAACCTGAGGGTCAGATCCCTGTTTTCTTCTTCATATGGTCCGTCTATGAGCAGATCCGTGCAGTCAAGGAGCCGTTTGATCCACTGGTCTTTTTCCGCCATTTCTATCAGTTCTTCATACACATATCCGGTAAAAGTGACTATATCCAGATTCTTTTTGGCAGCGGCTTCCGCTATGTTCACAAGGGCCTCGGCCTGGCAGAACGGTTCGCCTCCGCTGAAAGTTATCCCGTCCAAAAGCGGGTTCTTCGAAAACATTTCTATTATTTCGTCTGTATCCGTATCTATCCCGGCTCCAAACTCAAGGGCGCCTTCATTGTGGCATCCGGGACATCGGCGGGGACATCCCTGACAGAATACGACCAGACGTATTCCCGGACCGTCTGCAATAGAATCGTTTATTATTCCTGCTGTATTCACTGTATGTTTCATTCTCTTTCCTCCTCCGTCATTATACGTCAAAATCCCGGATCGTGAAAGACCCGGGATCCTGACCGTTTGTTTTGAATCATCAGCTAGGAAGCTGTATTTTCTTTTTTCTTCTTTTTGTGAACTACTATGGCGCCTGTCGGACATTCCTTTGCACACAGACCGCAGCCTACGCACTTGTCGTAGTCGATCTTCGGCAGATTGTCTTCAACAACGATAGCATTGAATTTCACACATGCTTTCTCGCATTTTTTACAGCCTATGCATGCAGTCTTGCAGGCGTTCATTACCTTCTTGCCGGCATAATGCGAACTGCATGTTACCATTACCTTCGTATCGAAGTCATTTATAGTAATAATGTGGTTCGGACATTCCTGCGCACAGAGGCCGCATCCTACACAGAGGGAATGATCCACTTCCGGCAGGTTGTTTATCATAGTTATTGCGCCGTAAGGACACTTTCTGGAACAGTCGCCCATTCCCAGACATCCCATGGAACATGACCACTGGCCGCCGTAAAACTGCTTTTCTGCGGCGCAGGTACGAAGTCCCACATATCTTATGACCTTGTCCTTGTTCTGCGCATTTCCCTGGCATCTTATAAAGGCCTTCTGCGGCGTTACGCTTCCTGCGTCCACGCCCAGTATTCTCGCAACTGAACTGGCTACAAATCCGCCGCCCGGCGTACACAGTGAAGGCAGTACTCCCGTAGGATCCTTTGCCAGCGCCGCTGCATAGTCATCGCATCCTGCAAATCCGCATGCGCCGCAGTTGGCGCCCGGAAGTGCATCTCTTATGTCCAGAACTGTCTGATCTACCGGCACGTACATCACCTTGCTGGCAATGACCAGTATGATTGCAGCAACACAGCCGATTACCGCTAATAGTATAATTGGTGTACCCATGTCGCCCTCCTTAACCGAATATGCCGTCTACCATGCCCGAGAAGCCCATGAAGGACATCGCCAGGATGCTGGCAGCGACCAAAGTTGATGGGATACCCTGAAATGATTTCGGGATATCGTTGTGTTCGATTTTCTGTCTGATTCCTGCAAACAATACCATTGCCACCAGAAAGCCGATACCGGCTCCGAATGAAGATACAATGGACTGGCCGAAATTATAGCCGTCGTCTATATTAGATATACATACGCCCAGCACAGCACAGTTTGTAGTTATCAGGGGAAGATATACTCCCAGGGATTTATGAAGTCCCGGAATATATTTTTTCAGTATTATCTCCACCAGCTGTACCAGTGAAGCGATTACCAGAATGAATACTACAGTCTGCATGTATCCTATTCCGTTAGGCGTCAGCAGGAATGTCTGTATCGGCCATGTTGCCAGTGTAGACAGCACCATTACAAACGTAACGGCAACGCTCATGCCCACAGCTGAGTCCAGTTTCTTTGATACGCCCAGGAACGGACATATACCAAGGAATTGGGACAACACATAGTTGTCTATCAGTATTACACTGAATAATATCATTAACATTTCTTTCATTGCTGTTTACACTCCTCTCCACCGGGGTTCCCGTTGCCGGCACAAATGTCCGACATGGCACATCCGTCACAGCTGAAGTCCTTCTTCTTTATAGCCTTGCCCTTGCTGAAGTAATTGATAGCCGCAGTGAGTACTCCGAATACGAAGAATCCGCCCGGTGCCAGCATGAACAGTACCATCGGCTTGTCGGAAAGAACAGGGATCGCAAATCCAAGTATAGTCCCGGCGCCGATCACTTCTCTTATAGCTCCCATGATGAAACATGCCAGAGTGAATCCAAGACCCATGCCCAGTCCGTCCAGAGCTGAATCCAATATGGAATTCTTGCTGGCGAACATTTCCGCACGTCCCAGGATGATGCAGTTTACTACGATCAGAGGTATATACAGTCCCAGCGATGCATCCAGATCCGGCAGAAACGCCTTCAGGAGCAGCTGTACCACTGTAACCAGCGATGCAATAACTACGATATAGCACGGTATCCTGACCTGATCGGGGATCACCTTTTTCAGTATCGATATAAGGATCTCGGCGAAGAACAGTACAGCCAGTGTACATCCTCCCATACCCAGTCCGTTTATTGCCGATGTAGTCGTTGCGAGGAATGGACAACATCCCAGCAGCAGCACCAGCGTAGGGTTTTCTTTTATGAGGCCCTTTGTAACTATTGTTAATTTATTCATTACTTGCCTCCTTTTTTAAGCGCGTCTTTTACAGCATTGTAAACGCCGTTTGACGAGATGGTAGCGCCGGTTATGGCATCCACCTGTTTATCATTCTTGATATGGTCGGCAGGCAGCTTTGAAAGTCCCTTGTACTGTTTCAGATAATCCACAGTCATTGCTTTCGTTCCAAGGCCCGGCGTGTCGGCGTGGTCGGTCACAGTAACTCCTGTGATCTTTCCATTGTCGGCGATCCCAACCATTACGGTAAGGTCTCCGCCAAAGCTCTTGCCTACGCCTTGTACAGCTTCGCCTTTAGTGCCTTTTGGCAGCACCTGAGCCGCCGCCTCGGCGATTTTTTGTTTATTGACCTGCGCGATCGCATCTTCAGTCTTCATATTAGTCAGCGCAAGACATGTACTCGTTATCAGACATATCACGGTCAGTACGATTATCGGTTTTGCTAATTTCATTCTAAACCACCTCCACAGAAGTGCTTGTTGCACCAGTTGTCGATGTGAGGCGTGATTATATTCATGATTATGATCGAGAATGAAACGCCTTCAGGATATGAACCGAACAATCTGATCATCATCGTTATGACTCCGCAGCCTACTCCGAATATTATTTTACCTCTCCAGTCAGTAGGCGTAGTTGAGTAATCGGTAGCCATGAATATAGCTCCCAGCATAACTCCTCCTGCCAGGATATGGAACACCGGATCCTCGCCTGCGATCAGTGCAAATATGAACACCGTTGCCACGAATACGACCGGGGTTATCGGTGAGATCACCTTTTTCCATACCAGGAAAGCTCCTCCGATGATCAGCGCCAGCGCACTTACCTCACCCAGTGAACCACCTACATTTCCCAGGAACAGATCCATATTAGACGGCATGTTCCCGCCGCCTTCTGCAAGAATACGGAGAGCTGTAGGTCCTGTAACTGCATCAGTTGTGCCCATCAAGCCTCTTGGCAGCGGCCATGAAGTCATTTCAGTGGCAAATGATACAAACAATACTATACGGCCCGTCAGAGCCGGGTTTACAAAATTCTGTCCAATGCCTCCGAATATATTCTTAGCAACGAATATAGCTGCAAAACATCCGATAGCTGCCATCCAGAACGGCAGACTCGACGGCAGGTTGTAAGCCAGCAGAACGCCGGTAACCACCGCAGACAGATCTCCGATGGTGCTTTCCTTTTTTGTCATCTTGCAGAAAAGCCATTCGAAGAAAACGCATACGACTGCACAGAATACAGTCAATATCAGCGCCCTTGCGCCAAATTCATATACAGCCACAATCAGAGCAGGGACCAGAGCTATGAGCACATAACCCATGATTTTTCTGGTGCTTGGTGTCGTGATTATATGAGGCGCATAAGATACATTTAAATTGTTCATTTTTTACTGGCCTCCTTTATCTCAGCTTTGCCCAGTTTATTCACAAAACTGAGAGGTCTCCTGGCCGGGCAGATATATGAGCAGCTTCCGCACTCCATACACTGCATCAGCTTCAACTCTTTCATCGTGTCCACATCATCTCGCTTGTACGCCGAATAATATGCGGCTGGAAGCAGATGGAACGGACATACTGCATGACATTTTCCGCATTTGATGCATGCGGTCTCCTTCTGAGTATCAGCTTCATGACCCGAGAAAGCAAGTATTGCATTCGTATTCTTGACGACAGGAGTCTCTTCGGAATATACCGATTTACCCATCATAGGGCCTCCCATCAGGATCTTCTTAGGTTCTTCTTTGTATCCGCCTGTGAATTTTATTATATCGGATATTCTCGTTCCGATAGGAACCATCACATTCTGCGGATTCTTGATCGCTGTACCGTCTACAGTCAGTCTCTTGTTGACCAGCGGCATGCCTGTCTTGAAATAATAGCTGATAGATGCAACTGTTGTAATGTTGGACAGTACTATGCCTACATCGGCCGGAAGCACTCCGGCGTTGATAAGCTTGCCTGTCACTTCATAGATCATTACTCTTTCAGCTCCCTGAGGATAACGAGATTTCAGTGTTACTACTTTCACTTTGTCTGAAAGACCTTCCTCTTTTATCCTTTCATTGAGTTTGCTGATGGCTTTCGGCTTGTTGTCTTCTATGCCGATAAAAGCCTCGTTAAGATCCAGGTATTTCATCAGTATCTTGATACCGTTGATGATACCCTGTGTGTTTTCCAGCATCAGTCTGTAGTCTGATGTGATGAACGGTTCACACTCCGCTCCGTTTACAATCAAAGTCTTGACTTCATCAAGATTCTTCGGATTGTACTTTACAAAAGCCGGGAAAGCTGCTCCGCCCAGACCTACAAGACCGCAGTCCCGCATTGCCTTGACGAAATCATCCTGATCGTTTACCTCAGGCGGTTTGATTCCTTCCCATACTTCGTGCTGGTGATCAGATTTAATAACCACCTCTTTGTCGTAGGTGCCGTTCATGGTACGCATTTCCCGGATATCCTCAACGGTCCCGGAAACGCTCGCATGTATCGGCACACTGAGGAATGCATCGCTGTCTCCTATTACCTGCCCTATTTTTACGTGGTCACCCTTTTTGACCTGGGGCGTGCAAGGAGCACCTATGTGCTGAGACATCGGGATATAAACAAACTCAGGGTCGTCCATAGTTACAGTATGGGCGTCCATTGTATGTTTATTATGTCTCACTTTGATGCTTCCTAAAGCATGTTTGAATTGATTCATAATGGCCAAATCCTCCTCCGAGTATATTCTACTCAAAATTTAGCAAGTTAGTAATATATATTAAGCATAATGGCATGTTGCACATTGTATGCTTATACACTTTGTTGTATAATTATCAGAATTCTCTGAAAGCAGATACTATTACATCTTTCAATGTTTTGATCAGTTTTTCATTGAGTCCGCTGTTCTTTTTCTTTTGGTATATCAACGCATCGATATATTGATCGTCAGCTTCCGGACAGTGGATCTCTCTGAGCCCGTGAGACTTCAGATCTTCCTTTGTCATGGGCGAGGCCCACATGTATGAAGCCGTGACATTCTGCAGCAGGCAGAATTGACTTCCGCGTTCAAATACAGCCAGTTTTCTCGGGCTGTTTTGAGAAGGCGTCAGATCCTGTATATTATTTGCAAGTGAAAGATACGGCACAGTAAGATCACCGTGTACTATTTCAATATAACTTTTCAGTTCATCGAGAGTCACTGTATTCCTGCCTGCCAGTTTACTGTTTTCAGATACAAGAACAACATACTGCAAATTTACCAGTTCGTCATGTTCCAGGTTCTTTCCTTCCAGAAGCGTATGAAAATACGATTCATACATCACCGGATACCTTATGACCCCGAAATCGTAACCGAGTTCCGTAATATTGTTCACTGCCTCTACAGCATTAGTTTCTTTTACGTTCACAAAGAAATTCTCTCCCAGTTCATCTTCTATCTCATTGATGAAGACTGACACAGCCTCTGCTATATAGCTGGCTCTGGGAATAGAAATACTGAAAGATACTTTTTTCTTTCTCGATTTGCTGTATTTAGATTCGATCTCATTCATATGATCGAGAAGATTCTTCGCGTACTCCAGGAATTCCTCCCCTTCCGAAGTCGTTACAACTCCCCGCGATGTCCTCGAAAATACTGAGATGTTCAAAGAAGCCTCAAGTTCCTTGATGTCTCTGCTCAAATTTGGCTGAGACATGAAGAGGTTCTCTGCTGCCTGTGTGATGGAGCCCGTTTTCTGGACTTCCAGTGCGTATCTGAGATAATTGATATTCATCAGTTCTCAGTCGCTTTCTTGAACACCATCGTCATATCGGTGGACAGATCCTCGGAATCCTCTTTGGGATATACGATCTCCATCTCTCCGTCATCATTGATGGTACAGTCCAGCTTGGCACTGCCGTCATCTATTACATATTTGCCGTCGCTGCCGGTCCATTTTCCATTTGGATCAACGTCTTTGCCAAGACCTGTGAATTCAATGGTCCCGTCATCTTTGAAAATGACCTGAGGCGTATCGCTGAGTCCTGCCGATTCAATATATTTCTCGGCTGTGACCGTCGAAGCTCCGGTTGCTATCGATGAAAGCTCCCAGCTTCCTGTCACCTGGTCGTCCTTTGTGCTCGCACTGCCACAGGCTGTAAATACAGTGCATACAAGCATCAGAGAAATGATCAGACAAACAAAACTCTTTTTCATAGTTAAAACTCCTGTTGATAATAAAAATTTGCCTGTGTATAACGTTGTTTTATTTCAAAGCAGCCAGGTAGCCCTGCATTATCAGGACCGCCGCCTGCTTGTCTATAACTGTTTTTCTTTTACTGCGGCTGACATCCGCAGCGATGAGTACCTTTTCCGCCTGTTTCGTAGTGAGCCGTTCGTCCTGATACACGACAGGGATATCTCCCATTCCTGTGCTCTTCATCTTGTTTCGAAGCATAGCCGTGAAATCGTATACTTTTTCTGTCTGAGGGCTGTCCGTTCCGTCCAGTCTCTTCGGCAGGCCGACTACCACTGTGTCACAGTCGTATTCTTTGATGTAGTCCATTACCTTGCCCGCATCTTTTCTGATGCCGACCCGTTCTATAGTCGTGATCCCCTGAGCAGTTATCCCCAGCTCGTCGCTCACAGCTACTCCTATGGTTTTGTCTCCTACATCCAGTGCGATTTTTCTCATCTGTTTCCTTTATCTAAAAAGATACGGGCCGAAAAAGCCCGGTATCCCTTATTTGTTCAAATAACTTTTGACCAGTTCTTCTGTAAGGTCATCTCTGTCTATCTGTCTTATGATGTTCCTTGCATTGTTGTGGCTGGTGATATACGAAGGGTCACCCGACAATAAGTATCCCACTATCTGATCGACCGCATTATATCCCCGCTCGTCCAACGAAGCATACACTTCAGTAAGGATCTCCTTCGGTGTCTTCTGTTCTCCTTTAGCTGCGTTATCGAACATCAGCGTATTTTTGTTATCCATTTGTGACCTCCTTTCATACTATTTATATTATAATATGTTTTTCGATTTATTACAACAGTTTTTCTGCGACTTTGAACGCTTCATTTACCTTTGAAGGATCTTTTCCGCCGGCCTGAGCCATATCGGCTTTTCCGCCGCCGCCGCCTCCGGCTGCTGCTGCGATCTCTTTTATCATCTTACCCGCATGGTATCCTTTTGAAACCACATCATCGGTAAGAGACACAAGGAAAGTGATCTTGTCGCCTTTTTGCGCTGCCAGCACCATGGCAACATTGCTGTGTTTCGATTTGACTTCATCCGACAGTGTCCTGAGATCGTTTATATCAAGATCCTTGAACAGTCTGGTCACCAGTCTGACTCCATTGACTTCGCGGGCATCCGCAAGAAGCTTGTCTGAAACAGTGTCCTTGGCCTTTTTCCTAAAGCCTTCCAGTTCTTTGCCTGTTTCTTTGTTTTCCCTCAGCAGGTCGGATATCCTGTCGATCAGCTGACTGCGCTTCGCCTTCAGCACAGATCCCGCTCTCTCGATCAGCGCATCATATTTGTTCATGCGTTCCAGGATGGATCTTCCTGTGATCGCCTCTATCCTTCTGACTCCGCTGGCTATGCCGCTTTCGGAAAGTATTTTGAAAGCTCCGATCTGTCCGGTATTTGATACATGCATCCCGCCGCACAGTTCTTTGCTGTAGTCGCCTATAGTGACAACACGGACTGTGTCTCCGTATTTATCTGTGAACAGCCCGGTAGCTCCGCTCTTTACCGCTTCTTTCAGCGGCATCTCCTCAGTCGTAACAGGGATGAAATGATAGATCTTGTCGTTCACCATGTTTTCCACATCCTGCAGCTGTTCAGCCGTCATTGCTTCGTAATGATTGAAATCGAATCTGAGCAGCCTGCTGTCCACCGAAGAGCCTGCCTGAGAAACATGTTCTCCCAGGACCTCCCGCAGCGCTTTGTGCAGCATATGGGTAGCCGTATGATTACGTGCCGAATTGTTTCTTTCCACTTCTCCAACAAGACTGTTCACACTGCTTCCTGCAGTGCACACGCCTTTGCGGACGATCACATGATGAGCCGTCACATCGCGGAATTTCTCCGTCGAAAGGACTTCGGCCGTAAAATCGTCGTTGTATATCATTCCCGTATCGCCGGCCTGTCCTCCGCTTTTGGCGTAGAACGGCGTCCTGTCCAGGATGATCCTTCCTTCTTCACCGTCTTCGATCTTTTCCAGCGGTTTCTGATCCCAGAACAGAGCCTGTATGATCCCGGTATCCGTAACCTTTTCATATCCTGTGAACTCAGTCTCCCCGTCAAACAGATAGTTGATAGCGCTGTCCTTCCATGCGGCGTCTGTCTTGGCCGCCTCTGTCTTGCCTCTGGTCTTCTGTTCTTCCATGCAGTCTTCAAAGCCTGCTCTGTCTATTTTGAAACCGTCATCGGCCAGTATCTCTTCTGTTATATCTATAGGAAATCCGTAGGTGTCGTGAAGCTTGAAAGCTCTGTCTCCGCCCAGTACGGTCTTCCCGTTTTTCTTCATATCGCTGATGAATTCCAATATCATCTCCATGCCCTGATCCAGAGTTTGATCGAACTGGTTTTCCTCGGCCGTAATGATCTTGCCGATGAAGACTCTCTGCTTTTCCAGCTCCGGATAAGCCCCGCCGCTCACATCGATGACCGTATTGACTATTCCCGAAAGGAATCCGCGGGAAGCTCCCAGCTTTCTCCCGTGTCTTATGGCGCGCCTGATCAGTCTTCTCAGGACATAGCCTCTTCCTTCATTTCCCGGGGTTATCATGTCGCTGATCATAAACGTGGCCGCACGCACATGATCTGTCACTATCCTCAGGGAAACATCGTTTTCGCCCCGGCCGTCCAGGTATTCGCAGCCGGTCGCTTTCTCCGTCGCTTTTACCACTGCCGCGATAGTGTCCACGTCGAAGATGGAATCTACGCCCTGCATTATACATGCAAGACGTTCCAGCCCCATGCCTGTGTCTATGTTTTTCTGCGCCAGCTCGGTGTAGTTGCCGTGGCCGTCATTGTTGAACTGCGTGAACACATGGTTCCAGAATTCCACATAACGGTCGCAGTCGCATCCCGGTCTGCAGTTTGGATCGTCGCATCCATACTGCTCTCCCCTGTCGTAATATATTTCGGAACACGGACCGCATGGACCTGCTCCTATCTCCCAGTAATTGTCTTCCTTGCCCAGACGGACGATTTTTTCCTCCGGAAATCCGATATCGTTTTTCCAGATATCATAAGCTTCATCGTCTTCCTCATATACCGTTACCCATAGTTTGTCCGTATGCATGTGTAGAACTTCAGTGAGGAATTCCCATCCCCATTCTATACTTTCTTTTTTGAAATAATCGCCGAAAGAGAAACTGCCCAGCATCTCAAAGAAAGTGCCGTGTCTGGAAGTTATCCCCACGTTTTCGATGTCCGCGGTCCTTATACACTTCTGACAGGTAGTCATCCTTTTTGCCGGCGGTTCTTCCTGTCCTGCAAAATATGGCTTCATCGGCGCCATTCCCGAATTTATTATGAGAAGGCTCTTGTCGCTCTGCGGTATCAGAGGAAAGCTGCCTCTTTTATAATGACCTTTACTTTCGTAAAAATCCTGAAATAATTCTCGTATTTTATTCAAACCCAGTTTTTCCATTGGTTCCTCCGTATAAATAGTAATCAACTTGATTATTCTATCATTTTTAAATAGTACAAGCAAGGCATTTACGTATATGGTATACTTTCTGATATAGTTTAAAAAGAAAAACAAAGAGGTGATCATAAAATGGAATACAGAGAACTGGGCAATACGGGAATAAAGGTTTCTTCCATAGGTTTCGGCGTCATGACTGTGGGAAACACACAACTGAACCTTTCCATAGAAGAAAGCGCCGAACTGATACGCTACGCCATGTCCCGGGGAATGAATTTCCTCGATACAGCGCAGTACTACGAGACATATCCTCACATCCGCGCCGCCCTTTCAGACGGGAAATACGATCCGGTCATAGCCAGCAAAAGTCTGGATCTCGGAGAAAAGGAAATGGAGTACGCCATTGAACAGGCCCGACGGGAAATGGACCGTGACGTGATAGATATCTTCCTGCTCCACGAAGTCCGCGTCCACGGTGACTTTGAAGACCGTGCCGGCGCCTGGGAAACTCTCCAAAAAGCGAAAGCAGATGGAAAAGTAAAGGCGATAGGCGTATCCACTCACCATATCGATGTGGCTGAGCAAATGATCGATGTGCCGGAATGCGATATTGTTTTTCCTCTGATCAATAAATTCGGGCTGGGGATCCGCCTTGGCGACGGCATGGGTACTCCCGACAGAATGGCTGCTGCAATAGAAAAACTGTCTCTTGCCGGCGAAGGCGTCTTTGCCATGAAGGCCTTCGGAGGCGGGAATCTTACCACTAATTACATGGAATGTCTGGATTACGTTTCCGGACTGCCCGGAGTTGACAGCATCATGATGGGCTTCGGCAAAAAAGAAGAAGTCGACGATGCAGTGAATTATGCGGAAGGCAGACTGCCGAAAGATTTTCAGCCGAATGTGGGACACAAAAAGATCCACATCGATCCCGGCGACTGCGAAGGATGCGGAGCATGCATAGTCCGCTGCCCAAATCACGCCATTTTCAGAAACGACCGGGGAACAGCAGAGGTGGATCATTCTATCTGTCTTACCTGCGGATACTGCGCTCCGGTTTGTCCGGTGCGGGCCATCATCATGTACTGATCATGCGAACCCTACCCAAGCCCTGGATCTTCATGGTTCAGGGCTCTTTTTTGCTGCTTCGATTTTCTGCTTCAATTCCAAAATATTGAACCTTCATTGTGTTTTTCTTTAATAGATCCAAATGCCGCAATGCTTGTGCCGTTACCCCTAAATTTGTTTTAAAAGACGGCTCTGCGCCTTTACGGTTTTCTTAAATTTTTGACAAGAAAATCTATGTCCACCGTCCTGATGTTTGCCTCATACTCAGGAAGCACTCCCGATTCCATATACAAAAACTCTGACCATGAACCTATTAGAACAATGTGTTCAAGACAAGCATCATAACTCTATCTCCTCTTTGATATCACTTTGTTAATCTTTTTTTGTTCTGTGATAAGCTCCTTGATCTGTTCTTACAATTCTTTTCTGTGTTTTATCAACAGTCTGTATGAATCCACTTTGCTCTGTTTTATATATTCTATCATGTTCTTCATTAAGAACATTATCTAATACAGTCACGACGCCCTCCTTAACCTACATTTGTCAATAATTGCTCATATGTAGGTTAACGTCAAAATTCTAAGATGAAACCGCCGCCCAGCACCTTGTCGCCGAGATAATACACGAGGGTCTGTCCGGGAGTCGCAGCTCTGAGAGGAGCATCGAAGACTACCCGGACTTTTTTTCCGTCGCTGTAGATCCGTCCGGGAGCCGGCTTTGCCGCATACCGGATCTTTGCCGTGATCTTCTCGCCGTCAAGGCCCGGAGGGAGACGGTCGTCGCCTGTCATGATAAAGAAATTCGAAGAAGCCCAGACTTCCGTCTTCATCAGATCTTCGTTGGAACCCAGCACCACTCGATTTGTTTTTCCGTCTATCTCAGTTACAAACATAGGCTTTCCAAAAGTGACCCCAAGGCCTTTTCGCTGACCTACGGTATACCTTATTATTCCTTTGTGTCCGCCTATCCTGTTTCCGTTCATGTCCACAAAATCCCCCGGCTTTTCCGGGACGCCGTTTCTGACAAGCCAGCCGACATAATCATCATCATCGATAAAGCAGATCTCCTGGCTGTCCTTTGCTTCTGCATTGTCAAGGCCCGCATCTCTGGCGGTTTCTCTTACAGATCCCTTGTCTTCGGCTTCGCCCAGCGGGAATATGATCCTTTCAACTACACTTTTATCCAGACGGCACAGCATGTATGACTGATCTTTTTTCAGGCTGGCGCCCTGTCTTATGAACCATGAGTCCAGGTCGTCATCATATACTGTACGGGCGTAGTGACCGGTGGCAATATAGAAAGCCCCCTGCCGGTCCGCTTCTTCAATGAAAGTTTTGAATTTCACCAGAGGATTGCATACGATGCATGGATTGGGAGTCCTGCCGATACTGTACTCTTTTTTGAAATCCGAAACTACATTTTTCGCAAATTCCTCCGCCACGTTTTTATATACGAATTCTATCCCCAGCTGCTGCGCTGCATGCTCTGCCGTCCGTTTTCCGTCGGCGTTGCCCTCAGGATCGATATCAAAATAGAGCCCTACAACAGTAAGGCCCTTATTTTTCAGATATACAGCTGCCGCGGCACTGTCAACGCCGCCGCTCAGTCCAAGGATGACTTTGTTCCTGTCCACTGCTGTTCCTCTATTCTTCCTCTTCGACGCCGTGATCGTCCTCGTCCGCATCCGGATCGAAACCTTCAAGGCCCTTATAATGCTTTCCTGCTTTCTGTGCATAATCATAGATCGCCGATTTTATTGCGTGATCTGCAAGAACGCTGCAGTGTATCTTCACTGACGGAAGTCCTCCCAGTTCATCGATGATCTGTTTGTTGGTCACTTCCAGAGCTTCTTCCACTGTCATTCCTATTATCATGTCAGTTGCAACGGATGAACTGGCGATAGCGCTGCCGCATCCGAAAGTCTTGAATTTTGCATCTGTGATCTTGTCGTTGTCGTCTACTTTAATTGATATCTTCATCATGTCTCCGCAGACAGGGCTTCCGTAAGTTCCCTCTCCGTCGGCGTTTTCCAGTTCTCCCACATTGTGAGGATGGAGGAAATGGTCCATCACTTTATCATTATACATTCCCATTGTATATTACCAGCCTTTCTTTTCATCCACTGATGATATGGAACGAAGTCTTTCAACAACTTCCTTCAGCGCATCAACAGTGTAGTCCAAATCTTCTTTTGTAGTGAAATCTCCTATTGTGAATCTTATGGTTCCGTGTATCATCTCGACAGGTATGCCCAGCGCCGCCAGAACATGGCTCGGTACCAGACTTGCGCTGCTGCAGGCAGATCCTGTTGATACATATATGCCCTTCTGATTTAGAAGGAGCAGTATTGCTTCACCTTCGATATATTCAAATGTTATGTTTGCATTCCCCGGGTGTCTATGTTCCATGGTGCCGTTGACAAATGTATTGCTGATCTCCGATGTCACCCGCTTTATGAAATAGTCTCTCAGTCCGCTTACCCGTTTTACATGTTCGTCAAAATTCTCTTCTGCCAGCTGAGCGGCTTTCCCGAATCCCACGATGCCCGGCAGATTCTCCGTGCCGGCTCTCCTCTTGGATTCCTGTGCTCCGCCGTGGAGATAATTGCTGATCTTCGTACCCTTCTTTATGTACAGAGCGCCTATGCCTTTCGGTCCGTATATCTTGTGCCCCGACATTGACATGAGATCCACTCCCAGGTCTTTCACGTCGCAGTTTACATTTCCCAGCGCCTGTACGGCGTCTGTGTGAAATGTGATCCCGTGTTTATGAGCTATTTCAGCCAGTTTTTTTATCGGCTCCACTGTGCCCACTTCATTGTTGACATACATTATAGAAATCAGCACTGTTTTGTCTGTGATGGCAGCTTCCAGATCAGCAGGATCCACAAGACCGTCTTTGTCCACCGGCAGATATGTTACATCCATGCCGTGTTTCTGCATATAATTGCCGCTGTGTATTATTGCGTGATGCTCGATTATAGTTGTGATCACATGATTGCCCTTTTCTCTCAGCGCATCTGTAACGCCGAACAGGGACCAGTTGTCTGCCTCTGTACCGCATGAAGTGAAGAACACTTCCTTCGGATCCGCATTTATCAGGCTTGCCAGTCTCTGCCTTGAAACTGCTATTGCCTCTTTGGAATCCGCCGCTATATCATACAAGCTGGATGGATTGCCGAAATGCTCTGTAAAATAGGGCATCATTGCATCCAATACTTCTTTTTTTACCGGTGTAGTAGCCGAATAATCCAAATATACTTCTTTCATTTTCTTTGTCTCTCCCTTGATTTATTAACTCTGAAACGGATATACCACTAAAATAGTAGGATTAAACGCTTCAGGATCATTTCCCGTTATTTTTTTCTCGTTCATAAGCAGCCCGCTCCTCAGGAGTAAGATCCTCTATGAATCTGACGTTTTTCAGTCTTTCGCGCACATTGCTCTTGACTGAATCAACGTACTCTTTTCTCAGCAGTTCTCTTTCAAGGTCCTCTTCGCCTGTAAGCCCCTCCGGAGTCTTTGCCTTGGCTGCCAGTTCATTTATTCTCGCTATTTTTTCCTTTGTGATCATAAAATCATTCTCCTTGCAACAAAATAATATTATACATTATATACTGCCTACTCGTCAATTTTTCCGGCAAAAAAACAGACGGCAGCGCCGCCTGTCTGTATTTTTTTATTTTCTCACCTTGATCAGAGTGAATACTGTAGCTGCTCCCGCGATGAGTATTATCCCTATCAGGAGATATATATTGAACGGATCCCCGGTTTTTACCGGCGGGCTTTTGGCCGGAGCGTCTGCCTTGGCACTCTCTGCCGGCTTTTCTGTACTGGCCGATTCTTTTTTCACAGTTTCTTCCTGCACAGGATCTTCCTTTGCCGGTTCTTCTTCAACTACTGCCGTCGGTTCTTCCGGATCCGGCGTGTATTTTGTCGTCACTTCGTTGGTTGCCTGAGGGCTGTCATTGATCGTCACCGTGGCTTTGTTGGGAAAAGTCACTGTATCTTTCTCTTTGTCTGTATACTCTGTCATGTCGTATCCTTCTTTCACCTTAGCTGCGATCTCCAGATAAACTGTCCTGTCGTAGAACTCCTCGTTTTTCGTATCTTTCGCCGATGCGGTCACCTTGTTCCCGTCTGTGACTATGTCGAATTCTTTGCTGATGTCTTCACCGTCTTCGCTGATGACCTTGGCGGATACAGCGTCCAGACACGGCTCCAGCTGGTCGAACATTATGAAGCTCTTGAAATAACTGGCTTCCGAATAGCCGTCCGGGATGTGCTGGGCTACACGGTAAGTGAATTCTTCTTTGCTGTTTTCCAGTGTATTGTCCGTCACTTCCTCCTCGTCAGAATCGGACACTGATTTGACAGGAGCCGGCGGTTCTACCGGAGCCATGGTATTGGAATAAAATCCAAAGTGTGCCCATGTCCTGTTTCTGTTATCGTCTTTCAGATGAGCGTTGCCGAACAGGAAAGTTATCGACTGAGCCGAGTAAGTAGCGCCCATAGCGTAGTCCGGATCTGTTCCCGAGGTTTCATTGTACTTGTCAGGGTAATGGTACACATTCAGACCGCCCGCTCCCGAATATTTCAGTTCCGACGTTTCGCTGACATACTGGTTTTTGATTCCTGCGTTGGAAAATCCCATATATTGCTGGGAGTCTATGTCATTGAACGTGAAATTGCTGCTGACTGTATACGGTTCATCCGTCCCAGCTCTGAAATACTCAACTTTTACCTTGGATTCCAGGATGCCCCACATGTTGAATCCCGGCTTTACGCCTTTTGTATATTCAAGAAACATGTAAGCCGGTTTGTCCACTGCCACCCAGTCGATCACAGTGACCTTTGCGTCGATATAGTCGTACTTGCCGGTTTCGGTGTTGTAGATCCTGAAATTAGTGCCTTTCCATCCGATCTTTCCCTTCTGATCCGAATGGCCGTCGAAACCAAGCACATATTTTTCATTCAGGTCATAGGGTTTCGAATCGCCGTAGATCTCCCTCATATCTGCAAAAGCCTTTGAAGACTGTGTTCCAAAAGGCGTTACTACAGTCTTGTCTGTGGTAACCGGTTCAAAACCGTACTTTGAATCTACTGTGAATCCCGTGTCCACATCTTCCCAGTCCGAATACTGTCCTCCGTTAGCTGTGAACCCGCTCTCGCCGGCGCCGCCTTTCTGTACCGCCTGGGTCGGCAGCGCCGTCGCTGCGCCTGCTGTCTGCACATTGACAGCCAATACTGCCGCAAGAGCCATGAACGCCGCCAGGCAGACTGCGATCCCTCTCTTTGGTCTTGTTCTTTCTTTTCTCATCTCGTTTCCTTTCTCCATTAAATAGTAATGTGGTCCTTTAACTTTTCAAACGTCTTGTCTCCTATTCCGTTGACGTTTTTAAGGTCTTCAAGTTTCTTGAATCCCCCGTTCTGCGACCTGTACAAGAGGATCTTTTCAGCGGTGGCCGGGCCGACTCCGGTGAGAGTCTGCAGCTCCGAATTGCTAGCTGAGTTGATGTTGACCTTGCCGGAAGCCGCCTGCGCCGATGTACCTGCTTCAGTCCCGCTGCCTGCCTGAGAAGCCGTCCCGGAAGCCGCAGCCTCTGCATTCTCACCCTTTGCCGGTATATATATCTTCTCGCCGTCTTTTATCTCGGCAGCTCTGTTGATATTGGATATATCGGCTTTTTCAGTCAGACCGCCGGCTTTGTCGATGGCATCCGAGACTCTCGAACCGGATTTCAGCTCGATCACCTGAGGCGTATTCACCTGCCCGCTCACATCGACAATGATCGTCTTTTCTTCTTTTTCAGTGTGCGCCTCGGCCGTGACCTTGGATTTTTCCACCGGTATCTCGTCCGGATCACCGGTCCTGAAGAAAAATACAAACACTGCCGCCAGAGCGATCAAAACGACTATGCCCCTTTTGAACAGTTTTACCTTATTCTCTGCAATGTACTCTTTTGTGAAATAGTTCTTCATAAAAATAACCCTCCTGTAATGTCGATTTCCTAAATCTTACATTTCAGGTGGGTTATTGTCAATCCGTATATGGAAAATTTTACAATATAATTTTTTTCCTTAGAATTTCAACGTTTTCACGGTGTAAAGGCAGGTCAGCCCAGGCCATAAATCCCTGCAGCAGCAGCTCCGGACTCAGGTTGGAACCGCTTCCGGCATCCAAAGTGGTTGACAGGAATATTTTATCGTCTGCCACATAAACGCTTAGCTCACGAATCATTCCCTTGATGTCCACATCTTTGAATTCTCTGCTTTTCTTCTTTTTCTTTTTGACAGTTATGGTTTCCTGCCCCAGAAAATCATCTGTATCCGCGACCTTCGGATTGATGGTCCCTTCTATCGGTACAGCTATGATATATTCGGCGGCGGTGCACCTTGCTGCAGCGGATTTTTCACCGTCTTTTCCCCGCCGGCACTCAGTCACTGTTATGCCTTCCGGCATTATTTCATTGAGCTTTTCCATGATCTCTGCCGGCTCATGGTCTTCCTTCGTATCAAAATCCATCAATTCTCCGATGGAAGTGTATCCCAGAGACAGAGGCTGAGCAAACCCCAGCTTTGGATGCGGGTTGAACCCCTGCGAATACTGAAGATCCAGTCCTGTACGCTTGAACGTCCTCATAAAGAGGCGCATCATATCCAGATGTGAAGTATATTTCATGTATCCTTCTTTGCAAAATTTCAAGATATATTTAGCCATTTATTCCCTCCAGTCTGCACTCCGCCATGGAATCGATACCGCAGCCCCGGCATCCGGACCTGCAGTCCGGCGTTGTGACAGCCTCCATGGCTTTCTCTCTTTCGGAAACAAGAAACTCTTTAGTGATCCCCGAGTCTATGATGTCCCACGGCAGCACCTCATCCAAAGACCGTTCCCGCGTCGTATAGAAACCAATATCCGTTCCGGTCTCATCGATGGCTTCCTGCCACTTTTCCCAGTCAAAATGCTCGCTCCAGCTGTCGAATTTGCAGCCCTTTTCAAAAGCCGCCAGCAGCAGCTTTCCCGTTCTCCTGTCGCCTCTTGCAAACACTCCTTCAAGAGTGCTGACAGGACTGTCGTGATAATTGAAATTGACGCCTTTTACCTTTTTCAGCGCCGACCTGAGATAATCATGTTTTTCGTAAAAATCCCTGTCCTGAGCCTCCCACTGGAACGGCGTGTGGGCTTTGGGAACAAAGTTGGAAATGCTCACATTGACGGAGAATCTCCCTCCCTGTCTTCCCATTATTTCGTAATTCATATCCATGATCTTTTTAGCAATATCTGCGATCCCGGCCAGATCGTCCATAGTCTCTCCCGGCAGTCCCATCATGAAATACAGCTTGACCTTTTTCCAGCCCAGTTCTATAGCCTGCCTCATGGCAGAATAGATGTCATCTTCAGTTATGTTCTTGTTGATTATGTCCCTCAGCCTCTGAGTCCCGGCCTCCGGTGCAAAAGTCAGCCCGGTCTTCCTATATTTCTGGATCTGTTCCATCACTTCAAAACTGAAAGAATCCAGCCGCAGACTGGGCAGGGAAAGAGAAACGTCCCGTCCGCTGCACATATCCACAAGATCCCCCGCCAGCTCTCTGAACCGTGAGTGATCCGATGTTGACAGACTGAGCAGAGACAGCTCGTCGTGGCCTGTGGCATCCAGCTGCTTTTCCACCAGCCTTTTGATCGTTTCAGGTGATCTTTCCCTTACCGGACGATAGATCATCCCGGCCTGACAGAATCTGCAGCCTCGGGTACACCCTCTGAAAGTCTCCACCACAGCCCTGTCCTGCGCGATCTCAATGATCGGCACCAACGGTTTTTCAGGATAAGGAAGACTGTCCAGATCGCCTATGAGACACCGTCTGACCCGGTCCGGCGCGCCGTCCCGGTTTTTCGCATAAGCCGAGACCGTACCGTCCTCATTGTATTCCACGTCGTAAAAAGCCGGAACATATATCCCGTCCATCTCCACAGCCTTTTCCAAAAACTCTTCTTTCGTGCCGCATTCTTTTTTCAGCTCAACAAGAGCGGGAAGAGAAAACTCTCCGTCTCCTATGATGAACAGATCGAAAAAATCAGCCAGCGGTTCCGGGTTGTATGCGCATGGTCCTCCCGCCACAATAACAGGCCATTCTTCCCCTCTGTCTTTTGACAGCAGAGGTATGCCTGAAAGATCCAGCATATTCAGTATATTAGTGTAGGACATCTCATACTGAAGAGTGAACCCCACCATGTCGAATTTTTTGATCTCAGTCTTCGTCTCCAGAGAGAACAGAGGCACATCCTCCTCCCTCATGAGCTTTTCCATATCGCGGGCCGGCGCGAATACCCTCTCGCAGTAAATATCATCTTTTTTATTCAATGCATCATACAGTATCTGCATGCCCACATATGACATGCCGATCTCATATATATCCGGGAAAGCAAAAGCGAACCTGACAGTCGTCCGGTCCACCTCTTTCATGATGCAGTTCACTTCTCCGCCGATATATCTTCCCGGCTTTTCCACTCTCTTCAGCAGTTTTTCCATCAATGCCCTTTCATCAGATCATCCAGAGAAACGCCCATGATCTTTTCCAGATCGGCAACATATCTCTCCAGCTGCTCTTTTTTTATCATAATCTTTGTCATAACTTTTTTCAGCTGATCCCCGGCGTTTTTCTCAGCCTTGTTCATGATGTATTCCATCCGTTCTTCAACGCCGACATATTTGTCATATTTCACTGTCCGGTCTCCGAGGCATACCAGATCTGTTTCAGTAGTCTTTTCCACAGGAGAGAATTCAGGATAAAACATATGGACAGCAACTATGTCTGCCACCTCATCATATCCCTGTTCCCGCAGATATTTTTCGCCCACCAGCCAGTGAGCATCTTCTACTCTAGCTATGTCGTGAAGAAGTCCCGCAGCCCTTGCAAGTCCCACATCAAGGTCGAACCTTCCTGTTTCATTCAGTTTTTCGCCAACAGTAACAGCCACATCGGCCACCGCCCTGCAGTGACCCTGCACGTGTTCCGGGGTCCCGTATTCTTTCAGCATTTCCATGCATTCTTTTTCGTCAGGATATCTTTTCATGATCAATACTCGTCAAAATATTCAAATTCAAAATCTTCGATCCTGATGATGTCGCCTTCATCAAGACCCATTGATTTCAGCTCCGCCAGAGCACCGCTCTTTTCGATATATTTATACAGATAACGCATGGATCCCATGTCGTTGAAGTTGGTGGAACTGAATATCTTCAACAGCTGCTTGCCTTCCAGAACGAATGTATTTCCTTCTTTTCGGGCAAACACCTTTCTGTATTCCGGATCGTCCGTATCGTCCTTTTCAAAATCAAAAGTCTCGATGAACTCGTCCGGTTCTTCTTCGGCCTTTGCCAGCAGAGCTGCCGCCGCCCTTATGAGAGGCTCCACCCCGTAATTGATGGGAGCAGACACTGGAAACACACTGAAGCCTTTGCTCTCTACGTGCGCTTTGAACTTTTTATACCCTTCACTGTCTTCATCTGTCATATCCATTTTATTGGCAGCTACTACCTGAGGCTTTCTCGCCAGCTTTTCCGAATAATTCGCCAGTTCGCTGTTTATCTTGTCAAAATCCTCTATAGGATCTCTGCCCTCGCTTCCAGACACATCGACCACATGGATCAGGACCTTGGTCCTTTCAATGTGCTTCAGGAATTTGAATCCCATTCCCGCGCCTTCGCTGGCGCCTTCGATGATGCCTGCGATATCGGCCATCACAAAGCCGGTGTCGGCGATGCTGACCACTCCCAGGTTGGGTTCTATGGTAGTGAAATGATAATCGGCTATCTTCGGCTTGGCCTTTGTGACCACAGACAGCAGTGTGGATTTGCCTACGTTGGGAAAGCCCACCAGCCCCACATCAGCGATCAGTTTCAGCTCCAGTATGACGGTCCTTTCCTTTGCAAAACCTCCGGCCTCGGCAAAGTTTGGCGCCTGTCTCACAGAATTCTTGTAGTGGACATTCCCCTTTCCGCCTTTGCCTCCTCTTGCCGCAGCAAAAGAATCCCCGGGTTTGACCAGGTCTTTCATCACATTGCCCGTTTCTTCATCAATGACGAGAGTTCCCGCCGGCACCTTGATCACAAGGTCTTCCCCTGCGGCGCCAAAACGTTTTTTCTTCATTCCGTTCTGCCCGCTCTGAGCCTCGTATTTTCTCTTGTATCTGAAGTCCATCAGAGTCCTCAGATTGTTGTCGGCCTCAAAGATCACATCTCCGCCCTTGCCGCCGTCTCCGCCGTCGGGACCGCCCTCGGGAACATATGGTTCCCTTCGGAACGATACTGCGCCGTTGCCTCCTTTACCGGACTTTATAAAAATTTTCGCTCTGTCTACAAACATATTTTCACCATTGTTTAAAAAAAGCCCCTGTGAAAACAGGGGCCGTTGTTTAAGCTTCTTTAGGATATACGCTCACTTGCTTTTTGCTTTTGTCTTTTCTCTCGAACTTTACAGCTCCGTCGATCTTTGCAAATAAAGTGTCATCTCCGCCAATGCCTACGTTATTTCCGGGATGGATCTTCGTCCCTCTCTGTCTCATTATGATGCTGCCTGCACTTACGTACTGACCGTCACCTGTTTTCACTCCAAGTCGTTTCGACTCACTGTCGCGGCCGGTCTTGGAACTACCTACTCCTTTTTTACTTGACATGATTACACCTCCTTTATTTTGCTGCGTTTATAGTATCGATGATCACTTGCTTTGTAGCCTTTTCATCGATCTCGATATCGTTTTCTTTTGCATAAGCGACCAGCTCATCCTTTTTCATCGACATCGATACACCCTTTTCATCGGCATTATCTGCAGTTTCTGCAGGAGCCTCGACCTTTTCAGCCGGTGCTGCTTCTGCTGCCGGTGCAGGTTCTGCTTTCTTTGCGCGCGGTTTGTCTGTGCCAATTCCTGTGATCTCTACTGCTGTATACGGCTGTCTGTGTCCCTGTTTCTTTCTGTAGTCCTTCTTTGCCTTATACTTGTAGATAACGACTTTGTCTGCCTTGCCGTTTTCGATGACTTCACCGAATACAGCGGCATCCAGATACGGTGTTCCCACCTGGATATCTGCGCCTTCACCCATGATCAGCACATTTTCGAATTTAACTTTTTCGCCGGCTTCCAGCCCGAGTTTCTCGACGTTGATAACATCGCCTTCAGCAACTCTGTACTGTTTTCCGCCGGTTTTTATAACTGCGTACATTAGTTTCCTCCTCATACCAGTCTCGCCATATCAGGCAGTACGGTCTCAAAATGAATTTGTACATTTAAACGACCCGATCTGTGCGGCTTACAATGAAATATAATATCATATCAAAATAGCTCTGTCAACTGATTTTACTGCTCTGCTCCCTGCTCCGAAGTCGGATAATGAACATGCAGCAGCTTGTGCGAGTTGTCCTTGATGATGACACGATAAGCTCTTGTGATGAACGGGTTGGCATCTGAATGTCTGATCCTTGAAAGCTTGTCGTTCATATACAGTGCGTCCGATCTTTCTTCTCTGATCTCTCTGTCAGATCTAGGCTGTCCGCCTCCGGCGATACATCCCGACGGGCAGGCCATTACTTCTACGAAGTGATATTCGGCTTCTCCCGCTTCGATCTTTCTGATCAGTTCCTCTGCGTTTGCGAGTCCGTTGACTATGGCGATCTTTACGATCATGTCCTTGTATGGGATGTGTACATCCTTTACGCCTTCCAGACCTCTTACTCCGCTGAAACTTATATTTGTAAATGTGTTGTTGTCTTTAGTGTCTACCAGTCTTCTTACTACGGCCTCAGTAACGCCGCCTGTAACTCCGAAGATGACTCCGGCGCCGGAGAACATTCCATAGTGGAGATCGCATGCTTCAGGTTCCAGCATATCGAATTCGATACCGGCCTGAATGATCATGTCGCCCAGCTCCTGAGTAGTCAGCACCAGATCCGTATCCGGTTCTCCGTCAGTTGTGAACTCGTCTCTTGCAGCTTCGTCCTTCTTTGCAGTACACGGCATTATAGCAACTACGAAAGGTTTCCTCGTATCTGTCATATGTCCCGCATTGACCTTCGGTTCTTCCTTGACTACAGCCGAGAACATGCCCATCGGTGACTTGCAGGAAGATATCTGCGGCATCAGTTCAGGATGTCTGTTTTCCACATATCTGATCCAGCCCGGACAGCATGAAGTGAACAGAGGAAGTTTTTCTCCATTCTCCAGCTTGCGGAGGAATTCATTGGATTCCTCAACTACTGTAAGGTCGGCTCCGAATGAGGTATCATATATTTCGTCGAATCCCAGCTTTCTCAGAGCTGCTACCATGAGAGGCATGACGTTTTCTTCATGACTCAGTCCGAACATTTCTCCCAGAGCGCTCCTTACTGCAGGAGCAACCTGTACGATAGTCCTCAGTTCAGGATCATCGATGGCGTTCCATGCATATTTGATTTGGTTTTTGATATCTATAGCTCCGGTCGGACATACAGCGGCACACTGTCCGCAGTTTACGCAGTCAGTTGCAGCTATCGGATCTCCGAAAGCCGGCGATACTTCTACATCGTATCCTCTGCCTACGAAATCTATGGCTCCTACGTTCTGTATTTCAGAGCACATTCTCACGCAGTCTCCGCAGTGGATGCATTTGTTCTGGTCACGTACTATTGATTTCGAACTCTTGTCTACTTCGAACCATGTCTTGAGAGCCTTCTGGCTCTTGTCGAACTGTACCTTGTCGATGCCCAGTCTTCTTGAGAGGGTCTGCAGTGAGCAGTTCCCGCTCCTTGAGCATGTCGTACATTCTCTGCAGTGGCTGGAAAGCAGCATCTTCAGGATCAGCCTTCTGTGCTTGTGCAGTTTCTTTGTATTTGTCTTGATTATCATTCCATCCTTTGGAGGGGTGGAACATGATGTCATGATCCTGCCTTTGTCATCTTCGACGATACACATCCTGCATGCGCCGTAAGTTGAAAGGTCTGAGTAGTAACAGAAAGTAGGAATATCAATCCCGGCCTTCCTGATAACTTCCAGGACATTTTTTTCATCTGTGAACGGAGTCATTTCCCCGTTTATTGTAATAAATTTTGTATTTTTATTCATTGCCAGGTCCTCCTTTCTACTCTACGACTATGGCGTCGAATTTACAGTTTCCGATACATGCCATACATTTGATGCACTTGTCATTGTCGATCACATGGGCCTTCTTGTATGATCCGCCGCTGATCGCATTGACCGGACAGACCTTCTTGCACAGGCCGCAGCCGACGCACTTGTCGTCATCTATTGAAATATGTTTGTAAGCCTGGCACTGACCCGTCGGACATACTCCGTCGCGGACATGCGCCATATATTCGTCTTTGAACTGAGTTATAGTAGATACCACCGGATTCGGCGCCGTCTTTCCAAGACCGCACAGTGCAGTGGCGCTGATCGTATCAGCCAGATCCAGAAGAGTCGTTACTGTATCTTCATTGGCTCTGTTTTCAACTATATCATCCAGCATTTCCAGCATGATATGAGTCCCTTCTCTGCAAGGCACACATTTTCCGCAGCTTTCCTGAGCAGTAAAGTTCATAAAGAACTGTGCTATGCTGACCATGCATGTGTCTTCATCCATAACTACCAGACCGCCGGATCCTATCATTGCTCCCACTCTCTTCAGAGAATCGAAGTCGAGAGGCAGATCAAGGTGTTTTTCAGTAAGACAGCCGCCTGACGGTCCGCCTATCTGTACAGCCTTGAATTTTTTGTCGTTCTTCACGCCGCCGCCCAGATCGAAAATGATCTTTCGAAGAGTAGTACCCATCGGAACTTCGATCAGTCCGGTGTTGTTCACATTACCGGTCAGCGCGAATGCTTTTGTACCTGCATTCTTCGGCGTACCGATGCTCTTGTAGGCATCTGCGCCGTTGTTGATTATGTATGTGACATTTGCGAAAGTCTCAACGTTGTTCAGTACGGTCGGTCTTTCGAACAGACCTTTTTCTACAGTTCTCGGCGGCTTTACACGAGGCATTCCCCTCTGGCCTTCGATACTTGCAGTCAGAGCCGAACCTTCTCCGCATACGAATGCGCCGGCACCCAGGTTGATGTTGATGTCGAAATCGAATCCGCTGCCCATGATGTTCTCGCCCAGATAACCTCTTTCTCTCGCCTGATCGATGGCGATGCGCAGTCTTGAAACTGCCAGAGGATATTCAGCACGTACATATATATAAGCTTCGTGAGCTCCTGTAGCTACGCCGGAGATTATCATGCCTTCCAGCATCTTGTGAGGGTCTCCTTCCATGACAGATCTGTCCATGAAAGCGCCCGGGTCTCCTTCATCGGCGTTGCACACTACGTATTTTATGTGGTCCTTCTGATCTTTTACCTGTACCCATTTTCTTCCCGTCGGGAAGCCGCCGCCTCCTCGGCCGCGCAGGTCTGAATCTATGACTTCATCGCATATCTGTTCTTTGCTCATATCGTTTATGGCTTTTTCCAGTGCTTTGTATCCGCCTGTGGCGATGTAATCATCTATGCTTTCCGGGTTTATGATGCCGCAGTTCGACAATGCGATCCTGGTCTGTCCGTCCAGGAATCTAACGCCGGATTCAGGTATGATGTACTTTGCAGCCGGAACTCCATTTTTGATGTGCTGATCAACGATCTCAGAAGCCGCTTCCTCGTCTACTTTGACATAGCGTGTCAGCTTTTCGTCATCGTCGTATACATCTACTATAGGTTCCAGATAGCAAAGCCCGATGCAGCCTGTCAGCCCGACGTTTACGTCAAGACCTTCAGCCTTTATTGCTTCGTTCAATCTATTTTCAACTTTTTTTGCGCCGCTGGCGATGCCGCAGCTGCCTTGTCCTACTGCTATCCTCATTGAGCATCCTCCTTCGCCGCAATTCCCTGTATGATCTCTTTTGCCTTTTCAGGAGTCAGATTGCCGTAGGTCTCTTCTCCTTCTTCTGTGCTGATCATCATTACCGGAGCCAGCGAACAACAGCCCAGACAGGCCACATTGTTCAATGTGAACATTTTGTCGTCTGTAGTCTGACCGTCCTCGATCCCCAGTTCTTCTACTATTGCTTTTTCAATTTCTTTTGAACCGCTGACATGACACGCCGTTCCCTGACATAACATGATAAGGTTCTTTCCGATTGGTTCCAGTCTGAACTGAGCATAGAAAGTGGCTACGCCGTAGATCTTTGCCTGCGTGTAACCTGTTGCTTTCGATATTCTCTCTATCACTTCTCTGGGAAGGTATCCGTATATCTCCTGAGCCTGCTGAAGTATTATTATCAGATTGCCCTGAAGATCCTTGTACTCTTCCAGAACTTCGTCCAGTTGGGTGAAATCCAAGCTTTCGCAGTTGCAACAAGTGCAGTTGTTGTCCTTTGTATCTGCTTGCATCATTTCCTCCGTTTATTTCTTAGTGGTAACATTTACTTTCACACTATATCATATGTTTATATTATCGTATACAATTTTGTATACACGATTTATCCTCACGGTAAAAGTCAGAAATTTCATACCAGCAAGATCGTACAAGTAAATATTTTCCATCACATTCGCAAAATCGATAAAACGTTGAAAATACATGGATTTTTGTATGACATCTGCGAATAATCCACTTTCATCGGCCCGCTTTGTTTGAAATATCGTGCAATCCTCGTTCTCAAAACAGCAAATTAATTATTTTTCACAAGTCAATACTGCCCTTTACAGCAAAACAGACGGGATATCCCGTCTGCCTCTGTTCTTGAAAGTAGTAATTGTTAATGACAAATAACTATTTACTTTGTGCTGACATCCGATCCAAACTATATTACCTGCACAATGGTTCAGAGCCGGATCGCGCAGATGTCCAAAAAGGAGAACGAATGTCTAAAAAGAGTATATATTACCAACTGACTATATAGTAATCCACCTGCACTTGTCGGTAAACCCCAAAAACAGTACTATCTTGCCAAGTTTACAAGTCATAGGAGTCCGCATTTTCCAACATCTACATGCTGTCGGTATACACAATACATTATCCAATCCGCAAACCGTTGAAACGAAATAACAAAAAAGTACTATTTTGCTGCCCATTGTCGGACAATTCTGAAATTGTGTCAAAAAATCACACAATTGTATGTATGTATACAAAAATCGGACGATACACATACCGCCCGATCTCCTAAAATCAATTCTATCATTAACTCTGCTGATTACTTCTCTACTATCACGCCGTCTTCGTCCACTGTCAGTCTTGCATCGTCATTGATGTCTTTACCTTTATCTTTTGCAGCAGCCTTGTCATCCGGTTTGTCATCATCGGATTTTTCATCATCCTTCCTTATGGTATCCAGCAGCATGCCTTCGATCTTGTTCAACATTTCAGGGTGATCAGCCAGGAAGACCTTTACGTTTTCTCTTCCCTGCCCGATCCGGTCTCCGTCAAAACTGAACCAGGATCCGGCCTTTTCGATTATGCCTTCACTTACTGCACAGTCCATGATATCGCCTTCTCTGGATATTCCCTTTCCGTACATGATATCGAACTCAGCCTGCTTGAAAGGCGGAGCGACTTTGTTTTTCACGACTTTTGCACGGGTCCTGTTGCCCAGCATCTTATCGCCCTGTTTTATGGTCTCTATGCGGCGCACATCTATCCTCATGGAGGAATAGAATTTCAAAGCGCGACCGCCGGTAGTAACTTCCGGACTTCCGAACATTACTCCCACCTTTTCTCTCAGCTGGTTTATGAAGACTACGGCGCAGTTGGACTTATTGATGACGCTGGTCATCTTTCTCAGAGCCTGGGACATGAGTCTTGCCTGAAGGCCCACATGAGCATCTCCCATTTCTCCCTGGATCTCTCCCTTGGGCACCAGTGCCGCGACCGAGTCGATGACGACTATATCCAGCGCGCCGCTCCTTACCAGCATCTCGCATATTTCCAGCGCCTGTTCTCCGGAGTCCGGCTGCGATACCAGCAGCTCATCTACATCGACTCCCAGATTCTTTGCATACTCAGGATCCAGAGCATGTTCCGCATCTATGAAAGCAGCCTTGCCGCCGTTCTTTTGAGCCTCGGCTATTATATGAAGGGTCAGCGTGGTCTTTCCCGATGATTCAGGTCCGTATATCTCCGTGACCCTGCCCTTCGGTATGCCGCCTATGCCGGTTGCCAGATCCAGGCTGATGGATCCTGTGGCGATGGCTTCCACATTCATGTTCATCTTTTCATCGCCCAGTTTCATGACAGCTCCCTGTCCGTATTGTTTTGTTATCTGATTCAGCGCCGCTTCCAGAGCCTTTTCTTTATCTTCTTTTTTTCTGTTGGTTCCCATAAATATTACCTCCGCAGATTTCGAACACCTGTTCTTTACGTCAAGAATACACTTTTTTCACCTTCTTGTCAACAGCAAATCAAACAAATGTTCTTTTTTATCCATTCCTTTCACGACGTCTATAAAACACCATTATTGTAATATATTTCCACCACTCAAGTCAACATAAATAAACAAAAACCCGGATCTGCTGTTTGACACTGCTATCGCAACAATATATAATTTTAAACGGTTGCTTTTCCGGCAGCTAACTAATATTTGATGCAGTTATAAGAAGAAGGTTTAGGGAGCTCTCATGAAACTATCCGAAAGACTTAATGATTTCAGACATACTATCACAGTGAGAAAGATCGTACTCATCCTGATACTGGCAGTTTGTCTTATTTTTATTTTCACACAAAAAAACAGTTTTCTGACAGATCGTTCATATCTGTATGACGACGGCAATTATCACATCACTCTGACAAAAGACAACAAGATTTCCATGAAGGGGAACACCACAGTCAGACAGGGATTCACCGCACAGGAAAACAGGATCCATCAGGTAAGATTAGTATTCAACAATCCGGGGAAATACAGCAGCACCGGTACTCTGGATGTGCGGGTAGAAGACTCAAATGGAAAAACCGTGGCAAGATCCAAACTGGAGACCAACCTGATCGCCAACAATTCGGTGACGCGTTTTTCATTTGTCTCCGATTCCAAGGCCCTGAACTCCAACGTCATCGTTACTTCCCTCCAGTCCACCGGTGCCTCGCCGGGCATCAATGTAACTAAAGGCAAAAAATATACTCTGGTAGCAGAGACCTCCGGCGTAGATTCGGAGCAGCCATTCGACATCTGCCTGCTGGACGGAAAGACCGTCGACGGCAACGCTCTGTCGGTAGACGGAACGACATATAAAGGCGAACACATATACAGCGTGATGGACTACAAATACTTTTCATTCACAGTATTCACATTCTTCATACTGTGCATCCTGGCCGCAGTCATACTGATACTGCTGCCATTGGGCAAAATACAGGAGAGCATAAACATAAAGAGACGCCGTGCCGGGAAGAAGGACATGGCGCTGGAAAAGCTGCTGCTGAGGATCATGTTCTTCCTGACACCTCCGGCCGCTTTCTATATCATCTCAAAGATAACCGGTCTGACCACAATGACGACCATCGTACAGCTTCTTTCATTCAAAGGCCTGCTGAACATGATGATAATAGGTCTGGTGTGGTGGCTCATATACGTCTGCTGCAACCGGGTAAAATATACCATAATAGCAACTACAGCCGCGGCTTTTACCTTCGGCCTTATCAACTACATGATGCTCCAGTTCAGAGACTCGCCTCTCATCGCAACGGACATCACATCCGTAGGCACCGGCCTGTCGGTCCTGGGCACCTATCACCTGACCTTCGACAAAGCGTGCCTCTGGGTCATCATGCTGACCGTCATATGGATCTGTCTGGCCCTGAGCATGAAAAGCCACAAAGGCCTGCCTCCAAAAAAGAGGATCGCTGCAGTACTCCTGCTGGCAGCCTGGGGATTCACATTCAACTATGTCATGTTCCAAAGCTCGGTTTTGCGGGATCACAAAATAGGCGTATCCGGATTCAAGCCTAAATTCAACTACAAAAACAACGGATATGTACTGTCCTTTTTCGTCACGGTCAGCACCTCTCGTGTAGAAAAACCGGACGACTATTCAGTTGAAAAAGTCAAAAAGATCACTGCAGACTATAGATCGGATACAGCCGTGAAGCTGACGAAAACAACTGAGAAAAGCCCTAACGTAGTCGTAGTGATGGACGAAGCTTTCTCAGATCTGCGGGCCGTAGGCGATTTCAGCACCAACACGGAATATATGCCTTTCTACAACAGTCTGAAAACAGACACGGTGAAAGGCACCATGCATACATCCATATTCGGCGGATCCACTGCCGTTACAGAGTTCGAATTCCTTACCGGATTCTCTGTCAGCCACATGCCGTTCCACTCCATACCATACGCCGGCATGATCAAGGAGAAGACTCCTTCCCTCACCTGGGATCTGAGAGCGCAGGGATACGGCGGCAATATCGCCTTTCATCCGGGCATGGCGAATTCGTACAACAGAGACAAAGTCTATCCGGACCTTGGATTTGAAAAGCACATTTCTCTGGAAGACATGGATGACCCGGAAAAAATACGTGCGTACGTTTCCGACGAAGAGGACTTCAGCACCGTCGAAAAAGAATACGAAAAATACAAGAGCACCGGATCTTCGGATCCGTTCTATCTCTTCAACGTGACCATACAGAACCACGGCGGATACAAACTGTCCAGCGGCGCCGTCAACGCCGGTATATCCATAACCGACGACACCGTCCGTGAAGAAGAAGCCGAAAAGTATCTTAATCTGATCAAGAAATCCGACGAAGCTCTGGAAGGCCTGATCAGCTACTTCCAAAGCGTAGATGAACCGACTATAGTTGTTCTCTTCGGGGATCATCAGCCGAGAGTCGGCAGCAGTTTTTACAGCAGTCTGGACAGCAGTTCGAAAGGCCTTTCCGATCTTGAGCGGATCGAAAAGAGATATCAGGTGCCTTTCATGATCTGGGCCAACTACGATATAAAAGAAAAGGAAAATGTCCAGATCAGCGCAAACTATCTGTCATCATATATGCTGCAGCAGACCGGCGGAAAGATGACCGGATACAACAAATATCTGATGGAATTGTACAAGACCCTGCCTGTGACCACAGCCATATGCACCAAAGATGCAGACGGCAACATATATGACGCCCAGGATAAAACCAAATATTCCAAGCTGCTGGAAGAGTATAAAACGGTCCAGTACAACGGCTTTATGGACCATAAGAACAGGCTGGACGACTTCTTCTACCTGAAGTGAAGAGTTGTAAATCACTTCCATTTATTATATACTTGAAGTGATGTGTTTAAGCTAAAGAAACAAGGAGAATCCACTAAATGAGCAGCACTAAACTATTGACAAAACGAAAGATCATATTACTGGCAGTCCTGGTCGCCTGTGCAGTATTTCTCATAACTCAGCACAGCATGTTCGTAGAAAGGAACGTGACAGCACACACTGCCGCAGCAGAAGGAATCAGCAAGACCACACTTCAGGCTTCCTCCCCTTTCACAGGCAAGATAAAACCTGATGACAGCTTTCTCAAACAGCTGGAATTCACCTTTGACAACCCGGTGCCGGCCCAGACAAAAGGCACTGTAACAGTCAACATACTGGACAAAAACAATAAGACAGTGGCTGCTGCCGCTCTCAACGGAACAGATATAAAACATAAAGAGGCGGTGGCTTTCAAGTTCGACAAGACTCTGGAAAAAGGCGAGGAATATACTTTTTCCATAGACACTTCCGCATACTCGAATCCCAACGGGAACATCCGGCTATGGACAGATGCCAAGACCGGCGGGGCGTATTTCAACGAAGTATACACAGGTTTCGATACGGGCAACTTCGTCGAGTGCATGGCGCTGCTCATTCTGGCAGCCATATTCATACTGCTGCCCTGGAGCCGGTTCACAGCAAAGATCGACCTGGAAAAACTGTGGGCGCGTATATTCTTTTTCCTGACCCCTTTCTATACATTCTGGATAGTGGAACGAATGAGCGGAGGCAGCATCGGACACATGGTATCCCTTACAGAGATGCCCTATGTCATGCCGCTGAACCTGCTCATATACGCAGCGATCTGGATAGTCCTCTACGCCATCATCAACAGGACCAGATACACCACCATCATCAGTACATCCATCGGATTCGCTTTCGGGACCATCAACTACCTGCTCCTCACATTCAGAGGCAGCCAGCTTTTGGCGTCGGACTTTTCCGGCGTGCGGACGGCTATGAACGTAATGGGCAGTTACAAATTCACCTGGGACATCAACTGGATCTACGGGCTGGTGTTCTTCATCTGCATGCTGACAGCAGTGCTCAGTCTGAAGAGGTACAAGGGACTGAAACTGAAATTCAGGATACCTGTGATCATACTGGCCATAGCTGCCGTATTCATCTTCCATCATGTTTTCTTCACGGTCAACGTGCCGAAGGAGAACCACATATCGGTAAGACTGAACAACCCGGCAATGAACTACACAAAAAACGGCTCGGCACTTTCATTCACCATGACCGTGACATACACCATCGTAGACAAACCGGACGGTTACTCAAAGACATCCGCCGAGAAAGCTGCCAAAGGATATACTTCGGACAGCAAGACTGCATTCGATAAAAAAGCACCCAATGTTATCGTAGTAATGAACGAATCATTCGCCGACCTGGACGTGAACAAAAAAACGCCTCTGTCTCAGGACAATATGCCTTTCGTCCACAGCATGAAAGAAAACACAGTCAAAGGACATCTTTACATGTCCATATTCGGCGGACAGACGCCGAACTCGGAATTCGAATTCCTCACCGGTAACTCGCTGGCCTTCATGCCTTTCCGATGTGTTCCATTCAAAAACTATATAACAGAAAAAACGCCAGATCTGACATACACTCTGGAAGATCAGGGATACACCGGCAATACCGCCGTGCACCCTTTCGTCGCTTCCGGGTGGAACAGAACAACAGCCTATCCCAACCTGGGATTCAAGGATTCTCTGTTCATAGATGATTTCGACAAGAATACTTCAAAATATGTGAGACAGTATATCTCCGACGAGACCGATTACGACAAACTGATAGAACTGTACAACGCAAATAAGAAGAAAACTTCCGCTCCGTTCTACGTCTTCAATGTGACCATGCAGAACCACGGCGGATACACTGATGCGGAAGGCGTCGTTGACGCAGGCGTCAGCATAACCGACAGTGCGCTCTCCGATGAGAAGACGAAAAACTATGTGAATCTGATCAAGAAATCCGACGAAGCCGTGGAAAAACTGGTCAACTATTTCAAATCCGTAGACGACGATACGATCATTGTCTTCTTCGGCGACCATCAGCCGCTGCTGGGCAACAACTACTACAAATATGCATTCGGCAAGAATTATGACGACCTTGGATTCAAGGACAGCGTTTCCACATATCAGGTGCCTTATTTCATCTGGGCCAACTATGACATCAAAGAAGAAACCAAAGACATGTCCGCAAATTACCTGTCCTCATACCTGCTGAAGACAGCCGGCCTGAAGATGACCGGATACAACAAGTACCTGCTGGATCTGCAGGAAGACCTGCCGGTGATCAACTCCATCAGCTACACGGGCAGCGACAAAAAACTTTATGACATAGATAACAAAGATACGAAATACAAAGACAAACTGCTGCAGTATCAGACACTGCAGTACAACATGATGTTTGACAAAAAAAACATGATCAACGATTTCTTCTACCTGAAATAGGAGGCCGCTATGGAGAACATATCCATTACCCGCATATTCTGGAAGAGAACATATCTGTTCATCGAATTCAGCGGAGCCCCATTAGGCAGTCCGGTCCTGACAGACGGAGACCGGTCATACCCTTTCTCTGTAAAGCCGCAGTGCGAGACCGGCTTTCGGGGAAAGCTGAACATCGCCATTGCCGGGGGACGCACCATGCTCCCCGCCGGCGACTACACTGTCTGCATGGACGGAAAACCGGTGCCCTGCAGCGACGATGTGATGCTGTCCTGCGAGGACCTTGCCAGAGTCTACAACTATGACGAAAAGCAGAACGCCTTCGTCATCAGTTTTTATATGAAAAACGATGCTCTGTACATGCACTGCGATTATATGAAACACAACGATGCACCGGAAAAAAGACCGGGCCACCGTGCTTTCCAGAAAAAGCTGTTCAATATGTACTACAAAGTATGTTCCGCATTCCATCCCAAAAAAGGAAAGAACATCCTTTTGATGAGTGAGAACCACGACGCCATCTGCGACAATCTGAAGGCACTGGACAAAAGACTGAAGCAGAGGGAACTGGACCGGGAATTCAACATCAGTTACAGCTTTCGCAATATCTTCGACGGTAAACGTGGCCTTTCCAGCTGGCTGAAAGTCATATCGCTGATCGCAAAACAGGACTTTATATTCGTGGACGACTACGTCCCTGTTTTCGGATTCATCGATCTGGACAAAAATACAAAACTGATCCAGGTATGGCACGCCGGTTTTGGATTCAAACTGGTGGGATACGGACGGTTCGGCCTTGAAGGCTCCCCTCACCCGTTCCAGTCGTGCCACAGAAAATACGACTACGCTCTGGTGGGAAACAAACACCTGAAAGAAATATATTCCGAAGTATTCGGGATAGAAAAAGGGTCCCTTTTGGCAACGGGCATGCCCCGGCTGGAAGAATTCATGGACATGCAGACAGCAGCAGCAGCCAGAGAATATCTTCTGAAAAAATACCCGCAGCTGATCGGGAAAAAAGTAATAACATTCGCCCCGACCTACAGAGGCAGCAGCCAGGATGAAGCTCACTACGATGCCGACCGTCTGGACATGGACGCCCTGTACAGCTACTGCACCAAAACCGATACATGCATCATATTCAAGATGCATCACTTCATACGGGAACCCTTCCCGATAGATCCGAAGTACAAAGACAGGTTCTATGATATGAGCAGCGAGGATCTGAACAGTATATTCCAGATCACAGATCTGCTCATAACAGATTATTCATCCTGCTTTTACGATTTTCTCCTGCTGGGCAGACCCATACTGTTCTACGTCTACGACAAAATACAGTACCAGGCCACAAGAGGCGTACACCGCCCCATAGACGAAGTGGCACCGGGCAAGATATGCAACACCTTCGAGGAGCTTCTCAGCGCCCTTGAGAACGAAGATTACGGCTCCGCCGAGGCTCAGGACTTTCTCAGAGACAGAGCCAGCCTCAGCGGCAAATGCGCCAGCGACCGTGTCATAGACCGGATCCTGCTGGGTCAAGAGGACAGTGAAATATGAAAAAACTCATGATGAAATCCGCCATCGCCATGATGCGGCTCGTGTACAGCTTTTTCAAACTGAGAAAGACTGAAAACAAAATAACATTTATCAGCCGGCAGCAGAACACCCCTACTGTGGATTTTCTGACTCTGGAAAAAAAGATAAAAGAAAAATTCCCGGACTGCGAAACAGTCATACTTACAAAACGTCTGGAAGGCAAAGCCTCTTATATCGGACACATGCTGACCCAGATGAAGAACATGGCCACCAGCCGTACTGTGATCCTGGATTCATACTGCATCGCAGTCAGCGTCCTGAAACACAAGAAAGATCTCCGTGTCATCCAGATGTGGCACGCCATGGGCAGCATGAAAAAATTCGGATACGCTATGATAGACAAAGAAGAAGGCAGTCCCCGTGAAGTGGCCGAGACCATGAAGATGCACGCCGGATACGACACCATACTGATCTCATCCATGAGCTTTATCAAAGACTACATCGAAGGCTTTCGCTGCGACCCGGCTGCCGTAAAAGAGATCCCTTTGCCAAAGGCGGACCTGCTGACAGACACGGCTTATCGGATCAGGAAAGTCCAGAAGATCTATGACAGATATCCGCAGCTGAAAAAGAAATCCAACATAATATACTGTCCCACCTTCCGCAAGAACGGCGACAGCAAAGCCGGCGCCGCCGTGAAAAAGCTGCTGGACTCCATCGATTTTGACAGATTCAATCTCATATACAAACCTCATCCTCTCAGCCGGATGACCATCGACGATCCGAGAGTGATCACAGATTTCAAGGATCCTTTTGAAATGCTTTTTATCAGCGACTATGCGATCACCGACTATTCCAGCATAATGTACGAAGCGGGCCTTCTCAGGATGCCTGTGTTCCTCTACGCCTACGACTGGGACGAATACTCGTCCAAACGGGAACTGAACATAGATCTTCAGCACGACGCTCCATGCATGTTCACTTCCGACCCGAAAGAGATCATCGATGCAATAGAAAAAGATGCCGATGGTTCGGCACCTTTAGATCTTCAAATGTGGAATGATTTTATAAAGGACAATATCCATATGCCGGCAGGCTCCACCTGCTGTGACGAGATCATCAAGCTTCTTTGATCGAATACGATCTACTTCGAGAATCCGGTCTTGCCCTTTCGGCATTTCTTTATCCTGTTTTTGTATACCTTGTTGGATTTTTTAGGGACCGTCGTTTCTACCCCGTATCTGTTGGAGTAGTAGCACTTGTTCCTGCTGATCCTGTTCTTTTTGCTCCCGGCGTTGAGAGTGATGCAGCTGCTGGAATATCTTTTCTTTCGCGACGGTCTCAGATTTATAGTATTCCTTGTGATCTTGCTGTTTTTCGTGTCGGTCAAAAGTATGCCGCTGTACTTGCTCTTTATCTTGTTTTTATATATGCTTACATTTTTGACGCAGTAATTGGCTTTCGGCATGCCGTAGCTCTTTCTGCCCTGATAAGCTCCGTATATCCTTATGGCAAATTTTCTGTTGCCGCCCATCTTCTTTTTCACTATGGAGATCTTGTTCCCGCTGATGGTCAGATACGCTTTTGAATTCCTGCTGCCTTTTACGTATTTCGATTTTTTGATACGGCCCGGATTATAGTATTTGAAATCTATGCCGGCACCCGCATTGGATATCCGATTGTTCTTTATGGATACCTTTTTCATGTTCACAGCCATTATGGCGTATGTGTCGATGTCGGTAAAAGTATTATTATATATCTTCACATTGGTATAGTAGCTGCCGTATGACGCATTGTGGGATCCGATCCCTCTCCATACGTTTTTGAATACGTTGCCCTTCACATATATACTGTATCGTCATATGGCGTATACCCGACGAATCCGGTCTTGTTTGTGATGTCGAACTGTACGGCTTCCTGCCCCACTGTGCTCTTTTTGCCTTTCAGCCTGTAGAGATTTGTGAATCGGCAGTTGGTGATACGGATGCCGTTGATGCCGCCGAACTCTACATGATGAGCTCCCGCATCATTGGTGAGGGTCAAATTCTTCAGCACAAAATTTTTCCCGTGAGCAAACTTTGCAATAGAAAAATTCTTCTTTGCATGTTTGGCGTCGCCGTTCCAGGTGCCGCCGTCGATGGTGATGTTCCTGTCGCCGCTGTATCCGCCGCCGCTCTTTGTAGTTCCGTTCCTCAGCATAGGTCCGCCGCCGGGCCTTTTGACATACGCGCCGTCGGCGTAAAGATATGTATTGCTGTAAAGATATATGGCCTTCGAAATAGTATAACTGCCCGAAGGTATCACTATCATATATTTGACACTGTCGGTGGCTCCCGACTTCGCGGCGAGAGCCGCCTTGTTGACAGCTGTAGTGATATTGCCGCTGCCGGTATTTATCACCAGACGGTGATAGCCGTCCACGATCCCGCTGTCAGTATAGTACACGTTAGTAGATGCAGCAGCTGTTTCTGCCGACGTCCCCACTGCCGGCAATACCATACTGAACGCTGCTGCCAGTGCCAGTACCATAAAAGTTTTCTTAAATAGTCTCATACTTATCTCCATTCATCTTCTTCACTATTTACAGCATAACAATAGAATGTGATAAATATGTGTAGATTAGGTAATGATTCTTATTTCAGCCGTTTAGAGGCCTTGTTCACATTGATCTTTTTGCTGCCGCCGCCGGAGATCTTATTGCCTTTTATCTTTGCCCTGCTCTTGTTGTATATGCATACTCCGTATTTTTTATATTTGGACACTCGGTTTCCCTTGATGGTGGCGCTGGATTTTTTGGAAATATTGATCCCGTTCTTCCTGCAGTTCTTGATCTTGTTGTAGTATACTTTGTTGGCGGTGCCTCTGTCATATATGTTGATGCCGTGGTCCGTCACTCCTGAAATGGAGTTCTTGCTGAATGTATTCTTCTTGCCCCCCTGGAGCACATTTATGCCGTAGCCTTTGCAGTTGTACAGCCTGTTTCCGCTGACAGTGTTTCCGGTAGATCCCTTCTGTATACATATGAGGTCGGTCTTGAACCCGGCCGACTTTGCCTTTTTCAGATTGATATAATTGCCGGTTATCTTTGACTTATGGACATCGTACATGAGGATGCCTTTGGTCTTGCCTTTGATGCTGTTGTTATTTACAGTCACGTTGGTCTTTCTTAGGAAGACCGTATTTGCTCTTCTTGAATTTCTCTCCGTATATCCTGATGCCGAAAGTATTGCTGCCCATCTTCTTTTTCGGGATATCTATCTTGTTGCCGGATATGACCGACTTGGCGTTGGAGTTGAGACTGCCCTTTATATATTTGCTCTTGCTGATCGTCTTTGGATTCATGTACTTGAAATCGATGCCGCATCCGGCATTTGTGATCTTGTTGTTCATGATCTTTGCATTCTTGAAGTTGACCCCTATGATGGCGTACTGTGTCACGTTTTTGAAAGTATTGTTTGAGATATCAACATTGTCGTAGTAGCTGCCGTAGGTGGCGCTGTGGCTGCCCACGCCTCGATGGACGTTGGAAAAAGTGCAGCCGGTAACAGTAATGTTTCTGCACGGCGTATCATCGAATGTCGGAAAATTCTTGAATACAGATTCCTTGTTGATGTCCAACTGTACGGCTTCCTGTCCGCCGTCGCCGCCGCTGCCGTTTATGTAATTCGAGAATGAACAGTTTTTCACATTTACTCCGTCCACTCCGCCAAACTCGACGAAATGCGCGCCCTTGTCGTTTTTGAGGGTCATGTTCTGCATAGTCACATTAGTGGCGTGACCGAACTTGAACATGGAAAATCCCTTGGAAATATGCTGACCGTTTCCGTCCCATGTACCGCCGTATATGGTGATATTTTTGTATCCGCTGTATCCGCGGCTGGCGGCATCGCCATGATATCCGGCACGGATCATCGGGCCGGAATCACCTGCTGCATTGGTTATTGTCGCACCCACAGCCGAGATATATGTATTGCTGTAGACATGGGTAAGATCTGTGTTCCTGTAACTGCCCGCAGGTATTACCACAGTGTACTGACTGCCGTCCTGATTATTCTTTACATAAGAACATGCGGCATCCAGCGCCGCGTGGACGTCGTCACCGCTTGAAATATTCAATGTCATGTAATGTGTGTCGCCTGTCCTGAAAGTATAGTATTTGCTGTCATCGGCCATTGCTCCCGCCGGCAGCAGCATAGCCGCTGCAACGATAACAGATACTAAAACTAAAGTGATCTTCCTGCCCATAATAATATACCCCCTGTTTTCATTTTATGATACCTATGCCGATATTATATCATATTTTCGTCATTTACCAAAAGGACTCTGCCTTTTACTTTGCCCTTCTCTTTGAACAGTTCAAAAGCCTTTCCCGCATCCCTCAGATGGAATTTCCTGTAGAACATCTCCGGATCATATTTCAGATCCCCCTTTTCAAAATGCTCCGCCGTGTCGGTCCAGTCCGTTCCCGGATAAGGATCTCCGCCGCTCATCCATGAACCGGTCACCATCAGCTCTTTACGGTTGATGTTCTCCCACTCTTTTTTAGTAAAAGTGATATCTCCCGTAGGAGTGCCTATATAGCAGACTTTGCCTCTGTTCCCGGCCAGGTCCAGGGCCATCTTCATAGTCGGCACCGTCCCTGCCGTTTCATAGACATAGTCGAATCCTCTTCCGTCCTTGGTCTCGGCTGCAGCCCGCTCTCTCCAGTCATCATCATTTGTTGAGATGACGCAGTCGGCGCCCAGTCTTTCGTTCATGGCCAGCCTCTTTTTGTTCCGTCCGAATACGACCACCTTGGAAGCTCCCAGTATCCTTGCCCACTGAGCTGCGAATGCTCCCACAGTACCGCCTCCCAGGATGGCAACTGTGCCTCCCGGAGTCATCTTCAGCAGCTTGACGCCGTGAAGAGCAACTGTGCTGGGCTCGAACAGAGCGCCCTGTTCATAGGAGACCCTTTCATCTGTCCTGACCACATTCTTCGCAGGCAGCACAACGTAGTCCGCAAATCCGCCCTGTACTCTGGATCCGATAAATACATAATTCTTGCAGAGAAAATAAAGGCCATCTCTGCAGTCGTCGCATTCCATGCACGGGACCAGAGGGACTGCCGATACCCGGTCCCCCTCAGAAACATTTTTCACGCCGCCGCCTACTTTATCCACGTATCCTGAAAACTCATGTCCCAGAACGATGGGATAGAAATGGGCTCCGCCTGCCAGCACCCGCGGTACATCCGAACCGCATATGCCGCATGCCATGACGCGGACTCTTACCTGACCGTCTCCCGGTTCCGGCGTATCCATGTCCTCGTATCTTATATCATTATCGCCGTATAATACTGCTGCTTTCATTTTTTACTCCTGTATCAGTGATTGAATACTCCGCCTATCATATAGTTGAACTTGACTGCATAATTGTAGTCCTCCACCAGAATGACTACATTGTCCTTTGCCAGGTCTCTCGGGTTCTTTGACAGAACGCCGTCTCTGACCTTCGGGTACTGAAGAGGCATATACTGATGGATGATGCCCAGAGGTATGTCCACCGTAGACAGGTTCTCAAACAGTTTGTTGATAGACGCGTTGATCTCAGGCAGAGACATATAGTATCTGCTCCTGTCCGAAAAGCTGTATTTTCTCTGCAGCAGAAGATCCTTCTCGTCGCCGTGATAATACTTTTTCCATTCCTTCGGCTTTTCCACCATGACCTTTTCTACTGTCTCTATAAAATCAGCGCGCTGCCCTTCCGGTATCAGTTCTTTCTCTATCATGGATAGAGCATACAGCCCTTCACGGAGAGCGTATGTCAGCGCCGGTCCCACCTTCAGGATGGCGATGCCGTCCTCGACCATTTCCTTCAGCTTTGCCGGCGGCTGATAGTCTGTGGAATGCCCTTCGAAAACTATGTCCGGATATTCTTCCAGACGATGGCACAGCTTTACAGCTTCCAGTCTGTCGTACTGATGTATCTCTTCATCTCCGAATTCAACTCCCGGCTGGACGACTACTGCGATAATGTTTTCCCAGGCGTTGTCCATATCCAGTTCGGCAAATTTCTTTTTGTATGTGAGCAGTGTCCCGACAAAATCATCCGGGTCCGTGACCAGCAGAGAATCGTCTTCTTCCTGTACTCCTCCCGGTATAGGCACTTCACTGCCTATGACAAAGACCGGATGAGTAGCCTGCGGGTCTTTCTTCTTCAGTTCTTCGAAGGCGCTTTCGGCCGCCTTGTACAGCACCGCTCCACGCTCGGCTATAGTTTCATCGGGCAGACGCACGCTGGTATCGTCGTCTCCCAGCATCATGGAAGTATCCAGATGTATTTTTATATATCCTGCCAAAACGCACTGTCTGACCAGTTCCTTTGCATTTTCCATAGCCTCGGCCGCAGGTCTGTCTGCCCATGGAAGAGGTCCCAGATGGTCTCCGCCCAGAACGATCTTTTCTCTGCTGAATCCTATCCTGTCCGCTATGCGGTAAACATAGTCTCTGAAATCTGCAGATTTCATATTGGTGTATCCGCCGAACTGATTGACCTGATTCGATGTGGCTTCGATCACCGCAAAATCATCGAACCTCTGCGCCTGTTCCAGTATGGCTTCTATGACCAGCCTGTTGGCGCTGCAAAACGACGGAATGCCGCAGTGTATGCCCAGCTGTCTCTTTGTTACCATTTCACGTATTGGATTTTTCATGTTGTCACTCTTTCCTTTCCCGTTAGTCTTCCTGTGCCAGTATCTTCTTGATTTCCTCCACCACTCTTTCGGCAGCGTGTCCGTCTTCGATACATCCCTTGTCGTCCAGGAATTCCTTTACCTTTTTATCATACTCTTTTTCATCGAAATTCTCAATGGCGTCCACCAGCATGTCGTTGTCTGTGCAGACAGGGAACGGCGTCGACTCCAGAGGATAGTAGAATCCTCTCTCTGAATAGTAATCCTTCAAGTCCCTTGCAAATATGAATCCCGGTTTTTTGGTCAGCACGAAATCGTATATCCAGCTGCTGTAGTCGGTGACGGCAATATCCGCAGCCGCGATCAGATCCTGGATGTCCGGATAATGGGTGGCGTCCAGTACTCTCCTGTCGCTGCTGTAGTTGCCTCTGACGTACTTTTTGACAGTCGGATGAAATCGGTTCACGATGACCCAGTTCCCTCCGAACCTGTCTTCCAGAGCATCGACCACTCTCTTGTAATCCATGTCGTACACGGAGAATGTATGAGAATCCCTGAAGGTCGGCGCATACAGAAGTATCCTGGTATCGTCGTCTATGTGAAGGTATTCGTGTATTATCTTTTTCAGTTTTCTTCTTTCGTCGGTATCTCCCACCAGCATGTCGTTTCTCGGATGTCCGAACTTCCAGATCTTCTGATCCTGCCAGAAAGTATCCCGGTAAACATCGTCTTCGAAATCGCTGTTTGAAATGACGTAGTCGCAGATCTTGCTGGTCAGCTCCGCCGCTCTCACCCAGCCTTTTCCGTTGTTGAATCCCTTGCCGAATCTTTTGATCCCCAGGGAACCGTGCCAGGTCTCTATGAATACCTGTTCCGGCTTTTTATATATCGGACTCTTCAGGAACTCCACCGAATTGGCGATCCATATCTTCGAGCTGGCCAGAGCCTCATAGAAATCAAAGAGGTTCATTTTAACCACTTCGACGTCATCGGGAAAGCCGTCGTTCATAAAGTCTGATTTGACTTTGCTGGCCCACACGATCTCACAGTCCACGTTTTGTCTTTTCAGTTCTTCGCATATGTATTTGGGATTGCAGGTGTAGTCTCCCTGAAATGTGATGAAGGTTATTTTCTTCGGGTTCACCTTCGTCTTTTTGGCCAGGCTCTTTTTGCACATGATGCCTATGCGCCTGTCGGCTTTTCTTAAGACCACTCCAAAGCTCCTTCTAAGGAATCTTCCTTCAACGAAAAAAGGTTTGATTTTTTTCTTTCTCTGTACCCATATGTTTTCATTCTTATCTGTCATACTTTTTTACTCCTGAATTTGTATTTCTTGCCCACCAAGAAAGGCAAAGCTATATTTATTATCATGCTGCACGGGATCAGTATGAGTATTACTGCTATCCCCAGCAGTATAGGATGGTTCTCAACAACACCGGGCCCCATTATATTAGCGATCAGGTCCTTTAAAGGACACTGGGCCGCCATGTAGAATATGGTGTTCTGCCCTATAAATTTAAATATCCAAAGAGGTTTCATCTTGACGGCTATGAAAATGATCCCGGCCGAGATGAGCACCATTGCAAGGATAAAATAAACGAATGAATGATATATATTGCCCGGCATGCTGCACTTGCCGTTGATCAGAGCGATGGCACCGCCGACTATGATACAGCCTATAGCTAAAAACCACCTTAAAACAATGTTCGGGCAGAAATTGCGTATGCCTTCGGTTATCTTGTCTATATTATCCAGCAGCACATATCCGATGCATATCATGCATGCTGCCAGAGGGACTGCATTCAGATCCCATGGCTTTGACATCTGACCTGTCAGCGAGTCGAAAAAAGATATGGTCCCGCAGAATATGCCCATGATCAGGATAGTTTTGCAGTCGCCCTTTGCGAATTTTTCTATTAGGAAAAACAGCATCAGCGAAAGGAACAGTGTCGGCAGGAACCATGTGGCTGCCGTCGGCACTATAAACCTGTCCTGGTTCGAATACAGGACCCCTATTATCAGTTCTTTGAAACTGAAACTGCCGCCGGAAAGGACGTGATGGTTCAGCCAGTACACCGGTATGAACACGATGTTCAGCAGCAGATACGGGATCAGCAGCTGTTTGAACCTGAGCCATGCAAAATTCCTGAATCTCTCCTGATCCAGGCTGTGTTTGTTCCTGTGTATCCGGGCAGTCAGCCCCGATACCATAAAAAACAAAGGCATGTGAAAAGCGTAACAGAACACCACATAAGGCAGCTGTTTGTCATATGTCATATGACCCAGTACGACAAACACCATCACAATGCCCTTTAATTGATCTACCCATTCCAATCGTTTAGTTTCAGTCATCTATCTCCTTAAAACCCTCAAAGAAATATGCATCCGCTGTTTTCTTGAAAGCCTCCATATCGTTCTTGTATGTGATCTTCAGATTTATCGTATTGGCCTGCACGACTTCCATCTGTATGCCGTGGGCCAGCGCAATAGCGCCTGCCGATGTCATTGATTCCAGTTCCTTCTCATCGGCCTTGTCGTATATAGGAAAAAGATCTCCGAATTTAAAAGCTTCGGGGCTGGCTCCCGATACGACTTCTTTTCTGGGCAGGACCTGTTTGATTATATGGGTCTCTTCATCCATCTGATACACAGTATCATACTGGAACCCGCCCAAAGTAGCTCCTCCGTATTTCTTGACGCCTTCTATTACGCCCAGAGTGCCTTCGCCGTCCACATAAGGGTGGGTGGCGTCATGGAGCAGCATTATGTCCTCCGGAGCCGCAGTCTTTCCGGCAGCAGTCAGACCGTTCTTCACAGATCCCGATCTGGTCGCACCGCCGGGAGCGATCTCCTCCAGTTTTTTTATCTTCAGTTTTTCAGCCCATTCTTCGACGAACCCGAACCAGTCTCTGTGACTGACCACGATGATCCTGTCGATGAACGGCAGCTGATCATATTTTTTCAATATATACGCAAAAATAGGTATATCATTGACTTCAATGTACTGTTTCGGAATATCGGCGCCCAGTCTGGTGCCGCTGCCTCCCATCATCAATAGCAAGTAGTTTTTCATCCGTTTTCTCCTCATACATTAATATTATACTTCCCTATGGGCATTATTTCCAGTTATTTTTGGTCAGCCCTTCTTGCCGTTTCTCCTGTCGATCTCGGCTTTCCACAGCTCTTCCCATCTCTTCCTGGCCTTTCGCTGCAGGCATCCCTTTACAATGTCATCAGACGACATCCATGTCATCATGAATGTTCCGCCCATCTTCTTCCTGTTCAGTGACGAGAACATTGCTTCTATGTCTTTTGCCGGGTCAGCGGTAAGAGGCACATCTCCTTTTTTCAGCCGTTCTGTACGGAATATCTTGTTAGAAAACATCCAGTCAAGACCATTGAACTCAGATATGGCGTTTTTCTTCTGGAACTGGCTGAACATGGCCACATTCATCGGGGCCAGTTCTTCAAACCTGCCGTCGCCGATCTTTTTCATTCCCACGGAAAGGAAGTGTATCCCCGGAGATCTTTCCATCTCCTCGTACATCCGATAAAGGGTCTCCTTGCCGTAGCACGCCGCCTGATCTATAAAGCAGACATATTTGCCGCCGCATCTTTCCAGAACAGCTTTTTTGAAATCTCCCGGATCTCCCCGGTGTTCTATGAATTCAAGGTTCTCCCTCTTTCTGATCTCCACATCCACATATTCCTTCAGATTGCCGTCCACCAGCACCCGGAAAGCCGGCAGCCTCTGGTCGTAAATACTGCCCAGTACAGCATCCACATGCCGGGGCTCGACTAAAGAACTGACCCCAACAGTCACCAGCGGTCGTTCCTTCAGCATATCAGCGGTCATGAGACCATCCTCCAGCCGAAGATCCTTATGGTTCCTGACGACTTTTGCCCATTCCGACGGGAACATATTCTTTTTGCAGTTTTCTATCCTGTCTGCCAGATCCGCTCTCACATTTCCCGGCACCTTCCAGATATACCTGTAAAACTCGCCCAGGAGATTCACCTCCAGGTACCGTTTATAGAAATTCGATCTGTATGAGAGACACTTGGACACAGTCTCCGCCGCCTCGCTCCGCTCAAGAGCAAAAGGCGTAGTTTCAAAAGCTTTCTGCACTCTGGCATGGACGATCTGTGCTATCTTGTCCAGAGCCTCTGTCATCTGGCTGTAATACTCGAAAGAAATATTCTGGCTGGCCGAATGATCTTCTATAAATCCGTGTTTTATATATTTGTAAACAACGCTGTCGCATCCTGTGATCTTGCCGCAGGCTCCGATATATGTCTGTGTGAAGATCCCGTCCTCAGCTCTCTTCAAAGCCGCAAATCTAAAGTCCCGGCCTTCTATCAGTCCCCTGCGAAACAGTTTATTGCATGGAGAGAAAGACCACAAGAGATCCGAGTCGAATTTTATGATATCTTCACATTTAGACAAACGTCCGGTGCTGCGGATGATCTGCTTTGCCGTCATATTCTGCTGTTCCATTGCACCGATCACCAGGTCTGCATTTTTCTCTTCTGCAGCTGACACCATATCTCGAAGAGAATCTTTTGGGATCCTGTCATCGGCGTCATAGAAAGCCACATATTCTCCCGATGCGTTATCCAGACCTTTGTTTCGGGCCGCTGATACTCCCGCATTATCCTGCCGGAAGTATCTGAAACGTTCGTCGGCATCACAGAACCCCTTGATGATCTCGCCCGTACCGTCTGTCGATCCGTCATCTATTACCAGCCCTTCAAAATCTTCAAATGTCTGATCCTTTACATCAGTCAGCATATCTCCTATATACTTTTCAGCATTATATGCAGGTATGATAATCGATACTCTCACGTTTCCTCTCTCCTTTTTATCCTTTACTTGAACCACTTTTTAAAAAACTCAAAATCATTTTTCCAATTGATCCCTATGCGCGGGATCTCATAGTCAGTGTCGCTGCGTTTTGCATAGTCTCTGGCCCCATACTGAAAAGCCAGTTTGAACCCTGAATCTCTTACCGCTCTGACATAGTCGGCATTATGATGTCCGTATGGATAAGCCAGGTATTCCCGGCCTTTTGCCCGTGACTTGACGCAGTCTGCCAGCATTTCGTCATATGTCATATGATACACTATCCCGCGGCCGTCTGCAGCCGGTCTGTGCATATCGAAGGAATGGCTCTGGAATTCCAGCTGAGGATAGTCTCTCTGTATTTCTGCTATTTCATCACAGCTGATAAAACTGTCTCCATCTTTATGTGTTTCAGGCAGCACGCCGTCCATGACAAACGATGTCGCTTTGGATCCGTATTTTTTCAGTATTGGATATATGTTCGAATACACCGAATCATATCCGTCATCAAATGTGATCAGTACAGAATCTGCAGGCAGCTGTATTTCGCCTTTATACCACCTGTAAAACTCGTCCATGGACAGTGTCCTGTATCCGTTGTCATGAAGGAATCTCATCTGCTGATCGAACCGGTCTACAGTAATGGTCCACTTGTTGTCTTTATACTTTGTGGCCTTCTCTGCTTCCGAAACGACGTTGTGATAAGCCAGAACAGGGATCTGTTTTGCTTTTCTGCCGCCTGTGACTCTTATCTTCGCCTTTGCGCTCTTTCCGTTTTCCGTTTCAACGTATATATTCACTTTGCCGGCTCTTTTGGCAGTCACTCTTCCCTTTTTGTCCACTGTCGCTGTTCTTTCGTTTGAGGACCGCCATATGCATCTGCTGTTCTTTATTTTTTTCTTTTTCTCTCCGGTCAGTTTCACTTTGAGTTTTTTGCTTGTTCCCGCCTTCATTTTTCTGCTGCCGGATTTTATTTTGATGGATTTTACGTTGACCTTTCCGCTGTGTTTCCACGACGTTCCGGTGATCCTGCCCGACAGTCTGCTGAAGACTGTTTTACTGCCGACTTTCTTGAACGATCTGATCTTGTATGAATACTGTCTGTTCTTTTTTGTCTTTCTGTCGGTCCAGCCGTTCGCAGCCCTGCTGCGGATCGTTTTGATCTTCCTGTATTTTCCTTTGCTGTACTTGTATATCTGATAGCCGGATACGGCTGCTTTTTTCCAATTCAGTTTCAGCGCAGAATGACCGCTGCATGATACTGTGAAACCGCTCGGCGGATCTATTGCCATGCTGTTTGTCCCGCCGAATACATCCGCTGCCGGTATGCAAAAAACTGCAGTAAAAATGCACGCTAATATAACTACAGTCACACGTTTCCTGATCATTTTTTTCCTCTCTTCATCTGATATTTCTTGCATTTTTCACATTCCCCGCCGCCACCGGCATCAAACTGATGAACAGGATGAATGCCAAGTGAGTCGTCGCAGGAAACATGAGTATTTCCAGCATAGCCTCAACAAAATACCCGGATATAGCCATTACAACAAACATGAACGAAAGGTCTTTCCCCCGCCTTCCAAATACGCCCTTGATGACAAATCCCAGACTTATCAAAAGCCATATCAGATATCCCAGCCCTGCGAATATGCCGGATGAATATGAAATATCGATATAGTTGTTGTGGGCCCATCTTGTCTGAGGCACCTTTGAATCTATCCCCTTTCCCGGTTTTTCTTTTCCGAAAAAAGTGAATTCCTTTGCATACATTTTCCAGATTTCTATGCGACCGCTGGAAAATGTATTAAGATCCTTATTGTAGTTATTGAAACGGTCTCCAGCTGTATCTATTCCCTGCTGCACTTCTGTGGCCGCATATGTATTGAGGTCCAGTTTGCCCATTGCTGTGATGCCGCTGTAGACAGCCGCTGTGGTGACAGATAATACAACAAGTGTCATGACTACTCTGGTCACAGCCTTTTTCCAGTTTATATCAGTATAGTTCTTCAAATAGTATATCACGCCGACCAGCAGTTCCATGGCTATTGCCAGTTCGGCGGTCCTTGACTGAGACAAAATAGTAAGGCCTACGGAGATCCCGGCCGATATCATAAAGAATATCCGTCCGCCTTTTCCTGTCAATGACATATACAATGCCGCTGCGAAGAAACCAACGCAGATCAGTCCCACTCCGTTTGGATTTGAAGCTATCCCGACAAAACGAACATTTAAACTGTCGTTTATAAAAGGTATGCAGAACAGATTTGCAAAGAAAAATACATACGACATTATAACGGCGCATATGGATACTATCTCAAAAATATAGTCATAGTCCTGCCGGTTCTGCCATATTAGATAGAAAGCCGGACACCCGAACAGGCACACCACGCTCCACATGAAATAGTGATGATTGACAGGATGCATGAATGATGTTAGGAAAATCATTCCAAAACAGATGATCCAGGCCGTCCAGAACGCCGTGTTCACCTGAACGGGCGCGACCTTCCGGTCTATGCTCATCAGCAGGATCACCAGCATCAGCAGACAGCTCAAATTCGTCAATGTGCTCTTGCTGACTGATATGCCGAAAAAATCATAACAGGAATTGAAAACACAGATTCCGGTAATCAAAAAGCAGGATACGAACATAATGTTGTACCTGGCCCCTTCACTGATCCTGCTCGTCACGTTGCTGATCAGATTTATGATTATGGCGTAACCCTTCTGTATGACTTCCATGCTGTAGATATGTCCTCCCTCTTCAGTACCGTCTAATTATACCATACTTCGCAGCGTTTGTTGCAACATCTTTCATCAAGATCATAGTTCTAACATTCCCTGATAGTATTCGCAACTTTTTCCCCATTCAAGAAAAAACTTCGCAAACAGTGTTCAGCTTATAACATTTATCCTGCAGTCTATCAGTTCTTTCATAGCCTTTTTCATTTCGCCGGATATATATGATCTGTCACAGATCTCCATATATGTTTTCTTCAGTGATACGACTTTTCCCAGGATCTTATCCGCGGCTTTCTTCGGCATAGAACATTTGTCGGCAAATTTAAAGAAATCTTCTTTTTTTATTCTTTTCTTTTTTCCGTTCAGTGTCAGCGCCAGTTCTTCGTCATCTTCAGGCATGACAATGTTGACAGGAATCATGTCATAGGCTGCAGACAATGAAAATTCTCTGCCTCCCGGCGAGGCTTCGATCAAGGAGAAATTCTTTAAATGCATATCTGAATTACCGGTGACAAATGAGAAAACTATCCGCAAAAATAATTCCGATAATGACAGCCCCCTGTTGACATCATATTTTTTTATTATTCCCGCGCATTTTTCATATGATCCTTTGTATTTATCCTGCGTAGGTCTCTCGCTCAACTGGCAGAAATCTTCCATCGCAAACATCTTAGTATTCTGATCCCTGCTGCCGTCTTCGATCGTCCGGTCGATGCGCTTTGTGATATATGCGCAGCCTTCATCGTCCTGACCTATTCTTATCAGACCGTTGGGAACGGTCTTTATCCCTGTCGCCTCAGCCATATCCATACACATCTTTTCAGCTTCAGGCAAATACTCAAATTCTTTCGTCTGAGGTTTCAGTATATAACCTGTCGGATAATCGACTATCGTCAGCCTTGCTTTTTTTTCAGTCGACAAATGGAGCGACAGTTTCTTCTGCACTCCCGGCACTGTCAAACCTTTGCTGACGGCCGACATTGCCATTTTTTCCAGATCTTTGTTTGAAACACAAATATCAGGCATGACCTCTGTGCCGAAAAAATCTCTGATGCATTTGCTGTGCCATCCGGCGTTCTTTTCTTCATCTGAGGCCGATCCATCTATCGGCCTGCCGCAGTACAAACAATTCATCTCTGCACCTCGTTTCTGATGCTGACATCTCCTATGCAGTCTCGGCATGCAGAAAGAAGCAGACCAAATCTGTCATTTCTGTCTATCTTCCAGTTACGGCTGACTGCCTCCAGCAGCCATCCTTCAGGGATCAGACCGTCAAAAAAAGGAAACAGCACAGTTGAACTGTACGGGCCGGTTTCTATCGGAAGTGTCAGACTTGCTGCCGGCGCATCCGGCAGTTTCAAATAATCTTCGGTATATTCAAAATCATATCCGGAGTCAGTTTCTTTCAGGATCCCGGCAAATACATTTTGAATATATACATATGCTGTTCTATACCTGTCTGCCATTATTGATCGTCTCCTTTGATCCTTCCCGGAACTGCCGCCATGCCAAACATGCCCAGCGCCTGGTTCACTTTGTCCATACGGACCGTTTCTTTCCCCTGTTCCAGTTCCCGTACAAAACGCAGTCCCAGACCTGACCTCATGGCAAACTCCTCCTGAGTCAGCCCGGCTTTTTTTCTTTGTTGTTTTATATATCTTCCTATTGTATTCATATCACCACATTACACCCTTTAGGGTATAATGTCAATAAAAAACGCGCTTTTATACCCTATCGGTGGTAATAGCACGTTTTTGTTCTGTTTTATACCCTATCGGTTATAAATCTATTTAGCCAGTTCCAGCATCCGCTCCAGCGGTTTTTTGGATCCTTCGCCGGTGGCCGGATCTACGCTGACAGAGTTCTCTCCTGTCTTCAGCACGTGGAGTATTTTTTCCAATGTGATCTTTTTCATATCAGGACAGACCGGTATATCAGCTGTGTAGTAGAATTTCTTGTCCGGATCGTTTTTCCGAAGATCGTAGTCTATGCCGTGTTCCGTGCAGATTATGAATTCCTGCTTTGGACTTTTATGCGCATAGTCTATTATCCCTGATGTGCTGCCTATGTAGTCTGTTCTCTTCAATACTTCTTTGCCGCATTCGGGATGAGCCAGAACCTCTGCCTGCGGATGCAGCCTTTTGGCCTCGTCCACCTGTTCTGCCTTCATCCTGTCGTGAGTCGGGCAATATCCGTCGTTGTATATGAAATGTTTTTCAGGAACGTTTTCTGCAATATAGTGTCCCAGGTTTTTGTCCGGGGTGAAAAATATATTTTTGTTGGGCAGTGCTCTTACTATTTTCAGCGCATTGGAAGATGTGATGCAGACGTCCGCATGAGTCTTCAGATCCGCGTTGGAGTTGATATAGCATACCACCGCCAGATCGTCATAATCTTCTCTGGCCTTTTTAACAGACTCTATGCTGCCCATGTGAGCCATGGGACAGTCGGCGGTCATGTCCGGCATGAGAACAGTTTTGTTCGGGTTGAGTATCTTCGCACTCTCGCCCATGAAGAATACGCCGCAGAATACAATGGTCTCTGCATCCAGTTCTACTGCCAGTTTGCTGAGATAAAAGGAATCTCCCACGTAGTCTGCCGCTTCCTGCACTTCCGGCGGAGCGTAGTAATGAGCCAGTATGACCCCGTTCTTTTCTTTTTTCAGTTTCTGTATTTCTTCTATCATGCTGTCTTTGCTATTCATTGACAGTACTCCCTTCGTTCCACTCCCACACCGCAAGAGGCGCGAGTATATTTGCCTTTTTCAACTGTTCTTCTATCAGGTCCAGTCTCTCTTCACTGCCGGCTTCCACCAGATGATAATGATATCCGGACGTTGCGCTGCCCAGCAGCGTAGATTTACTGTTTTTCAGTTCATGTATGAATTCGTTCACATCCTGCCTGGATCCTATATCCATTTCGGCTGTGATCCTGCCGTACACTCTGTGGCTGATGCTGACATTGATCACATGTCCGCCGCAGTCGACTATCAGGTCCAGTTCTTTTTTTGTGGTCTCTTCATCATGGTATACTTTGAATTCCCGCGTGAACATTTCACTGCTCTGTATGACATATCCCCGGTTGGTGGATACGATCTCCGCCGTAGAAGCTCTGATGACTGCTATATCCTGCACGATGACCTGCCGGCTCACATTGAATATAGACGCAAGAGTCTTTGCCGGTATAGGTTTCTGCGCTTTCTGCAGTTCTTTCAGTATGGCGTTTCTGCGTTCGTTTACGAGCATTTGATCACCCCTTTCCTATTGCATGGAGATTCTTCATGGAGATATCCAGTATGGGTGCCGAATGTGTCAGCGCCCCCGAAGATACGTAATCGATCCCCAGTTCTTTTATTTTTTCTATGTTTTCTATTGTTATGTTACCCGAGCATTCAGTCTCCGCTCTGCCGTCTATAAAAGCCACTGCTTTGGCCATCTGTTCGGTTGTCATGTTGTCCAGCATTATGATGTCGGCTCCGGCTGTTACGGCCTTCGCCACCTGTTCCATAGTCTCGGTCTCTACTTCGATCTTTCGCACAAAAGGCGCGTATGCCCTAGCCATGGTAATGGCTTTTTCGATGCCGCCTGCCGCTGCTATATGGTTGTCCTTCAGCATGACTCCGTCTGACAAATTGTATCTGTGATTGCATCCGCCTCCCGCGCGTACCGCATATTTTTCGAAAATACGGCAGTTGGGAGTAGTCTTTCTCGTATCCAAAAGTCTTGTTCCGGAGCCTTCCAGCATATCGACTATCCTGCGGGTGTATCCGGCGATGCCGCTCATCCGCTGAAGATAGTTCAGTGCGACTCTTTCACCCGAGAGCAGCACGCGTATATCGCCTCTCACGACGCCCAGGTGCTGTCTGTTCTTGACCAGGTCTCCGTCTTTGCAGTAAAATTCAGTCTCTGTGTTTTCGTCCAACAGCTGGAACACTCTTGCATATACATCAAGGCCTGCGATGACTCCGTCCTCTTTACAGATCAGATCCACCTCGCCCGGAGTACTTTCAGGCATGACTGCATTGGTAGAAACATCTTCACTTGTTATATCCTCCCGGAGGGCCATCATTATCAAGTCGTCTCCGTTGATCTTCATACTGATATCATTCATGTCTTTTTTTCTCCTTTTCGATTTCCGCCAGTACATTTTCTCTGTATTCTGCAAACAGATCATCCAGGTCATCATATTCCCCGGGATCCGCCTCCTCGGTCACACGCTCTGCAGGCTCATCGCCGAAGGTCATGTCGTCAGCTGCGCGCTGTGCGAATACCAGGGATTCCAGAAGGGAATTGCTGGCCAGTCTGTTCTTTCCGTGGACTCCGTTGCAGCTGGTCTCGCCGCAGGCATACAGCCCCTTCATGGATGAACGGCTGGCGTGATCCACTTTTATGCCTCCCATGAAATAGTGCTGTGCCGGCACTACCGGTATGGGCTCCTTGAGTACATCGAACCCTTCCTCAAGGCAGTGTTCATATATGTTTGGGAAATGATCCAAGATCACTTCTTTGCCTATGGGACGCATATCCTCCCATACGTATTCTGTTCCGTCTTTTTCCATCTGCTCACGGATAGCTGCGCTGAGAAGATCTCTCGGCTGGAGCTCATCTGTGAACCTCTCTCCGTTTTTATCGTACAAAAGAGCTCCCTCTCCTCTCACCGACTCGGAGATGAGGAATCTCCTCCCCGGCTTTTTGGAAAAAAGAGTAGTGGGATGTATCTGTATATAGTCAAGATCCTTGACTTCTATATCGTGTTTCAATGCGATGGCCACCGCATCTCCTGTAAGATGGGGATAGTTGGTAGAGTTTTTGTAAAGGCCGCCAACGCCGCCGCATGCGAAAACTACGTTTGCCGCATTGACTGTGATCACATTACCATTGCTGTCGGACACCACGATCCCGCCGCATACGTTGCCCGTGGAGACTATATCCAGCATAGTCGTCTTTTCACATATGGTGATGTTGTCTCTCTCTCTGACACGGTCCAGCAGTGTGGAGGTTATCTCTTTGCCGCTGATGTCCTCGTGATAGAGGATACGCGGCTGTGAATGGGCCGCCTCTCTGGTAAAAGCCAGCCTGCCGTCTTCGTCTCTTTCAAATTCGACGCCGTATCTCAAAAGATCCCGGATAACGTGATTTGAGCTGCGTATCATCAGCTCTACCGCCTCGGAATCATTTTCGTAATGGCCCGCCTTCAATGTGTCTTTGTAATAGTCTTCATAGTCAGATTCGCCGCGCATCATACAGATGCCGCCCTGCGCCAGAAAAGAATCGGAATCCTCAACGGTTTCCTTTGTGATCATGAGAACATTCATGTAATCCGGAAGATTGAGCGCGCAGTACAGTCCTGCCGCACCGGTCCCTACGATCACGATATCATAATTTCGATCCATAACATTCAAGTCCATTTCTTTGAAACTGTACGATCTCCGTACATAAAAAAGGTATACTTGCCCAAGCGGCCCCGGGGCCGACTTTGTATGTTAGTATACTTGCTGTCATAACTAATGTCAAGACACATGTAAACATGATGTTAATACGTATTGAAAAGTGTAGTAAAACCGACTGTATTTCTATTGAAAAGTGTAGTATAATAGCAGTAAATCATATTGAAAAGTGTAAATCGAGGTGCAATATGCTGTATCGAAAGATCCAAAACAGGCTGGAAGAGTATTTCAGAGCCGATCCAAACAAAATAATGATAATCGATGGGGCCCGCCAGATCGGCAAAACATATATCGTCCGCCATGTTGGGAAAAAGATGTTCAAAAACTATATAGAGATCAACTTGCTGGAAGACTCCGTAGGCAGGCGGCTATTTGAAAACACAAAGGCCATAGAAGATTTCTATCTGCAGGTCAGCATGATCGCCGGGGCCTATATGAAAGATAAACACGATACCCTGATCTTCCTTGATGAGATACAGGCGTACCCTCATCTTCTCACTATGTTGAAATTCCTGAAACAGGACGATAAATATACCTACATCGCCAGCGGATCTCTGCTGGGCGTGACACTTTCAAAAACAACATCGATCCCTATGGGCAGTATACAGGTTGTCAGGATGTACCCTCTTGACTTCGAGGAATTTCTCTATGCCAACGGCTTCAATGAAACGGCAGTGACAGCTCTCCGCAGTAAATATTCGAACAAAGAAAGTTTGGATGAGAGAACTCATGCCAGAGTGCTGAATCTTTTCAAGAAATATCTTCTTGCAGGAGGTCTGCCGGATGCAGTCGTTTCTTATATTGAAACACAGAACATCGTGCAGGTCAGAGAGATACAAAGTGAGATACATGAATACTACGCTATGGATGCAGGCAAGTATGACACCGACAACCGCCTTAAGATAAGACGCATCGTAAGCGTCAAACCGCAGGCACCTCGGCTCCGGCCTAGTAGGTCATTTTTCATCGGCGCTTCGTACCCGGCGTTAGTGGCTCCGGAATATATCTGCTTTTATCAACAGCGATGCTATGCTGCATAGTGTCACACATTGGA
>JAYFPY010000012.1:0-33570 GCA_034927505.1 Eubacteriaceae bacterium
GCTATGCAGACAGTGCTGACGGCAGGATCATATCTCAGATGGATATGGGTCTGATCCCGTCCAACTAGTTGAAAGATCACAGAACATATATCTATACATATATCTATCACTTATGGAGGCCGGCATACCCCGGCCTCTGTAGTGGTATTATCAGGAAAGGAAAGAGAAATGAGAGAAGTCAGTAAAAACAGGACTGCAAAAATATTGCTGGCGGTGATACTATCTATCGCTTTGATTATGACGGCATCAATACCATTCATGACAGACACTGCAAAAGCGGCTTCCGCCGCAGGGGGCAGTGCGAGCATAACATCTACATCCGGCAAGGTGGGAGACACTATATCGGTCACAATGGAAAGGACCGCTCCGGAAGGAATGGTAATATTTAGCTTATCCGGATATTTCATCTGGGACACTTCAGCATTGAAGATAGTCAGCATAACAGGTACAAACGGAATAACTCCTGTAACGATAGAAGATTTCAATGGTGCAAAGGAACTGGCAAATGAAAGCCCAAAAGCGGTGACGGCAATGTTTTCGGCATCACCTGCTTCCACAAAATTCACAGCCACATTTAAAGTGCTGAAAACACCATATTCAGCAGTCCAGTGGAAGTTCAAGCCAAAAGGCGACGGTATACAGGCCAATGTTGGAGACCCGAAGACAAATACAGGCGCATACGCCAGCGGCCCGGTGCCGATCAGTGTAGTTTCAGGTCTGGCAGCGGACGGCACTGTAGATAACAGTACAGACACAGTGAAGACGACAGCAAAACAAACTGTTGCTACGGGGAAATTCATGCTGGCCCGTGCAGTGACAAAAGGCAGCAAAGCAAATAAAATCTCATGGACTAAAGTCAGCGGAGCAGACGGCTATATAGTTTATGCGGCAAAGGCCAAGAAAAAATACAAATTCAAGACGTACAAGACGGTCAGCAGCAAGACATTATCAGTAACGAAGAAAAAACTGAAAAAGGGAAGCAAGTATAAATATTATGTTGCGGCTTATCAGAATGTGGACGGGCAGAAGGTCATCACCGGAAAGTCTCCGGCAGTCTATTCAATAGCCGGCAACAAAGACAAGAAATATGCCAATGTGACGAAAGTCAAAGTTTCCAAAAAAAAGGTAGCACTAAAGAAGAACAAGACTAAGAAGATCAAGATCAAATCGTCCGTAAAAAAAGGCAAGAAGGCTTTTGGAAAAGGGTATGTAACAGCCACCAGGTATTACAGCAGCAATAAGAGCATAGCCACTTTCTCAAAGAAAAAAATCAAAGCCAGGGCCAAAGGGACGTGTTATGTGTATGCAGTTGCTGCCAACGGCACCGCAGCAAAGATAAAGGTGACGGTAAAGTAGCAAACGCATTTGATCAGACCGTTATTCATGAACAAAATACCGTCGTTCATGGAATTAAAAAAGCGTTTAATGGAAAAAACGTTGGAAAATGCGGGTTTAGGTGTATTATATGAAATAAGTATGGGGTATTTTACCTTAAAATAAAAAAGAGCGGAAGACATCGTCTTTCCGCTCTTTTTCAATTGAAAAGACAGGATTTCAGAGGCTGAACAGCCACCGTCGTTCATAGAATGAAAGCAACGTTTAATGGACAATCAGCCATTTTTAATCAAGTTGACGGTAGACTAGTCAAAGAACAATTACTGTTGTCAGGGATATCATGAATTTTAAAATTCGGAAGGAGGATTTCGATGTTAAAACAACAGACAATGAACAGAAAGTTATATCTCGCACTGGCGGTTATAATTTCTTTAACAATGGTGCTGACAGCCTTTGGCACGTCCAATAAGGCATATGCGGCATCAGGAGATGCGGGAAGCATGTCACAGACAGGAGCCACTTTTAATAAAGCGGGCGATGAGGTGACGGTGACGTTCACGAGGAGCGCAACAGATTCGACAGGCATTTACGCTTTGTCGGGATTTTTGTCATGGGACACAAGCGCGCTGCAGCTGGTAAGTATTACCGGCACACCGCTGAACACTGATTTCAACACAGTGGACGGAACAGGCGACCCTACAAACGTCAGCTCTAAAGCCATATCATACGGCATAAAGGGTGCACCGAGCAATGTGGTCACAAAAGTGACATTCAAAACACTGAAGGAAACCACAACTAACGTAAAGTTTTCCTTGAAGGAAAAGCTGGGCGGATATCAGGCCAATATCGGACCGGGAACTTATGCAAAGAAAGGAGTACCGGCTGCTGATATTGCAGGAGTAGACAGTACAGGAAGCATTTCGACAAAAGTTGAATACAAGAAAATGACTTATAAAGTAACATATCTTGATGACGACGAATCTACTGTCCTGGATACAGTTGATGTAGAAGAAGGATCAAATGCAACAACAACAGTAAAACCTGCAAAGACCGGATACATCTTCAGAGGATGGAGCCCTGCACCGACAAATGTCAAGAGCAATATGTCGACAGTGGCACAGTATGAAAAAATCGTACCGACATTCAAAGCGGATTCATTCGACCAGAAAACAGGCGGAGATGCATTGACTGAAAGTCAGGTCATCGACAAAGCAAATGCAAGTGCAACAGATCAGGATGGAAATACTGTTCCTGTAAAATTGAAGGACGGCGATCTGGACAAACTCAATGAAGCAGTCAAAAAAGGCCAGGAGGGTCCTGTTACTATTACGGTGACTACACCTTACGGCGGAGAAAAAACAATAACCATTACTTTGAAGGAAAGCGATAATCCGCAGTACAGGGTTTCTATCGATAAGAGCCTCTCAAGTCTGATGGGAAAATGGAAAGCAGAAAGCAACAAGCTGGACATTACAGCTAAAGTTGAAAAATCCAACAATGGCGGAACTGACTGGTTCGAAGTTACAAACAAAGAAGTTAAATGGGATACATCACTTACAGCAGGATTTGAAGAACTGGGACTGACCCCGACTGACTGCATCAGCATGACTACATCGGGCAATGTGGCTAAGATACAGGGAACAAAATCCGGCGTAGTGAGAGTCAAGGCCTATATAGGCGACAGCTATGCAACAGCGATAGCTAAATCATCAACATACTGTGATGTAATAGTACCGGGAGACGTTGACAGAGATGGAAGTGTAGATACTGCAGACCAGAGAATGATTTCCAACTATGATTTGTCAGAAGAAGACAGCGCACTTGAGTATACTGACAAGTATGCTAAATTGCTGGCTGACCTTGACGGCGACGGATATCCGGACAGTGCAGACGGCAGAGTTATAACTCAGATGGATCTGAGCCTTATACCTTCCAACTAAGAGTTGCAGTAAAGGAGAAAAGAAATGAGTAACAAGATAATAAGAAGGCCGATATTCTTTATATTGGCGGTGCTTATATCTGTATCTATGATATTGACCGGAGCATATATGCCGGGAAACCGGGCTTATGCCGGTAACGGCGCAGGCAGTGTTTCAGCAAGCGGCGCTACCATGGGCGAAGTCGGCAGTACTGTTACAGTCGAGTTCGACCGATATGCACCTGAAGGGCAGGGAATATTCGGCTGGTCAGGGAAAGTGTATTGGGATCCTAACGTCTTACAGATAGTATCTGCAAAGAACCTTGATGCCGGATTGAATCCGGTGACTACTGAGGATATGCAGGATCCGCCGTTGACATGGACCAATGTCAGCCCGAAGAGCATGACCGGCGTGATAACCGGGGCTCCTTCGCAGGCACGGATACAGATAACATTCAGAGTACTGAAGAAAGAGACCACAAATGTAAAGTTTGCCTACAAGGCAAAGGGCGACGGAGTACAGGCAAACGTTGGCGACCCGGCTACAAACACGGGCACTTATGCGACAGGCCCTGTACCGATAAATGAAATACAGGGACTTGATGCTGACGGATCTCAGACTGTAGAAGTCAAAAACTCTGACGCGGAGAATTTCAACGTAACATATAATGCAAATGGACATGGAACCGCACCGGCATCACAGTCAGTGGAAAGCGGAAAGACAACCACAAAACCGACTGACCCTACAGCATCCGGATATACATTCGGAGGCTGGTACACAGAAGCTGCATGCACAAATGAATGGAACTTTGCTACAGACGTGGTCACAGGCAATACTACACTTTATGCAAAGTGGACAAAGAATGCTGCAACTCAGTACACGGTAACGTATGATGCAAACGGACATGGAACAGCACCGACGGCAGTGAAGGCAGAAAGCGGCACGACAATAACAGAGCCGAATGATCCTTCAGCAACCGGATATACATTCGGAGGATGGTATAAAGATTCAGCATGTACAAACGAATGGAATTTCAGCAGCGATAAAGTCACAGCTGATACTACACTTTATGCAAAGTGGACAAAAGATACAGCAAATAAATACACTGTGACATTCGATATGAATGGCCATGGGACAGCGGTACCGTCACAGTCAGTGACCGACGGCAGTCTTGCTGCACAGCCTGTTGGCCCTACGGCAACCGGATTTACTTTTGGAGGCTGGTATAAGGACTCGGCGTGTACGAATGCATGGAACTTTAGTTCAGATACCGTGACAGCGAATGTGACTCTTTATGCAAAATGGACAAAAAGTGTCGTTACGCCAGGATCGGCAGGAAGCGTCCTGGGAATAGGAACGACCATGTCTTCAATAGGCGATGAGATCGTTGTAGAATTTGACAGGAATGCACCTGATGGACAAGGAATATATTCCTGGTCAGGCTCCCTCATATGGGATAAAGATGTTCTGCAGATAGAAAAGATCAGCAGTCTTGACTCTCAATTGAAGCCAATCGTACAAGAGACACTTTATGATGAGGATGCGACACTCGTAAATCTGAGTCCTAAAGATGTCAGTGCAAACATAACAGGCGCACCGAGCAAAGCGCGAGTTCAGGTGACTTTCAAGGTACTGAAGGTAAAGCAGACAGATGTCCAGTTCAAATACAAGGCTAAGCTGGGCGGTATACAGGCCAACGTGGGACCGGGAACTTATGCTAAGGGCGGCGTTCCTACAGAAGCTATTACCGGATGGGACTATGCGGCTGATGCAAACGGCGGCACTGTGACGGCACCGGTATCTATAAAGACGATCCCGAATAAATATTTGGTTTCATACAACATGAATGGTCATGGAACTGCACCGTCTGCCGAGTATGTTACTCAGGGCGGAAAGGCGTCAGCGCCGGCTACGCCAAATGCGGATGGATATATCTTTGAGGGATGGTATTCAGATGCAGCATGCACGACCCCATGGAGTTATGACACTGCAATAAATTCGGAAACAACGATCTATGCAAAATGGTCAAAAGATCCGGGATACGGAAAGGCTTTGGTAACATTTGTCCTGAATGGAGGGTCTGCTATCAACAGCACGAATCCATATCCGGTAGAACCGGGGCTGAAAGTGATCGAGCCTAAAACTACAAGAGTCGGCTATGAAATAGCAGGCTGGTATACGAACAGCAGTTTCTCAGGAAATATGTTCAACTACAATACACCGATCACTACGGACATTACTTTGTACGCAAAATGGGTGCCTGCATCGATAGGCGTAACCACCCATAATGTAAAATTTGATTCGCAGGGAGGGACTTCGGTCTCCGATCAGACGGTCGATGACAAAGGCTATGTCATCGAGCCGAAAGATCCTACAAAGGCAAGTCCTGAACCAACCAAGTATACATATAGATTTGCCGGATGGTATACATCAGCAACCGGTAATACAAAGTATGACTTTACAGACAACAACAATACAGTGACTGCAGACAAGACTTTGTATGCGCACTGGGATACTGTAAATGTGCCTACAAAAAATTATCCGACAACTAACATACTGCTTGCAAAAGCAACGCCTAAGGGCAAGACCGGCATGAAGATAACCTGGACGAAGGTAGAGGGCGCAACCAAGTACGTGATCTATTACAATAGATGCAATTACTATAAAAACGGAAAACGCTATGAAAAACCTTTGAAAAAGGTAAAGACTGTATCTGCAAAGAAGGCGCGCACATGGACAAAGACAAAGCTGGCAAAGGGCAAAGACTACAAATTCAGAGTAGTAGCTTATAAAGGCAGCGAAAAAATATGCAAGAGCTATGTAGCACACAACATCACTTCAGGCAAACGAGGCAAGTGGGGCGGCGTGAAGAGCATTAAAGCTAACAGATCGTCTGTAACGCTGGCAAAAGGCAAGTCTGTAAAGATAAAGGGAAGCTGCAAGATAATAGGCAGCAAGTACTGTATGAACAGAACTCACAGCAATAAGTTCAGATTTCTCACCTCAGACAAGAGCAGAGCAACTGTAAGTTCATCAGGAAAAATAACTGCAACCGACAGAGGAGGCACATGTTATATCTACACCATAGGTGTAAATGGTATGTGGGCCAAGACAAAAGTGACAATAAAGTAAATGACATGTTATAATTTTCGGAGGCCGGATATTCCGGTCTCCGAATTAAAACAAAGGGAGAGGATCAAGACGAAACGAGGTTAAAGATGATAATCAAAAGAAAAGGGAATAAAATATCGATCACTATAATACTGGCAATTGTTCTGTCAGTTATTTTGTCATGTATAAGTTTTATACAGCCGGCTTACGCAGCGGGAAATGCGGGGAGCATTTCGGCGTCAGGCGCGGGGAACATAAAAAAAGGAGATAAGGTTTCGGTAGTGTTCACAAGGAAAACACCTTCCGGGACCAGTATATATAGTCTTTCAGGAAAGTTGAAATGGGATACAGACATCCTGAAGATAAAAACTATAGAAGGGACCGGCGGCGTAGCGCCGATCACAGAGGAAACTTTGAAGGATGCAAACGCAAGCCTTAAAAACACAAGTCCGAAAAATGTAACATTTAGTATTGTGGGCTCTGCTTCGGAGACCGATACAAAAGTAACTTTCGAAGTCCTGAAGGAAGAGGATACCAGTGTTACCTGGAAACTGAAAGAGAAGGGCAGCGGCAAAGTACAGGCTAACGCCGGCCCGGGAGACTATGAAAAAGGAGGAGTGCCGATCAGCGATATATCCGGCCTATCTTCCGATGGATCCGTCACAGCGCAGGTCAGTACCGGGGAGGTAAAGAACGGAAACAACGGTTCCGGCAGTACAGGGTCATCATCGGAGAGCAAAGGGAACAGCAGCGGCAGCAGTAGCGCAGGCAATGGGGACAGCAGCAGTTCTTCCGGCAATAGCAATGGAAGCGACAGCGGACAGACAGCGACCGGCAGTACGGACAATAACAGCGGTTACAGCGTCGGAAATGGTGATGAAAACGGTAACATCTTTTCGAAGGCAGCGCAGGGTGATGGAAAATCAATAGGAATACTAGCAGTAATAGCAGCGGTAATAATAGCAGCGGCAATAATACTGGTTAGAAGAAAGATCCTCAAAGCAAAGGCATAATTCTGCAAAACGACAGTATTTAGATTAAAAAGTTAAAAACGCTTTATTTTGAAGAACTGCTATGGTAGAATGTAGGATAGGGGGAAAGAGAAATGTTAAATATTAAAGAAAGATGCACTAAATCGACTATAGGCCTTTGCCTTATAGCAGCAATGATCATGGCTGTTGTGTTTTGTATTCCTACAAAAGCTTTTGCCGGGAGTGGAGCCGGATCTATATCCTGCAGCGGGATCAAAGTCGACGAAAGCAGCAAGCAGGTATATGCGCTGTTTACCAGGACTGCACCGGCTGATCAGGGTATTTATTCAATGTCCGGATTTGTAAAGTATGACAGCAGCAAACTGGAGTTCAAGCAGGTAGTTGCATACGGAGCTCAAGCGAACACAGCTGAAAAGGGAGAAGGCGTAATAGCCGTTTCATTTGGGATAACGGAAGCGCCTCATCAGGTCAGCTGGGCAGTTTTCTTCAAGCCAAAAGCCAGTATGGATGCCGGAGGAAGTGCTGCGGTCACTTGGTCGTTCAAGGATAAACTGGGCGGTATACAGGCCAATGTAGGGCCGGGGCAATTTGCTAAGGGGGCTGTACCTATTTCCGAGGTCTCGGGACTTTCCGGCGATGGTACTATAACGGCAGAGGTTTCCGTAAAGGCAAAATACAATGTAAGATTTGTTGACTACGACGGCACGCTGCTGAAAAAGGTCACAGTAAGGGAAGGTGAAACGGCATCACCTCCTGCTGATCCTTCAAGAGAAGGATACACCTTTAAAGGATGGGACGGCGATTATACTTATGTACAGTCAAACAGGACGATAACGGCCTTGTATTCCAAGAATGAAGGCAAAGTTGATGTAGATGAGCCTGAAGAAGGTAAAAAGGACGATACGATAAGCAGCAGTAATAATAATAAAAATCAAGGCAGTACTTCTTTTGTAGTCACGTTCCATGCAAACGGCGGCAGTTATACTCCCGAAAAGCAAGTAGTGGAAAAGGGGCATACCATTCAGGAACCGGCCTCGCCAAGGAGGTAGATGATGGATATTACGATTTGTCTGAGCAACGAAGACGAAACAAAAAAGCTGCAGGACAAGCTGAAGACGCTGGGGAAAAAGTACAGTATATATGTAAATACAGATGTCTGCAGCAATACTGAATCTCTCATGTTTCATTCGGATGACGATCCCAACAAGAAGGATCTTGTTATAGTAGATACGCAGCTGACCGGCGAAGACGGGATAGAGGTCGCCACAAAACTGCGTGACAAGGGATACGAGAATGAGCTTATTTTTCTGACAAAAGAAAAGGGAAAAGTTTTTGATTCTTTCAATGCAGAGCCTTTGAATTATATTCTGGAAGATGAACTGGACAAGAGACTGGAAGACACATTTGTAAGAGCAGATAAAAAGATGCAGCGAAGAAGAGAAGATATGATTTCTCTTTCATGTGCCGGCGAAACAAGGAATGTCAATCTGAGAGATATTTACTATTTTCATTCAGAAGGAAAACTGCTGGATATGCATTATAGCGGAGAACGTACATTCCAGTTCTATTCACCTATCAAAAAAATCGAGGAGCTCTTGTTTGCTAAGGGCTTTGTTCGTATACACAGAAGCTATCTTGTTTCGGAAACCAAGATAAAAAAGGTATCTTATGAGACTGTTGAAATGATCAACGGAGATACGCTGCCTGTAGGCAGGGCTTTCTATAAGGCTTTGAAAAGCAAGATGAGAGAAGATGTTTAATTATGGCAAAAAAATGGGGTTACGTAATTAGGATAGCTATTATTATGGTCTTGATAGGGGTTTTGTTTTATTTTATTTTCACGGGGAAAGATCATCAGGACCTGTCTTATTCGGGTGCTGATGTATTTTTTTCATCGCAGGAAGTGAATAGTATAAGCAGTGAATATCTTTTGAGGCAGGAAGCGGAAAAGAGGTTGAATGTAGGCGTTGCAAAAAAAAGCGACGTCAAAAACGGAGTGGCAGAGGATTGGATAGTCAAGCCGGGAAGACTGCCGAGCAGCCAAATCGAGATATTGAATGATCTGGACCAGATATTTGATAAAGCGAAGGGCCTGAAGGATGGAGAACTGGCAACTGTCAGGTGCGGCATTGAAGTCGGGCCGCAGACAGGCATAAAGAGGATAATCAAGATCATCATAGTCGGCGGAGATACCAAAGCTATGGAAAAAAAATATGGGATCAGTAAAAATTCTGTTACTAAGACGAAAAATGTGATAGTGCCGGGAGAAACAAAGGAGATAACCAGGACCGGATATGAATTTGCCGGCTGGGTGTATTATGACAGTAATGGGGATGAAGTCTTCTGGGATTTCGATTCACCTGTATACAGCAATGTGGACCTGTACGCTAAGTGGTACAGCAAGAAGAATATAACGAAACAGCAAAAAGCCAGGGTAGCAGAGCGGAAAACTTACTTGACAAATTCGTTTGATTTCTTTGAACGGTTCAACAACAAAGAGCCGGAGAGACAGGTCGATAAATGGGACTATGTTGCAAGCGCAAGTTACGGCATACTTCCAATACTGCTGATACTGCTGACAGTCAGCATGGGTTCGGATATCAAAGTAATAATCTGGTACAGAAGGCGCAAGAAAAAAATACTGCAGATAATCAATCAGGGAGGCGAAAAATGACAACTATCAATATAATAATAATTGCAGCGATAATCGCTGCTCTGATAATAGAACTGATAATAAAGATCTGGGCGGCAAAACAGCTGGAGGCCATAGATGCACTGGGTGATGTTTCTCTTATCAAAAATCAAAACAAGCAAAAACATCTTGTCAGGCCGGGATCTGAGGATCAGAATTAAAAATCAATCAGAAATCCGGTTACCTATTTTATAGGAATGTATCCCGTTTTCGAATTTACTTCGATGAGCTGGGTCTATCTTGCCGGTCATATCGATGACGTGAGAAAGGTTGCCGGATTCCGTTTCAACTAATAGAATACGAGTGTTTCGGCATACCAGCCAGCATGGATCATACGACGGTTTCTTACCGTCGTGTTTTTTTTTGAGATGTTTTTTTACCGGATAGATGACGGCTTCTCCCCCGATCAGTTCAAAGAGTCTGTTTTTCATTTCAGTTGTTATCATGCTGCATCTCCCTTCTACCCTGCTGTGTTAAGTATAGCACGTAGGGTACTGAAGGAGCAAACAGGAAAATTATAGAAATAATAGCAAATAATACTTGACATATATTAACAATTATATTATTATATGGATACTTCGAAGAGTGAATAATGAAAGAAAGGAGATCATGATATGGCAGTAAACGAGAATGAAAAAAAGGAAATCAAATATGACATCAAAGAACACATCGGTGTCATAAAAACATTCAACACCGGCTGGCAGAAAGAACTGAATCTGATTTCATGGAATGACGGTACTCCGAAATACGACATACGCGAATGGGATATGAAACATGCGCATATGACCAGGGGCATCACCCTTTTCCCTGATGAAATGGAATCGATCTGTTCATTGCTGCAGGGCAGGGAATTTGAAACAGAAGAGAATTGATCGGCATCAAATCAATCTTAAAACCTAACTTATTAATTTAATAACACCCTTTCACGATAAAGGCGGTATGGCAGTTGCTATACCGTCTTTCCCTGTGTTATACTGAATTTCATACGCGGAGGCATATTATGAAAGTGAAATTGAAAAAGAGTGCAGAGCAGGATCCTGTTGAAATAGATGTAGAAAAGGGTACTACACTGGAAGAAATATATCGGCGTTATGCTGATGATATTCCGTTCAAGATCATAGTTGCAAAGCAGGATAATAAACTTGAAGACCTGACTCACACTGTAAAAAAACCATGCAGTATTGAATTTCTCGATGTGAGAGACCAGGCGGCAAAACTGGTGTATCAGCACAGTCTGATAATGGTATATCTTAAGGCAGTCGAAGAGGTCATGGGAAGAAATGAAGTGGAGATACAGAATTCTCTCAGCAAAGGACTTTATACAGAAATAAAGAGCAAAGAACCTGTAACACAGAACCAGATAGACGGCGTCTATGAGAGAATGAAAGAAATAGTTGCTGCGGACATGCCGTATAAAAAGATAAAAGTATCGCGTCGCGAGGGGCTGGAGATACTGGAGAAAACGGATCTTATAGGAAAGATACGGCTTATCGAGGATTCTCCCGATGTAAAATATCTTAAATTTTACAGTTTGGAAGGATTTGTAAATTTTTTCTACGGGCTAATGGTGCCTTCGACCGGTTATCTATACGATTTCGAACTGCGCAAATATAGAAGAGGGGTACTGCTGAGGCATCCTCATAACACATCGCCGGAGGGCGTTCCCGAGTTTGTTGATGACAGAAAACTGTACTCGGCTTTCGGGGAAGCTAAGAGATGGCAGACCATGCAGGATATTCATTATGTTACGGATCTCAACGAAAAAATCGAAAAGGGAGAAAGCCGGGAGATAATACAGCTTTCCGAAGCGCTTCATCAGAAAAAGATCGTCGAGATCGCCTCGGACATAAGGAAGAATAAAAAGAGGCTGATACTCATAGCGGGGCCGTCATCGTCCGGGAAGACTACCTTTGCAAGAAGGCTGTGCATACAGCTGCAGGTCGAAGGCGTAAAACCGCTGTATATGGGTACCGATGACTATTTTGTTGAAAGAAAGGATACGCCTCTTAATGAAAAAGGCGAGCCGAATTTTGAGAATCTGGAAGCCGTTGATGTAAAACTGTTCAACGATCAGATGAATGGACTGCTGCAGGGAAAAGAAGTCGATCTTCCTACTTTTGATTTTATCAAAGGCACGAAAGTATTCGGAAAAAGGCTCACTTTCATAGAAAGCAGGCAGCCCATAGTAATAGAAGGGATCCATGCGCTGAACGACAAACTTACGCCGCTGATAAAGGATGATGAAAAGTACAGGATCTATATCAGCCCGTTGACGCAGCTGAGCATAGACGATCACAACCGTATTTCTGTCACCGATGCCAGAATGCTGAGACGCTTGGTGCGCGACTATAAATATAGAGGGCACTCGGCGGCAGAGACTATACGCAGCTGGCCGCAGGTGAGAGCCGGCGAGGATAAAAATGTTTTCCCCTACAATGGGAAAGCAGATGTATTCTTCAATTCATCTCATATATATGAACTGGGAGTGTTGAAAAAATACGCGGAACCTCTGCTGGTATCCATTACCCAGGATGAAGAAGAGTACAGCGAAGCCGTAAGGCTGCTGAAATTCCTCGACTTTTTCAAAGTAATAAAAAATGATGAACTGATAACCAACGATTCTATTTTGAGAGAATTTATCGGCGGCAGTATATTTGTAGAGTGAAAGCACAGAGAAAAGGAGAATATCAAATGAATAAAATATCCGTCATTGGCGGGATCAATGTAAATGTAAAAAGCAAGCCATACGTACAGGTGAAACCCGGCGGCAGCAACCCGGGAACGCTGTCCCTGAAACTGGGCGGCAGCGGAAGAAATATAGCTGCCAATCTGGCAAAACTGGGCCTGGATGTCAGCTTTATAACAAAGGCCGGAAAAGATTTTTCCGCGGCAGCTGCCAGAGATGAACTGGCAGGGATGGGTGTAGATGTTTCTAATATAGTGATGGATGAAAACGGAAACACACCGGCCACAATGGAGGTCCTCAATGTTGTCGATGATGTTGAAATGGCTTTTGGCAATTCGGACATCCTGGAAACAGCAGATATAAAAATGTTCGAGAGCGCAATGGACACGCTGAAAAGTTCATCGGCAGTCTGCATGGATGCAAATCTGAGCGCGGAAACACTTGAGTACCTGACAAAGGAGCTGGAAGGCGTGACTTTGTTCATGGATCCGGCAGCCGTGGAAAAAGCGGATAGAGTAAGTGAGATCATCGGACGATTTCACACAGTTTTGCCTAACAGAGCCGAGGCAGAAAGAATGACGGGCAAAACTATACTCAGCGAGGATCAGCTGATGGAAGCCGGTCAGTGGTTCCTGGACAGGGGCGTGGAAAGAGTGTTCATAAAGATAGGAGCCGGCGGCGTATATTATAATGACAAAGGACGCAGCGGTATAGCAAAACCGGAAAAAGGCATTACGGTCATAGACAATTACGGCGCAGGGGATGCTTTCTCGGCGGCGGCGCTGTACGGTCATATCAACGGCATGGATATAGAGGAAACGGTAAAATTCGCTATGGCAGCTGCAGCAATGAACCTGGAGACCGATGAAACTGTGAATGAGAAAATGTCTGTGGAAGAACTGAAAAGGAGAATGTAACTGTATGGATAAAATCGTTAAAAAGGCAAACCAAAAAAAGTGCGAACAAATAATCAAGGCACTGGAAAAAAGGTCCATGACCGGACATTACTGCGAAACGGCAAGAGAAGCCGGGGAGCAGATCCTGTCGATGATAAAGGACGGAGACACAGTCAGCTGGGGAGGCTCTGTGACAGTGGATCAGCTGGGCATAAAGGAAAGACTGCCTATGGTTGGAGCAAAAAGCATAGATGTATGGGCTCCGTCAGATCCTGAGGAAGCAAGGACAGCAAAGCTTCATGCCCTGGGAGCGGACGTGTATCTTACCAGCACCAATGCGATCACTATGGATGGACAGCTGGTCAATGTGGACGGGACCGGAAACCGGATAGCTGCTATGGCCTTTGGACCAAGAAAAGTCGTTGTTGTTGCAGGTGTAAATAAAATCGCGGCCGATGTGGATTCGGCGGTGAAGAGGATGAAGACGGACGCATGTCCGCCAAACTGCATTCGCCTCAACAAGAAAACGCCGTGCGCGCTGACGGGAAAATGCGCCGACTGTCTCATACCGGCAGAAACAGCGTGCTGCAGTACTGTAATAACAAGAATGTCCAACAGAGCGGGGAGGATGCATATAATCCTCGTCAACGAAGAACTGGGATACTAAAGACATAACAAGATGCCGCCTCACGGGAACAGCGTGGAGCGGTATTTTTAACAGTCGGAACGTGCAAAAAGAAACACGTGGGGACGTGTACAGGGGTCGCAGGCCGTAAAGCTTGGAAAAACACGATTTGTGGGGTAAAAAAATAAAAAAACTCTTGCATTTGATTTCAGGATGTTATATACTCAAAAAGCTTGTGATATTGCGACGAGGTGGGAAGTTGCTGAGCTATCAGGTAATTTCCACTGAGAATTGTCCCCGCCGGACGGGGGCGCAGGAGTTCGCCGGGCAGAGAAATCACTGAACAGTGATTTGTGATTTCTGCCGTGTGCTGTAAAAAAGGAACACACGGTACCGTGTACATCGCAGGCAAACAACCGTACACGCTGAAAACCGGATGGGAGAACCCCTTGTACGAGAATAGCGAAAAGAGTACTAAACGAAAAGGAGAAAAAAATGGGTGAATTACAGAAAATCAGAATCAAACTGAAAGCCTATGATCATGCACTGCTGGATCAGTCAGCGGCAAAGATCGTCGAAACGGTAAAGAGGACCGGAGCAGAAGTCTCGGGGCCGATCCCGCTTCCGACAGAAAAAGAAGTTATCACTATTTTAAGAGCGGTCCACAAATACAAGGATTCCAGAGAACAGTTCGAACAGAGGACTCACAAGAGACTCATCGACATTACCAGCGCAACAGCGAAAACTACTGACGCACTGACAAAACTGGTACTGCCTGCAGGCGTGGACATCGAGTTAAAGTTATAAAAGGGACTCCCCCTTAGTATGATTGCCAAGAGCAATCCGCTGTAAGTAATCAGGAGGTAAATATGAAAGCATTACTTGGAAGGAAGATCGGTATGACACAGATCTTCACAGAAACAGGAGAAGTTGTTCCTGTAACTGTAATCGAAGCGACTCCGGGAACGGTAACTCAGGTAAAGACATCTGAGACCGACGGGTATGACGCAGTACAGGTCGGATTTGAAGAAACAAAACCGCACAGAGTGAACAAGCCGATGACCGGACATTTTGAAAAGGCCGGCGTCGATATCAAAAAGAACCTGGCGGAATTCAGGATCGAAGACGGAGAGAGCTACGAAGTAGGACAGACGATCTCAGTTGCAGATTTCGAAGAAGGCAAGAAACTGGATGTTACAGGCACTTCAAAAGGTAAGGGCACACAGGGAAACATCAAGAGACACGGCCATCACAGAGGACCGATGAGCCATGGCTCAAAACACAAGAGACTGGCAGGTGCTCTGGCAGGGGCATCATATCCGGGAAGAGTATTCAAAGGAAACAATGCTCCCGGAAGAATGGGTCGCGACACTGTAACAGTACAGAACATCGACCTGGTAAAAGTTATTGAAGACAGAAACCTTTTGCTGGTAAAAGGTGCTGTACCCGGCGGCAAGGGCAGCTTGCTCAGAGTCCAGTATGCAGTAAAAGGCCCGGACAGATAGGATAGGTTCGAAAGGAGGACACCATAATGACAACAATCAAAGTGCTGAACATGAGCGGCGCAGATGCTGGAACAATAGAACTTAAAGATGAAATCTTTGGAATCGAACCTAACCAGAACGCAGTTCATGAAGTTGTAAAAAACTACCTGGCAAACAGAAGACAGGGAACTCAGTCGGCAAAGACCAGAGCTGAAGTCAGAGGAGGCGGAAGAAAGCCTTTCAGACAGAAAGGCACGGGCCGTCACAGACAGGGTTCAACGACAGATCCATCGCAGATAGGCGGCGGAATAGTATTCGCGCCAAAGCCGAGAAGCTACAGATACACATTGCCGAAGAGTCTCAGAAGACTGGCTATGAAATCCGCTCTCTCCGCAAAGGTGAACGAGAATGAGATGATAGTACTGGACGAATTAAAGTTCGATGCTCCGAAGACTAAGGACATGATAGAAGTACTGAAAAACGTTAACGCAGACAAAAAAACACTGATCGTTACAGCCGGCAAGGATGACAATGTTGTGAAGTCAGCTTCAAACATACCGGGAATCCGAACAGCTATCGTAACATCGATGAGCGTATATGACATTATCAATCATACAAACTTCATCATTACAAAAGATGCGATCAGCAAAATCGAGGAGGTGTATTCATAATGAGAACCCCTTACGACGTAATATTGAAGCCTGTTGTTTCCGAAAGAAGTATGGAGGAAGCCCAGGACAAGAAATACACATTCAAAGTTGCAGTAGACGCAAACAAAACCGAAGTAAAACATGCAGTTGAAAACATATTCGGCGTTGAAGTCAAAAAAGTCAACATTATGAATGTAAAAGGTAAGTTAAAGAGAATGGGAAGAAATCAGGGCATGACTTCTGCCGGCAAGAAAGCAATCGTAACATTGACTGAAGGCAGCAAAGAAATCGAATTCTTCCAGGGACTGTAATAGGAGGTAGTAAACAAAATGGGAATCAAAAAGTATAATCCGACTACTCCTGGTCTAAGAGGAATGACCGGCTCGACTTTTGAAGAAATCACAAAGTCCGAACCGGAAAAATCACTGACAGTAACTCTTAAAAAGAACTCGGGAAGAAACTCCAGAGGCAAGATCACTGTAAGACACAGAGGCGGCGGCTACAGACCAAAATACAGAATCATAGATTTCAAGAGAGACAAAGACGGTGTACCGGGAAAAGTCGCAGGGATCGAATACGACCCTAACAGAAGTGCAAACATAGCACTGATCCACTACGTGGATGGCGAGAAACGATACATCATCGCTCCTGAAAACCTTAAGGTCGGAGCCATGGTAGTGTCCGGACCGGAAGCGGATATCCAGACAGGCAACGCCCTTCCGCTGGCAAACATACCGGTAGGTACAATGATCCACAATGTGGAGCTGAAACCGGGAAAAGGCGCTCAGATGGTAAGGTCGGCAGGAAACGGAGCACAGCTCATGGCTAAAGAAGACGGCTTTGCTCAGGTAAGACTCCCGTCCGGCGAAGTAAGAAAAGTCAGGATGGAATGCAGAGCCACAGTCGGTGAAGTCGGCAACAACGATCACCAGAACATAGACATAGGCAAAGCAGGAAGAAAGAGACATATGGGCTTCAGGCCTACAGTCAGAGGTTCTGTAATGAACCCTAACGACCACCCTCACGGCGGTGGTGAAGGAAAGGCCGGCATAGGCCGAGTGAGTCCTGTGACACCGTGGGGAAAACCTGCTCTTGGATACAAGACAAGGAAAAAGAAAAAAGACTCAGACAGATATATTGTAAAAGGAAGAAACGAGAAATAAAGGAAGGAGCATAGAAAATGGGCAGATCATTAAAAAAGGGCCCTTTCGTCGAGAAAAAGCTGATCAAGGCAGTAGAAGCCATGAATGAAGCAAACGAGAAGAAAGTGGTAAAGACATGGTCCAGGTCATCGACCGTATTTCCGCAGATGGTGGGACACACCATAGCAGTACATGATGGCAGAAAGCATGTCCCGGTATATATTACTGAAGACATGGTTGGTCACAGACTCGGAGAGTTTGCTCCAACCAGAACGTTCAGAGGCCACAATGCTGATAAGAAAATAACAGCAGGACCGACAACGCCAACAACACCAACAGTTTAGAAAAGGAGATAAACAATGGAAGCAAAAGCAGTTGCAAAATATGTTAGAATGTCTCCTATAAAGTTGAAGCCTGTTACAGACATGGTAAGAGGGAAAGACTTGAGTGAGGCACTCACAATACTGAAGTTCACATCCGGCAAAGGTGCTGAACTTGTAGAAAAGGTTGTAAAATCTGCTGCGGCAAATGCAGAAAACAACTTCGACATGAATCCGGACGACTTGTATGTTGCCGAAGTATATGCTCATCAGGGACCTACCATGAAGAGATGGAGAGCAGGTTCACAGGGAAGAGCATCGATCATACTGAAGAGGAGCAGCCATATAGGCGTTACTCTCAGAGAAAAAGAAACGGAGGTTCAGTAAATGGGTCAGAAAGTAAGTCCGAACGGTCTCAGAGTCGGAATCATCAAAGACTGGGGCTCCAAATGGTACGCTGACAAAAACGATTTTGCCGATTATCTGGTAGAAGATAATGCAATAAGAGAATTTGTAAAGAAGAAACTGTATGCAGCAGGTGTATCCAAGATCGTCATCGAGAGAAGATCCAACGACAAGATCAGAGTAGTAGTTCTGGCAGGAAGACCCGGAATGGTCATCGGAAGATCGGGAGACGGCATCGAAGCACTGAAAGCTCAGCTGGTAAAACTGACAGGCAAGAGCATAGACATCAAGATCGAATCTGTAAAGAGAGCAGAGCTTGACGCTCAGCTTACAGCAGAGAGCATCGCAGGAGCTCTGGAAAGAAGAGTATCCTTCAGAAGAGCTATGAAACAGGCTATCGGAAGAACAATGAAAGCCGGAGCTAAGGGAGTAAAGGTCCTCGCATCAGGAAGACTGGGCGGAGCCGAAATCGCAAGAAATGAAAAGTACAGCGAAGGAAACGTTCCTCTCCACACACTCAGAGCAGACATTGATTACGGATTTGCCGAAGCTGATACTACATACGGAAAACTAGGCATAAAAGTATGGATCAACCATGGAGAAATTTTAGACAAAGGACTCCAGAGTGTCATAAAGGAAGAAAAGGACGGCGGCAAGAGAGACGGCAGAAGAAGGAATGACAGAAGAAACGACCGCAGACCTAGAAATGACAGAAGACGCGGAAGAGACGACAGGAACGAGCTGCCAAAAGCAGTAAATCCAAGAGTCAGGAATACGCCGAAAGTAGATCCGGCCGTTGAAGCCGAAGCAAAGGCGAAGGCAGAAGCAGAAGCCAAGGCAGCAGCCAACGCGGAAGCAGAAGCCAAGGCAGCAGAGCCTGAAGTAAAAGAAGAAGTAAAAGCTGAAACAACTTCAGCAGAAGAATAGACAATAGCGAAAGGAGGACTATGCCATGTTGATGCCAAAGCGCGTTAAACGAAGAAGGGTCCACAGAGGTAGAATGAAGGGTAAGGCTACCAAAGGTAACACGGTTACTTACGGTGAATACGGTCTTATGGCGACTGAACCGGGCTGGATCACTTCAAATCAGATCGAAGCAGCCAGAATAGCAATGACCAGATCAGTAAAAAGAGGCGGTAAAGTATATATAAAGATCTTCCCGCACAAGTCGGTAACAAAGAAACCTGCAGAAGTACGAATGGGATCAGGTAAAGGATCACCGGAATACTGGGTAGCAGTTGTGAAACCGGGCAGAATAATGTTTGAGATCGAGGGTGTTAGTTTCGAACAGGCTAAAGAAGCCATGAGACTGGCAGCACACAAACTTCCTATCAAGAGCAAGTTTGCGATCAAAGGACAGGAGGGTGGTGAAGCGTAATGGAATTAAAGAAAATGAGAGAAATGACAGACGTTGAACTGAACGATGAACTGGCAAAAATGAAAAAAGACCTGTTCAACCTGAGATTCCAGCACGTTACAGGCCAGCTGGAGAACCCCATCAAGATGAGGGATACAAAAAGAGATATCGCAAGAGTTAAAACTATTATCAGAGAAAAAGAGCTTGCAAAAGCTCAGGCTGAATAAGGAAGGAGGATGAATTATGGCGGAAGACGTAAGAAACAGAAGAAAAACCAGAGTCGGCATGGTAGTGAGTGATAAGATGGACAAGACTGTGGTAGTTGCATTGCAGGATTCAGTAAGACATTCTCTTTATGGTAAATCAGTTAAGAGAACCAAGAAGGTCAAGGCTCATGATGAGGCTAACGAATGCAATATCGGAGATAAAGTAAGAATAATGGAAACAAGACCTTTGTCCAGAGACAAGAGATGGAGACTTGTTAACATTGTAGAAAAGGTTAAATAAGGAGGCACCAGAGCATGATTCAGACAGAAACAAGACTGAAGGTCGCTGACAATTCCGGTGCAAAAGAACTGCTATGCATCCGTATACTTGGAGGAACGAGCCGACAGTATGCAAACATCGGAGATGTAATAGTATGTGCCGTTAAAGAAGCCACGCCCGGCGGTCAGGTAAAGAAGGGCGATGTGGTCAGAGCAGTTGTGGTCAGAAGTAAAAAAGGTGCCCGAAGAGTTGACGGCAGCTATGTGAAATTCGACCAGAACGCAGCAGTGATCATAAAAGAAGATAAAAATCCGGTCGGAACACGTATTTTCGGACCGGTAGCAAGGGAACTCAGAGACAAGAGTTTCATGAAGATAGTGTCTTTGGCACCGGAAGTATTATAAGGAGGACGTAATGCGTATTAAAAAAGATGATATGGTTGTTGTCCTTACCGGAAAAGACAAGGGCAAGAAAGGCAAAGTCATAAAGGCTATGCCGGACTCGGATAGAGTCCTCGTTGAAGGCGTGAACATGCAGACAAAGCACCAGAAGCAGACAAGAACTGCCGCAGCTGAGATCAAGCATCAGGAAGGCCCGATACATGTTTCAAACGTAATGCTCGTAGACAAGAGCACCAAGGAACCTACCAGGATCGGAATGAAAATGGAAGGCGACAAAAAAGTCAGAGTATCTAAAAAAAGCGGACAAGCAATAGATTAGGAAAGGAGGAGAGGTCGTTGACAGCAAGATTAAAAGAGAAATACCAGAACGAAGCTTTCGGCACATTGAAGGAGCAGTTCAAATATACTAACTCCATGGAAGTACCAAAGCTGGAAAAAATAACAATAAACATTGGTCTCGGAGAAGCTAAAGACAATGCCAAACTCATGGACACAGCAGTAAATGAGCTGGCTATCATCAGCGGACAGAGACCGGTAGTAACTAAAGCAAAGAAGTCGATCGCAAATTTCAAAGTCAGACAGGGAATGCCTGTAGGTACGAAAGTGACCTTAAGAGGCGACAACATGTACATATTTGCGGACAAACTCTTCAACATCGCTCTTCCGAGAGTGAGAGACTTTAAAGGAGTCAGCAAGAACGCATTTGACGGCAGAGGAAATTATTCCATGGGCGTCAAAGAGCAGCTGATCTTCCCTGAGATCAACTACGATGATGTAGATCTGATCAAAGGAATGAACATTGTATTCACAACAACGGCAGAAACTGACGAAGAAGCAGCAGCGCTGCTCACAGCTCTGGGCATGCCGTTTGAAAAGTAGGAGAGGAGACCGAAATGGCAAAAACATCTCTCAAAGTAAAACAGCAGAGAAAGCCTAAGTATTCAACAAGGGCTTACACAAGATGCAGGATATGCGGAAGACCGCATTCAGTATTGAAAAAATACGGCATCTGCAGAATATGCTTCAGAGAGCTGGCTTACAAAGGTGAAATACCCGGCGTAAAAAAAGCAAGCTGGTAGAGCATGCTGAAACAGCAAAATCAAATTATTACTTTCCGACAAGTTGCGGCTCATTGACATCAATGAGGCATACAGGCAATACTATCGGAGGAAGGAGAACAGAAATATGACAATGACAGATCCTATAGCAGATATGCTCACTAGAATCAGAAATGCCAACACTGCATCTCATGATACAGTAGATGTCCCGGCTTCAAAGATCAAGAAATCCATCGCCGGCATCCTTACTGACGAAGGATACATCAAAGGCTTCGATGTTATAGAAGATGACAAACAGGGAACGATCAGAATCAGTATGAAGTACGGCCCTGAAAAAGAAAAAGTAATCAGCGGAATCAAGAAGATTTCAAAACCCGGTCTGAAGGTATATGCAAAAGCTTCAGACGTACCAAGAGTTCTCGGAGGACTTGGGATCGCTATCATATCCACATCAAACGGAGTGATCAGCGACAAAGAAGCGAGAAAACTGGGCGTGGGCGGCGAAGTAATCTGTTATGTATGGTAGGAGGAACAAATAATGTCAAGAATAGGTAACAGCCCTGTTGAGATTCCTGCCGGCGTTGAGGTCAAAGTAAGTGCTGACAATGTAGTCAGCGTCAAAGGTCCAAAAGGCGAACTGCAGGAACAGATAAGCAAGCTGATAAAAGTTCAGGTCAATGATAATGTTGTTAACTTGTCAAGAGACTCTGATGATAAAAAAGACAAATCGCAGCACGGCCTTGCAAGAACTCTCGTAGCAAACATGGTTACAGGAGTTACTGAAGGTTATGAGAAGAAGCTGGAAATGCAGGGCGTAGGATACAAGGCCGAAAAGAAGGGCAAAAAACTGGTCCTGAATCTTGGCTTTTCACACCCGGTAGAAATGGAAGATCCGGAAGGAATAAGTACGGATGTACCATCGGCAACAGAGATCACTGTCAAAGGAATAGATAAAGCAATTGTAGGTAATTATGCGGCAAATATCAGGGAACTGAGAAAACCGGAACCATACAAAGGCAAAGGTATTCGATATGTCGGAGAACATATACGACGTAAAGAAGGTAAAGCCGGCATCAAGGCTGGAGAGTAAGGAAAGGAGTGAACTAAGATGGCAAAAGAAAACAGAAGCGAAAAGAGAATCGCAAGACATCAGAGAGTCAGAAAAGACTTGCATGGCACTCCTGAAAGACCAAGATTATGTGTTTTTAGAAGCATCAATAATATTTCGGTTCAGGTCATTGATGATGTCAGCGGCAAAACACTGGTTGCAGCATCAACGTTGGACAAAGAACTGAAGGGACAGATCGAGAACGGCGGGAACAAAGATGCGGCCAAGATCGTTGGAGAAGCTATTGCAAAGAGAGCTCTGGAAAAGGGTATCGAGAATGTCGCTTTTGACAGAGGCGGATTCCTGTATCATGGAAGAGTCAAGGAACTGGCAGATGGCGCACGTGCAGCCGGTCTCAAGTTCTAAGGAGGATCACGAATGCGAAATACAATAGATGCATCCAGGCTTGACTTGAATGAAACCATCGTCAATATCAGACGTGTCGCAAAGACTGTCAAAGGCGGCAGAAACATGCGATTCAGCGTAACCGTAGTTGTCGGAGACGGCGAAGGTCACGTAGGCGTTGGTCTTGGAAAAGCTCAGGAAATACCTGAAGCTGTAAGAAAAGCAACAGAAGATGCAAAGAAAAATCTGATAACAGTTCCGACAGTAGGAACGACTATACCGCACAGACACATCGGGATCTTCGGAGCAGGCAGAGTTCTTCTCATGCCGGCTGCAGAAGGTACAGGTGTAATAGCAGGTTCATCAGTGCGTACAGTGCTGGAAGCTGCAGGTGTCAAGGACATAAGAGCAAAATCTATTGGTTCTAACAACACCGGTAATATGGCTTATGCAACACTTCAGGGTCTGAAAGAACTGAAGACTGTTGAACAGGTAAGCAGACTGCGCGGAAAGAGCAAAGAAGAAATCATAGGATAGGAGGAGCATCATGGCAAAAATGGTAAAAGTCACTTTGACTAAGAGCACAATAGGCGCTTCTCCAAAACAGAGAAAAGTCGTAGAAGCGTTGGGACTGAAGAAAATGCACCAGTCAGTTGAACTGGTAGACAGCGAAGTTACACGCGGCGCTGTCAACAAAGTAGCACATCTTGTTACTTTGGAAGAGCTGTAATATGGAGGTGCAGAGATGAAATTACACGAATTAAAAGCATCTGCAGGCGCCGCAAAAAACCGCAAGAGGCGAGGCCGCGGTACTGCTACCGGTCAGGGAACTACCGGAGGCAGAGGAATGAACGGTCAGAAGTCGAGAAGCGGCGGCGGAGTCAGATTGGGATTCGAAGGTGGACAGATGCCACTGTACAGGAGGATCCCAAAGAGAGGATTTACAAACATATGGGCTACGGAATATACGGAAGTCAATGTGGGTACTCTCAATAAATTTGAAGCCGGAACAGAAATCACCCCTGAATTCCTTGAAGAGGCCGGTATTGTAAAACAGGTCAAAGACGGGATAAAAATACTGGGACAAGGCAATCTGGACAAGAGCATAACAGTAAAAGCTCAGAAATTCAGCAAATCAGCCATAGAAAAAATTGAAGCCGCCGGAGGAAAGGCAGAGGTGATCTAAATGGAAATGCTACAGACAATATCGAAAGCATGGAAAATACCGGAAATCAGAAAGAAAATCATTTTCACATTACTGATGCTGGTAGTTTTCAGGATCGGCTCAAACATACCGGTGCCGGGGATAAACAGGGATGTTTTGGCACAGATGTTTGACGGGGGAACAGGCCTGTTCGAGCTTTTCAACTTGTTCTCCGGAGGATCTTTCGGCAATATGACAATATTCGCCTTGAGTATCACTCCGTATATTACGGCATCGATCATTTTACAATTGCTGACCATAGCCATACCGGCACTGGAAAGACTTTCAAAAGAAGGCATGGAAGGCAGAAAAAAAATCACACAATACACTCGTTATCTAACAGTGGTACTGGCGTTTGTACAGGCAATAGGAGTAACGGTAGGCATGTTCAATCAGGCTCTGATAAGCACCGACTTCTTCTCTATCGCAGTCATCGTAGTGGTGCTGTCGGCAGGTACATCATTCCTTATGTGGCTGGGTGAACAGATAAACGAGAGCGGCATCGGAAACGGAATATCGCTGATAATATTCGGCGGTATCATAGCAAGACTTCCGTCCGGGATCAGCACAACATGGCAGAGTTATAAAGCAGGCGAAATCAGTTTCATGACTATAGTCCTGTTCATTGCTTTCGCAGCTGTTGTCATCCTGGGCATCATAGAAGTTCAGCAGGGACAGCGCAGGATACCTGTGCAGTATGCAAAAAGAGTAGTCGGAAGAAAAATGTACGGCGGACAGGCCACGCATATTCCTCTCAAAGTAAATCAGGCAGGAGTTATCCCGGTTATCTTTGCAATGTCGCTGCTTCAGTTCCCGCTTACAATAACGTATTTCACGGGAACAGACACCGGATTCGGACAGTGGGTAAACAAATATTTGTCACTGGACGGTTCGCCGGGAGTATGGATATACAGTATATTCTATATACTGCTGACATTCTTCTTCACTTACTTCTATACAGCGGTAACATTCAATCCGCTGGAAGTAGCAGACAACATGAAGCAGAACGGAGGATTCATACCGGGAATAAGGCCGGGAAAGGCCACTGTTGAATATCTGCAGAAGGTAATGAACAGGATCACATTTGTGGGTGCTGTATTCCTGGCAGCAGTAGCAGTACTGCCGACCATAGTCAGCGGCGTTACAAATCTCAATGTATATTTCGGAGGGACATCACTGCTGATCGCAGTCGGTGTAGCACTTGACACAATGAAGCAGCTGGAACAGCAAATGGTGATGAGAAATTATCAGGGATTCCTCAAGTAGGGAGACGAAAATGAATTTAGTATTACTGGGGCCGCCGGGAGCCGGAAAAGGTACACAGGCGGTCAGGTTGACAAAACAATATGACATTCCGCATATATCGACGGGAGATATATTCAGAGAAAACATAAAGAACGGCACTGACCTGGGCCAAAAAGCTCAGGAATACATGTCAGCGGGAGAACTGGTACCCGACAGTCTGGTGATAGAAATAGCATTGGACAGGCTGGACCGGGACGACTGCAAAAATGGCTTTCTTCTGGATGGCTTCCCGAGAACAGTTCAGCAGGCCGAAGCCCTGGATAAATATCTGGAAGGCAAAGGTACAGCTCTTGACAGAGTTCTGGACATAGATGTGGAAAAAGACATCCTGGTGGATAGACTGATATCCAGAAGGGTATGCAAAGACTGCGGAGCAACATACAATGTAAAAGGTATACCGCCGAAAAAAGAAGGCATCTGCGATGTTTGCGGCGGACAGCTGCAGCAGAGAGCAGACGACACAGAAGAGACTGTCAACAATAGGATAGAGGTCTATGATTCACAGACAAAACCTCTTGTAGACTATTATGACAGAGCAGGAAACATCGCACACCTGGACGGATCCATCGGGTTTGAAAAATTATTCGATGAAATAGTAAAGATTCTGGGTGCATAGAATGATAAATATCAAAGGCGATTATGAAATCGACCTGATGCGAAAGTCAGGCCGGGTGACCGGGTACATACTACGGGAACTGGAAGACTATATCAAACCGGGATTATCCACGAAGGATATCGACAGACATGTTGAGAAAATCATCAAACAGCATGACATGATACCGACATTTAAAGGATATCAGGGATATCCGGCAAATGTATGCGCTTCCATAAACGACGAAGTTGTCCACGGTATACCGACAAAGCATCGCATCCTCGAAGAGGGAGACATCATCAGTGTAGACATAGGGAGTACCTACAAAGGATTTGTAAGCGATGCGGCAAGGACATACGCTGTAGGCAAGATCAGCGAAAATGCAAAGGACATAATGGAGGCGGCCGAAAGGTCATTCTTCTGCGGACTTGAATACTGCAGAGTCGGAAACAGACTTTCTGACATCTCACATGCCATACAGGAAAGTGCGGAAGGTGATGGATACGGAGTCATAAGAGATCTGGTGGGACACGGTGTTGGCAGCAACATGCATGAAGATCCCCAGATACCCAATTACGGCAAAGCCGGAAGGGGACCGAGGATAGCAAAGGGAATGGCTTTTGCTATTGAACCAATGATAACAGAAGGAACTTATGAGATCGTCACACTTGACGACGGATGGACGATAGTCACAGCCGACGGCAAACTGGCGGCACATTATGAAAACACTGTTATAATCACTGATGGTGAGCCTGAACTGCTCACACTGTATGACGAATAGAGGTGAAAGTAGAGTATGGCGAAAAAGGACGTAATCGAGGCAGAAGGCGTTGTAGTAGACGCTCAGCCGAATGCAATGTTTGTAGTTGAACTGGAAGGTACAGGGCATCAGATCCTTGCTACTGTTTCAGGGAAAATAAGAATGAACTTCATAAGGATACTGCCGGGGGACAGGGTCAAGGTCGAGTTGTCGCCCTATGATCTGACCAGAGGCAGGATCACCTGGAGAGATAAAGGATAGACCAAGGAGGTTTAGAAGATGAAAGTAAGAGCATCAGTAAAACCTATCTGCGAAAAGTGCAAAGTCATCAAGAGAAACGGCAAAGTAATGGTTATCTGTGAGAATCCAAAGCACAAGCAGAAACAAGGTTAAAAAGTTAAAGCTGGCTGCAGGACATGCAGCCGATGGTAAACATCCCGTTTATATTGCGCCCGGGGCATCATGCCAGGAAGGATGCGCGACGGAAGATGGGAACAGGAGGAGAATATGGCTCGTATAGCCGGAGTAGACTTACCAAGAGAAAAAAGAGTGGAAATCGGTCTGACCTACATTTACGGAATAGGCAGAGCGACCGCGCAAGACATCCTCGAAAAAGCAGGCGTGGATCCAGGGACGAGAGTCAAGGATCTGTCTGAAGAGGAAGCAGGAAAAATCAGACACATCATCGATGAAGAACACATGGTTGAAGGTGATCTGAGAAGAGACGTGAATTTGAATATCAAAAGACTGATGGAAATAGGATGCTACAGAGGCATCAGACACAGAAGAGGACTGCCTGTAAGAGGACAGAAATCAAAGACTAACGCCAGAACCCGTAAGGGACCTAAAAAAACTGTAGGTCGTAAGAAGAAGGCAATTTTATAATAAGGAGGTAGAAACAAAATGGCTAAAGCGGTTAAAAAAGCTACAAGAAAAAAGAAAAGAGAACGCAAGAATATTGAAAAAGGCCAGGCTCATATACAGTCTACCTTCAATAATACGCTGGTTACTCTTACAGACCTTTCCGGTAATGCTCTTTCATGGTCCAGCGCAGGCTCGCTTGGATTCAAGGGCTCAAGGAAATCGACACCTTTCGCAGCACAGATGGCTGCAGAGGAAGCAGCAAAGGCTGCAATGGAACATGGTCTCAAAACGGTAGAAGTATATGTTAAGGGGCCCGGATCCGGGCGAGAAGCTGCAATCAGAGCATTGCAGGCAACGGGACTGAATATCACGATGATCAAAGATATCACACCGATCCCGCATAACGGATGCAGACCACCGAAGAGAAGAAGAGTCTGAGGAAAGGAGGAGAAAATCAAATGGCAAGATATACAGACGCAAGCTGCAGACTGTGCAGAAGAGAAGGTCAGAAGCTTTTCTTGAAAGGCGAAAGATGTTACAGCACTAAGTGTGCATTGGAAAAGAGAAATTTCCCTCCGGGACAGCACGGACAGGGAAGAAAGAAGACTTCCGAGTACGGACTTCAGTTGAGAGAAAAGCAGAAGGCAAAGAGGTTCTACGGTCTTCAGGAATCCCAGTTCAGAAATACGTTTGACAAAGCTTCAAGAAAGCAGGGCAAGGCAGGTGAAAACCTTCTCATCATGCTGGAGACAAGGCTGGACAACACAGTATTCAGACTTGGATTTGCTTCTTCAAGAAAAGAAGCCAGACAGCTGGTCACTCACGGACACTTTACTGTAAACGGCAAAAAAGTGGACATTCCTTCATTTGCAGTAAAAGCAGGAGATGTGATCAAAGTCAAAGACAAGAGTTCAAACTCTCCTAAGTTCAAAGAAATAAAGGATATGACAATTGCTGTTCCTTCATGGATGACGGTAGATGTTAAAAATCTGGAAGGAAAAGTTGTTGCAGTACCGACAAGAGAAGATATAGACACTCCTATAGCAGAGCACTTGATCGTTGAATTGTACTCCAAGTAATGGATCTTGGAAATGTAAAGGAGGATTTTTAATGATCGAAATTGAAAAACCGACAATTGAATGTATAACATCGGATGAAGATGCTAATTACGGGAAATTTATCGTGGAGCCTCTCGAAAGAGGATACGGAACGACTCTGGGCAACAGTATGAGAAGAATACTTCTCGGATCATTGCCGGGGGCAGCAGTTACATCGGTAAAAATCGACGGTATCCTTCACGAATTCTCAACTATACCGGGAGTCAAAGAAGATGTCACCGAAGTGATCCTGAACCTGAAAAAGCTGGCGATCAGACTTAACGGAGCAGAGAGCACTAAAAGAGTGATAATCAATGCAGTAGGGCCGAAGGAAGTCACAGCAGCGGACATAGTTTGTGACGCTGATATGGAGATCTTCAATCAGGACCTGCACATTGCAACTCTCGAAGAAAACGCAACGCTGGTTATGGAGATAAGTCTTTCAAAGGGAAGAGGATATGTGTCTGCCGATCAGAACAAGACGGAGAGCACGCCTATCGCAGTCATCCCGGTAGACTCGATCTATACACCTGTCAGAAAAGTGAATTTCACTGTTGAAGACACGCGAGTTGGTCAGGTAACAGACTATGACAAACTGACTTTGGAGATATGGACAGACGGTTCCATCACTCCGAAAGAAGGTGTGTCTATCGGCGCAAAGATCATGCAGGAGCATCTGAATCTGTTCGTTGCTCTTACAGACAGCACCGAAGGCATAGAGATCATGGTCGAAAAAGAAGAAGACCAGAAGGAAAAGGCTCTGGAAATGACTATCGAAGAACTGGAACTTTCGGTTCGTTCGTTCAACTGTCTTAAGAGAGCTTCAATAAATACAGTAGAAGAGCTTACACATAAATCCGAGGATGATATGATGAAAGTCAGAAACCTGGGAAAGAAATCTCTCGACGAGGTAAAACTCAAGCTGGAAGAGCTGGGTCTGGGCCTCAGAGAGACAGATGACTAAGGAAAGGAGAAGTGCACTATGTCAGGCTACAGAAAATTAGGCAGAAAATCAGCTCATAGAAATGCTATGTTGAGGAATCTCGTAACGGATCTTCTCCGTGAAGAGAGAATCACAACAACTGATACAAGAGCGAAGGAAGCCGGAAGAGCAGCCGAAAAAATGATCACACTGGCAAAGCGCGGAGATCTTCACGCAAGAAGACAAGTCCTCGCATATGTATACGACGAAGATGTGGTTACAAAGCTGTTTGATGAAATAGCACCGAAATACGCCGACCGAAACGGCGGATACACAAGAATACTGAAATTGGGACCAAGAAGAGGTGACGATGCAGAAGCAGTATTCCTGGAACTGGTATAAGAGAATAAGGCTGAAATAAAAAACGACAGTATCCTGCGGGATGCTGTCGTTTTAAATTATCTGCAGAGTGGTCGATGCCGATCAAAGTCACTGCTGCTCCAGGTCTACATCTATCTTTACGATCTCACTGTCCGTGCCGACTCTCATACCGGGTCCGAAGACACCTATGCCGGAGGAAACGATAGAAGTCATATTTCCGATCTTCAACTCGCCGGCAGGGTTTTCCCACATCAGCTTGCTGGTAATATTCATAGGAAAGAGCTGCCCGTTGTGGGTGTGCCCCGACAGCGCCAGATCGCAGCCGGCGGAAGAGAGCTGATGGATCTCAGACGGGGAATGATCCATTACGATTATCGGTTTGCTCTTGTCCAGCCCGGAAAGCAGTCTGTCGGCGCTCATGCGCGTTTTAGAGCCGCGCCCCGGCTTCTCGTCATCCCTTCTTCCCGCAAGATAGAATTGGTTGTCTATGAGGACGCTCTCGTCCATGAGAAGCTTTATGTTGGATTTTTTCAAAAATGAATCCATTCGGGGATCGCTGACCGGATGTTTGTCGCTGCTGAATGTGAAACCGCACAGCAGAGGTTCGGAAACATCATGATTCCCGTAGGAAGCATACACGCCGTATTTGCTATTTATATTCCTGAATATGGCGGACATTTTATCAGGATCGGCAAGGGCGTCGTAGTCGTTGTTGAATATATCTCCGGCTATGCACACTATATCTGGATCCATGGAGTTGATCATATCTACATCCTTAGAAAGTTCCTTGACGCCGGTGTTGTATCCCATGTGGAGATCAGATATGAGGACAATGGTAAAATCACTGCCCGGTTTATCGATAGAAGCATCATAGTGAGTTTCTTTGACATCATGATAGTGAACGGCCCCGAATATGCTGACTGCCGCTATGACAACAGCCATGAAACCGCCCACCCTTGCAAAGACTTTTTTCTCCGCAAATTTCGCGGGAGGGATCCTGCGGGTCATTTTCAATACGAACTTGATCAGAAGGGCCGCAGCCACTGCCAGAATGGTGTACAGCAGGACTCCCAGCCAGAAATCGCTGACTCTCTGCAGAAAGTGCTGGACATGTGAATTGGGTAGCAAAAACCCGAGAAGGGGCGACACTGCAAAGAATACCGATAATGCTATAAGGGGTATCTTGAAAACCTTCCTGTGACAAAATCCGTGACAGGACGCCGTCCAGGCCAGGCTGCGCCGTATCAGCCAGAATACGATCAAAACATATGGTATTGCCAAAAAAAACACTAGCATTTATTGTCCACCTTTCATAATAATAGTATTATATACTAAATCAAACGAAAATTGAAAGGAATATGATGAAAAGAAAAAGATGCGAACTCCTGGCGCCTGCCGGAGGACCGGAACAGCTGAAGGCGGCAGTCGAAAACGGGGCAGATGCAGTATACCTGGGCGGACATATGTTCAATGCCAGGATCAACGCTGGCAATTTCAGCAGAGAACAGCTGAAAGAGGCTGTTGATTATGCTCATCTTCGCGGAGCAAAGATTTATGTAACACTGAACACTCTGATCAAAGATGAAGAAATCGGAGATGCGCTGATTTATGCTGCGGAATTGTACGCTATGGGCACAGACGGACTCATTATACAGGATCTGGGCATTGGAAGACTGATAAGAGAGTACATGCCGGATCTTCCACTGCATCTTTCCACTCAGGGGACAATATACAATGTGGAAGGTGTGAGAGCGGCGAAAAAGCTGGGGTTTGAAAGGGTCGTACCTGCCAGAGAGCTTACTCTTGAAGAAATAAAGGGGATCACAAAGGAAAAAATATGCGATATAGAAGTCTTCGTACACGGGGCCCTGTGCATCTGCTATTCGGGACAGTGTCAGCTTTCCCGGGCTATCGGCGGCCGCAGCGGAAACAGAGGAGAATGCGCCCAGCCGTGCAGGCTGGCTTACACAGATGACCGGGGATGCAAAGGCTACTGGCTTTCCCCAAAGGATCTGTGCCTGCTGGAACGTTTGCCGGAGCTGGTGGATGCAGGGGTGGCTTCTCTAAAAATAGAGGGGCGGATGAAATCGCCCCAGTACGTGGCAACTGTGACCCGTATCTACAGAAAATATTTGGACATGTGCGACGAAGGGGAGTACCGGATCGACGACCGGGACAGGCGTGAACTGGAGCAGGTGTTCAACCGAGGCGGATTCACAGAAGGATATATAAATGGCGATCCGGGGGACGAACTGATGTCCGGCGAACTGTCAAAACACTTGGGTACATACCTGGGAACGGTCATCGCACCGGCCGGCAGAGAACTGATAGATATACATCCCGAAAAGCCATTGTCAATAGGCGATGGGGTCGAGATACACAGCCGCGTGCCGGCAGGCAACGTCGTGACTTATCTGGAGGAAAGGAAAAACGGGGCCGTAAGGATCGGCGACATCAAAGGCGACGTGAGGCCCGGAGATCCGGTATATAAAATAACCGATGCAAAACTGATGAAACAGGCGGAGATGACTTACAGCGGCAAGGGAAAAAGAAAAACGGATGTGGACATGACATTCATCGTAAAGGAAGGAAATGTACCTGTGCTCTTTGTATCATCGGGAGGGATCACCGCTCAAGAGGAAGGAAAAGCTGTACCGGAAGCCGCTTTGAACAGAGCACTGGACAATGAGGCTGCTGCAAGACAGCTGAAAAAGACCGGAAACACGCCGTTTCACGCAGCAGGCATCAAAACGGTCATAGATGAAGGACTGGCCATGTCCGCGTCAGAAATCAACCGGATCCGCAGGAGAGCACTCAAAAAACTGGAAGAGAAAATGACTGAAGGAAGAAAGGCACCGGAGATCCCCCATATCTCAGCAAAAGGAGAAAAGCTGCAGATAACGGAGAAAGCTCCGCAGGGTGCTTTGCATCTGCCTCCGGTGACCAAGGGCAATGCCGACAGATATATAAAAGAAAATTTTGACAGACTGCCGAAAGATATCATTGTGGAAAATCCGGGCTGGATAGTCGAACTGGCAGCTGCCGGTAGAAATGTATACGCCGGAGCCGGGCTCAATGTGTACAACAGGTATGCAAAGGAAGCCGTTGAAAGCCTGGGAGCTGTGTGCACGGCCCCATCGCCGGAAGCGGAAAAGGAACCGGAGATCCTGATGATAACAGAACATCATATAAAAACAGGAAAACTCAAGGATAGAAAAGGGCAGATGTATGATGTCAGAGAAGGAAAATTCGGCGATAAATGGCTGATAAGCAAGGCAAAAACAGGCAAATGAAAACAAAAACGAAAAAAAAGGAAGAAAAAGTGAAAAACGTGTTGACAAGAGGTCGGTAAGTTGGTAAGATAAGCAAGCTGTCGCAAAAGAGAACGAAAGTGAAAGCGAAAAAAAGTTTTGAAAAAACGAAAAAAGTTGTT
>JAYFPY010000041.1:0-59331 GCA_034927505.1 Eubacteriaceae bacterium
TTCTGTAATAAACGGTATAATGTTATTCATAAGAGCACTCCTTTTTTAATATATTTATGTTAGTAACTAAATCATATCATAAAAGTTGTTGCTCTTATTTTTTATTTTTCTTTTTCCCCACTGTAACTTTACACTAAGAGAGTGGAAACACAGGAACTGCGTATAGTAGCTCTTGCTTTTGGGTATGCGAGGTTTGTACGCTTACATGAGTTCAATGTTGCTTCTTGTTGAATATATTGTAACTTTGCTCAATGGATCCTGAATTCATCAAGTAACACTGCGGCTTCTTCAACACCTATTTCTACTAAAGCTGTTAAAATCCCTTCATATGCTTCTGTTAATGATTTATCCATCTTTATCTCATCGTTAAAACCCAAGTAGGCCGTTGTTATTATTTCATTAATTATAAACTCCGTATTGTTTTCCTTAATCACTCTCCTAAATTCATCAATATCTGTCATAATTTCCGCTATGCATACATTAAGTGAAATCAACCAGCTTTCAAAAGCAACATGCTTGTTAAACGTTTCTTGGCTTTATCGTCTTCAACACAGCAAATTCGCTTTTCAAGATTCTTAATAGTATTCTTACATCGTTTTCTAAGCAAAGCATCATTTGAGCCATCAAAATACATTGCTAACAAATATTCGCCAACACCGTCATATAATTCATATACTCTGTTACTAACCATCGAGAAGTCAATCTCCGTAAATAGTATAGTTATAATTTGATCCACATCGGTACTGTTTGCAAGCTCTCTTTCTATGAAACTTGTTACTTCTCCAATTGCATAATTATCCAAAAAATTATGCAATTCGTCACCCAAAGACATAGACTTAATCATATATGGAAACATTGTTTTCATCACTAAATTGAATTCTGCATTTTCAAGATTTAACCCACAATTTGAAATATAGCATAGTGTTCTAATATCGCATTTTTTTACATCCCAATTGGTATAGTCTTTACATTCCTCATTGATCAGATGTTTATTGATTATTTCGCCCGCATGATTCTTATGCAGCGTAATGTCTTCTCTTTTAAATTCATCATCTATTCCTACAGGCGGCGCTTGCATATTTGGTTTGTACTCGAAAGAATCATCTTCTTTTTTTATTTGTGATGCATTATAGATATAACTCTCCATTTTATCTTCCGAAATCGCAATAATTGTATTAAAGATATTTTTTGCCAATTCATTATTTGTTAACAAGTACTCTTTAATCATTGAGGTGATATTGAAAATGACGCCTTGTGGGCCTCTATAAAGTATGCATTTAATCATAAGCCGTTTCAATCTGTCGCTTGTGACATTATCAATCTTCTTTTCAAGTTGAGCAAACAATTGTTTTGACAAGATGATATCAAAAGGGAATGTTTCATTATTGAATATTTTTTCTACACCGTCGATCCAAAGGCAGCATAATTCTGATCTTTTCCCCCTATCTAAATCAGGCTTTGTAAATGCATATGATATTAGCATAATGAGTATTTGCTGCAATTTGAACGGAATATCTGATTTTCGAGCCAGCTCATTAACTGCATTTATAGCTTCAATACATGTGTTGGTATCCAATTCATTCTTATTTGCTTGAATACAACACTTTTCAATTATCTGTCTCAGCTCATTTCTTTCAACATTACATTTATTTTTTTCGTTATCCTCGACAAACTTCTTTGCTTCCCCATCTATCTCAGGTATGATTTTATAATAGTTGTTATCCACTTTGTTTATGGTGGCCATCCTCAAATCCATTTTTTGTATTTGAAGATTATACCTTGCATTTTCTTTCGTATTGGGGATCCCTTCATACAAAAAATCTAATACTTTTTCGGTCCTTTCCTTGATTTTCTCATCACCTATGCTTTGCATTCTAATCATATATTCCTGCAAAGAATACAAGTTTTTTTTAGGCATTTTATATCTTTGCGTTAGGTTTGGTATCCCCACGGCCATGAGTATTTGCTGTTCTATCAGCTGTCTTTCCGGATTGGGTAGCAAAATCGCCATCTTTTGAATGTCTAACATAACCAAATCAATACTACTTGCTAACTCTATTGCATATCCAGGAACTCTCATTATACTTTGACGCCCAATTTCAGATATTACTGTAAGCATCATAATATTGTTAGATTCTTTTATGATTGAATTTTTTATTTCATCAGCAAACTGTGTAACTGTTTCATTATCATATGATGATGAATTAATATAATTCACAACCACTTTTGTAAAAGCAAATAAAGCATCTCCTATCAATTCATGCACCCTATTTTCTTGAGTTCCAACAATCCAAAAATCCGGTTCACAAACATAATGGTTTGCCGTTTCCGGATCATCGATCCAAATTTGAATATCAAATACATTGTTAGGGGACTGTTCTCTATAATACTCTGATACATAGTTTGTTAGGTCAATTATCCATTTTAAAGCATACTTATAATTATACTGAGCAAGAATAAATATAAACTTATTCTCAGTTGCAGACTTAAATTCATATGAATAAGAATCAGCTTCTCTGGACAAGCCGTATTCTTTGGCTTTAGATCTTGATACCTCACTATAGTAAAACTCCTTCTTATCATTTTTTTGTTTTTTCAGCCAATACGTATCAGCTATATCACACAATTCCTCTGGGAAATGAATCGCAAGAGACGGAGTTGTATTCTTCAATACATACTTTAGTATTTCTTTGTCCAATCGACTCCTATCATGATTGTTTTCTAAATATGAAAAAATAGTGTCGCTCCAAAATTGCTTTATCCACTCTTTAGAATACTCTGCCATTTTATAGATAGACGATAAATAATCATTGATTTCTTCATCCAAATGATAATGCCATTTTTGTCCTGCTTCTTCAAGTGAAGTATTTATGTAATGCTCAAGAACTATACATGCCACCTCAGCTGTATCTTTGTCGAAACATGATGATTGAGAATAGTCCGAACAAATTTTAACCGCATGATTTTTTATTGATGGATCCTTGTATATACAAGATTTATACAGTATCCTTATCAAGCATTCTCTACCTTTCCCAACAGGATTCAAATGTGTATACACATTACCGGATTTAAGACGTAAAATATTTGTCTCAAAAGCAAATAGATTAGTCAATCTCAAAAACTCCGTGAACACATAGCCTTCCATTTCATCTTTATGTTCATCGAAGAAAGCCTCACAAAAGTCCGATTTTACGATTCCTATAATTGTTTGATTGCTCCATTCCTTTTGTACATCTGTGTTTCTTAATAACTCAAGTAAAAATTTCTCTCTGTTGCTCTTTGAAAGAAGTTTGTTTTCAACCCAGATTTGATATCTTCGATACATGCATCTCCCCAATTCTTTGAAAGATGTATAAAAATCAATATAGTTACCCCTGCATTCATCAAACAGTCTGTCTATCAATCGTTCAAAACATATATCCTCAAAGATGTCGTATTTCAATCGCACTCTATTGCCTTCGCAAATAGTCACAATATCTTCTGATTTCAGCACCTCAAAAATTTCCTCACCCACATCTTCAATCGAAACTCCTGACAAAAAATATTCTGCTCTTTTGAAAACGATTTTTTCTACAGCTCTTCTTATATCCGAAGTGTGTATTCCCTCTGGCAAAGTTCTCCCATTCATGCAAATAATTTCTGCCCATATTAAATTTCTGAATTCATTCACATCTGAAATTTCATTTACATCCTTTATTTTGCTTACCAGAAGATTGATGTAAAACGGCGATCTCAAAAGTTGCATATACGCTTTTTTCTCCCACAAATCTTGTATCACTTTATATTTTTGTGCTACTTTTATAATCTGGTCGTTGTTTAAGAAATCCACATTATATTTTTTTATTCTATATATCTCCTCAATTTTAATGAATGCCGTTCTATCACAGGTCCTACAAGAAGTAACAATACATACATTGCTATATTTATCCGCAATTCTATACAGTTGCTGTAATAAATCCAGTTTTACTTTTAGGCCATCTGCGATGAACTCAAGAGCATCAATATAGAATACGATTTTCATGCCATTCAGATAACGCAAGGCAACATCAATATCAAAACCCCAAATATCATCAATTGCCTTAGCTCCAACAAACTTCTCAGCTCTCGCAAACAATAATATCTGTTCATTATGAAGCAACTTTTTACAAAGCGCTGACTTGCCTGATCCTGCATCTCCTTGTATAGATATGTATCTATTATGATCGTTATGTATTTTATCAATCAGGTTTTGTCTGTCAATTTCGTATTCGCCATTGATTAAATCATCTATGTTAGTTTCCAACAACTCTCGGCTAAAAAAAACTGCATCGTGTAATTTCGTCTCGGTTTGAGAATATGAATTGCTTTCTTTATAAAGAAGCTCGTAAAGCTCAATCTGAAATTCCAAATCATCCTTTGCTCTTTTTATAATATTATTCGCTGAGATAAGATTGTCTTGTACTACAAAATCGATATTCCCAATTTTATTGCTTCCAGAATAATCCTTTATATTGGTACCATTGCTATCGGCAAGCATGATAAAGAAAAGTTTTTTGATATCATAATTACTATTTGACTTGTTATCACGTATTTTTTCGAGAGTCCCCCTTATTTTCTTTGAAATGTTTTGAGTTGTACTGACCTGAATATAAAGTTGGCCATCATCTGAAATTAAGTCTACATATGGGAAATTGGCCGTTGTATCATTAAGATTCTTAAACTGTTGTCCGAACCATAATTTGCATATTTTTTCAGCAAAAAGTTCAAAAAGTTTTGCAGCATCAAACAAGCCGTTTTTATTAAGATTCTCTATTTTTGATTTGTACGAAATCATATATTCTGTAATATATTGCATTCTTTCTGCTGAATACTTCATAATGGCACCTTCCATATAACCTATGACTTTTTTATTTGAATTGTTCTCATCATATGTTCACATACTAATCTAACATTGTTTGTTGCAGAGTACCTATATTGTTATTATTTCATTTTGCTTATTCCTTTTCAGCTTTAGCTTTTACTATTCTCCCTCTATAAGTCGCCTCTAACTTGTTCCAAAACTCTGCAGGTATGCCTAGGGTCATCTCTAAACGTGCATCAACATCAGGCGTTAAATCAACTTCGCAGCTGAGCAAATTACTAACATTTTTCGTGATATCATTTCTCCATATATTCCATAAATGTCATTTCCGGCATTTTCGTATGTTTTTTTATGGACCTCCAAAAGCTTTCCGCTTCTAATGTCTCTATTATCCCTCTATCTACCGCCATGACCAATATGTCCGCTGTGGTGATATGCTTGATATCATACTTCTCAACATAATACGCAATATCACTCAAATTATTGCTGGCCAATATTCCATTATGTGCCCTGGCCAAAGCTATTGCTGCAGCTTCTCCTTTTCCGATTATTTTCTGGCCCTTTTCCGGACATTTTGTCATCATATCAAATAGCAAATGTTCACTTGAGCCCACTTCCAAAATTCTTCTTTCAGCATTTCCTTTGCTACAGAGGTCATCTGCTCTTGCCTTTAACATGGGTACCGCCGGATTCGACATTTCCACATACACTTCCTCCGGGATTATTATCACATCAAACAATTCCTCTATGATATTTGTTTCCCTTATCCACAGAAAAGACGATATGCAGTCTGTATCTACAAATACATTTTTAGTCATTATTCACAATTCCCTCATCTTCAATGCCATACACCATATCAGCACGGAATCCATCCATCAATAGTTCATTTTTCTTGCCATCACTGATTTTTCCACTCTTTGCCAAAAGCTCAACCTTTCTTATATAATCGCCGACTGCAAAGTATTTATTTTTTTCCGGAGAACGGCTGTACAATTCTATGGTAAATCCCAATTTTTCAGCTTCTGAACTGATTTCTTCGACTCTGTATTTATCTTTATCTTCAAATCGAATCTGTTTATCTATCGATAGTCTTGAAAGCATAGCTTCGTGACTCAATTTAAAAAACTGTTCACATTCTATTACATTTTCCAGCATCCACTCATTTATTTTTTTCGTTTTTGCATATTCTCGCAATGCTTCATATGGCATCAAAAAGTATGATGCAAAATTATCGGCATCATTTTCTTCCGCCCGATTGTCTTCGTTCAAACTCATATCACAAATGGTGGTTGTAAGATCATCATTGAACCACACGTGATACAATTCATGCGCCGCCGTAAACCTCTGCCTGCCAAGAGATGTATCTGAGTTAATAGCTATAACTACATTCTCTCCATCCTTAATGCACAATCCACTGATATTCTTAGGCATTGCATAAAAAACCAAAGATGTATTCGGCATTGATGATATTAGCGCAAACACATCAATGGGCGAAAATGAATTCTCATTCAACTCTTTACGTTTTGAAACTGCCAGTCCGTTTATTTCTATTCTCTCCAAGTCATTTTTCCTCCAGTAATTCATCGATCATTCTTAAGTTCAGCGCAATTTTGTTGATTGCGGCTACAGCTTTCAAAGTCTCACCATTAAAGTCCTGCTTTCTAAAAGCAATTTTTAACGGTATATCATTTGCATCTTCTTCCAAAATACTTTCTTCACTGCATCCGTATAATGTGCTTAATTTTGACAAGACATCTGTACTGATTTTTCGCTCTCCTTTTTCCATTTTAGTTATATATGATTGATCAACTTCCAAGTATGATGCTATATGGCCCTGCGTCAGGCCATTATCAGTACGTATTTTTTTTAGTTTTGCTCCTATGTTTGTTCCCATTTTGTTCACTCCTTCCCTCCTTTTTAAATAATATCACATGGTTGTCATATTTTCAACTAATTAGCATTTAATAATTATGACAAACTGCCGGTTCACTCAACCCAGCATTCCTTAAATACTGTAGTCCTAAGGTCATGATCTGACGGCTTGGTCTTTGAAAAGTTTCCCGGCAAGTCAAAAAAAAGACCGACCGCGTAAAAAATTTACCGCTGCCTGCCTCATTTATATATTATCCTGTTCAGATCTTTAGATGATCCTGTTCCTGATCATGAATCGTGTGAGAGAATACCCGATCTGCTGATGTGTGTATTCACTCGGGTGCATGTTGTCTGTGGTGGTTGTCTTATAGTTGCCGGCGTTGATGATCCCGTACTTTTCAGAGTCGTATACGTATGCGCCGTTGTCTGCCGCTACGGATTTCAGGGCGCTGGAATAATCATGAAGAGTATAGCCCCGGTCATTTTTGGAATCGAATCCGCTTCCTAGTCTTTCCCAGGTCCCTCTGTAACTCGGCGTGACCACGACCACCTTTGCTGCAGGCGCCTGCTTTTTGATGTTTGCAAAAAGTTCTTTGGCTGCGCCGTAGAAAGTCGTCTCATCCGTGCTGCCGATGCTGCCCAGTTTTCTGCCAAATGAATAATCATTTGTCCCTATTGCAATAACGATCACCTTGTATTTTTTGAAATACCCGGCTTTCCTCGAATCCCTTGTCAGCGATCTATATTCCGGTTCCTTCGGGACCGTCAGCGTGTTGCTTCCGGCTCCTCTGTTGGTGCATCGGGATCCGGTCAGAAGATCTACCTTTTCGCTGATAGTGATCCTCGAAGTACCCAGCGGATATATGCTGCCCCGCATTATGCTGTCTCCCTCGAAAACTATGGCTTTCCCGGCATGTCCTTTCCTGTACCTCTCTGTCACGGTCTTGTCGATCCCGCTGTAGTACCTGATCCCGCTGCCGGTGTCGAACGCCCTGACTGTATAGAATTTGCTCCTGCTGTATTTTTTGATCCTGAAACTTGTGTTTTTAGTCGTGCCGATCTTCTTCCATTTTTTGCTGCTGCCTGATCTAGAATATATGTTATATCCTTTCGCACCGGACACTCTGTACCAGCTCATATAGCCCTGCGACAGCTTTTTTACCAGCGGCGTATCTAGGACTCTTACGGCTTTGGTGCTCTTGCTCCGCAGGCCTTTCTTTGTGATGTACTGGACTTTGTAGCTGTATTTATGTCCGGCCAGCACGTTGCTGTCGACGTAATGTCGTTGTTTTGTGATGCCGATCAGCTTGTAAGCGCCCTTCCTTTTTTTGTATACCTTGTACTGAGCAGCCTTTGCCGCCTTCTTCCATTTGATCGTTATATGATTGTTGACCGTCATCACCGAAGTCACCTTCGGACTGTCAGGTCTGGCTGCTGTTTTTGCGTATGAAAATTCCGCAGCCGGAGCTGCAGTTATGCATACCAGTATTACAGCTAAAAAAATTCTTTTGATCGTTTCCCTCATATTGATTTTCATGATGTTTATTATATTACTGATCCCGCTGTTGTTCAAGGTCGTGATCGCGGATTTTTTCCGGGTCGTGCGAAAATGAGCTTACACGGTAAAAAAAGATCCCGGTCATCCAAACAAAGGCCGGCCGCACAAAAAGCCGGCAGAGAGTATCTCCCTGCCGGCCTTGGTTTATGAGTTTTTACTATTAATTGTGTACTTGTTCAACATGTATATCAGTTGTACCATTTCAGTGAATAGCTTCCGAACGGAGCTGTTTTCTTGCTTTAGACTTTGATATAGTAAGTTCCTTTTTTCAGTTTTTTCGTTTTTGATGTCAGGATGGTACCATATTTTGTCGAAACAGTGCCGTCTCCGGTCTTGCCGTATTTCTTGGCTTTTGTTTTGAAGCCTGTGACTTTTTTCCCTTTACTGTTGTATATCACTGTGGTGAAATCAGCCTTATCGCGACCGGAGCCTTCAACGTATTTGGAAGTCAGTTTGATCCCGATCTTCCCGGTCTTGCTGTTTTTGAACTTGTACCAGTCTGATGTTTTCGTTCCGACTACTTTATATCCGGATACTTTTTTGCTTTTCTTGATACGAACTGCCTTTTTCTTTGTAGTGCCGCTCTTCTCCTTGATAGTTTTAAAGTATTTCAACTGAACAGTTCCGGTCGTGCTGAAGTCCACGTCAGAAGGAGTTCCTTCAAGACGGATATAGTAAGTCTTGCCCTTCGTGATGCCGAACTGATGGCGAAAATCGAATTCGATGCCGGCTCCCATACCTTTGTCTTCGAATACCTTCTTCTTGCTTGAATTTAACAGCTGCAGCGAGAACCATCTTTCTGAATCCCCTCTTTTATTGTCCAAATATACGATACCGCTCTTTGGCGCCTCAAAAGTGTACCACACTGTTCCCTTATTGGCATTATTGCATTCATACATATACTTTTTTGCAGTATCCATTTGGAAGATGGATGGATCCGGTGAAACGGTAATATCAAAAGCCATCCCGGCGGTTCCACCTTTATAAGGGATATTACTCACGGCTGTCGCGAACTGCGCATTTTCGTAATACACGAAACTTTCATTCGAAGTCAGTACCACCTGTTTCGTTTCTCCGGGCTGAAATGTAACGTCTTCCGTCTCCTGTTTCAGCGAAGCCCCTGAACGAAGGAGCTTCTCCGGTGATTGGCGATACCACCCCAAATAGACCAGCTCGTAGCTGTTTTTCGGTAAAGTTACAGAACTGCTGTCCTTGCTCAGCGTCAGATCCAGTTCTATCTGCTTTGTAGTCGTGCCGTTCTTCATTGATGTTTTCGCAGTAAAAACCGGATCTGATGCAGTGCTCGAAGTCACTGCCTTAGCCGACTCTGCTTTCTGTGCGCTTGCTGCTGTCGATGCCAATGTGAATCCCGGCGTCGCCATGACGCACACTGCCAGCAGCACCGGCAGCAGTCTTTTTCCAATGTGTTTTTTCATGTTTATCTACCTCCTGTTAGTTATACCATTTCAAACTGTAGTTGCCGCACGGCGATACAGTGTTGCTCTTTATTTTTACGTAGTATGTTCCCTTTTTCAGATAGCCTCTTTTTGTAATTGTGTCCGTCCCATAACTGAATGTATTTGCTTTTCCTTTGCTGCTTTTGGTCTTAAGACCAGTGACACGTTTTCCTTTGCTGTTGTATATATTGTATCCGAAATAGTTTATATACTCGAGATCCGTATCTGCGTAAAAATACATTGTTTTCAATCTGACTGATACTTTCTGTTTCTTTGATACTTTGAATTTGTACCAGTCTGAAGTTTTTTCTCCGGCTTTTGTATATCCGGAAACATACTTGTTCTTTTTGATCGTTGCTGATTTGCCCTTTGTGGCTCCGCTCTTTTCATTTATAGCTTTGTATGATATTTTGATTTTTCCTTGGCTTTTGGCCCCGGTAAGTCGGATCTTGAAGCCATATTTTTCGCCCGCTTTCACACCGTATCCATGATAGAATTTCTGAGGGTCAGATTCACCGTTTATGTATTCATCCAATTTTTTCCCTGAGCTGTCTGTCATAGTATATATTGGCCGATCAGCATCATCCAAATAACTGCCGTTTGTGAGTTTCAAGTCATAACAGCTGATGTTTACTATCCCTGTTTTCTCTGCTGTAAAAGTAAACATTGCGTTCCCATCGTTGTTTTCGCTGAGGTCATCGCTGTCCAGCAGATAGTAGTCATATACTTTCCCGGAGCTGATGACAGTCGGCGTTATGACCGGTTCCGGATCCGGTGAAACTGACATCGTAATCATAAAATCTGAACCGCCCCGGATAGTTCTATAGTCGGCATAGCCGCTTATAGAAGCATTTTCAAAATACACAAAAGACTCATCTGACTTCAGGATGATCCGTTTTGTCTCTCCCGGTTTGAATGTTACCGGCGCGTCCATATGTAGTTCTGCACTTGCCCGGTCGACTTTTGATGACGATGCTCTTTTCCATCCACTGTAGTAAAAATCATCCTTTTTTATTGTTGCTGTACTGCAGTTTTTATTCAACGTAACATCCAATGTCAATTGATCCGTTGATGTCCCGTTGGCATTGTATGATTTTGCTGTAAAAACCGGTTCAGGTTTTGTCATTTCACATTTGTACGTTTTGGATACATCGCTGTAATACGTTTTCTTTCCTATTTTCCTGATCACTTTGAATTTCACATAATACGTTTTCAACGGTGTGAGATTTTCGACAGTCGTTCCGTAGACAGGATAGTCATCCATATTCATTTCTTTGGTCTTTTCATTTGCCTTGATCTTTTTATATGAACCGTTTTCCGAATCGCTTATGTACATATTGAAGTATTTATGAGAATTGTTATTCAAACAAACCCTCAATTGATTCATTGCATCATTTGTATCGTAACTAAAATCAATCACATTTGATACTCCTGCCCAGCCTTTTCTTGCATAAGACAGCTTGCCTTTGCTTCCCTTTTTATAGGCTCGGACTTTGTACCAGTACGGCGTATTCTTTTTTAACTTTTTGTTTGTCCATGTTGCATTTTTGTATCCTTTGACAGTCTTGACCCTTTTGAATGTCCCGCTGGGGCTGCTCGCTCTGTAGACGATGTAGCCTTTTGCACCTTTCACTTTCTGCCATTTGACTTTGATCTGCGTATAATTCAAAGTGTATGTATATACATTCGGATCTTTCAGCGCGCTTGCCCGGGCGCTTGTCTTTGATGCCGCAAAGCTGAATCCCGGCGTCGCAATGACGCACACTGCCAGCAGCACCGGCAGCAGTCTTTTTCCAATGTGTTTTTTCATGTTTATCTACCTCCTCGTACAAGATAAAAGGAAACCACAAAATGTGATTCCCTATACCTTCTTTATTATAACATATAATTGCTGCAGTGATATTTATATTTTGTCACTTTACTGCATCTTTACTGTATCCCTGTATAATACATGATTTCATTGCTGATCTCGCTGCATGTATCGGACGGTGTGTAATCGTCCTGATCGAAAGCTTTTTTGTGCAGCCAGGATACGTTGCTTTCCAGGGTCTTCGGCACGGCGTACCAGATGCCGTTGCCCAAAAGTCCGCCGTAGTATTTCTTCGGCCAGCCGTAGCTCTTGTCGATGGAGTATCCCGGGGAGCGCAGTACGGCTGACAGCAGCTGCATCTGGCTCATGTTGGTCCGGATCTCCGGCAGCACTTTTGTTGCCAGGTCGTTCATCTTGCCCGGCGAAGTTACGGCTTTTTTCATTACGGCCGACATGACTTTTTTGTATCTGTTGCCTCGGCCGGTGTCTCCGCCGCTGGTCTTTCTGATACGGCAGTATGTGGTCGCCTGCACGCCGTCGATGGTCTGTTTGCCGGTCTTTGTTATTTTGGTGTATGTGCCGCCTACGTTTTCGGCAGTTTCCGGTCCCCATTTGTTCAGGTCGCGGATCTCGTTTTTCTTGACGTCTACTTCGATGCCGCCCAGGGTGTCGACTGTGTCGGCTACTGCCTGCCAGTTGAATATGACGAATTCTTTTATGTTCAGATCCATGCTTCTGTTCAAGGCTGCGCAGGTATCCACTCCGCCGCCGTAGTGATGGGCGTGGGTGATCTTGTCGAGTATCAGCTTTCCGTCGGTGTCGGCCATCTTCAGATATGAGTCTCGCATTATGGATATGAGCTGCATGTCTCCGTTGGATTTTTTGATCCTCATTATGATTATGGCGTCGGTCCTGCTGCCGTCCAGGCTCTCGCCTTTCCGTGCATCAACGCCCAGTATTGCTATGTTCCGGTATCCCTTCAGGTCGCTTGCCACCTGACTGTCTATGGCGAATTCGGATTTGTCGGTGTCGACTTTGTCCAGGTGTGACGTGATGCTCAGAAAGTATACGACAAAAGCCGCGAACAGCACCAGCAGTATTATGATGATGTTTCTGATCACCTTTTTTGGGTTCAGTCTTCTTTTTCGTTTTCTGGGGTAAGCGCCGCCTCCACCGCCTCCGTTATTGCCGCCGCCGCTGCCAAATCCATCGCCGCCGCTGTTGTCATATCCTCCGGCGTATGCATTTCTATTATTATCATATGCGTTATTGTCGCCGCCGTATGGATTCCCTGCAGGTTTCCCGGCATGCATGCCTGCTGCGCCGTTTTGTCCGCTGCGACCGTACCGTTTCGCTTCATCGGCTTCGGCCCGGCGCAGTGATTTCTTCCTGTTCGGATCGTATGATTTTTGAGGCTTTGGTTTTGGTGTCCGTGCATGGCTGCCGCCACCGTTTCCGTTTCCGTTTCTCGCCATCCGCTCGTATTCTTCGGCGGCTTTCTTGAATTCCGGGTCCTCATATTTTCTTATTGTTTCTTTGTTGAGTTTTTCACCGTTCCCGTTTACTCGTGTCTTGTCAAAAGTGTTTTTCATTCTAAAATACCCTAACCCGCATTCTGCCTCTTGTCTACAGTATAAGTTTCTACTATCTGTGCAGTCAGCTCTTTTATGTTTTCGTCGTTTTCATTTGCTTTTTCTATCAGGCCGTCCAGTTTGTCCTGAAAGTCGCTTCCGAATTCCAGCGGCTGTCCGATATATATCATTTCGTTTTCTGTTTTCGCCAGGCCTTCTTCGTCCATGAGAAGTTCTTCATATAGCTTTTCCCCCGGCCTGAGGCCGACGATCTCTATCCGTATGTCTTTGCCCGGTTTGTATCCTTTCATCCTGATCAGGTTCTCGGCCAGGTCGTAGATCTTCACTTGCTTTCCCATGTCCAGCACGTATATTTCGCCGCCTTTGGCGTAAAGCCCCGCCTGCAGCACTAGGCTGACGGCTTCGGGGATGGTCATGAAGAATCTGGTGATATCCCGGTGTGTGACTGTGACCGGGCCGCCTGATTCGATCTGTTTCAGGAAGAGAGGTATGACTGAGCCGTTGCTGCCCAGTACGTTTCCGAATCTGACTGCTGTGAATTTTGTGGATGATTTCTGCGCCCATGTCTGGATGATCATTTCGCAGATCCTTTTGCTGGCGCCCATGATGTTGGTCGGTCTGACAGCCTTGTCGGTGGAGATCAGTATGAATTTTTCTGCTCCGTATTTGTCTGCCAGTTTTGCTGTATTGAGGGTGCCCTGGCAGTTGTTTTTTATGGCTTCCGCCGGGGATGTCTCCATCAGCGGCACGTGTTTGTGCGCCGCCGCGTGATACACTACGTCCGGCCGGTATTTTTTGAATACGACTTCCAGTCTGTCATAGTCTCTGACCGAGCCGATGATCGCCGCGACTTTTACTCCCGGCAAAGTTCTTTTGAGTTCCATTTCCAGTTCGTAGGCGTTGTTTTCGTATATGTCGAATATGACCAGCTGTTTCGGATCGTAGCCGGCTATCTGTCTGCATATTTCCGAGCCGATGGATCCGCCGCCGCCTGTTACCATTATGACTTCGTTCTTTACGAATTTTTCGATGCCTCTGTTGTCGACGTGGGCAAGCTCTCTTCCCAGCAGGTCTTTGTAGGAGATGTCTCTGACTGTTTCTGCGAGAGCTCCTTCCAGAGTCAGTGCGATGGACGGCAGTATTTTGACTTTGCATTCCGTCCTGTTGCATATTTCAACTATGTCGCTGATGTCGTCGGGCATGGCCGACGGCAGTGCTATGACTATTTCTTCTATGTTTTTTTCTTCTGCGATCTCCGGTATCATGGTCCGGTTGCCGTAGATCTTCACTCCCTGCAGGTATTTTCCTTTTTTGTGTTCGTTGTCGTCGATGATGGCCACTACGTTGGAGTTGCCGCCGCCTGCACTGGAAAGCTCGGTCATCAGTATGGAGCCGGCCGATCCGCCGCCTACTATCATCGTTCTTTTACCGTCGGCTCGCCGCATGTGAGAGTACCGGTAATGATTGATGATCCTGATTGACAGCCTGGAGAACAGCACCAGGATGAAGAGCAGGATCGCATTGAAAATGTAAAAGGATCTCGGCATGTTCCACGCCAGGATCGCCTTATAAGCCACTTCCACGACTGTCACTACTGCGACGCTCTCTATTATCTTCGTTATTTCCTCTATGCTGGCGAATGTCCATACGCTGTGATACAGCCTGAAAGCCCAGAATACAACTATGGTTATCGCAACATCTATTGGCAGGCATCTCCAAAAAAGCATCATGTACTGCTCCGGCACCCCGTTTAAATACTTGCTGCTGTCCAGCATGAACCGCACAGCCAAAGAAGCATATTCGCTGAGAACGACGATGCACACATCCAGTACCATCAAAATGATCTGCCTTTTTATTTTGCTGTTAAAAATCTTATCCAATTACTTTCCCCACTGTGATAAATAATAACTATCCTCTTTACATCTTTTCTTCTTTTCTTCTTTTTTTCTTCTTTTCTTCTTTCGGTTTTCAGATTTTCTTTCTTCTTTTCTTCTTTTCTTCTTCTTTCGGTTCTTCTATGCCAAAGCTTCGATTTTTCGCTTTCCGGCAACGGCTTTCGCTTCTGAAAACTCATCACTTGCACTTTTTTTGCTGCCTGATGAGTTTTTCTTTACTGGCAGCACTCTTTTTCCGCCTTGATCGCCCGGTTTCCGCTTTTGAAAACTCATCACTTGTCCATTTTTGGCTGCCTGATGAGTTTTTCTTTACTGGCAGCACTCTTTTTCCGCCTTGATCGCCCGGCTTTCGCTTCTGAAAACTCATCACTTGTCCATTTTTGGCCGTTTGATGAGTTTTTGATCATTCGCCAACAGTGAAACCTGAAAAAATCGGAAAATCTAACTTCATCGGAAAGTCTAAGGAAAATCTAAGGAAAATCTAACTTCAGTTGATGAGTTCCCCTCCGCTGTCGGGGAACTCTTCATTTAAAACCGCAGTATTTCCCGCATATTTTACTTTTTATATTTTATCACTCATATGTGACCCTTGCAACTTACAAAATCGTCATTTATAATATATTGACGTCCTGATCGTCATTACTTGATTTTCGGTTGTCGAGCACAGCCGGATATTGAAAATGATCAGGGCAGGAATCAAGATAATTATATATGGTTATAAGATGAATATAAATGGTTAAAGATCATAAAGAAATACCAACGATTATTCGGACGATAACTATATCGAATGAAATAAATCGTGTAAAAAACGGATCTATCATCACGCGGAGGTCAAAATGAACAGCAGTCAAAGACAAAACAATCAGAAAGAAAACAATCAGAAAGAAAACAATCAAAAAGAAAAAGCACTAGAAGAAAACAGACAAAAAGAAAAAATACAAGAAGAAAACGGTCAGAGCGAAAACCGCAAGGAACAAAATATAATTTACCATAAGGCAAAAGCTGATTCGGCGAAGATGCTTGATCGGCTTACCGGGGCCATGATCGGGATGGCCCGTGCCTGTCATGGGGAGCTAACTTCGGAGGCCATGGACAGGGCCCTTATTGCCGGCCTTTTCATGATCGGCGACGATGTGAATTTCGACGCGGCCGCGATCCAGCGACAGACCAATATGGTCCGGGGCATGAAGAAGAGCATGGTTTTGGAGTGCGATATGGATGAGCTGATGGCGGCCTGCAGGCCGGACGAAGCCGCGGTCAAATCAAAGATACTGACCCGGCTCAGCAGCATCGCGGAAGATTCTTATCATGCGCTCGCGCTGAAAAGGGACGACCAGGAAGTCATCGGTTTTCTCTACGACGCACTCTTTGCTGTCGGTTCTGACGGATCGCCGGATGGCTCCGTCGCAGTATCCGGCAGGCTGATTGGTATTTCGGAGATGGCCGACGATATATCGATCCGCGCCGAAAAGCTGCTGGCAGAAGCCAATGCCGCGGCTTTTGGGGAACCGACCGGCGATGGTTCAGATCCCGCCGACGGGCAGAATGACGACGGGCAGAATGACAGCGGTTCAGATCTCGTCAACGGGCAGAATGACAGCGGGCAGACCGCTGAAAAAATGACGGGTGTTGCAATGATCGCGACGCCGGACGGTGTGGATCCGGGCCCTTTCATCATCGTCAGCGGCGACGATCTTAAAGACATGGACATGTTGCTGCAGCAGAGTGCGGGCCGGGGCATAAACATTTACACCCACGGCGCAATGCTGTCCGCCCACCGCTATCCGGGCCTGAAAAAGCACCCGCACCTGAAGGGCCATTTCGGCTCCGACTGGAAAAACCAGCAGGAAGAATTCACTGATATGCCGGGGCCTGTCATATTCACCGGCAAACACATGCTGCCTCCAAATAGCAGCTACAAAGACCGGGCGTTCACCAGCGGACCTGTGGCTTTTCCCGGTGTGATGCACATTTTTGACGACAAGGATTTCAGTCCGGTCATCGACCGCGCCATCGAACTGGGCGGCCGTATGTAATATGTAAACTTCGGAAAAGATCATTTACACCGTGCACTAAAACAGTCGAATTCGATCACTTTGAATTACTGAATATGCAAAAAAATAGTGCCGTCGGATCCCTCGGTCAAGAGGTGGTCCATGACGGCATTTTGATTTGCATGATTATTTAATGTTCCCGATGAAAATACTTCCGGCGGACGCTGCGCAGGTGCCGCTCCAGGAATATTTTTCGTGCGATGAAATTATAGAATGAAACCAGGATCCCAGAGATCAGCTTTGCGATCAGGTAAGAAAGTCCCAGGATGCTGACCAGCCACCACATGAGCAGCTGATTCAGTGCCAGGCCGGCTGCCCCCAGCACGACGAAAAACAGCAAGTCATAGCCGCTCTTTCCTTTGCTGTCAAATACGAATTTAGTGCTGAGAAAATAGTTTATTATCGTGGCGATGGTAAAAGATATACCCGCCGAGTATATATATTTGATCCCGAAAACTTCAGTCAGCAAAACCATTATGCCATAGTCTATGGCAAAGCAGGTCATCCCCACCCCTGTGAATTTAATGAATTGCCGAATTATCTGCATGTTCCTTTCCTTCTTTCAGCCCTGAGTTGCTCGTTCAGCCTGCGTTGCTCGTTCAGCCCTGCGTTGCTCTTTCAGCCCTGCGTTGCTCGATCAGACAAGTCTGACATGATTTTTGCTGTCGATCTTCATGCCGTTGTCATTGATGAATCTCTTCCAGTTTTTATACCCCAGAGCCTGAAGATTAAAATCCGGGTATTCTTTTTTGATTATTCCGTTGAGGCTGTTGGTCGTGTAATTTCCTTTTTTAATCAGTTCTCTTACGATCTTCACTGCTTCTTTTGCGGACATTTTTTTCATGGACACTTTTGTGCCCTGATCGAAAACGTCCAGTTTGTTCATGCTGCGCAGCAATGCGGAAAATTTAGTAAATCCGTAGTCGTCTACATCAAAGCCCGGGTGCCGCTGGTTCAAAGTGTTCCTCAGCTGGCTTGCGTGCATTGCGTCTTCTTCGTTTTCCCGTATGATTTCGTAGATTTCGGATTCGATCTCTTTTGTGTCCTTATTGTTTTCGGCTTCCTCAGAGTCCTCGCTTCTCTCGCCCAGTGTCTCCAGCCTTTTGAACGTGGTGCACGCCGCCATAAAAGCCTTGGCCGTGTTGGATTGTTTGCCGAAGCCGATGACTTCCTTGCCCGACTCGCGCAGACGCGCGGCCAGCCGTGTGAAATCGCCGTCGCTGCTGACGATGCAGAATCCGTCCACGTCGTAATTGTGCAGGATGTCCATGGCGTCGATGACCAGACAGATGTCCGTGGCGTTTTTCCCGGAGCTGTTCTCGAACTGCTGCACCGGGATCAGCGAATAATTTTTCGCTGCGCTGGCCCAGCCGCTCAGGTTGGAGCTGCTGAAATTGCCGTAAACTCTTTTTATTGTCAAAGTCCCGTATGACGAAACTTCCTTTAGCACCGCCTCGATGTAACCGGCTTTTTGGTTGTCGCCGTCGATCAGTACTGCGTATTTTTTCTCCATGTCAATAATCTCCCTTCGATTATCGCGACGATGTCCGGCAAGTCGATGTTGCCCTTCTCATCGTCGTACGTTATTATCAAATTTTTCGATTCGTGTATGCCCATTTCGTGCATGTCGTCGATTTTCTTCCTGAAGCGAAACATGTAATCCGGATCGGTGGTCAACCCGCAGTGCTCCCAAATGAACAGCTTGCCGTCCGCCGGCCGCATGACCGCAAAATCCGGCGAGTAGCGCAGGTCCCATCCCAGATCTGTCATCAAAGGCTCGTATCTGTGCGGCACATTGCGGTTGAAAAGCTGCTGGCTGATGATAAGCTCGGATTTGGATCTGACTTTATATCCCGCCGGGCTGACAAGCCTGCGCCCTTCCGGTTTCTTTGGATTCATCACGTATTTCTCGGCCGCCCACCTGTGCGCCGCGCTTTCTTTCGGAAAAAAGGCGCTGCCCGGCAGCGTCTTATAGACTCCCGGCAAGCTGACCACAATATCCGATGGTGCCACGCTGATCTGCTCCTTCACGATCCGCTCCAGAAAAGCAATATTTTTTTTGACCCTGAACACTGACTCCCGCAGGTATTTTTTCCGCGCCAGTTTCTCCACCTCAGCGCTGTCAATGACTGTCCTCTTTTGTTTCCTGCCATCGCCCTTTTGGTAGTATTCCAGTGAGCCATACTTGGTTTTACCGCGGCTTTTTCCGACCTTTATCAGACTGCCTTCCGGCAATCCCTTCAATTCCTTCTCCTCGCTGTCCAGCCTCTCATACAACGCTTCCAGCATTTCACTTGCATAATCTGGCATAATAGACCTCTTTCTTTCTTACTTTCATAGATTCGGCGCTTTCCGGCTTCATTTCCGGTGCTTTCCGGCTTGATTTCCAGCGCTTTCCGGCGCCTTCCGGCTTCATTTCCGGTGCGCTTTCCGGCGCTTTCCGGTGCTTTCCCTCTTGACCCACAAATCGCCTCACATTTACTTATCTGATTTTTTCAGATAAGCTGGCCTTATCCATACTGAACAAGAGCGAATCAAGAAAGCTGTATTAACATTAGTCTATTATAACACAATTACCATAATTTGCAATTATTCTATTTATTTTCCATTTCGCTTCTTTTCCTTTTTCAATCTGCCCGCACTTTCCTCCGCTTTTCTCCATTTGGCCCTGTTCGACCATGCTCGAAGCCGTTTTAAGCAATTTAGAGCGGGTCAAAGCCATTTAAAACAGTTGAAAACTCATCACTTGTACTTTTTTGGCCACCTGATGAGTCGCTTTTTCTGTTTTCGCCCTGTTTTTCTTCATTTGGCCTTGTTCGACCTTCTTTAAAACAGTTGAAAACTCATCACTTGCACTTTTTTGGTCGCCTGATGAGTCGTCAAAACCATTTTATGCAGGTTTTCCATGTACTCTCTTCAATTTAGACTCATCACGTGCACCTTTTTCGCTGGTTGATGAGTTTTCACTCGTCGTAAGGTGTATTTGCCACGCTATCTATGACAGCCGTACTGTTCGTACCCGCCGCCGCCGGCCGCAAATTGTGTCAGTGCCGCCGCCAGTCGCATCCGATGCAGGTCATTGGCCGTACCCGCCGCCGGCCGCAAATTGTGTCAGTGCCCGCCGCCAGTCGCATCCGATGCAGGTCATTGCCCGTACCCACTGCCGTCGTTGCTGTAGCCGCTGTCGGTGTTGCCGTCGGTGCTGTAGCCGCTGTCGGTGTTGCCGTCGGTGCTGCTCCCTCCGACCCCGGTTTTATTAATTATCTGATCGGATATGGTTTTGCATCGGTCGGTCACTGAATAATCAGTCTGCCCGAAGGCTTTCTTGTGGAGCCACTGGACGTTTGATTCCAGGGTCTTTGGCACTGAGTACCAGACTCCGTTGATGATCCCGCCGTAATATTTCTTGGGCCAGCCATAGTTCTTGCCGAATTTGTATCCGTTGATCTTGGTCAGCATGGTCAGCATGGTCGTCTTTTTTATGTTGGTCTGTATCTCCGGGAAGATCTCGTTTGCCACCTTGTTCAGATCGCTTACGCTCATCTTGCTGGCCTTCGTGAGAAGCTGCGACATGACTTCTTTGTATCTGTTCCCACGGCCTGTATCTCCGCCGGAATTTTTTCGGATACGGCAGTATGTCACTGCTTGCGCGCCATTCAGCTTGGTCTTTCCTGTGTTGTATATTTCTGTATAAGTCCCGCCTACGTTCTTGGCGGATTCGTTTCCGTACTGGTTCATATCGCTGATCTCGTTGGCCTGGATATCGACAGTAACGCCGCCCACCGCATCGACCAGGTCCGCCACGGACTGCCAGTTGAATACAACAAATTCGCTGATGTTGAGATCCAAGTTCCGGTTGAGCGATTTGCATGTGTCCAGCCCGCCGCCGTAGGCGTGGGCGTGAGTGATCTTGTCCAGAGATTTTGAACCGTCTTCCCCTTCAATCTGGAGGTACGAGTCACGCATCACCGAGATAAGCTGGATATCTCCTGTGTCCTTTTTGATCCTTGCAACTATTATCGCATCGGAACGGGACCCTTTGTAGCTCTCATTCTTTCGTGCATCCACGCCCAGTATCGCTATGTTCTGATAGTTCTTCAGATCTTTGGCCACCTGCGAATCGATGTCGAAATCTGCTTCATTGGTTTCGACGATGTCCATCTTGCCGGTCATTGAGTTGAAATACAGGAAAGCCGCTGCCGCTGCGCAAGCCAGAATTATCAGCACAGAAATCACGATGATCATCGCAGTCTTCTTTTTGCTTCTCTTTTTTCGCGCCTGTTTTTCGGTTTCTTTCAGGACTTTCTTTCTGTGTTTTTCTTCTTCTTTTGCTATCTTCTTTGCGCTCTTTTTATAAGCATCGTTGCCGACGGTCCCGGCCGCCGCACCGCCTGTCGAAGATCCGCTGCCTGCCGAAGATGCACCGCCTGTCGAAGATCCGCTGCCTGCCGAATGTCCGCTGCCTGCACCGCCTTTAGCCGCAGCGCCTGCCGCGCCGCCCGCTGCGTCACTTTCAACGCCGACATTTTTAACGCCATCACTTGCGCCGCCCGCTGCATCACTTTCAACGCCGGCATTTTCAACGCCGTCGCTTCCTGTGCCGGTGCCTTTGTTGGAGTCTACTATGGCGCGGTACATTTCCTTTTGTTTTTCCAGGTCCTCGTCCTTTTTCAGTGCTTCGGCCGCTACGGCTGCTTTGTTTTCCGAGCGGTCCGGTTTCACCGATTTGCCGGGAATGCCGAAGGTACTGCCCTGTGTGCTGCCCTGTGTGCTGCCCTGACTGCCGGATCCACCGGCGGCGCCTCCGGATCCTTCTTCCCTGGCCCTGCGCTCTAAGGCATCCTTTTCACTGGCCTGCTCAAAAGAAGACTTTGCGACTCCTTCGGATTCGTGCATCTCTTCAAACTCTTCGATTTCTTTGCCCCGTTCTGAAATTAGTTTTTCGAATTCGGAGTTGTTCTTATGTTTACTGCTCCTCATAGTCCTCCCCTAAAACTTTATATACTACATTCATCATCGCCAGCATGGCTCTGTTCCTGTTCCACTTTCTGCTGACATTACGCATCTGATGTTTCACCACGCAGGTCTCGCCTTTCCATGTGTATCCGATGTAAGCCAGGCCTACCGGCTTTTCGGCTGTTCCTCCGTCCGGGCCTGCGACTCCGGTAACTGAAATACACAGATCGCTGCCGGTTTTTTCAAACAGGCCCTCTGCCATCTCGGCCGCCGTTTCCTCGCTGACCGCCCCGAATTTTTCCAGGGTATCGCCGGATACTCCCAGCTCTTCCATCTTGGCCCGGTTGCTGTAGGAAACGATCCCCCGCTCGAACACCCGGGATATCCCCGGAAGATCGATCAGTGTCGCCGCGAACAGTCCGCCGGTGCAGGACTCGGCGCATGATATAGAAACATCATTTTCAAGCAGCAGCTTGCCCACCACTTCCGGCAGATCTTCGCCGTCGATGCTGTATATGAATCTGCCGATCAGCTTTCGCACCTGTGGGAGCCGGTCGTCCACCAGTTTCTGCGCTGCTGACCGGGTCTCGCCTTTTGCGGCGATCCGAAGAAAGCTCTCGCCCTCTTTGGCGTAAGTTGCAAATGTGGGATTTGTCTGTCCATCTATCATCGGCCGCATGGTCGTCTCCAGTTGAGATTCGCCGATGCCGAAACATCTGATGTCGCGGAAGAACAAAACGCCGTCGCTGCGGCCTTCCAGATATGGCTTTACCCGGCGCTGATACATGGCTTTCATTTCGCGTGGAGGTCCGGGCATGCAGATAGCGATCCTGCCGTCCGTCTCCAGCGCAAAACCCGGCGCCGTGCCCTGGTCGTTGTCGAAGACCGTTGCCCTTGACGGCATGTAGCACTGCTTGTAATTGTTTTCCGTTATATGCATCTTCATTTTATCGAACATGCCGTTCATAGCGTCCAGGCTGGGCTGATGGAGCACCAGCTCGTCGCCGTGGCACCGGCACACGATTTCCTTTGTCAGATCGTCCTGGGTAGGCCCCAGCCCTCCGGTGGTGATTACCATCTCGCAGTCGTGATAAGCCAGTTCTATCAGCTCCTGCAGTCTTTCCGGATTATCGCCTACTGTGTGGTGATAGAGGACATCTATGCCGATCATATTCAGTTCCTGCGACAAATATACCACATTTGTATTTACCGTCTGTCCCATGAGCAGCTCCGTGCCCACGCTGATCAATGCTGTTTTCATCTTTTGTTTCCTGATATTCTTTCCTATCACATTCCCTGTGATACTACTATTTTCCAGTTTTTGACGAAGTATTCCACGCCGCTGATTATAGTCATGGCAACGCACGCCCAAAGGACGATCTGGTCCAGCGGTATCCCGACATATCTGCCCGGCCAGTTGTCCAAAAGCAGCAGCGGTATGGCTACCATCTGCAGCACTGTCTTGATCTTGCCGGTCATGCCTGCCGCCATAACGATGCCGTCGGCCGCTGCGATCTGCCTCAGCCCGGTCACTGCGAACTCGCGTCCCAGGATGACGATGACCATCCACGACGGAACGATGCCGACGCCCACCAGACACAAGAAAGCCGACATTGTCAGCAGCTTGTCCGCCAGCGGATCCATCAGCTTTCCGAAGTTGGTCACCAGCCCGCGGCTCCTTGCGATATGCCCGTCCAGCGCATCTGTGGCCGCCGCGACGATGAATATTATTGTTGCTGCGATGTTGTATCCCAGCAGGTAAACTACGATGAATACCGGGATCGCCAGTATTCTGCCCATTGTCAATTTGTTAGGGAGATTCATTCTTTGATTTCCTTTCCTGTTAGATCATAATCAAAAGCATCTTCTATTATTACACTGATCATGTCGCCGGCTTTGTGATCCTCTGCCGTCTCCACGATCGCCATGCAGTCTATTTCCGGAGCATCGTACTGGGTCCTTCCCAGCCACGCCCCTGTGTCGTCCCGCTCCTCCAGCAGCACCGTCTGCCGGCTGCCGATCTTCTCTTTGTTGATCTGAAGAGAAATGTCCAGCTGCCTTCGCATGACGGCGTCCTTTCGCTCTTCGCGGATGTTCTCGTCGATCTGGCCGGGCATGCCTGCCGCCGCCGTGCCTTCTTCCTCTGAATAAGCGAAAACGCCCAGCCGCTGAAAGCGGAGTTTTTCCACCATGTCCAGGAGCATATCGAAATCTTCTTCGGTCTCTCCGGGAAAGCCGGTGATGAGTGTTGTCCTGATATGTATATCGGGTATAGCCGCCCGAAGTTTTTTTACAGTGTTTTCTATGCTGCTGCGGGTGGAACGTCTGTCCATTGCCGCCAGTACATTGTCGCTTCCGTGCTGCAGGGGTATGTCAAGATAATGACACACTTTCGGCTCTTCCGCAATGGTTTTGATCAGATCGTCGGTGATCCGGTCTTCGTAGCAGTACATCAGTCTGATCCACTGTATCCCGTCTACCCGGCACAGATCTCTCACCAGCTGTGAAAGCCGGTATTCTCCGTATATGTCTATCCCCCAGGCTGTAGTGTCCTGAGCGATCAGTATCAGTTCCTTCGTTCCTGCCGCCGCCAGTCTTTCGGCTTCCCGGATTATTTTCTCTTTCGGTCTGCTGCGGTACGGTCCCCGGATCAGCGGGATGGCGCAGTAGGTGCACCTGTTGTTGCAGCCCTCCGCGATCTTGATCGTTGCCGTGTATGGATCCTCGCTGAGTTTTCGCAGAGGAGTTTCCATTTCGTGATCGTAGGGGCTCAGATATTTTTCTCTGTATCCGGTGCGGTGGCCGGCCAGTATTTCCGGCAGCTTTTCATAATCGTTGACTCCTAGGAAGATGTCCACTTCCGGCATTTCTTTGTACAGCTCTTCGCCGTATCGCTGAGTCAGACAGCCGGATACTATGATCAGTTTTTTCGGGTCGGCCATTTCGAATATCCTGTCAATGGATTCGGTCTTGGCGTCGTTTATAAAGCCGCATGTGTTGATCATTATGGCGTCGGCCGCCTCAGGGTCGCCCGTGATCCTGTGTCCGGCATCTTCTAAAATGCCTGCAGCCACCTGGCTGTCGTTGAAGTTTTTCGGACACCCAAGTGTCTCTATAAATATGTTCATAAGTTTTCCTTCATGTTTTCAAGTTCGGCTTCGGTCATCAGGACCTGTCTCGGTCTTGATCCGTCCTGCGGTCCGATGATGCCTCGGGATTCCATCATGTCGATCATCCTGGCCGCCCGGTTGTAGCCGATGCGGAACCGGCGCTGGAGCATGGACACGCTGGCCTGACCTGCGGAAACCACTGTTTCGATGGCGTCCATCATCAACTCGTCGCCTTCGTCTTCGCCGCTGTAGCTGTTGCCTTTTTCAATGTGCTCTATGACTTCTTCGTTGTATTCGGCTTCTCCCGCCTGGTTCTTCACGTATTCGATCACTCTCTCGACTTCGCCGTCGTCTATGAACGGTCCCTGTATCCTCTTCGGTTTGTTCAGGTCCTGAGGTTTGAACAGCATGTCGCCGTTGCCCACCAGTTTTTCGGCTCCCGGCATATCGATTATGGTCCGCGAGTCGATCTGTGATGACACCATGAAAGCGATCCTGGACGGCACATTGGCCTTGATCAGCCCGGTAATGACGTCTACCGACGGTCTCTGGGTGGCGATGACCAGGTGCATGCCGGCTGCTCTTGCCAGCTGAGCCAGTCTGCATATGGAGTCTTCTACCTGTGAACTGGCCACCATCATCAGGTCTGCCAGCTCGTCGATGATCACAACGATCTGCGGAAGTATCTCTTCCTTCTCGCCCCGGTCCCTCATTATTTTATTGAAAGCGCCGATGTCTCTGACTCCGGTCCTTGCGAATTTCTTGTACCTGTCTGTCATTTCCGATACGGCCCAGTTCAGCGCCGCTGCCGCCTTTGAAGAATCGGTCACCACCGGGATCAGCAGATGGGGTATGCCGTTGTAGTTGCCCAGCTCCACCATCTTCGGATCGATAAGGACCAGCTTTACCTCTTCTGGTCTTGCCTTGTATAGGATGCTGCCGATTATGGTGTTGATGCACACTGATTTGCCCGAGCCTGTCGCTCCTGCGATGAGCAGATGCGGCATCTTGCCCAGGTCTGCGACTACCGGCTTGCCGCCGATGTCTCTGCCCACTGAGAAAGCCAGCTTTGATTTGTGGTTCCTGAATTCGGATGATCCCACAATTTCTCTGAATCCGACCATCTGTCTGGATTCGTTTTCTATTTCGATCCCCACTGCGGCCTTGCCCGGTATGGGTGCTTCGATCCTGATGCTCTTTGCCCGCATGTTCAGCGCGATGTCGTCGGCCAGGCGTGTTATGCTCTGGACTTTGACGCCTCTTGCCGGTTCTATTTCGTATCTTGTCACCGACGGTCCGGATATGACATTGACTACTTTGGCGTCAACGTTGAAACTGGAAAGGGTCTGCTCCAGCATGGATGCTCTGTCTGTCAGATCTTCTTTCAGTCCGGTCTCTCTTGTCGGTGCCGGCACCGGATTGAGAAGATCCAGCGGCGGCAGTTTGTATCTGCCTCTCTTTTTCGGCGTCACATTGACTGCACCCTCACTGCTCTCAGTTGTGCTGGCCGCTGTGGCCGCACTAGCGCCGCCTATCATCGTGCCCGCTGCCGTAAAGCCGCCTTCTACCGGTGTCGATTCTGTTTTGAATCCCACAAAATCGTCTTCCGTTTTTGCCGGTCCTTCTTTTCCCAGCACCTTCGAATCCTCCACGAAACCGTCAAAATCTGCGGATCTGCCGCCGCCTTCGGAGCTGTCACCATTGCCAAAACTGCCGAAGCTGCTGCCGACTCCTTTGGCTCCATCCGGTTTTTGATCCTCGCCGCTGATATGTATGTCCGGCCCTGATTTTTTGGACTTGCTGATGTTGCTGCCAAATCTGTTTTCGCTTTTTACCAGTTCCAGTATCTTTCTTTTATTTGCATCCAGCCCGGCAATGTGGGCAGGGGCTTTTGTCGTCTGCGCCGAGTGCGCTGCCTGTTCCGGCCCGCTCTGACCTGTTCCGTTCTGCCCTGTTCCGGTTTTGTATTCCTGGTCGTCGATATCTCGTTTGTCCATCATGAGTCTTTGAGCGAATGACTGTTTTCCTGCGTGAGGCTGCTTTCTTGAGAAAGGCTGCTTTTCTGAGAAATGCTGTTCCCCTGCGAATGAATGCAGGTCCGACTCGGCTTTCGCTGCCATGGCATTTTCAGCAGCCTTCATATCGGCTTTTTCCCGCTCTTCGATCTTTGCTTCTCTCTTGGCCCTTCTCTCCAGTCGCCTGGTCCGGCCGTCTTCGAGGATCCTCGACAGCGGTGTATTGATCAGCAGCAAGATGCATATTACTACGACCACCCCTGTGATGAGATAAAGTCCTGCGGTGCCAACCAGCTGATACAGGCCACTGCCGACATACATGCCGAACACTCCGCCGCCTTTAAGGCTGATGCCTTCTTTATATACTTCGGAGATCCCCAGTATTCCGTACTTCATGTTCGCTGCGAATCTTCCGGCGTTGATGATGTCCACCACAAGGAACAGGATCGTGATGATGACCACCGTCCTGCCTCTGAACGGCGCTGATACTTTGGCGAACATGAGTATTCCGTAAATTATAAGGATGTATGGAAGAATGTATGCGCCCAGGCCGAAAAGGCCTTTGAAGAAATGCCCGATGGCTTCGCCCAGCATTCCGGCAAAGCCGGTCTGTATGGATATAACAAGAAAAGCACCAATAGCTAAAAGGACTATTGCTGCAATGGACTGCCTTACTGCAGAATCAACAACCGGTTCCTTCGGCAGCTGTTCTTCGAACTGTTTTTCATAATGCTTTTCAGATTTCCTGCCGGGTTTTTTCGATCCTTTCTTTTTCTGATCGTCCTTCTTCGTACTGTTTCGAGTGTCAGTCCGTTTAGTGTTCGACCCGGATCTGTTGGAATTCGAACCCGATTTTTTTGCGCCCGAACCTGTCTGTGGCTTTACGGCCATAGTTTCGTCTCCGGTCTTCCTCTTGTTCTTGGATCCCTTCGGTCTTCCGGGACCCCGTTTTTTTTCCGCCATTTAAACTATCCCTTTCGTTTACTGTTATGCGAAAAAAATTCCATATATGAGGGTAAAAGCTCCAAGGGCCCATACGTAATAGCTGAATCCTGAAAGCTTTTTATTAGATACCAGTTTTATCATTGCCTTTATGGCTACGAATCCTGATATCGCTGCAACGACAACGCCAACAATTATTGGACCTATTGGCATCCCCGATGTTCCTGCTTTGAGTGCATCCGGCATTTCTGTCACCACCGACCCCAGTATGGACGGGATGGAAATGAGAAAAGCGAATTTTACTGCAAATGCTCTGTCCAGGCCTGTGATCAGTCCTCCGAACAGGGTGGATCCGGATCTTGATATTCCCGGTGTGATTGCTATTCCCTGCATGATACCGATGAACACAGCATTTCTGAATTTCATTCTGTCTACATTTTTCTTGCCTCTGCCCATCTTCTCTGCGATCATCAGGATGAAGCCTGTTATGAGCAGTCCGATGCCTATTGCGATAAGCGATGAGTAGAAGGATTCAAAAGTCTTGTTGAAAGCCAGCCCTATTATCCCTGTAGGTATAGTTGCTACTATTATCATGAATCCCAGTCGTCTTGTAGGGTTTATATTTATTCTCGGACCTTTTCCTGTACATATGTCCGCTATGCACCTTACCAGTTCTATCACCAGCTGCACTATGTCGTGCCAGTACACGACGAACACCGATATCAGTGTGCCGAGATGGAGCAGTACTGCAAACAGCAGGACGCTGTCGCCGTTGATGCCGAAAAAATACTGAAGCAAAGCCAAATGACCGCTGCTGCTGATCGGCAAGAATTCTGCCAGTCCCTGTATAAGTCCCAGAATTATCGCCTGCAAATAAGTTAATGTCGCCATTTACAATATTACCTCCTCGTTAGCATTTATGTCCGTAAAATGGTCATTATTGAAATACGCTTCATTATACCATATATTGTAGGCAAATGCACTTATCTGACTATTTTGTAATGGTAAAATAAGGACATGGTCTTTACCGGAACATTGGCTCTGCATTGTGCCAATATGCTGTCAAATCTGTGCATGGTCATGCATGTTTATTCATGAAGTAAGGTTATATGCATTATTCTGCATATAACCTTACTTATGCTGTGTCTTTTGCCCCTTCTTATCGGCAAAAATCCACAAACTGTTCTGCCAAATGGCGGCTGGTACGGCGGCGGTTTTCAAAACAACTTTTTTATGTCACATCATGTCATATCATTCAAGAAGCAGAAAAAAACGGCTATGCATAAAAATGCATATTGAAATCATAATTATAAAGTGGTATAATTATTCTTAATTTATTTTGTTTTAAAAAGGAGGAAAATTACTATGAACAAGAAACCGAATCTAGCAATTGTAGGCGCTACAGGTGTAGTAGGAACAACCTTCCTGAAAGTTCTCGAAGAAAATGATTTTCCTTTTGACAACTTATATATCATGGCGTCTGCAAAATCAGCGGGCACCACAGTAACCTTCAGAGGCAAGGATTACGTTGTAGAAGAATTGACCGAGCACTCATTTGATAAACCTATCGACATTGCTCTTTTCTCTGCCGGTGGTTCCGTTTCAGAAAAATTTGCTCCCATAGCTGCGGCTCACGGAGTGACAGTTGTTGACAATTCATCCCAGTGGAGGATGGACCCTGAGGTACCTTTGGTAGTTCCTGAAGTAAATCCGGGAGATATCAAAAAGACGAAGAAAGGTATCATCGCAAATCCAAACTGTTCTACTATACAGGCTATGCTGCCGCTGAAGGCGCTCCATGACAAGTATAAGATCAAAAGGGTCGTTTTCTCAACTTATCAGGCTGTTTCAGGCAGCGGCGTCAAAGGCATCACTGATCTGAAAAATGGCATGGCCGGAAATGACACGACTATCGCTTATCCTCATCCGATCGCAGGCAACTGTCTGCCTCATATCGATGTGTTCCTGGACAACGGTTACACAAAGGAAGAGATGAAAATGATAAACGAAACTCACAAGATCCTGGGTGATGACAACATAAAGGTAACGGCAACGACTGTAAGAGTTCCGGTATTCGATTCCCATTCCGAATCCATCAACGTGGAATTCGAAAAGGATTTCGACCTTGATGAACTGAGACAGACGCTGGCTGATTTCCCGGGCATCGTCGTACAGGACGATCCGAAAAACGATGTCTACCCTCTCGCACGTGATGCGGCAGGCACCAACGAAGTCTATGTGGGAAGGATCAGAAGAGATTTCTCAGTAGACAGCGGCATCAACATGTGGGTCGTATCGGACAACATCAGAAAAGGCGCTGCAACGAACACCGTTCAGATCGCTGAAGAACTGATCAAATAACCCTTCGATGTATTTTGGGCTCTATGTCAAATGTTGGGGTGGGACCCATATAACAGAATAAAATTACATAGTATTTTTGTCGAGAGAGTATTTCAAATGCTCTCTCGTTTTTATATATCATCACACCATCATGTGCATGATACTGCCGCAGGAACGGCATGATCGGCAAACTTGAAAAAGCCAAGGGGCAAATTTCTCAACAGTGTTAAAAAGAGTGTTGAAAAAGCCGCAAGGCAAATCGATCCCTCATCAATCTTTGAAAAATGGTTCTCGGTCGTTCAAAAAACAGCTCACACGACACCGATTTCGTGGGCTGGAGCGATTTTCACAAGAGGCAAACAGAGTTTGTCTTGCCTTACCTCTCAGAAACGTTGAAAAATGGTTCTCGGTCGTTCAAAAAACAGCCGACCAAGCACGATGCGCCTCCTCTCCACCTCCGAAATGAGTATATATCATCTCGGATCATTGATAAATGATGTGGACCGTTTTTCAACTGGAAATCTTCATTTGATGGACCATTTTTAGATTATCACATACAGCCATTCTGCAAACCGATGCGCCCCCCGCGATTTCCTTGCATGATCTTTTTTGATGAATCCAAAAAAGGCTGTCCCTACCGTGATCTCGGCAGGCACAGCCTTGTTCAGTGTGTCCAAATTATTTTGCGTGTTCACTTTGTATTGTTGGTTTGTATTGTCTAATTGTATTGTTTTAGTTTTATTCAAACAGCCATTCGTTTGTAGTGAGATAGTTGATCCCGCGCTCATATGCGAATTCGTATGCAGTCGCATAATCGTCTGCTGTCCAGATGCCGGTCTCCAGGCTTTCGCCCACAGCTCTTGAAAGAACATCCTGAGAAGCTATCTTGTAACTGAGGAGTACTCCCTTGAATGTATTGTCTACTGCCGTTTCTATTGCAGCATCACCATCATCGGATGCCAGCAGATAGCACTGGACATCGACTTTCTTTTCCCTGTTCGGATTATTTGCCTCAGTTTTGATCCTTGTTAGAGATTCCGGATAAAAACTGATTATCTTTGCATTCTCAGCCAGTCCCGAATCGATCAGCTGATCTACAAACTTCGGTACCAAGCCCTTGGCGATCGGGTTGTTCTTGATCTCTATCACAGGCACCACGTCGGTATGATCCTTCATGAAATCAAGGTAATCCTTGAATGTGAGAAGATGCTGGGTGTCATATTTTTCTACATTGTTTCCGCCGGTTATTATGATGCCGTTCAGATTTTCCGGGGTCATATCCGAAATATCTTTATCTTTCCCGGTCATTCTATTAAGATTTTCATCGTGGGAGATATACAGGCCTCTGGTAGAATCATCACCTTCGGTCGCCTGGCCGCTCTGCCGCACATCGCATTCGATACCGTAGAATCCCTTGTCCGCCGCCAGCTGATAAGCTGCAATGGTATTTTCCGGTGCCGCTGAACTGAGTCCCCGATGAGCTATGAATCCGGTGACGCTTTTGTCCAGCTTTTTGAAGGTCACCTTGTATTCATCTTTTTTGTATGTCCCGTCCTTGGCCGTTGCGGTTATAGTGACTGTTCCCGGTTTGATCCCGGTCACAGATCCTGTGGTCCCGTCAAGACTGCTGACAGTGGCTATACTCGGATCCGAAGATTTCCAGATCACGCTGGTGTATGTGGCAGATGACGGAGAAGCCGTCGATTTCAAGGTGATCGAACTGCCCGCTATGCCGGTATCGGTCGTGCCTGTTATATTCACGCCGGACACCCTGGTCCCCGACATAATAGTATATACAGCATACTTGCCGCTGCCGTCAGTCGCAGATGCATATATCTTCGCTTTGCCTCTCTTCTTCGCAGTCAGCACGCCCTTTGATGAAACGCTGACCACGGATGAATTGCTGGATTTCCATTTTAGTGTTTTGTTTGCAGCCGACGACGGCGATACGGATGCCTTCAGCGTCGCTTTGGTCCCGATGTTCATCACATAATTGTGTTTCAATGTTGTGAATCTAACGCTGCCGGCCTTTGTGCCGACCGTTACTTTGCAGGTGTCTTTCCTGCCCGATCCGTCTCTTGCACGTACTGTTATAGTTGCGGTACCTTTCCTCAAGCCTTTGATTTTTCCGCTCTTTGAATTTACAGATACGATTTTTTTGTTGCTGGTGTAGTACTTGAATTTTTTCTTCTTTGGGCTGGTGGTGGTGTTGATATTGTACTTCCCTCCCACTTTTACGTTTTTATAACTGCCCACGTTGTTCATGGTGACTTTTTTAGTAGACGCGCCAAAAGCTGCCGACGGCATCATTGTCGCCATCAGACACAAAATCACCATAAGGCACATTACTTGTTTCGTTGTTCGTTTTGTTGTTTTTCTTTTATACTCATTCATCATGGGTCTATTATACTACTTTAGAATAGATTTTAGAGGTTTTTGAATGGAATATCACAGAATCTTCAATCAAATATCACATTATTCGTCGTTATGTCGTCGATATTGTAATCTCTGACCAGTTTATAAGCTGTTGTAGGGCTGTCTACAGTCCAGGCGCCTACAGTCAGACCTTTGTCTCTTGCGTATTCTGTGAACCAGTCGTTTATCAGTCCGTGATAAGCCCGGACTCCTGTAAAGTTCTTGTTCGCCGCAATATCGATCAGTTCCTTTTCCTGACCTCTTGCAGATGAACCCATAAGAAGATAAGTATCCGGCGACTGCCCGTATGAACCGGCCGCTTCATCTTGGATGCAATCCAGATATTTTGATGAGAAGCTGATGAACACTACGTCGTTGAGCATGCCGTAGTCGTTTACGATCCCGCAGATCTTCTTTGCGTACTCTTTGCTGTCTTCTTTTACCGCATCATCGGCCTTCAGCTCGATGACTGCAGTTTTGTCGCTGCCCTGCATCACGTCAAGATAATCCTCCAGATACGGGATCTCCAGGGATCCGTATTTGGAAATTCCGTTCCCGTTTTCGATCTTCACGCCTCGCTCCTGCAGTTCTTCATCGGTCATATCGGTTATATCCGCATTATAGTTGCACATTCTTTCCAGGGACTGATCGTGAGATACCACCATCCTGAAATCTCCGTTTTCATCTTTCTTTGTAGGCCAGATGTCGCATTCCACTTCTGAAAAATTGTAGTTCAAAGCTCTTTCGAATGCAGGAATGGAGTTTTCCGGCTCCCCGGAAGAATATCCTCTGTGGGCTATGAACTGAGTGTCCGTATATTTTGCCGCCAGGACTTTGACCTTGTACCTGGCATATTTTCTGCTGCCGTCCTTTGCCTTTGCAGTTATGGTCGCCGATCCGCTCTTTATGCCTTTGACCGTTCCCTTTGAAGATACGATCGCTACCTTCTTGTTGGAAGATGTCCACGTTACAGATTTATATGATGCATTGGAAGGCGAAGCCTTGGCTTTCAGCCTTACCTTCTGTCCCTTGTATATGTTTTTCGATCCTGTTATGCGGATCTTTTTTACTCTTGTTCCTACAATGACTTTGATCTTTTTGGTCTGGCCGGCTCCTTTTACGGTTATGGTGGCTTTCCCCTTTTTCCTGGCCTTTATCCAGCCGTGTTTTGAACAGTAGACCACTTTTTTGTTGCTGCTCTTCCATTTGACATATGTGTTGGCTGACAGCTGTTTATGCGTCCCTTTTTTCATAACATAAACAGAGGTCGCTCCCGAGACCTTCAATGTTGTCGCTGCCTGCGCCGTATGCGGTATCATCGTCAGTATCATTATGACCGCGATCACAGCCGCTGTAATTGTTCTCTTTTTTGAACTGATCAATTTTGTTCTCCTATCTCCAAGTCAGCTTGTAGTATCCCGATGAATATTTATTCTGTCCGGAAACTCTGATGTAGTATGTCCCCTTTTTGACTTTCTTCGACACAGCCGTTACATGTTTTCTGCTGCTGTTGAGGCTGCCGTTTTTAACGTTTATGCTCTTCCCTTTTTTTGTATATAATTTGACATTTATTTTTCCGCATGTCCTTCCCTGGGCGTACACCCTGAAAGATCTCTTGCTGCCTATCTTTACTCTGTACCAGTCCGCCTTTGTACTGCCTGCTGCGATCGTCCCTTTCCAGGATCTGTTCCTGATTTTCAGGACTGCAGCGGTCCGGTTCCGCCCGCTGAACTCTCTCCAGGACTTGTTTGATACTTTTATCCTGGTGCATGTGGCCGCGGCCTTTGGAGCTATCCTGACGTAGTAAGTCTTGCCTGCCGTAACGCCGTAGTAAGCTTTTCCCTGGGTGGTCGTCACGCTGGCAGCTTTCTTGTTGCTCTTGAGCAGCTGCACTGTGTCCGGCGTCAAATCATGGCCGTACACTCTCATATACCCGGTGTATTTTGCCTTGAATTTGAAATACAGTCTGCCCTTTGATTTCATTGAAGCAAAGCCGCACCATGTGTTGTTGGACAATGTCCTGCCGGTACAGTTGTACATGTACGGCTGCACGGTCACCACGTTGGTGTAGGGATCGCTGTTCGCCTCACTGTATACGGCGATGTAGCGCGTCTGTTTGGTGGTCTGCACTTCCTGTATAGTCGAAGCCACTTTCTTTGTGAGGATCTTTGTATCCGCCGCCTGCGAAGTGCAGCCTGCGTCCTTGAAAAGCCCCACCTGTACGTCGGAATGATTTACTGTTTTTGCAATAAAACGCAGCTTTAGCACTCCCGCCGAAGACGGTGATATTTTGTAGATCTTCCCGTTGTATTTCATCCCGTTGACTGTGACTGTACTGTTCTGTGTATACTTGACCACTCTGACAGGCACCGATTCGGTCCCCTTGTTCATGTTGGTTATGCTCATGGATCCGGTATCGTCTGCTGCCGCAGGTTCACTCATCATCAGGATCAGTGATATCAGCATCACCGCCAGTACTATATTTCTTATTGTATTCTTTATTGTATTTCCCTTTGATTGTATATTTTCATTCATCATTATATTGTAACATTTTTTCCCTGAAACGCCTAATCATGTGCCTTTTTTCATCAAATCTTCATATTGCCTCAAGCTGCCGGGGACATTCAAAAACAGGGACATATCATTGATACATCCCTGTTTCGATCTTTTCATCAATATGCCTGCTATTCGCCCATTACGTTCTTGCCGTCATAATAGTTGCAATTCGGGCATACTCTGTGCGGAAGCTTTGGCTCGTGGCACTGAGGGCATTCCGAGAGACCCGGTGCGGTCATTTTCATATTTGGACTTCTTCTCTTGTCTCTTCTGGCTTTTGATGTTTTCCTCTTAGGTACTGCCATTTCTACACCTCCTTTAGTATATCTAAAATTTCTTGTTTTTTATTCAATGCTGCAATAACAGCAACTTCTAGATTATATCCTCTTTACAGGTCCTTTGTCAACTGTTATTTCGGGTTATTGTTTCAGTATTTATTTCAGAGCATTAACGATATTCAGCGTATCTCTTGCGATCATCAGTTCCTCGTTAGTCGGGATCAGGATGACCTTTACAGGAGAATCGTCTCTTGAAATAACCATTTCCTTGCCTCTGGTCTTGTTTTTTACCAGGTCCAGCTTGATTCCCAGGTTGCCCAGGTCGTTGCAGATGATATCTCTCATAGCGATGTCGTTTTCTCCTACGCCTGCTGTGAATACTATGGCGTCTACGCCGTTCATCTCAGCAATATAAGCTCCGATGTAGAATCTTACCTTGTGTGCGAATACCTTTATTGCCAGCTGAGCTCTCTCGTTTCCTTCTTCGGCAGCTTCCTCCAGGTCTCTAAAATCTGAAGACACGCCGGATATTCCCAGTACGCCTGATTTTTTGTTCAGTATTTCGTTGGCTTCTCCCTGTTCGAGGTTTTCTTTATCTCTGATGTATGTAACGATGGCAGGGTCGATGTCTCCGCATCTGGTGCCCATTACCAGTCCTTCAAGAGGGGTGAATCCCATAGAAGTGTCTATGCATACGCCTCTTTTTATAGCCGATACGGAAGCTCCGTTGCCCAGGTGGCATGTGATGATCTTTGTATCGTCCAGGTTGCAGTTCATGATGTCTGCTGCTCTCTGTGCTACATATTTATGGCTGGTCCCGTGGAATCCGTATCTTCTGATACCGTGTTTCTGGTAGTATTCGTAAGGGATTGCGTATATGTATGATTCCGGCGGCATCGTCTGATGGAAAGCTGTATCGAATACTGCAGCCATTGGGGTATTCGGCATCAGTTCCTGACATGCTGCTATGCCCAGAAGGTTTGGCGGATTGTGGAGCGGCGCCAAGTCTATACATTCTTCAAGATCCTTGATGACCTCCGGCGTGATGAGAACACTGTGGTCGTATTTTTCACCTGCGTGCACGACTCTGTGTCCAACTGCTCCCAGTTCGCTCATATCTTTGATGACACCGTGATCTTTGTCCACTACTGCATCCAGGACCTGCGCGATAGCCTCTTTGTGCGACGGCATCGGTGTCTCGTTCTTCCATTTTTCATCATCGCCGATCTTTTCGTGGGTGATGACTGAACCGTCCATGCCGATCCTTTCGACCAGACCTTTTGCCAGAAGTGACTCGTTTTCCATATTCAGCACCTGATATTTCAACGATGAACTGCCACAGTTAATAACTAATACTTTCATTTGCGATCTCCTTCGATTCTTTTTTATTTATTTTATATATTGTATATACTCTTATGTCTCTTTTGCCTCAAGCCCTATTATTATATGATATTTTCCATCATGTATCAAGGTTTTATTGTCGGTTTCATGACCATGTCGCTGCGGCTGTACATGTCCCGACCTGTCATCCGGTTGTACATGTCCGACGCCAGTATGTCCAGATCCAGCGACCGGGATGAATATTCGCTGCGGTTTATGTTGGTCAGAAGAGGTATGGAATTCATTTCATTATCTCTGACAATCCTGAGCAGCCGCCTGCCTTCAGGTCCTGCCGCCAGTATCCTGGCGTACGTCCCGGCTTTTCGGCTCTTTTCAATATCCCTCTTTGTCAGCCCCATGAGTATATGCAGCAGCATCCTGTTGATCCCGGTCCTGGTGTATCTTTTGGATTTCACTGCCCGGGCATAGCCTTCGAGAGAACCGTACATCCGTATTTCTTTTTTCAGTCTATTCTCTATCCCTTCACCTACGCCGTATATTTCGGACAGTTCTTCCGGACCGGTCTGAAGTATTTTCAACTGCAGAGCCGGCCACATATCCTCAGGCACCGCGGGCCGTTCATCGGGAAGGGCGGGCACCGCGTCTGCGATACCTTCCCTGTCTCCTGCGTACAGTTTTTCACGGATCGCCGCAGCGGACGGGAACCGTACATCCATTGAAGTGTCTCCGTACAGGCCCTGCCTTCTGACTGTGTGGGCCCCTATCTTCGAGCCGGTCCGCCGCAGGGCCTTGATGTACTCCACCCCGAGGATATTGTTGGGCTGAGACAACAGGCCGGCCGCCGCAGGACCTATCACCTCGGCCACAGCCGCCTGCCGCGCCGCCGGATAAGCCAACCCTTCTTTCAGTTTTTCCTTCAGGACTTTTTTGAATTCATCCGGCTCGTCGGTGAGGAATCCGGCCAGCTGATACAATTCTCCTGCCTGTCCCGATTCACTGCCGAAGGAAATGTCCGTCACACAGCCCAGCCCGTTGAATATGTCTACAGCCCCTGCTGCAAATCCTTCGGCACTGCCTGTGGCGTAGATGAAAGGCAGCTCTATCACAAGATCGACTCCCGATTCCACTGCCATTTTCGATCTGACCCATTTGTCGTATACGGCCGGCTCACCTCTCTGGGTGAAATCTCCGGACATTACAGCCACTATAAAATCGGCCTTACTCATCACCCGGCTTTCAGTCAGGTGATAAATATGGCCGTTATGTATCGGATTGTATTCAGCTGTGACGCCGAGGACTCTCATTATTCTTCTTCGTCTCCGTAGTAGTCTTCCGGCTGGCCTTCCGTTCCTTCGCCGTTTGCACCGCTGCTGTTTTCTGCAGCTCTCTCTACCTTTGAGCTGTCCAGATTCATGGAAGTTTTATACGCCATTTCTTTTATTTCGTCTCTGTTTTGGGCAAGAGTTGCGTTGACCTCATTGAATGTCCCCTCCAGCTGTTTGAACATGTCTGCGAAATATGTAGTAGACAGCTCGTCCATTTTTTCCTGAAAGTTGAAGAGTATCCCGTCTACATAATCGTAGGTACTCATCTTCAGCTGTCTCACACTGTCCTGAGTTATATTCATCAGTTCTTCGGCTCTCTCGCTGGCATGGCTCATGATCTTGTCGTTTGCTATCAGATCTTCAGCCTGCTGCTGTGCGTTCTTTATTATTGTTTCGTATTCGACTTTGGCTTCTCCGAGGATCCTGTCTCTTTCGTTTTTTATCCACTGCGCCTGCTGTATTTCATCGGGCAGTTCGGTCCTGATCTCTTTTACCAGTTCCAGCAGCTCTGTAGCGTCTACCATTATCTTGCCTGTCAGCGGCAGACCGGAGCTGGTATCCACGATTTCTTCGATTTCTCCTAACAGTTCCAATACCTTCATCATTTACCTCCGTTAAATTTTTCTTCCATCTTTGATAAAACTATGTCCGGCACCAGCCCTTCGATGCTGCCGCCGAGAGATGATACCTCTTTGGCCATTGATGAACTGATGAAAGAATACCCCGGGTCGGTCATCAGAAAGACTGTCTCGACGCGGCCCTCATATAATCTGGCGTTCATCTGCGCCATCTGTATCTCATATTCAAAATCCGTGCTGCCGCGAAGCCCGCGGACTACTATGTCAAATCCGTTCTTGTTCACGTACTCCGCAAGAAGTCCTGAAAAAGAATCCACTTCCACATTTTTGATGGGTTTTGTCGCCTCTTTTATCATTTTCATCCTCTCCTCAGCCGAAAAGAGGGGCTTTTTTGAAGGGTTTTCTATTACCCCGACCACCAGTTTTTCACACGTTTTTGCGGCTCGTCTGATAAGGTCCAGATGTCCGCAGGTCAAAGGGTCGAAAGACCCTGCATACAGCGCTTTGTTCATTAAGCTTTCCTCCGCTTGTATAATGTATTAGTTTATCACATGTATATTGAAAGTACAACTCTGCCGTACCTTTTCTCTTTGACTTTTTGAAAGCCGAAAACCTGATCGGGCATCTCTTTGTCCCGAAAATGTTCTGCTATTATTTTCCCGCCTTCGGCAAGGAGATTTCTCTCGGATATGGCTTCCATGGATTTTTCCAGAAGGTTCTTTTTGTATGGCGGATCCAGGAAAAAAATGTCTATCTTTTCATCGATCATGTCCAGCGCCTTTATACAGTCGCCGTGTATTATCCGGCTGTTTTCCTCCGCCCGGCACATTTCCACATTGTCTTTGATCAGCTTTATGCTTTCTCCCGCATGATCGCAGAACCAGCAGTGCTCTGCTCCCCTGCTGAGAGCTTCCAGGCCCAGGTTTCCGGTCCCGGCGAACAGGTCGCATACTTTGGCTCCGTAAATGTCGGGGGCTATGATGGAAAACAGAGCTTCCTTCACTTTTTCTGTGGTGGGTCTCACCAGATCGTCTTTCGGTACGAACAGTCTCCTGCCTTTGTAATCTCCTGCAATTATCCTCATATCATTGTCCTCCTTATATCCTCTCCGAAGGACATTATTACCCTGTCCTTCAGTTTTTGATGATGATTCAACTCCGGATCTCTGCCCAGCACTTCCATAGCCTTCTCCCGGCACAGTTCCAGTATTTTCAGATGTTTGACCAGGTCTGCGATGTGCATGTCCGGGATGCCGTGCTGACGGGTCCCGAATATTTCTCCCGGTCCGCGCAGATCCAGATCTTTCTCGGCGATATAAAATCCGTCGCTGCTCTCGGTGAGTGTCTTTGCCCTCTCCAGTGCAACTTCGCCGGCCCCTGCTCCGCATATGAGTATGCAGTATGACTGATCCAGGCCTCTGCCTACCCGGCCGCGGAGCTGGTGAAGCTGGGCCAGACCGAACCGTTCGGCGTTTTCGATGACCATTACTGTAGCTGCCGGCACATTTATGCCGACTTCGATCACGACGGTCGCCACCAGTATGTCCACATCGCCCCTCCGGAACGCTTCCATTATCCCGTCCTTTTCATCCTGTTTCATCTCTCCGTGGATAAGGACTACGTTCCTGCCGGGAAACCTGCCTTTCAGTTCTTCGGCCAGATCCTCCGCATTGGCAGCCTCGATGGCGTCGCTTTCTTCTATGAGGGGAGCCACAACATAAGCCTGCCTTCCTTTTTCCAGTTCCTCCTGCACAAAGCCGTATACCTTGTCTCTCGCCTTTGAAGTCACGGTTTTTGTCCTGATGGGGATCCTTCCCGGCGGCATTTCGTCTATGACGGAAACGTCCAGGTCGCCGTACAGCACTACCGCCATGGTCCTTGGGATGGGCGTTGCTGTCATGACCAGTATGTCCGGGTTCTTTCCCTTTTCCACCAGCTGCATCCTCTGGTTCACTCCGAACCGGTGCTGCTCGTCGGTTATGACAAGGCCCAGGTCCCGAAACTCCACGCCGGGCTGCAGCAGGGCGTGTGTGCCTATGATGATGTCGGTCTCGCCGGATGCCAGCCGGTCCAGCTGCTCCTTCTTTTCCTTTGCCGTCATGTGTCCGGACAGATATCCCACGTTCACTCCGAGAGGCTCAAAATCATTTTTAAGGTTCTCATAATGCTGTTTCATCAGTATGTCCGTCGGTGCCATGAAAGCTCCCTGATATCCGCTTTTTACGGCCTTGTAGAGGGCTATCTCCGCCACGGCGGTCTTGCCGGAGCCCACATCGCCCTGGACCAGCCGGTTCATAGCGTTTGAAGAAGCCATGTCTGCTCCGATCTCCCTGACTACTCTCTTCTGCGCATCTGTCAGACCGAAGGGCATTTTTTTGATGAACTCTTCCTCCGCTCCTTTTTTGTCCATGACGATTCCTTGTTCCGCTCGTTTTTTCATCATTAGAAGACCGGTCTGGAGTATGAAAAGCTCATCGAAGATGAGTCGGTATTTTGCCCTTTTCAGAGCTTCATCATCCGGCGGGAAATGGACTGAAGCAAGCGCCTCGGCCAGCGGGCACAGATCGTTGTCTTCTATGATCTCGGAAGGCAGATAGTCTTCGACGGCGCCGGCACGCGCTGCTGCCTGTTTCTGCAGCTTTCTCATTTCGATCTGCCCTATGCCTTCTGTCAGCGGGTATATGGGGATTATCCCGGCGTCGTCAAATGTGTCAGTGACCTCCGGGTGTATCATCTGTATCCGCCCTTCTCTTTCCCGGGGAGTCCCGTAGAAATAGTACTCTTTGCCCTTTTTTACAAACCTGGATATGTAATATGCATTAAAAAAGAGAACTTCCATCCGCGACGGACCGTCCTCTGTGAGAATGCTGGTGATCCTTTTCCTTCCGGCTCCGGAATACTGTCTGACCATGACAACCAGCCCTTTTGTCAGGGCTGCCTTTCCCGGCTCCAGATCAGATATCGGCGTTACCCTGCTCCTGTCCTGGTAATCCCTCGGAAACAGATACAGAAGATCCGTTACCGTTTCGATCGATAGCTTTTTCAGGGCCGCGGCCTTTTTAGGACCGACTCCCTTCAGTTCACTTACAATCATATCGTCTGCTGACCTCGATGTTCCTCTTTGCAATATTTTTCGATATCATCCCGGCGACTACCACCGAAATGCTGTCCGGTTCAACGCCCAGAAAAGTCCGGACTCCGTTATGTATATCTTCTATGAGAGAATTTGTGGTTCTTGTTATGCTGCTGCCGAATCTTATTATTACGAAAAACTTTATGGACGGCACGCCCTTTTCATCGAATGTGATGTCTATGTTGTCGATATCGTCCATGCCGCTGATCCGTCCCATAAGGCCTGTTATCCTGCCCTTGTGGTTGGATATATGCACCTTTTTGCGCTGTTTTTTTACAGCCTCCAGCACTACCAGTCCAACTGCATGTCTCGTAACTGTGATCTTCCCGTATTCAGTTGTTGTGACACTGTTATCAGCCATATTGCTCTCTGCCTGCTCCCTTTGACCCTTTAAACCAAAAAATCTGTACCTGACGGCACAGATTTTTTTCTTCCAAATTAGTTGGCGCGGTTGACTTTACCGGATCTGATGCATCTCGTGCATACATTTGCCTTTCTTACTTTGCCATCTTCTTCAATCCTTACAGTCTGGATATTTGCATTCCATTTTCTTCTGGTATGTCTGTTGGAATGTGATACATTATTGCCGGAAACCTGTCCTTTTCCGCATACTTCGCATTTTCTTGACATTTGCCGCACCTCCTTTTACAAATTTCTTATCTATAGTAAAGCTTTTGTTTCCTCGCGAACAATCGACATTATACCATATCATTGCATGCCTTTACAAGCGTTTTTTGCCATACTTTCAGTATATTTGCCAAAGAATACCTCTGTGCCGCTGAGTATCCTGCCGGCAGCGTGAATTTGGAATGGCTGATATGCCTCTTCTGCGCTGTATTTCTACAACATATAGTGCCAATCGATTTATATATTTCAATTATATCCTATATATACAGTACGTCAATCGCTTTCTTGAAAAAAACCGAAAGTGAATCATTGGTCACTGTTATATCATTATTTATATATTTGTGCTATTATATTCAGTATCAAAATCTTTAACAGGAGACACTACAGACTATGAAAAAATTAATTTCTGCGGTCCTGCTGCTGACTGTTGCGGCATGCTTTCTGCTTGCCGGATGCGACGGCATGGACAACGACTACGAAAACAAGATCAAGGACGACGTATACGCCACATATGAATCACTGAAGGCAGATCTTTCCGATGCGGATTCCAATGATGAGATCATGGACTATCTCAACAGCTGGGCCGACAAGAACAGCATTTTCTCGGAAAAGCTGACAGACTGCGGTATTGTTATGTCAAAAGACAGCGACAAGAAAAACAGCAAGAGTTCTTCTGTGACGTACCAGTGCAGGATCGACCACAGCAGCAAAACTGATACCTTCACTTCCGCTGCCATTGCCATGACAGTGCTGAACGATACTGAGAATCACGGAAAAATAACCGTGCTTTTCACCGATGGAACGAAGGGCGCTCAGAACCTGCCGGACAAATACATAAAGACGGATCACTTCATTTCTCTGACGGAACGGAGCACGCCAAGGCTGTTTACCGGCAGCGCTGCAACTGCAGAGTATGATATCAGTAAAAAAACAAGCACAAAAGCAACGGAGGGCACCAAAGCTTATAAGATCTCCATCTCCGGATGCCGGGGCGGCGATTCGGCTGTCAGGGACACCAAGCACGCAAATCCGGTAGTGGCTATCGGGGATCTGCTCAACGAATGTCGGAATTCAGGCATAATCCTTGAGATCAAATCTTTCAACGGCGGCGATCAGGCGTGGAACTACCCGAAGAGCGCCACAGCGGTGGTGGTAGTCGCTTCCAGTGAAGAAGACAAATTCGTCAGCAAAGCTGAAAACGAAAGAGACAGTTACAAGGACAAACATCTTAAAAACGAATCCGATATGGACTATACTGTGTCCAAAGTCTCGCTTCCGTCCACTGTACTGTCTGATGCAGACACGTCATCCATACTGAGCCTTTTTTATACTATGGAAGACGGCGTATACGCCACCAGCGAGCCGGACGACAAGGGAGACCTTGTTGCCCTTGCCAATATCGGCTCTGTTTCCACTTCGGGAGGCAGTATCAATATCGGCGTATTTGCAAGATCTACAGACACGTCTGTATTCAAAGAAATGAAAAAGACATACAGTGACACGGCCGACCTTTCTGATGCTTCTCTCAAAGTGGTCACATCTATTCCGGTCTGGCCTCAAAAGGAAAACGATCCGCTGGCCGAGAGCGTGATAGTTGCAGGCAGCCAGGCGGATCTGAAGCTCTCTGCCGATTATACCTTCATGAGAAATGATGCAGCCATTTTCTACTCTATGGACAATGATCTGGATATAGTTTCAATGGGTGTGGATATACAGGACGCCTTTGAAATAACCAAGACTCTCGTGACCTTCAACGAGACGCTGGTCGAGGAGTGATCCGAAAACGAACACTGTTTTTTAAGGACTCAAAAGCCGCCTGTCTTCAGGCGGCTTTTTGATGACTTTGATTAATGTCTCCGATCAGCTCTACGCCTTTTCTGTTTTGTCTGCAATGACAAATCTGTAGACGAGAGCTGCTATGGCTCCGCCGACAAAAGGTGCGATTATGAATACCGGAAGCTGCGAAAGAGCATCACCCTGAGCAAATATAGCAGGGCCAAAGCTTCGCGCCGGGTTCACCGATGTTCCTGTGAATGGTATGCCCAGAATATGCACCAGCGTCAAAGACAGGCCTATGACGATCCCTGCAACGCCGGCGTTTTCCACTTTGGATGTCACGCCCAGCACAGCCAGTACAAAGACAAATGTGAGAATTACTTCTACAACAAGTGCCGTCATCATGTCGATCCCCAGAGCACTATTGGATCCGTATCCGTTCTGACCCAGTGATTCCCTGCTGGCAAATATCCCCCACAGTATGGCCGCACCTGCGGCGCCGCCTGCGAACTGAGCAACTATGTAACCGACAAAATCCTTTACGGTCATGCGTCCTGCCACCAGCATGCCAAGAGACACGGCCGGATTCACATGGCATCCCGACACGTTGCCTATGGAATAAGCCATAGCCACGATGGAAAGTCCGAATGCAAATGCAATCAGCAGTGTGGTGAAGCCTAGCGGCACTGTCAGTCCCATGCTCCCCACCAGTGTGTTTGCCGCCACAGCCGCTCCGCAGCCGAAGGTAACAAGCACCAGTGTACCAATAAATTCTGCAATGTACTTTTTCATGTTTGATCTTTCCTCCTCATTTGATACTTTCCCCTATTAGGAAAATGTTTAAAAATAGAATTGCAATACGTTTATGATAATTGAATGTACCGTGGTTGTCAAATTTACCATAATTATTTTATCGTTTATATTCTGTCGCGCTCTTATATCCGAGTTTTTATCACGTTTTTGCAATGTTTTTGCTGTGTTTTTGCTGCGTTTTTGCCGCGTTTTTACCACTTCATCTTTTTATCGTCTTGACCGGGCTCCAGCAGCTCCATACTTTCTTGCCATGTTTTATCTTGTAATATCTCATCGAGTACTTATATGTTCTTCCCTTTACGTCCCTGATGCTGGTGTATGTGTGCATGCTGTTGTTCCCGGTCCACATTACTCTCATGACCCGTTTTTTGTCATGGTTGTTCCTGACCTGATAACCTTTTGCTCCCTTTACCGGCTTCCAATGGACTTTGATGCGGCGGCTGCCTGATTTTTGAAGTGTGAATTTGACTGTAGGTCTCTTTTTGAAAACGGCCGTATATGTGCATGATGCTTTTACGTTTTTTACTTTGAATGTACTGCTGCCGCTTACTTTCTTCCCTTTTTTCGTCCATTTGCTGAACTTATATCCGTATTTTGCCTTGGCTTTCAGGGTGGCAGACGATCCGTATTTGACGGTCTTTCCGCCGGAGACTCTGCCGCCTTTCTTCGGCGACGCCTTGGCTTTCACAGCAAAAGTCTTCTTTGCAAACACTGCGCTGACTGTCTCTGCCTTGTTTTTCATAATAAATGTGCTGCCGGTAATGGCTTCCCCATCCACCGTAATGTATTTCAAGGCATATCCTGTGTCCGGTGTGGCTGTTACTGTGACTTTTTCACCGTATGAAGCAAACGTCGGCGTGGTGCTGATGCTGCCTCCTTTTGGTTCGGTTGTTTTTACTACAGATCCGATGGCTATTTCTGTATAATCCTGCGATTCGTCCCACGTGAATTTTCTGTCGCTGCTGCCTGTGAACCGGTCTGCGGCGGCCGTTCGCCATACATAATTCTGTATGTCCATTTTCGGCGCTTTTTCCATTGCGTTGGTCTTCACCGCCGTGGAGCCTGGGTCTTCTGCCGCGGTGGTCGCCGAAGCTGTGAAGACTCCGCCGTGTATGCCTATGCCGTTGTTTTCTGTGGAAGCCGAAGCTTTGACGCCTAGGCTCCACCTGTTGGCTTTTTCCCAATTGACCGCATTCCCTCTTACGGATCCGCCTTTTGCTGTCAACTTGCCTCCATATATGTCAACCCACTGGGCTTCTATGCCGCAGGACGTTTCGTTATATGCTCTTCCCGCCTGTGCCAGGACTGTGCCCTTATTGATTTTCACACAGCCGCCTACTGATGATATGGCTTTGTTCCCGCAGTAGTCACTGTCTAACGCCCCGGTGTTGTTTCCGTTCCTGATGCTGATGTCGCCTCCATTGAATGTGACGTCAGATTCAATCCTGATCCCGTAATTTCCCGGGCATGCTGTGTCGCATGTTTCGATGTCCAAACTGCCGCTGCCTTTGAATATCAGATCCGGTTTGTATGATGATGTGGGGCATTCGGCCTGGATCCCGGCGTAATAAGCCGGGTTGCTGCTTTTGACTGTATTGTGCCCGTTCAGAACAATGGTCACATTTTCTGAATGACCTTCCGCACCGTAATAATCGATTACTCCTTTGTGGTAATTACCGCCCTCATTGTTCTTATACTCGTTGCTGCCGCTGCCGGATATTATCTCAGCATCCTGCAAAGTCAACACCTTTTCTGCCGCATCGAAATAAGCGGTGCATCCGTCTTTTCCCAAAACGCCTGCAGCGCTTGCCTTTCCATTGACATAATAGGGCGTGCTGCTGCTCAGCTGTGCATCGCCTAAGTCAATGAATTCTCCTGTGAATATAACATCGCCGTTTGCAGATGCAGCCGACTTTGCAGCACTCACTGCCACATTGCTTCCGGTCGCCTTGCTTCCTGCCACATTGCTTCCGGTCGCCTTGCTTCCGGCCGAACTCTGACTCACATTTCCTGCGTATGCCCCAATAGGCATCATGGCGACTGCAGTAAAAAGAGCAAGGATCACCGCCATTGCGATCCCTGCTCCGGTTTTCATCTTTGATTTAGTTTTCATCATCCCTTGCTTCCTTCCGTTTTGTCATTTTCCTCTTCGATAGATATTCTGTCGATCGGTTTCCTGCCGATTGTTTCCTGCCGATTGTTTCCCTGCCGATTGTTTTCCTGCCGATTGTTTTCCCTGTTTAGTATTATAACACGATTTTGAACTAGTTGAGCGAATTATCATTCATTTCTTCTTTGTTTTCGGGCAGTTCAAGCCTTCGAAACTCTTCTTGAAACTCATCAATCGACCTTTTTCCTAGCCCTGATGAGTTCTCAATGCTGGTTTTTATCAATTCTCCTACGATTTGGCTCTCCGCAGACAGTCTAAAACTCATCAATTGCTCTTTTATCAATGTCTGATGAGTTCTAAATGCTGGTTTTTTTCTGTTTTGCTATATTCGTCGCAATTTGAAACTCATCAGTCACATGTTTTTTGCCGTTTGATGAGTTTTCATTTTTTCTGTTTTCCAAAAACATGTGTTAAACTGTATCAGCAGGTATATATGGAAAGGTATTGACAGAAATGTATAAACGAAGATGTAAATGGAGGTAGAAAATGATCGTATATTTTTCGGCCACAGGCAACAGTAAATACATCGCTGAACGGGCAGCGGCCGTTTTAGGTGAAGAAACTGTCTCCATATCCGACCGATGCAGGGCCGGCAGATTTGACATTTCACCGACTCCCGGCGAATCTCTGGTTTTTATTTCGCCCGTATACTTTTGGGGGCTTCCTTCGATCGTGAACGATTTCTTTGAAAAGATGGAACTCAAAACTGGAAGCAGCGATGGAAGCAGCGATGGAAACAGCGCCGGAAGCGGCAATCATTATGTCTGCTGCGTTTTGACATACGGCTCATTTACCGGCGGCGCCCAGATGTACATGGCGAGAGCACTGTCCAAAAAAGGTCTGAAACTGCAGGGCAGATTCGCAGTGCGCATGGTGGATACATGGACGCCCCTCTTTGACTGCTCCGACTCCGAAAATAACCGGCACAAAACAGAAACTGCCGAGCCGAAGATCGACCGGGTGATAAACATGATACAGAAAAAAACAACAGGAAGTTTCAATCATTGCCGTGGGTTTTATCTTTCTTCGTACATCGCCCGTCTGCTCTACAGCACTGCACGAGTCACAAGGAAATTCCGTGTGAAAAACAGCTGCATCGGCTGCGGTCTCTGCGCTGAGCAGTGCCCAATGAAAGCCATCAAAATAATATCTGAAAAGCCGATATGGACAAAGAAAAAATGCTGCCTCTGCCTGGGATGTCTCCATAGATGTCCGGCAGACGCCATTGTCTACGGTCACAGTACCGAAGGCCGCGGCCAATTTGTGAATCCACACGCTTTCAAATGACCGCATCCGATCACAGTGCTTTTTTCATATCACAGTGCTTTTTTCATATCACAGTGTTTTTTTCATATAAACAACATCGTCCATTGGATTGTTGTAGTAAGGCTCACATTCCTGGAATCCCAACTTGCTGTAAAGATGTATCGCTGCCTGAAGAGGCGTGATGGTGTCCAGCACCATTTCGTCGAATCCGGCCGCTTTTGCGTGTGCAATGACAGCCTCTGCCAGCTTTTCCCCAAGCCTCATGCCTCTGGCAGACGGATCCACATACAGCCTTTTCATTTCGCATCGGCTTTCCGAAAGCCTATGATAAGCCACCATGCCGATCACTTTTTTTCCGTCATCTTTTTCATCATCAACAGCCACCAGCAGTTCGCCTTCCGGAGAAGTATATTTAAGCGCGGGATCTTTCAGCTCTTCATCAATGTTCTGAAAGGACAGATCCCTGCCCAGCCGCCGTGTATATTCAACGATCAGATCTTGGACCTGATCTATATATTCTTTTCCATCTTTTATCATCATTTTTCTATTATAGCACATACCTGAACCAACATCAGCCTCCGTCTGCATTATGAAATCTGTTGTAAATCCGCCGGTTCCGAATTATCATTAAATCAACGTGGATGTCGACTTTGAACTGGTAGATGATGAGACAGCCAAACGTCTTATCCGGTCGAAAGAAGATAAAAAATCAAAGATATCACCCGGATTAAAGGGAGCATCGATCCTGCTGGTCGAAGGTCACCCTCTCAATGCTTAGATCGCAATAAAGCTGCTGAAAAAAGCAGGCATGGATGCACATCTGGCAAAGCCTTTCGATCCGCAGGGATTATACGAGATCCTGGGAAGATCCATCAAGCGGATTTAGACGGTGTTTTCGTTTGTATTCATACATCATCCTGTCTGCGCGCCACACAGCATCATCAATGCTGTCTCCGTGATCATGATCGGCATATCCGATAGAAACATACGGGAGTTTCGGATCTTCCGTCTTTCTTTTATTGTCCATGTTTTTAAGAAATGCAGAAATATAGTCTTCGATATTGCCGATCCTCCGGTTTGTGATAACACAGAATTCATCGCCTCCGAAACGATAACAAAGACCGATCTTGCCGAAAGCATGCCTTACTTCGGCGGATACAGCCTTCAGGCATTTGTCCCCGGCGCTGTGACCATAAGTATCATTGTTATGATTGAAATGGTCGATATCAAAAAACATGATCGTAACATTTTTATTGACAGACTCTATTTTATTGTCATAAGACCCGCGGTTCAAAAGGCCGGTCAAAACATCTATCTGAAGTATCAGGTCGCTGAAATAAATATAGAACAGAGAAAAACCGATGGCGACAGTTAGCCACACGATGCGCAGCGAACCATCAATAGCCTGACAGATGATCCCTGCAAATATAAATACCACGATCGTTGCAAGACACATGGTTTTCTGATTCTGATACTTGGAAGAAAACCGAAAAACGTAGATCAGAAGATAAATGGTCCCAAGAGTATATGCTATATAATACAGGCCGTAGTAAGCACAGTGATGATATACGTTCTGCGCGTCAACAAAATATATGAACCCGTAAAAAGCAGAAAGCAGTTCCAGCACAAAATTTATCGCTATCAACGACATCGGTGCCCATTTATGCTTTGCCGGATAAATAGACAATCCGCATATGATCGGAATTGCCGGCGCTATAGACAGTTCAATACATTTTACTGCAATATGCAGCACCCTTGTGGAACTGTCAGTCCCGTTCAACAGTACTCCCATGAATTCAGAACACACTGCAATAATGATGAGCGCGGCAACCAAATGAAAGCCCGTCCGCTTTTTTTTAGATAACGTTCTATTTCCGTTGATGAGCAATGACAACACAACAAGCATGGTCACTGTCATTATTACAATCGCAAAATAATAATTGGACATTACGTAAAATCTCCTCTCGCAGGTGCATATGCAGATCTGCTGCCCCTAATACGCAATCTTATACCAGTGATTTGTTAATAAAATATTCCTAACAATCATTATACATCAAATCAGTACTATCTGAAGGGGCAAAATGATTTATTTTCTACAGCCGCCCTTCCAGTACAGCATAACTGAAAACACAGGATCCGATATTATGTGTTTTACCGGATCCTGTGCGTATGCTGCTGATTTTAAAAATCAAATGTTTTTTCGTAAATAGTATCGCCTTTGCTGTCTTTATAGATGACCTTTACAGATATGTCTTCAAGGCCCGTTTCTTCCTCGATCGTATCTACAGACGATTCCAGACTTTCTTCCAAAGAAGCATCCTCAGCCTTCAGTTCTTTTGCCGCTTGTTTCTTCGCATCACTGCTCGAGAAATCATAACTGTCATCAAAGGTATAAGTGTAGATCATTGTGTTGTCTTTTGCTGTGACCTTTACGCCCGATTTTTCCACTGTTTTAAGTGTGGACTGAACATCTTCATCATTGAGTGCTTCCTCCAGGTTGGCGGGTCCGCCGCATGCAGTCAATACTGTCAAACACATTGCCAGAACAGCTGCAAAAATACCGAGCCTTTTGATAGTGTTTTTCCTTGTTTTCATAATATCATCCCTTCCCTTCGTTAAAAAATATTGTCTTTTAACTCTATTACAAGCAACAAATTATTGCTATACGTCAATTATATAGCATAATTATATAAATGCAATATGCTTTTGCGCATTATTTTGCATATATTCTCTATAAAGCGGATCGAATGATCTCAATTACCGGATCAAGACTCCATCATGCTTTTCAGATGGCGGCTCTCCTGTACGATATCCTGCAGCGCTACCAGCTGTGTTTTGCATGACGATAAATCTGTTTCTTTGAATTTCATTTCTATTTCAGACGATATCCTGTCGTACTCACGTCCCTGCACCAGCTTGTCCGTGATCGACTTTACACTGCCGGGCAGACCGCCCTTCATGCGGCCGTAAGAAAGATACATTATGTCGTTGATCAGCATCCGGTCATATTTTATAAATTCATCGATCTTTGGATCTTCAAGAGTGGTGTTGTTCAGCTGTATCTTATCTTCGATCAAATTGGAAGCCAGCAGGATATTCGCGACGTGATTTTCGTCTATGTCTTTTCCGTCCTTTCCGAAAAGCTCTCGGAAGAGCGCGACAGCCACGTCAAAATACCGATGCTGCAGCTGCGCGGTGGTCCCTGCAACAGTACAGTGAAAACAAAACCTGTTGAGAAGCAGAGCAGCACAACCGCCGATGACAACGAACAATGGCCTGGCCCAGACCACATCTGCCGCCGAGCCTGCTGCCATAGACGCCATGCCCATGGAAGTAATTGTAACGAAAATGGTCTGGTTGCCGTAGTCTTTGATATAACTGAACACGTATCCGACGACCATGAAAATGATGCTGTAAGCCAGAGCCGTGTGGAACACATTGAAGAGAACCAGATAAGCCGCGAAACCTATGGCCGTCCCTCGGATACGGGAAAGCATCTTGCTCCTGGCTTCTGACGCATAGGGCTGAATGATGGCGAACATAGAAAACATTATCCACCGCCCATGCTGCATGTCAAAGAAATCCGTGACGAACCATGCTGCCGATATGCCGACTGCGGCCCTGAAAGCGAAACTGAAACGTATGGAATCAGGCGTGAAGTTTTCTTTGAATATGTGCCACATACGATATTCTTTCGGCTTCTTCCCTTTTTTTATCACGCCGCGGACTTTGTTTTTACGTTTTTCCTTCAGATTGCATGCGGATCTTTTCAGTACATCCATCACTTCCAGCAGCTCGTACAACTGATACTGTTCCTCTGCGCGGTTTTCATATCCGGCAATGAACAGATCGGTTTTTTCCGGATAGTCTATGCTGTCATCATTTATATATTCTTTGAAAGATTTCATTATCTCACAGAAACCGTCAGGCGCCGGGATCTCATCCAATATCAGATCCATTCTTTCGATGCATGTCACTATGCTGATCTTATCCAATGATGCCTTTGACATGAAAAAAGAGCTTTTCTTTCTGTCATTTATGATGCGGGCAACTTCCCTGATCTTTTTGCTGACATCAGGTTTTTCCTTTCCGGTCGTTTCGGCTTTTTCTATCAGCATATCAGCCAGCGCGCAGAAGTCTGTGTTTGTTTTGTTTTTAGATTTTCCTATATTCAAGATCAGTTGCAGAACGATAGTCATGAATGCTCCAAAAGCCAGCAGAGCCAGCCTCGGCGGCAATTCGGAGATGCCGATGGGCGCAGTGGCCATCATAAAAAGATATGTCAGCATGAACGGAAAATACATAGGCGTTGAAAGATCTTTCATGAATATGAAGATCACTCCGAAAATCAGTATAAGATTCACGGCCAGCCCCAGCCACGGATCCAGATGCACAGCGGCTGCGCAAAATCCCAGGAGCAGATCGGCCGCAAGTATTTTGAAAAAGTTTTTTACCGGTTCCATTGTCAGGTCCGAAGAGAGGAAAAACAGAGCCTGTATTATCATGCCGATGGCGGCAACAACATTGTCCGGCCCGAATACTTTCTTGCAGACCAGAACAATGCCTATTACCACAATGAACATTATAGTTTTTGATAAAAATGTATTGAAATATTTTCTCATGGATCATTCTCCTTAACGAAACAGTATACGTTCAATGTAAGGACAAGTCAAGAGTATTATTTATTTGTCTTTCTTCGCCTAAAAGCAGCTGCTCCCGCTCCCGCCAGCAGCATCACTATCCATGTCCACATGGATGAGTCATCGCCGGTCTTTGTCTCGCCGTTCTTTGTCCCGCCGGTCTTTGCGGCAGCAGTACGGACAGTTTTATCCACAGACTTGGACACGTTGTTCTTTTTGGTCGGAGCATTCTCTGCATATGTCCAAGTACCCGTGAACAGGATATCACTGTCGACTGCAGTCAATGTGCTATTATCCCATCCCTTGAATGTCCATACTCCGCCGTCGACTTTTACCTGAGTTTCAGCAGGCTCTATTGCTGTCACTGCTGTATTCTTTGCCACACGACTCCCATGCGGAAGCAGCGCTGTAACTTCTGAAGGCAGTGTTTTGCCAATGGTCCCTGAAACAAAATCATAATTGACGTTCAACCGCGAATCTACCAGCGTGACCTTGAATGTGGATGGGAATATAAGGCTGACTGCGCTTTCAGATGCAGAAAGATCAGAATCATATACTGACACCTGATGAGTTCCGGTCCTGCCTTCATCTATGGCTTTGTTTATGTCATTCAGATACTGTTCTCCCGGCTGTGACTTTAAGGCTTTGGCCTTGAATACATAACCGTTGTCTTCTCTCTTATATCTGCTTTCAGAATTGCCCAATGCTTCCATTTTGTCCATGGTAAGCTCGCCGTCGGCAATATCCCATGTGAAATCATCCCATACCGGCACATATGTCGCCAGCGGATGGTATACCAGGTCTCCGCCCTGGATCAGTTTATATGTACCTATCTTTACTGTCCTGCCGTTTATTACAGCATGGATATCCTGTATCAATACTGTATAATCCCCTTTTTTATCCCAGGTCCCGGAAGTGCTGAACATATTTTGATAATCAGTACGTTTCAGCCAGCTGTTCATTTGATCCAGCTCATCCCGGTCCAAAGTGATATCGCTGTACGGTATGGAGTAACCGTTTTTGTCAAACGCAACAACTCGAAGATCCTTCAGTATCTGATCTTTGGTCTTTTCATTCCATACCGAGCTTTTCACATTATACTTGTTCTGATTTTGCCAGTATCTTATTTCACGATCCTTGCCTGTATTGGCCTGACACCATATCTTGCCTGCCTCTGATGCATTGCTTTTTACGCCGGCTGCCTTCCCTGTCTTTTTAACGATGTCTAAAGACTGTCTTAGCGCTGCCCTTATCTCCTCAATCGGAGCTTCCGTCTCATTGTCTCTGTATGCATCATCATACGCAGCTTCCTCTTTCCATACGGCATAAAGGACGATACCCCCTTCCGTCACTTGAACATTATCGCCTTCATTGTAATCTGCGATACCGGCACCGCTGTCTTTCGACCATCCCAGAAACGTATATCCTTCTCTTGTGAATGACGGACCGCTGCCGCTGTTCACATCATTGCCAAGTATGACTGCTGCATCCCCTTCTTCATATTGGCCCGCGTCGAAATCACTGCCGCTGCCTCCATTTGCTTTATACATTACAGTTGCGATTTTCTTCTGTGACTGTTCCGCCTCTTCTTTCTCTGCCTCTGCCGCAGGTTCTTTGTCAACAGTATCTTCCTCACTCTGAGTTACTGTGTCACCATTTACTGCATCTTCAGATCCGGTATCTGCAAGCACATTCGAGCTCACGCCGAAAGAAAAGATCATAGCCAAACATAGAACCGCTGCCAAAAGTTTCTTTTTCATATTATCTCTTACCTCCCTGTCACTGTTCTTTTGATAATACTATAATAATCGCTTTTCGATGTGAAAAGCGATTATAATGTATGGATTGCAGTTCTCCATGTGCAAAATACGACTTATGCTGCCCTGCTTTTACTGTTTTCTTCCCGACGGCATCAAAAAAGCTATTTATCCGATCCCTCAATACGAGATCCCATCTTTTCAACAATGTCCCATATTTCTTTATCCAGCACGAATGGTTCGCTGAATGCGTTCAATACGATCCCTACCGGTTCTTTGGCATTAGTCTTTGCCATAGTGATTACTTCAAGCATATGTTTCTGTATCTTGGAAAAATCATTACCGTAGTCTCCCATTGCTTTTACTGTTGAAAACATCGGGAAATACAACGCTTCACCATTTTGCAGAATATCAGGGACCAGCCTGAAATTGTCCTTTGCTGCAGAGTCTTCACCCGTGACTGCTGTGCACGGGACCCACACATTACTGTCTCTTAAAATTTCTATTATGGATAAAAGATTCTGCTCATTTCTTTCTTTATTGAATTTGGCAACCGCTGCCTCCAGCATACTGCCGTCTTCCAGGTCTGCTGCAGTTACTATATTTGAATAACAGATGACTTCATTTTTATCATTCGCCTGCACAAAGAAGGAAATCTCTTCGCCTTCGTGATATCCAAGACTGCGGACCGGTTCATTTAGAAGAGTACCGATAATACAATGCTCTCCCAATCCGGTTATCCTTGTACGGCAGCCTTCCGGTTCCGATCCTTCTTTCATAAGATATACCGTTACATCATCGATGCACTCTTTATGACGGCATGGGTCCAAAAAAATCATATCTCTGGATTTTTCCACTTCTTCATCAGCATCGTATTGATGGACCATTTCTATTTTATCTGCATAACGTTCGGCAAGTTTGCCGTCGTCGTCGTCGAAAAACAAAAACTCATCCTCAGACACATCGCCGATCCGGATGATCGATCCGGTATCCTCCGGCGCAGTTCCGAAGCTTGCATCCTCGCCTTTTACCTGCGCCGCTGCCAGCACTTCCAATGTAAGCCCCTCACGGCTGTCATAGTAGCCATATGTTAGAATGCCATTTGCTATTTCCTCGCCGGGAAAATCTTTCAATGAATCCTTTGTGTTTTCTGTTATCGGGAGTACACAAAAATTATGATAGAATGGTCTAAATCCGGTTTCGCTGTACTTCATGTATAAATTCCTCCATTTGCATCTGCATTGTAAAAACCTTTCTATTTAGGATACACTATACCGCTGCATTTGAAAAGCATCTTAAAATGATCGATGTTTTCTATTCCACAGTTACTCGAAATCTACATTTTCTGCCACATTTTTATCCGACACCACAAAACAGCGCCTCCCTGCTCAGGGAAAGCGCCGTTGACACGATCTATGCTATCTTACTTTTATGGTCTTTGCCTTAGTCCAGCTGCTGTATATCTTCTTGCCGTTCTTTACTTTGTAGTATCGCATCTTGAACTTGTATGTTTTTCCGACAGCCTTTCGTCCGCTTGTGTATGTATTGACACTATTCTTGCCGGTCCAGTAAGTCTTCATCTTGCCGTTTGCTGTGTCGTTGTTTGCGACCTGGTATCCTTTGGCTCCCCTGACCGTCTTCCAGTGCACTTTCACGCTAGTGCCTTTTGTGTTTTTGACAGTGAATGAAACAGGTTCTTTCTTTGTCTTTGCATATACTGCCTTCGATGTTGCATGTTCGGCTTTGTTTATTGCTCTTACCTTGAACCAGTATTTTTTATTTGCTTTCAGCTTTTTCACCGTCTTGGAAGTGCCTTTGACGGTTCCGACCAGTTTGTACTTTCCGGCTTTCTTCGTGGCTTTATATACCTTGTATGATGTGGCCCCCTTTGACTTCTTCCAGCTGACCTTGACTGAGTATCTGCCGGTGGCTTTTGCCTTTGTATATGTGATCATGAATCCTTCTTTGATCGTTACTGAAACATCCATCGTTGGCTCGGCAGTATTATTAGTCGTATAGTCATATGTGACTTTGTCTGATGGGATGGAATCAAACGTAATGGTACCCGCCGTGCTGTTATATTTCCCACCTGCAGAAGACACGTTCGATACTTTTGATAATTCGATATTCGGATCGTTTTTCTTAAGATCGACAACATACCTTCCGCCTGTATATCTTGCTTTGAGTACAAGGTTTTGTGGCGAAATAGTAGAATAGCTACTGATCAATTTAGTGTTTTTGCTGAGATCCAGGCTTGTCAATTTGTTGTAATTGCAAACAAATACTGTTAAGCCGGTGTTTTTGCTCACATCCAGGCTTGTCAGCTGGTTGGAACCACAATCCAATCCTGTCAAACCGATGCTATTGCTCACATCCAGGCTTGTCAGCTGGTTGGAACTGCAATTCAACTCTATCAATGCTGTTTTACTGCTCACATCCAGGCTTGTCAGCTGATTATCAAAGCAATACAACCTTGTCAAGTCTGTGTTAATGCTCACATCCAGTTTTGTCAGTTTGTTGTGACCGCAATACAACTCTTTCAGGACCGTGTTTTTGCTCACATCCAGGTTTGTCAGATCATTGTAACCGCCCATCAACGTTGTCAAGGCCACGTTACTACTCACATCCAGGCTTGTCAGCTGGTTGAAATCGCAAACCAACACTGTCAGGGCCGTGTTCTTGCTCACAACCAGGCTTGTCAGCTTGTTGGAATGGCACCACAGCTCTTTCAAGGCCGTGTTTTTGCTCACATCCAGGCTTGTCAGCTGGTTGGAACCGCAGTCCAACTCTTCCAAGGTCGTGTTATTGCTCACATCAAGGCTTGTCAGCTGGTTGTCATCGCAATTCAACACTGTCAAATCGGTGTTTTTACTCACATCCAGGCTTGTCAGTTGGTTGGTATTGCAATCCAAATATGTAAGCGCCGTGTTTTTGCTCACATCCAGGCTTGTCAGCTGATTGGTAGAACAATCCAACCATGTCAAATCGGTGTTTTTACTCACATCCAGGCTTGTCAGTTGGTTGGTATTGCAATCCAAATATGTAAGCGCCGTGTTTTTGCTCACATCCAGGCTTGTCAGCTGGTTGGAACCGCAGTCCAACTCTTCCAAGGACGTGTTATTGCTCACATCCAGGCTTGTCAGCTTGTTGGAATAGCACGACAACTCTTTCAGGGCCGTGTTTTTGCTCACATCAAGGGTTGTCAGCTGGTTGGTATTGCAATTCAAGTTTGTCAAGGCCGTAAAATACTCGATGCCCTTTAGGTTCCTTATTTTCTTCTTACTGCAGTCTATTATTGTCATCTTATTGATCGTATCAGCCGTCAGCGTATCCCCGCCTCCTGCAATTTCCTCTACAATGCTCCTGAAATTAGCATCCGGAAAATTAGTCTCATTGATTGCAACATCTCCGGTCTTCGTCTCCGCTGCTTTCTGCGCCTGACTGTCTCCAGTATCTGCACATACAGTTGATACGCTCATTGGCATCATTGTAAATGTCAGTATCAACGAAAAAATAACAGCAAGAACTATTTTTATTCTGCTGCCTGCGTTAGTATTCATATCGAATCCCTCCCTATAAGAATCCCTTTGAAAACATCTCCCTTTGTCATTATACACTATATATAACATGATTTGTTAGAAAATTTTGCTAATTCATCAGTTTCTTGATCTTCGCACGCACCTTTTCTTGTTTTCTTCATTACCGGGTGTTGTATTATCATTAAAAGAAGGAGAGTACGACACGTTATCGGACGTTGGATCGGCGGCAGTTTCTGCATCGAGCATCTGAAATCCTTCTTTTTTTATGCGGATAAAACAAAAGTAGATACACTGCTATTAATCTCTGTCTCGAAAGACTATGATTATATGGGGGGTATAAAACCCCCACAGCGATCTACTTCTAATATCAATCTATCACACAGCGATGCAAAAAGCAAGGAAGATGATGATTTGGATTGTGTCAAGTTACAGTGGGAAAAGAGCAAACACCTTTTTGATAAGTTTTCTTTGATCAGATACCCCTGAACGATTTTATCGTCTTCAACGAGCCGCACAGCTGGCCACGATTTATCCACGGAAGGTTGTGCTGCATCTCTGCACCGGCAACCAGCTTTCTTTTTTCAATGATCTTTTCATTGATCTGTACCTGACGACTTTCCTGCATCCGCTCTTTCTTCGTTTTGAGCATCAGTGCGTATATTTCTTCTCCGTTCTTT
>JAYFPY010000055.1:0-3745 GCA_034927505.1 Eubacteriaceae bacterium
GTCTTTTTCTGGCTTACCGAGAACGGTTTTTCAACGTTTCTAGGGTGTCCGTCTGCCCAGGTGGACTCTGCACTGCCCCGCGACCGCTGCAGCCCACGAAATCGGTGCTGTGTAAGCTCTTTTTGAGGCGACCGAGCACCATATAATTATTATAGTTGTGAATATCAAATGGAGGATATTGCATATGTACAAGCAAAAGGAACTGCTGCAGATGATCGATCATGAAATAGAACGTCATGCTGCGGTGTTGAAAAAAATGAAGACTATTGCCCCGGCTTTACCCGAAGGGCATTTGTATTGCAGTAAAAGAGACGGCTACTATTATCAAACGATTTACGCCGATAATAAACAGTTCAAACTTCGGATACAAGAGCACACACAGGAAGGCCGGATGCTGATAAAGGATCTGCAATTAAAAAAGGCTTTGCGTTATAATTTATCAGTCATGCGTAAAAATCTCACAACGCTGAAAAAGGCCGCATCTAATTTTAAGGCTATCGAAAGCGAAGAAATTATTTTCCCCAACGGCTCCGTCTCTCCGTCGGAATGGCTGAATATGCCATATAAAACTAACCCTTATCATCCGGAACATTTGATTGTAGGAACAAAACGCGGGACTCTTGCACGTTCCAAATCCGAAGCCTCGATCGATGATGAACTTGCTGATGCAAATATTCTGTTCAGATATGAATGCGGGATCCTAATGCCGGACGGCCGCACCATATTCCCTGATTTTATGATACTTCGGCCTCACGATCGCCGAATCATTCTGTGGGAACACCTGGGCCTTCTGACAAATCCCAATTATGTCGCAGCTTCCCTGGCACGACTCCAGAACCTGGCCGATGCCGGATTCCATTTTGGTGAAGATCTGATAATAACCTGGGAGACCCCTGACGATCCATTTACTTCTGCAAAAGCCCGGGCAGTTATCAAAGACAAAATACAATGTCAACCTTGAATCGCTCGCATCCCCTGCTGCGGTGCGCGGTAGGTCTTTTTTTGGCTTACCGAGAACGGTTTTTCAACATTTCTAGGGTGTCCGTCTGTCCGGATGGACTCTGCGATGCCCCGCGACCGCTGCAGCCCACGAAATCGGTGCTGTGTAAGCTCTTTTTGAGGCGACCGAGCACCAAACTCTGCAATCCCGGATGCGGCAACGCTGCGGCAAACGATTTCAAAGACCACATTGCAGTAGAAATACCGACTGCCTCAGCCTTCAGCCGGGAACGCCGGCCAAATTTGTATCACATCCTTATAAAATGAATCGAAATTTCCCATAAAATGATTTCACGGAAATTCTTGAAAACATATTCATTGTATTGTATGATTATCAGGTGCAAACACATAATAAAAATTATATTCGAGAGGAGAATATTAAAATGAACAAATTTATTAAAAGTGCAGTAGTACTGGCGCTGTCACTTTCACTGGTTTTTGCTTTTACAGCATGCGGCGGTTCGTCAAGTGATTCTGAAAGCAGCGACACTACATATGTAGCGGCAATGGAGCCGACTTTCCCGCCGTTCGATACTACAGATGATGACGGTGAGCTTTCCGGATTCGACGTTGACATGGTCAATGCTATCGCAAAAGATCAGGGCTTCAAAGTGAAATGGAAGAACATGGAGTTCGACGGTCTGATCCCGGCACTGGATTCCGGCAATGCGGATATCATCGCTTCCGGACTGTCAGTAACAAAGGAAAGAAAAAAGAAAGTCGATTTCTCGGATACATACTATGATTCCGGACTGGCTCTGGCAGTTGCAAAGGACAACAAGGACATCAAGTCACTTGATGATCTGACCAGCGACAGCGTAGTCGGCGTACAGATCGGTACATCCGGCGCCAAGAAAGCCGATGCTCTGAAGAAAGACGGTAAGATCAAAGAAGTAAAGACATACAATGGTCTGGACGTAACTTTCCAGGACCTGCAGAACGGAACTGTTGATGCAGTGATCAACGATCTGCCTGTTACAAAATCCTATATCGAAAAGCAGCCTGACACTATCAAAATCGTAGGCGACACTATCGATGCAGAATCATACGGCATCGCTGTCAAAAAAGGAAATACCGAACTTGTCGACAAACTCAATGCAGGTCTTAAAAACATAAAAGATGACGGCACCTATGACAAACTGTACAAGGAATGGAAATTAGGCGAATAATCAAGGAGTGAATAGTGAAGGATTATCTTACCGGTATCGAGAAAGGTTTTCTCGGTATCGGAACAACTTTAGAAATAACAGCATTTGCAGTAGTCCTGGGCGTAGCCCTGGGGCTGCTGGTTGCTTTATTGAAAATGTCAAAATACAGAGTACCGAAAATAATAGGTTCTGTATATGTAGAAATACTGCGTGGTACTCCGCTGCTGGTCCAGGCTCTGATATGGTATGCCGGACTGCCGATGCTGCTTCAGTCCCACGGCATAGATTTTACATGGAGGGATTTCCCGAATATATGCGGTATCCTTGCATGCGGCATCAACAGTTCGGCATATGTTGCTGAAATAATCAGAGCCGGACTGCAGGCCATAGACAAGGGACAGATCGAAGCTTCCCGGTCGCTGGGCCTGACTCAGCACAAGACCATGCGTTTTGTCGTCATACCTCAGGCAATAAGGATCATCCTGCCTGCCCTGGGCAACGAGTTCATAACGCTTATAAAAGAAACTGCCGTCCTGTCTATCGTTTCCATCGTGGAAATAACCAGACACGGCGTACTGTGGGCAAGCCAGACATATATGTTCTGGCAGGCGTATATCGGCATAGCTGTCGTATATCTCTGTCTGACCATACCGCTTTCACGAGTGGTGGCTTATGCGGAAAGGAGGATGGCTGCAAGTGATAGAAGTAACTGATCTGCATAAATCGTTCGGAGACCTGCATGTACTGCAGGGGATCGATGAGAAAATCGAAGAAGGCGAAGTAGTCTGCGTCATAGGGCCGTCCGGTTCCGGCAAAAGCACTTTCCTCCGCTGTCTAAATCTGCTGGAGGAGCCTACAAAAGGCAAAGTGTTCATTGACGGGCAGCAGATAAATACAAAGGGCGTGGACCTGAACAGCATAAGACAAAAGCTGGGAATGGTATTTCAAAATTTCAATCTGTTCCCTCACATGACCACCCTGGAGAATATCACTCTCGCACCGATACAGACCGGCAAGATGAACTCCCGGGAAGCCATAGCAAAAGCAGAGCGTCTCCTTGAGCGAGTAGGTCTTTCCGACAAACGGGATGTCTATCCATCATCTCTGTCCGGCGGGCAGAAACAGCGTGCGGCAATCGCGCGGGCACTGGCCATGGACCCGGAGGTAATGCTCTTCGATGAACCGACATCTGCACTGGACCCGGAAATGGTAGGTGAAGTGCTTGATGTAATGAAAAGCCTGGCAGAAGCCGGCATGACCATGGTCATAGTAACTCACGAAATGGGATTTGCCAGAGAAGTAGCCGACAGGATCCTCTTCATGGATGAAGGCGTGATCGTCGAAAAAGGCACTCCGGAAGAACTGTTCGACCATACAAAAAGCGAAAGAGCGATCAGCTTTTTCAGTAAAGTATTATAAAATCAGCATGGCATTGACACAACAAAGAAATCCCGCCTAAAGGGAGTGCAACTTAGGGATTTGAGAAAATCAAGTTTTTAAGGACGCCTCCCCAAACGGTGCAAAGAGAATAACGACTACGCAAGAGTAGAAATGCTCCTGTGTGGTCGCTTTCTTTTTGCACAGATTTTGTACAAATC
>JAYFPY010000036.1:0-13940 GCA_034927505.1 Eubacteriaceae bacterium
TGCTCTTCCAAGGAAACACCTTGGATATGCCACTCCCGAGGAACTGTTTGATGAATTCCTTGATCAGGTGTATTCAGTTGTCAAAGTACACGTAGCTTGATTTTTACAAAAAGTGTTCAATTTGAAATTGCAATTTATGATAATATTCGAGAGAATAAATATTGTCAAATAAGTGACTATAATGCCGCAGATATGTTATAATATCCAAGTATGACAACGGAGGAAATAAATGATTGATTTTTCAAATATAAAATGCGTGCATTGCATTGGCATTGGGGGCATAGGCCTGTCCGCGATCGCCGATATTTTGCTTGCCAAAGGATATAAAGTTACAGGCTCTGACATGAACCAGAGTGAAAAGGTAGAGAAACTGATGAAGGATGGTGCGACAGTGTGGCTGGGGCATCGGGCAAAGAATGTGGCGGAGGCGGATCTGCTGGTTTATTCTTCGGCGGTGGCACAGGACAATCCTGAGATGGTTGCTGCCCGCGAGAAAGGGATCCCCTGCATCACGAGAGCCGAAATGCTGGGAATCCTGATGGAGGGGCACAAAAACAGCATCGCCATTGCGGGAACTCACGGCAAGACGACGACCACTTCTATGATATCGCTGATACTGAAACATGCCGGGAAGGATCCGACGATATTGGTGGGCGGCAACCTGGAAGAACTGAAAGGCAACGTCAGAGTCGGAGGCAGCGAATACTTCGTGACAGAAGCATGTGAATACATGGACAGCTTTCTGCAGCTTCGTCCAAAGATAGAGATCATTCTTAACATCGATTCAGATCATCTTGATTATTTTAAAGACATAGAACATATAGTCAGCTCGTTTGATAAATTTGCGGATCTTGTACCGGAAGACGGGCTTATCATGGCTTATGGTGCGAATCCCTTTGTAAAAAGAGTCATAAAGGGACGCAGCAATGTGATCACATACGGATTTGATGAGAGCAATGACTATTATGCGGATGATATCGAATTCGACGGAGAAGGGAAACCTTCATTCGCCATATTCCACAATAAAGAAAAACTGGTACATATGCAGCTGGCGGTGCCCGGCGAACATAATCTGCTCAACGCACTGGTGGCGGCGGCATGCGCACATATCCTGGGAGTGGAGATCGCTGAAATCAAAAAAACGCTGGAGGAATATACGGGCACTCAGAGACGGTTCGACATTCTCGGAGAGACCGTGGGAGGCACCAGGGTGATCGATGACTATGCCCATCATCCGACGGAGATACATGCTACGCTGAAGGCTGCAAAGAATATGAAGCACAATGATATCTGGTGTGTTTTCCAGCCCCATACTTACACAAGGACACTGGCACTGTTCGACGAATTTCCGGCAGCTTTTGAAGATGCGGACAAGGTGGTGCTGGCGGAGATATATGCGGCAAGAGAAAAAAACATACACAAGATCAGTTCGAAATCTCTGGCCAAGGAGATCAAACATCAGTATCCCGACAAGGAAGTATATTTTTTCAAAGACCTTCATGACATAGCGACTTTCGTTTATGACAATTCGGAAGAAGGAGATTTGATAATGACCATGGGCGCCGGCGATGTATATAAAGTCGGAGAAGAAATACTGGAGCTGGACGGCAAGGGGCAGTTCAAGGGAGAAAAGATCAATGATTAAGGAAATCGAAAAAAAAGAAAAAGCACGTCTGAAGATCAATCTGAAATATGCTGAAGAAGGCGTGGAATTCATAGATATAAGACAGGCATACATCGAGGAAGGAACGGTCATCGGTGCAGGAACGGTGATATACCCCTGCGTTGTCATCGAGGGAAAGGTGACTATAGGAGAGAACTGCATCATCGGAATGAACAGCCGCATCTGTGATTCGAAAATAGGGAACAATACCGAGATACAGAGTTCTGTAATAATCGAAAGCTCCGTCGGAGACGGAACAACGGTAGGCCCTTTTGCTTACATGAGGCCCAATTCGCATGTGGGCAGCAAATGTAAGATCGGCGACTTTGTAGAAATAAAGAATTCGACTTTCGGAGACGGGAGCAAATCATCACATCTTACGTATATCGGCGATGCGGATGTAGGAGAAAATGTCAATCTTGGATGCGGCGTAGTTTTTGTGAATTACGACGGATCGAACAAATACAGATCAACGGTAAAGGACGGAGCTTTCATTGGATGCAATGTAAATCTGGTTTCTCCGGTGACCGTTGAGGAAAAGGCATATATTGGAGCGGGCACAACAGTGACCAGCAATGTACCGTCAGGTTCACTGCATGTCTCCAGGCCAAAGGCGCGTACTCTTGAAGGCTGGGTGGAACGACGCGGTCTTCTCAACAAGAAAAAATAATGGAGGTAAAAATGAAAAACGGAGTATTTTCGGACTACAAGATCTTTACCGGCAACGCCCATCCCGAACTGGCTGATGAAATATCATCGCTGATGGGAAAACCGCTGGGGAAAGCCACAGTGAACAAATTCAGCGACGGAGAAATATCGGTGAACCTTTACGAAACAGTCAGAGGAATCGACTGCTACATAGTGCAGCCGACATGTTCGCCGGTAAATGACAATCTCATGGAAGTCCTCATAATGATAGACGCCATGAAGAGAGCTTCGGCCGGGCGTATCAATGCTGTCATACCGTATTACGGATATGCGAGACAGGACAGAAAAGCCAAGGCCAGGGATCCGATCTCATCAAAGCTGGTTGCCGACATCCTTCAGGCAGCGGGAGCAGACAGAGTAGTCACGATGGATCTTCATGCAGCGCAGATACAGGGATATTTCAATATTCCGGTAGACCACCTGCTGGGCATGCCCATACTGGTGGAGTACTGGAAAAAGAAAAATATCAGCGACCTGGTCATAGTATCTCCGGACCACGGCTCCGTTACCAGAGCAAGATCGATGGCAGAACCGCTCAATGCACCGATAGCCATCGTGGATAAAAGGAGGCCGGAACCGAACAAAAGCGAGATCATGAACATCATAGGCGACATCAAGAATAAAAACTGCATCATAGTCGATGACATGATCGATACCGCAGGGACTATATGCAATGCGGGCAAGGCTCTGATGGAACTGGGAGCGGCAAGCGTATCGGCCTGCGCCACACACGCTGTGCTGTCGGGACCGGCCGCACAGAGACTGGAAGAAGCTCCTTTCGATGAAGTGGTCCTGCTGAATACAGTGCCTCTTCCGGATGAAAGAAAAATACCGAAGATGAAACATCTTTCTGTTGCACCTCTCTTTGCAGAAGCAATGACAAGGATACATACCAATGATTCAATAAGCAAGTTGTTCGATTAGGTGAAGGAATGTATGTAATAGTCGGCCTGGGAAATCCGGGCAGAAAATACGCTCAGACAAGACATAACATGGGATTCATAACTGTGGACCATCTGGCTGAGAAAATGAACGTAAAGATAAATAAACTGAAATTCAAAGCTTTGGTCGGGGAGATGCGTCTTTCCGGCCATAAAGTTTTGCTTGTAAAGCCGCAGACTTTCATGAATCTCAGCGGAGAGAGCCTGAGAGAAGTGGTCAATTTCTATAAGATGGATCATGATAAACTACTTTTGATATATGATGATCTGGATATAGAAACGGGCTCCATAAGAATAAGAAAAAAAGGGAGCGCCGGGACTCATAACGGCATGAGGTCTGTGATACGTCAACTGGGATTCGATGATTTCCCAAGGATAAGGATAGGTATAGGCAGCAACGGCAGAACAGACATCATCGATTATGTGACCGGAGGATTCACCGGTGAAGAAGCGGGGCCTCTGGAAAAAGCCGTGGAGCAGGCGTGCAGCGCGGTGGAATGTTATATCGAAGAGGGAATAGAAAAGGCAATGAACAGGTACAATGGCGAGTGTTAATATTTCAGGGATATCTGACAGCCGCGCAGCAGCAGCAGCGGGGAAAATAATAAACGAACACGACGGGCAGTGGATCGTAGTGACGCCTACATTTGCCGGAGCCGGAAGGATGGCTGCCGACCTGTCTTTTTTTGTTAAGAAAAAAATATATGTGCTGCCTGCAGACAATGAAACCTTTCTCAGTTATGAAGCCAAGAACAAGGATACCCTCATGGGGAGGCTGGAGGTGTTCAGGGCGCTTCTTAGCGGGGAAAACTGCGTAGTTGTTGCCCCCATGGCAGGGGTGGTCAAAAAACTGCCGCCGGCAGAGCTGTTCGCTTCGGCCGGTTTTTCTCTTAAAAAAGGCAGAGAAGCGGATATAAAGGATACGCTGAAGAGGCTGGTGGACATGGGATATGAAAGAGTGCCCATGACATATGCTCCCGGGCAGTTCGCACTGCGGGGAGAGATACTGGATATATTCACGCCTTATTCCGATGTTCCTGTCAGAATAGAATTTTTCGATGTGGAGGTGGAGTCCATAAGGACCTTCGATCCTGCCACACAAAGATCTATATCGGATATCGATGACATATATATTTATCCTGCAGAGCTGCTCATAAGAGAAGAACGATCATTTGAAAGAGCAAAGAAAAAAATCGAAAAAGCATACAGCGGGCTGGAAGACAGAAAAGAACAGCTGCTGGAATCCATAGATCAGATGTCGAATCTCCAGCACCTTGAAAACTATTTCGATTACTTTTATGAAACACCGGAGCATATCTGGGATTATGTAAAAGGCCCTGTGAGAATAATAACAGACGATCCGAATCGATGCTGGGAGAATCTCGAAGCGGCTGTCAAAGAATTCAAAGTGGATTTTGAAGTGTATCTGGAGCAGGGACGGATCATATCTGCAGACTATAAAAACTTTCCTTCGACGAAGGACCTGAAGGAAATGTACAATGCCGGAGACACATGGCATCTGACGCCTTTCGCCAGGAAGATAAAGGGCGTGGATCATCTGGACGGCATGAGCGCTCTTCAGAGCAGGCAGACTCTGTCATATAACGGCAAGATGGATATACTGGAAAGAGACCTTGAAAAATATCTGGAGCACGGGTACAAGGTCACTATTGTATGCTCTTCCGATGAACGGACCAAAAACATGGAAGAGTTTCTATCAAGAACAGAACTGAGACGGAGAGTCTGGGTAGAAAGCGGATATCTTTCAGCCGGAATGGAGTTTCCCGAAGAAAAGATATGCTACATAACCGATGGGGATATTTTCGGCACGCGAAAGAAAAAGAGAAGAAAGCAGATCGCATCTTCAAAGAACGCCAGACCTATAAAAAGCTTCTCCGAGATCGGAGTGGGCGATTTTGTAGTCCACGAAAGTCATGGTATCGGCAAGTTCGAGGGCATGGAACAGCTGACCGTAAAAGGAGAAATAAAAGATTATCTGAAGGTAAAGTATGCGGGCGGAGACATGCTGTATGTGCCTGCGGAACAGATGGATCTGATACAAAAATATGTGGGCGCGGATTCGGCTTCTCCGAAGATCAACAAACTGGCGGGCAGCGAATGGCGCACTACAAAGGCCAAGGCGAAGGCCGGCATTGCAAACATGGCTAAGGAGCTTTTGGAGATCAGCGCCGCCAGAGAAGCGGCCCTGGGCTATGCTTTCGGTGCGGACACGGTATGGCAGAAGGAATTCGAAGAGAGTTTTCCGTATGAAGAGACGCCGGACCAGCTCAGGTGTATCGAAGAGATAAAACAGGACATGGAAAAGCCAAAGGTGATGGACAGGCTTCTGTGCGGCGATGTAGGCTACGGCAAGACGGAAGTCGCGGCAAGAGCTATGTTCAAATGTGCCGCCGAAGGAAAACAGGTAGCGCTGCTGGTGCCGACTACGGTGCTTGCCAGCCAGCATTTTTACACTCTCAGCGACAGGTTCGAGAAATTTCCTTTCAAGATAGAGATGATCAGCAGATTCAAAAGTGCGAAGGAGCAGAAGGAAATAATCAAAGGTCTGGGCAGCGGTGCAGTGGACATTGTCATAGGGACACACCGGCTGCTTTCGTCCGATGTGAAATTCAAAGATCTGGGCCTGCTGGTCATTGATGAGGAGCAGAGGTTCGGAGTTGCTCACAAAGAAAAGATCAAGACGCTGAAGAAAAATATAGACGTGCTGACACTGTCGGCCACGCCGATCCCAAGGACGCTTCACATGTCCCTGCTGGGCATCAGAGACATGAGTCTGATAGAAGAACCTCCGGAGGAAAGATATCCGGTGCAGACTTACGTTATGGAAGAAGACAGCTATGTCATAAGAGAGGCTATCCAGAGAGAACTGGACCGGGGCGGCCAGGTGTATGTGATACACAACAGAGTCAACGGCATACAGAGACTGGCGGAAAACATATATAAACTGGTGCCGGACAGTCGCATCCTTGTTGGTCACGGAAGGATGAATGAAACAGAACTGGAAGACGTAATGATGACATTCATTGAAGGGGATGCCGACATTCTGGTGGCGACAACTATAATAGAAAACGGCATAGATATTCCCAATGCCAACACGGTGATAGTTATAGACGCGGACAAGTTCGGTCTGTCCCAGCTGTATCAGCTGAGAGGACGTGTGGGAAGATCGTCAAGGCTGGCTTACGCCTACCTGATGCACAGATCCGGCAAGGTCCTCAGTTCAGTGGCTGAAAAGCGGCTTCGTGCCATCAAGGATTTCACAGAGTTTGGCGCAGGTTTTAAAATAGCCATGCGGGACCTTGAGATACGCGGAGCCGGAAACCTTCTGGGTGGCGAACAGCACGGTCACATGGTCAATGTAGGATACGAACTGTACTGTAAAATGGTAGAGGATGCTGTAAGAGGTCTGAAGGGTGAAAACCTCCGTGAGGAACGGGAGGAAGCGGTGATCGATGTCGATATATCCGCATACATTCCGGATCGATATATTTCCGATGAGATCACAAAGCTGTCCATGTACAAAGAAATAGCAGATGTGGCAGACGAAGGGGACGAAAAGAACATAACAGATGAACTGACGGACAGATTTGGCAGCGTACCTGCCGAAACAAAGAATCTTATAATGATATCAAGAATAAAAACTCTTGCAGAAGATATGGATATAAGGAAGGCAGATGTAAAACGGGATAAAATAGTATTAACATTCAATAAAAAAGCAATGATAAAGCCGCAGACGATTTTTCTTGAAAAGCCCGGAAACCCGTTGAGAGAAGTCATCCGGGTACTTTCTGCTATGGCAAAGTGACTTTTTTGTCATTTTCATGTTGACATGAGAAAGAGTTGCACTTAAAATGTAGTTGTGTATTCAAAGAAGAGGAAATTACCAACATCGAATGGTATTTTTTTATTTGATAAATGACAGGCAAGGATTGGTGTAAAATGACTCTTTGGATATGGGCAGTGATAATACTGGTTGCAGGAACTGTAGTTTCCGCTGTCGGCTTTAAAGAGCACGGCAAGAAAAAAACGACCGGAAAAGACAATTGAATATAAACAGGATTATTACATAGGTCCTCGGTGCTGCGCATGACGCCGCCGGGGGCTTTTTATATTTGCTTTATACAGGCAAACTGATATAATATTTTTGTTATTATCAATAATAAAACGGAGGTAATCATGCTATTTTGCAATATAATGATTTTGAACAGTGATTTTATCATACAGAAGGATATGTATGTGACGGTAAAAGACGATACCATAGAGTATATCGGAAACAAAAGGCCGGAAGGCGATCATGGCAGAGAATACGACGGACGGGGGAAACTGCTGATGCCGGGATTCGTCAACGCCCATGCTCATTCACCAATGACCCTCATGCGGGGCTACGGAGAGAATATGGCGCTGCAGCAGTGGCTCAATGACAGGATATTCCCATTCGAAGCCAAACTGGACGGCAATGCAGTATACTGGGGCACTATGCTGGCGATGGCCGAATCTGTAGGAAACGGGATAGTGTCCACCACAGATATGTATTATTTTACCGATGACATGGTAAGGGCCGTACTGGAGAGCGGAGCCAAAAACAATATTTCCAGATCCATCACGAATTTTGGAGATGAAGATATATTCCATATGGCAGCCGGCCGGGAGATGAAGAAGGCTTTTGAAGACCATCATATGGCCGGAAACGGACGGGTCAGGATCGACATGAGTCTCCACGCCGAATATACGACGACGCCGAAAACTGTGGATCAGCTGGCAGAGTACACAAAGTCCATAGGGGCGCATCAGCATGTCCACGTTTCGGAGACAAAAACAGAACATGAAGAATGTAAACAGCGCCACGGTATGACGCCTGTGGAATATCTGGCTGCTCACGGTCTGTTCGATGTTCCGACGACTGCAGCCCACTGCGTGTGGATCGAGGGAGACGACTATGACATCCTTAAGGAGAAAGGCGTCACAGCGGCAGTGAATCCGATCAGCAACATGAAGCTGGCCAGCGGAGTCTGCAATGTGCAGGCGCTGATCGACAGAGGTATAAATGTCGCCATTGGAACAGACAGTGTTTCCAGCAACAACAGTCTTGATTTTTTGGAAGAAATGAAAGTGTTTGCAATCGCAGGCAAAGAGCATTATAATAATCCCATTGCTGTCACGCCGACAGAGACGCTTCGTGCCGCCACACTGGGTGGTGCGCTGTCTCAGGGAAGGACAGACTGCGGCATGATAAAAGAGGGATACAAAGCAGATCTTACTGTGCTGGATGTAAGCGGACCAAACATGCATCCGGTGCATGAAATGATCAATAATGTAGTTTACAGCGCTAATGCGGGAAACGTATCAATGACCATGGCTGACGGCAGGGTGCTGTATGAGAATGGTGAATATAAGACGATCGATATAGAAAAAACCATCTATAACGTAGAGAAAGCAACAGGGCAGATACTGGCCCGGTTGACGGAGGAAAAATGAGCAAACATTCGTTTATAAGAGGGGCTGCGATATTGGGCATCGCCGGAGTGCTTGTAAAAGTGCTGGGAGCGATCTATCAGATACCGTTTGCGCGGATGATAGGCGCGACAGGAATGGCGTGCTATACGCCGGCCTATAACGTATATACGATTTTTATAGTAATAGCTACCTCAGGTATACCTGTAGCCATCTCAAGAATGGTTTCCGAAAGGATCATAGTACAGAACTATGAAGGCGCACACAGAGTATTCCATATTTCTTTCAAACTGATGCTGGGTATAGGCGCTGCAGCTTTTTTGATAATGTTCTTTGGAGCGGACGTAATAGCAAATATTTCCGCTGTGCCGGAGAGCGCTCTGGCAATGAAGACTATTGCGCCGGCACTGATAATAGTTCCGGTAATGGCGGCTTTCAGAGGATACTATCAGGGGCAGCAGAACATGAAACCCACTGCGCTGTCGCAGGTCATCGAACAGGTTTTTCGTGTAATAATCGGCCTGACCGCAGCTTACCTTTTGTACAATTCGATAATAGGCATTTTTTCATCATATGACGCCGGCGAAAAGGGCGCTGCCGGAGGGGCTTTCGGCGCGACCATAGGATCGCTGGGAGGCCTGGTGGTGATGCTGCTGGTGTATGCACTGAGCAGAAGATCCATAAAGGCCAGAGTGGCCAAGAGTAAAAATATAGAACCGGAGACCAACGGTGAGATACTGAAAAAGATTTTGTGGTTTGCAGTTCCCATAACTCTGGGAGCATGCATAGCGCCGATAATGAGCTATCTGGATTCGCCTCTTGTTATCAATCGTCTGGTCAGCATCGGATATGCAAAAGACGTTGCGCAGAATCTTTATGGACAGATCGGCGGATACGTGATGCCTCTTGTCAATCTGCCTCAGGCCCTTTCCATGGCTCTTTCCATGAGCCTGGTGCCGATGATATCTTCTGCACACAGGACGAAGAGTTATGAAAGCCTGCAGGAAAACACATCTCTGGCAGTAAGACTGGCAGTTATGATAGGCATGCCGTGCGCCGCGGGAATGGCTGTGCTGGCAGAGCCTATACTGCTCCTGCTGTACTCCAGCCATGCTGAAGAAGCCATAAACGTGGCTCCTACATTTGCCATAATGGCGTTGAGTATAGTCTTCATTTCTATAGTACAGACAGTTTCGGGAGTGCTGCAGGGCGTAGGAAAACAGTTCATACCAGTAAGGAATATGATAATAGGTATAGTGATAAAAATAGCTGCCACATGGATACTTGTCGGCATAAAAGGCATGGATATCAAAGGTGCGGCACTGGCAACACTGATAACATACATCGTGGTAGCTTCTCTTGATCTGCGCGCCACAAGAAAGCATACCGGCGCATTATTCAAGATCCTTCTCACATATATCAGACCGGCAGTATCGACGTTGGTAATGGCTGCAGTGGCATGGCTGATGTATTATGTGGTTTTCGGAGGCAGACAGGGAGACAGCATCGCCTGTCTCATTGCCATATTGGCGGCTGCCGTAGTATATACAGTGATGCTGTTCGTTACGAAGAGCATAAGACGCAAAGATCTGGAGAGCTTTGCCGCAGGGCAAAAGCTGCTCAGAGCCATAGACAGACTGGGGCTAAAAATATGATCAAGAATCAATACAGGGAGCTGGAAAAGAGAGCATTGACCAGAGAACAGGCAATAGCAAGGCTGGACGATATAGTCGGCATACTTCGAAAAGAGTGCCCCTGGGACAGAGAGCAGGACCACAAGAGCCTTAGGATATGTATGATCGAAGAGGCCTATGAGGTGGCGGAAGCCATCGATAAAGAAGATGATCTGAATCTGAGGGAAGAACTGGGAGATGTGCTGCTTCAGGTCATTTTTCATGCTTCGCTTGCAGAAAAAGACGGAAAATTCGATTTTATAGATGTAGTAAACGAAGAATGTGAAAAAATGATAAGACGGCATCCTCATGTTTTTTTGGATGAAGAGGCTAAAACTGTTGACAAAGTCCTTGAAAAATGGGAAAATATCAAGGTAAGAGAGCACGGAGACAGTTCTTGTACGGAGAGACTGAACAGCGTTCCTGATGCACTTCCTGCGTTGATCCGCAGTTACAAAGTGCAGAAGAAAGCAGCTGAGTCGGTAACTGACCGGGAGGATGTTGACTGCGCTTTTGCACAATTAGCCGAAGATACTAAAGAACTGATAAAAGCCGGCAGGAATTCGGATAATGAGACGATCGTCGAAAAACTCGGGGATCTGCTCTTTTCGACAGTAAACGTCTCCAGATCTATGGGAATAGAACCTGAAGCTGCGCTGGAGCAGGCCACGGGGAGATTCATCAGAAGATTTGAATACGTTGAACAGAAGGTCGAAGAGTCCGGAGATTCTCTCAAGGATATCGATAAAGCAAAGCTTGATGTTCTACGGGATGATGCAAAACAGAAAATCGGTTCTTGAGGGGGAGGCGTGCATACGCATTTATTAGTTTGAAGGAGGAATTAATAATGAACAAAGCTGAATTAATCGCTGCAGTAGCAGACAAAACGGGATTTACAAAGAAAGATGCAGAAACTGCTGTCAATGCTACAATGGGAGTAATTGAAGACACATTGAAAAAAGGGGACAAAGTACAGCTGATCGGGTTTGGTACTTTTGAGGTTCGTCAGAGAAAGGCAAGAACCGGAAGAAATCCTAGGAAACCGGGCGAAACTATACAGATCGCAGCATCGAAGGCTCCTGTATTCAAAGCAGGCAAGGCTCTTAAGGATTCTGTGAACAAGTAAACAGGAATTATTCAAGGGCAACATCCGTTGCCCTTTTTTATTAGGAGAGACAATGAGAATAGATAAATTTTTAAAAAATTCACGGCTTATCAAGAGGCGCACCGTGGCAAAAGACGCATGCGACGGCGGGCGGATAACCATAAACGGCAAGGAAGCAAAAGCCGGCACTGAAGTATGCGTGGGCGATGTTGTAAAAATACGTTTCGGTACAAAAGAAATTGCAGCACGCGTCCTTGATCTGAAGGAATCTCAGAAAAAGGAAGATGCTGCAAATATGTATGAAATAATAGAGTGAAGTGGATCTTTCTATATTTGCTTAACTGTGACAGATCGTAAAAACGGGATGCGCGGTATGACTTTCTGCCATACCAGCGTGATCATTACGGTTTCCACAGGCAGCATTACAGCTGCTTTTATCAGTCTGACCGGTATCAGCGCCAGAACGCCGTTGCCCATCAGAATAGACAGCCAGAAGGTATCCAGGCACAGATTCAGTATCAGAACAACTATTGCTGAAGCAGCGAGGGCCCTTTTCCATGAGGCCTTCTTTTTGTGCATAATGGATCCGTAGACCATCCCTGTCAGGAATGCTGTTGCTGTAAAGCCCGGGAAGAAGGCGCCTGTAGGAAACAGTGCTGCGCCGATCAGGTCGCCGACAGCATATGCTGCACCGGCCCACAGAGGACCGTACATTATTCCCAGCATGGCAACAGGGACAAAGCCAAAGCCGATCCTGAGTATAGGCGTGTTGATCGAAAGGAATCTGGTCAGTATTATTTCCAGAGCGATCATGAAAGCCATAACAACGAGTTGAACAGTAAAAGATTTTTTGTTCATAAAAAAACTCCTTTCCGTATTAGGAATATAGTGTATTGCTACACTAAGAAGGAGCGTATTCTCTGATCTTAATGTAGTAGCGGACGCAACATCGCATCGTAAGCTTTCAGCTTTTCGTCCACAGGCTACATCCCATCCTGTGGCACTTGACGCACGATATTTACTCTACGCACCATGAGTGTATCACATGGTCATCTTGTGCGCAAGAGCCTGCTTTGATATACTGTGATACATGAATGGACACAAGGATACAGAAATAAGATATATGGGCCTTTATACCTTTACCTACATGGCAATAGGCGTGCTGACCCCTCTGATAAGCCAGTATCTGAAAAGCATCGGTTTTTCAGGAGCTGAAATAGGAACTGTAACGGCGGCAGGAACGTGTACGGCGATTTTTGCTTCGGCATTCTGGGGCAAGATCTATACCATTATGGAAAGAAGGCATCTTCTTGTCATGCTGCTGTGCCTTATGGCAGCTGCTGTTTCTATGATCATTTCCCATGTTGACGTATTCCCGGTTTTCCTCATACTGTTTGCAGTGATGTATTTCTTTCAGGCTCCGGTGATGTCTCTGTCGGATGCGCTGGCAATGAGCGATGGCCAGCCATTCGGCTTTGTACGCATGTTTGGAGCCGCCGGATTCGCGGCGGGAGTGTTTATTGCAGCAAGGATATCGGATGCAGCCGGACTGGAATGGATCTTTCCTATGTACTGCATCAGTTATGTCATAGCGGCAGCCGTGATTTTTTCCATATCCAGAACGAGACAAAAGCCCAAGGCCGCTGATAAAGCCAAAAAGAATGGAGGATATATACGCCTTCTGGCCGACAAAAAATATATCAAGCTGGTGATATGTGCATTTTTCATGTGCGGCACCAATGTAGCCAACAACACATACTTTGGGTTCCTATATATTGAGGGCGGCGGTGCGCTGGCAGGCGTGGGGATCGCTTTTTTGCTGATGGCAGGCAGCGAAGCGCCGATCATGGCGTGGACAAAGTGGCTTTCCGAAAAGCTGACATCCGAAAAGCTGATACTGATAGCAATGATCGTATCGGTTCTGCGTTTCGCCTGGTATGCAACGGAGCCGCCATACTATCTCCTTCTGGCGCTGTTCGCCCTTCAGGGGATAGTGAACGGCATCATCCTTGTTGAATTCGTGAGATATATTTCAGCACTGGTCAGCAGAGAACTGAACGGAATGGCCATAGCGGCTTTTTACTCATTCAGTTCCAGCGGCAGTACCATACTGTGCCAGCTGGCAGGAGGGTTTCTGCTGGACAAGACCGGCGCCGGCGGCGTGTATTTATTCTTCAGCCTGTTCAACCTGACAGGGCTGATACTGTACATGATTTTCGGTCTGTACAAAAGGGAATAAAACAAAAACGAAAAAAAAGGAAGAAAAAGTGAAAAACGTGTTGACAAGAGGTCGGTAAGTTGGTAAGATAAGCAAGCTGTCGCAAAAGAGAACGAAAGTGAAAGCGAAAAAAAGTTTTGAAAAAACGAAAAAAGTTGTT
>JAYFPY010000034.1:0-12906 GCA_034927505.1 Eubacteriaceae bacterium
TATTTTGTCAAAGAGGTGTTTGGAAGCAAATTTTGCAAATACGTCTGCCATGCCCGGTTCAACTCCGGATCCTACGATAGCCATGTTTCCGGCTTTTTCCCATTCAGCATGCTTTCCGAACTGGTAATCTCCCAGCTTTTCATATGACAGTTCTTTCTGTCCGACCTGGGCTTCATCCGGTTTTGACAGCGTCATAGCGCAGTCCAGGTATCCTGACTTCATTTCAAGACATGTATCGAATATGTTCTGGTTGAAATCCGGTTCAACAGCATTCATCACCCATGTGATCTCGTGTTTTTTCATTATTGCTTTGATGTTTTCCGGATCTCTCGCATTAATCTTTTCTGCTACGAATCTTCCGCCTCCGCAGATGTCTTCAGCTACTGTCTTTGCTCTTGCTTCATTATAGTCTGCGATAACGACTTTTTCTGCCCATTCGCCTTCTTTGCCCTGAAGCTGGATGATTTTTGCTGCGGAAGTTCCTACTCCGCCTGCTCCGATGATTAATAGTTTCATAAAATAATTCCTCCAAAATGATATATGATTTGTTGTGTTTGATGGGCAAAGTATATCGTTTTCGGAGTTATCTGACAATGACCCTGCAGGGCCAAATGGCACAATGGCCCATGTGGGTAATACTAAAAAACAGCCCTTTTGGACTGTTTTAGCGCCTGCTCTTGGCAAAGCCCGGCATGCATGGCATCTGTGATATGCAGAGTGTGTTCCGCGCCGGTCAGTTGCTGCTGATCAGATGGATTAGCTCGACCCGGGTCGAGACATCCAGCTTTTCAAATATATTATGCATGTGCCGCTTGACTGTGTTCCTGGATATGAACAACTCTTCGGCTATCTCCGGATTGGTCATCCCCCCATAAGCCAGGATCATGACCTCCCGTTCTCTCTCTGTGAGCCGATGCTGCTGCGCCGCATGATCCAGTCTTTCTTCCTCAGTCATGTGCTCTTTTTCTTTTACGCTTTCCCGAGTGGTATACAGAGGCGAAAAATCTTTTTTGTAAATGTTGATGACAGAATAAAGATTTATCACAAGCAGGGCGATCGCCGTGATCCCATACAGCTTCGAACATATGAGAGTCAGCTCTACAGCATGGAGGAATACAGCCACAACAATTATGTTGTTCCAAAGATTGTTGAAATTCACCAGTATGCTCACCGTCATCAGATACTTGCGGCTGGCCGGTTCCATCAGTTCTCTGAATCCGTACCTGACGAAGACTGCAGTAAATACTATGACCGATACGCCCAGCACAACTTCGCCCAGTATTACAATGACCTCTCCCGCAGGGAATTTTGCTCTGTACATGCCGTCCAGCAGGAAAATATACGTAAAAGCCGAAAGGGCCATCAGTACTGCGAATACCGGCGTCAGCGCCTTTCGCCATTTGGCCATGATTTCCGCCTTTGACGGTGCGATGGCATCCACCAGTTTTACCCAGGTCAGCCCCATTACATAGAACTGTATGGAATCCAGCCCTCTCATTACCGCATTGGCTTCGAATTCTCCCAGCACCAGTTCCCGATAATACGTAAAGAAGTAATATATCCCGACAAAAAGAGTAGCCAGAACAAAATTTCTGGTTGCTTTCATCAGCTTTGTATTTCCCGCATCGCTGTGTTTCATCCCGATCACAATGAACGTCACAGCCTGCAGCCCCGCAAAGCATGAGATTATATACAACAGTACCAAAGCGTTTGAGAACATAGAATTCCTCCGATCCCTGCTCAATAACCATAAAAACACCGCTCAATGAGCGGTGTCATCATCTTCTTTATCAACTACATATTCGGCAGTCGCACGATGTCTACGACTTTGCTCTGTCCGCCTGACCATGCTGTGTTTGTGATGGCAACGCCAACGCTTGGGTTGGTCGCATGTATCAGCTTGTTGCCTCCATAGTAGAAAGCTACATGAGTGATATTGCTCTTGCTGCCGGAGCTGGATATGAATACGATATCTCCCGGCTGAGCATTTTTATAACTGCGTCCTATGCTGTATTTCTTTGTCTGGTTCCACTCGCTCTGAGCAGTAGACCTTTTGATTTTCTTTCCGCTGACCTTTGCCTTGTTGTTGACATAAGCCACATATCCGCTGCAGTCGAAGGATCTTGGGCCCGCCGCTCCGGATACATATGCGCATCCGACCTTGCTCTTTGCCACTTTCATGACTTTGTATGCGTTGGTCTTCTTGAATCCTTTTGTCTTCCATGTCAGTTTCTTCGGCGTAGCCAGAGTCTTTGCTGCTGAATCAGTGCTGGTCTTTATTGACTGATCCGTCCTCATAGCTCTTACGATATATGTGTACTTCTTTCCTGATGCCAGTTTCTTGTTTGTATATGAAGTCTTTTTTGTAGTTTTGATCTTTGAATATTTTTTGCTCTTGCTGTTGTATTTGTATACTCTGTATGACTGAGCTCCCGGCACTCTGTTCCATGTAACTTTGATACTGTTGCTCGAAGAAGCCGTTCCCGACACGATCGTTGTCCTCAGTGTCGGCGTTGCTGATGCTGTTGCCTCCGCTGCAGAATTCGCAGCCTTTACCTTGAACTTCATTGCCTTTCCGGTGGTCAGTTTTGTAAGTATATATTCTGTCGTCGCCTCGTCTGAGATCTGAGCTGCCTGGGTCCAGGTGCTGCCGTTCTCGGACATGTATATCACGTATCCGCCGGCATTATCTATTCGATCCCATGTCAGTTTTACTGCATCATAGTTGACCGAACCTGCTGTCATCTCAATATTTGTATTTGTACTTGAACTAGTATCTGCAGCCATCGCCATCGATGGTACCGACAGGCACGTTGCTGCCATAATTGCTACTAAGGTAAGTATAATGGTTTTGCGTTTCATAGATCCCTCTCTGATATAAGTTCTACACTATACTTCCTTCTGTTTTGAATCACACATTTTTAACACGCTGTCAGATTACCATTTATACATTATATCGGTCAATTAAAAAAGAGCAATGTTCACATAACTTTCACATTACTCTTCGTTTTTCGTACTAGTTTGCGGTTCTATTCTTTTTTGGCTTTTCCCTCAGAATCCACATTTTTCAACCTAGGACTGCGCCTATGAGGGTCTGTCAGAATAATGTAAAGATACAATACTGCTATGACGATCAGCCCGAATGTTTCTTTGTAAAGATTCCTTGCTACCATGATGGCCGCCATGCTCATGATGCCGCAGACACCGTACATACACAGCACAGTCCTCCTTTGTCCCATGCCGGTCTGCATCAGCCTGTGATGGATGTGCCCTTTGTCGGCTTCCATGATCGGCTTGTGGTTCACCATTCTTCTGATTATGGCAAAGAATGTGTCGAAGAGAGGAAGCGACAGCACCAGCGACGGCACTATGACCGCAACTACTGTGGTGCTCTTTACCGGCTGCAGCAGCGCAAGAGCAGCTATCATGAACCCGAGGAAGAGAGAGCCGCCATCCCCCATGAAAGTCTTTGCAGGATAGAAATTGAAGGGCAGGAAGCCAAAGCATCCTCCCGCAATAGCCAGCAGCGGGATGCATGATGAGTAGTATCCGAATATATAAGCCACGTAAGCGATGCAAAGAGATGCTATTGCAACTATCCCCGCAGCAAGGCCGTCCAGACCGTCCACCAGATTTATGGTATTCGTGATCCCAACGATCCAGGCTATCGTTATCAGATAGCAGACGATCCCGGTAAATGTCGTTGCCCCGATAAAATTGTCAATGAACGATAATTTGATGCCGAAAAAATATACGACAGTCGCAACTATTACCTGACCGCCCAATTTTACCGCCGGCTTCAGATTTATGTAATCGTCCAGAGTCCCCAGGAGGTACATCAGCGCGCCGCTGATGACGATCCCGTATATCTTCATCCTTGTGATATCGAATTTTTTCGGGTCTGCATCACAAAATCCCAGCCCTACTGCGATCAGTATAGCTACGGTTACTCCAATGAATATAGCCATGCCGCCGATCCGGGGCACCGGTCTTGTATGCATTCTTCTATTGTCTTTTGGTATATCCATTGCGCCTGTCTTATGGGCTATTTTTATGGCCACCGGCGTAAACGCCGCAGTCACTGCCACTGCGCACAAGAATATTGCCCAGAAATTTATTGCTGTTAGATCCATTTAGTCTCCTATGCTCTCGGGTGAGTGTTATCGTATACATCCTTGATGCGGTTCTTTGCGACAGAGAGATATACCTGCGTCGCAGTAAGGTCTTCATGTCCCAGCAGTTCCTGCAGAGATTTCAGATCCGCTCCGTTCTGCACCATATGTACGGCAAAGGATATCCTCAGAAGGTGAGGCGTCATCTTTTTTTCGATCCCCGCCTTCTTTCCGTATTCCTTCAGTATTTTCCACAGACCCTGACGGGTCATCCTGCTGCCGTAATAGTTTACAAACAAGGCCTTTTCGTCTTCATTGTTCGCTGTCAGTTTCTTCCTTGCGTCATATATATATGTTTCCATAGCCGCTTTGGCCGGTCTGCCCACAGGTATTATCCTGGCTTTTCCGGACTCGCCTGTGCATGTGAAAAAGCCGATGCGCAGATTCACATCCGCCAGGTCGGCGGCGATGACTTCATTTACCCGGATGCCGGTTGCATACAGCAGCTCCATAAGAGCCCTGTCCCTCTTGCCCCGGTCAGATCCGTCGGGGGTCTCCAGCAGTTTCTCCACCTCTGCGATGGAAAGATACTCCAGTTCCTTCTTTTCCACCTTCGGCGGTTTAATATCTAAAGTCGGATCGTCCTTGATCCTGCCCGCGCGTCCCATGTACTTGAAAAAAGCTCTGACCGACGCCAGCTTTCTGTTGATCGTAGAAGCCGATTTGCCTTCGTCTTTCTGTTTGAACAGATAAGCAATGACCTCCGTATTCGATGTATCGGCGGGATCGCCTATGCCCTTGCTTTTTATAAAGTCAAAAAAATCCAAAACATCACGTTTGTATGCTTCCTGCGTGTTTTGGGACATCTTTCTTTCCTTATTTAGATACAATAAAAAATCTTCCGAATACATTTTCTTTTCCCCTTCCCGATAAGTGTAGTATTTTTAGTATACTACCCGTCAGGTCGGTTTACAATAATTTTCACTTCTTTTCCATATATATTTTTGCCATAAAAATGGCTACCGCCGTCTTGGCGTCTCTGATCTTACCCGATGCTGCCATCCGGTAAGCTTCATCAAAATCGTATTCAACGATATCGATGGCTTCGTTCTCATCGAAGTCCGTTTCTCCCGGTGTCAGGCCGGTGGCCAGGTAGATGTACAACTGTTCCGTGGTGTACCCGACAGAAGGTTCGATGACAGTCATCAGCTTGATATCCTTAGCCGAATACCCGGTCTCTTCCTTCAGTTCTCTTTCGACTGTGACGCCCGGATCTTCGCCGTCTTCGATCTTTCCAGCCGGTGCTTCCAGCACTACCCGCTCAACAGGCTTTCTGAACTGTTTGACCAGCACGATCCTTCCGTCATCGGTGATCGCCGCCGCCACAGCACCGCCATTGTGCTCGATGATCTCTCTGTATGATGTCCCGTTTTTGACAGTGACCTTGTCTCTTCTCAGATTCAGTATACTGCCTTCATAAATCATTTCACTGTCCAGTGTTTTTTCTTTGAATATCATTTCGTCATCACCTTGGATTTTTCCACAGCCGCCTGAAATCCTTCTGAAACATTTTCTTCGAATCCGTTGTTGAACAAAGTATTCACCGCTTCGATAGTAGTGCCTCCCGGCGAGCAGACATTTATCCTCAGCTGCTCGGGAGTTTCATCCGAGTCCAGTACCATCTTTGCCGCTCCCAGCACAGCCTGTGCCGCAAAAGTCTTGGCTTTCTCCGGGTCCATGCCGTTCTTCACCGCCGACTTTGCCAGGGCGTCGATATACATGTACGTATAAGCCGGGCTGCTGCCGGATACTCCGATGACGCAGTGTATCAGCTCTTCAGGCACGTCTTCCGCCTCTCCGATGCCGCGGAATATATCCAGTATGCGGGGGTAAATGTCATCGCCTACGTTGCCGTTCCTGGAAACCGACGTCATCGCCTCTCCCACCTGTGCCGGCGTGTTGGGCATTATCCTGACTACCTTCGCCTCACTGCCCAGATATTTTTCTATAAAGCCGATGCTGATGCCCGCCGCCATGGACACAAGGATCTTTCCCTTTGAAAAATCCTCTGCCAGTTCCGGCAGGACCTGTTCATACATGTTTGGCTTTACTCCCAGTATGATCACATCACTGCCGTCGATCAGCTGTTTCATGGAATCACATGGAGTGATTTTGTATTTTTCCGCTATTGCTTTTACCTTTGCCGGAGTCCTGTTGAAAGCCAGCAGCTCATCGCCGTTTTTCTCCGCAACAGTGCTGTATCCCTTGAGGATAGCTCCTCCCATGTTGCCCGTTCCTATAAATCCTATTTTCATTTTCTGTCCTCTCCGAAGAAACATGTCCCTGTCTCTTCATCTTCCATGGCCGCTGCCATGATGTCCTTTTTTCTGCCGTTGAGCAGTATGGTCGGTATGCCGTATCCGCCGACCCGTCTTGCCGCCTCGATCTTAGTGCCGATGCCTCCGGTCCCGAAGGAACTCTTGCCTCTGACATCTATCTCCTCCAGCAGTCCGTCTATATCATAGACCTCTTCGATCAGTTCCGCATTCTTATATTTCTTCGGGTCCCTGTCGAAAACTCCGTCTATGTCGCTGAGACACACCAGTGTGTCCGCATTCCAAAGAGCCGCGGTAAGCGCCGACAGAGTATCGTTGTCTCCTATTTTTATTTCATCCACGCTGACGCTGTCGTTTTCATTTATGATCGGAAGGACCCCTTCGTCCACCAGTGTGAACAGAGTGTTCCGCACATGAAGGGTCCTCTGCTCTTCCGTCAGATCCCCTCTGGTCAGCAGCATCTGCCCCACATGTATGCCGTAATCGCTGAAATTCTCCTTGTAAGCCATCATCAGCTCCACTTGACCAATGGCGCAGAGAGCCTGCTTGTAGTTTATGTCTCCTCTTCGCGACCATTTGTTGATGGCCCCCACGCCGGCAATACCTGCTCCCGAAGATACGATTATGACCTGTTTGCCCATCTGTATAAATCCGTTGACCTGCTCTGCAATATTGTGTAAAATATCTCTGTTTATTGAACCATTTTCATTAGAAAGTACGTTGCTTCCGATTTTTACAACTATCTTCCTGCTGTTTTTTAGAATATCACTTATGGCGCTCATTTTTTACTCCTCTTTTCGTGTCATATCGTGATATTATACCACTTTTGGTGTGCAAAATAAATATCCATATTTTTTCTTCAAACCCCTTGCATTTTCCGTTTTCCTATTGTACACTAAAAACGTGGTTATCCCCCTGATAACCTCATTAATCTCTAATCCCAATACCCCTTTTGAACAAAGAAGCTTGCATCTGCAAGCTTTTTTGTTACTCATCATCACTGTTTTTATCTCTTTTTTTGTCACTTTTGTCATCTCTAAGCTCGCCGCTGTCTTCATCATCGCCGGAGTCAAAATCCACAAACAGCAGTGCCTGCAGCAGATCTTTCAAAAAATGCCATAATCTTTCCATTTTCACCTCCGGCCTCTATTATACGAACAAATCCTGTACTTTGCAGTATACTACTTTTTTTGATACAATGGCACTATGAAAATCACAGAATATCAAACAGATATAGATGAATACTCGGCGCTGCCTTTCGATGAATATTTCGGAGACCTGTCTGTTGGGTTTTTCGACCTTGAGACTACCGGTCTTTCACCGGATCGATGCAGTATCATTCTGGCCGGACTGGTCCTTCCTTCAAGAGGGAAATACCTGGCCCGCCAGTATTTCGCAGAAGATATCGAAGAAGAGCCGGAACTGCTGGCGACCCTGATAGATGACATGTATCAGCTGGATGCCGTAGTGACATATAACGGTCACCGATTCGATATGCCATTCCTGAAAAAAAGGATCGCCGTCAACGGGCTTCCCCCTGTGTCTCCTCCCTATGATCTGGATCTTTATCGTCTGGTCCGGTATCATTCCGACATCAAGAACTTTCTGCCGAATCTAAAGCAGAAAACTCTTGAGGATTTCCTCGGTCTGTGGAGCGACCGAAAGGACGAGATAGACGGAGGCAGATCCGTTTCTCTCTATTATGACTGGCTGGCAGACCGGGATCCGGATGTGATGGACACTATTTGTCTCCACAACAGAGATGATATACTGCAGATGACCCGAATGATGAGAGTCATAACTAAAACGGACTTTCACAAAGCTATGACCTGCGCCGGCTTTCCGGCAGGCGACCTGCTCATTACCGGGATCTCCCTCAACAGCAGCAGGCTGCACATCACCGGAAAGCAAATGAAAGATCCGACGGATTACGTTTATTACGGAGACGATGCTCTTTCTTTCAGGTTCAGCAGCGATCCCGGATATTTTACCATAGACGCCGGCGTTCATCAGCGCGGAGGTCTGGTCTTTGCTGACCTTTCAGAATCGGGAGTGGATGCGTACCGTTTTCGAAACGACCCGGCGCTGGATGAATATCTGCTGGTTTTGAAAACAAACAAAAATGTCGATTACAGGGCAGTGAACGATTTTGTCCGCGCCCTTACAGAAAGGATAGAAGAATTATGGACTATAGAGAAATAGCAGCTCTGACAAAGACAGACAGTTTTACACTGGCGACTCTGCCTGAGGAAGTAAGAGACAAAGCGCTCAAAAACATTGCGGCAGCTCTCGAAGCAAACAAAGAAAGGATTTTTGAAGCCAACAAAAAAGATCTTGCGGCGGGCGACGATCTGCCGGGACCGATCCTGGGACGTCTGAAATTCGACGAACATAAACTGGCAGACTGCGTCAGCGGTATCGGCGATCTGATAAACCTGGAGGATCCCCTTTTCAAAACTCTGCTGCGGAGACAGCTGGACGAAGGACTGACTCTGGTAAAAACCACCTGCCCTATCGGCGTCATCGGAGTGATCTTTGAATCAAGGCCGGATGCCCTGGTGCAGATTTCTTCCCTGTGCATAAAGAGCGGTAACTGTGCGATCCTTAAGGGAGGCAGCGAAGCCGCCAATACCAACAAAGCTCTCTTCGATGTGATCTATGAAGCCGGCGTGAAATCCGGACTGCCGGAACATTTTGCCTTCCTGGTGGAAGACCGGGCAGCCATCGATGAGCTTTTGAAATGCGATGAGTCAATAGACCTGATAATCCCGCGGGGCAGCAACGGCTTTGTACAGTACATCATGGCCAACTCTAAGATCCCTGTCATGGGACACGCCGACGGCATCTGCCACATATATGTGGACAAATCGGCAGATCTTAAAAAGGCCGTTCCAATCATTGTGGATTCTAAAACACAATACGTTGCCGCATGCAACGCCATGGAAACACTGCTGATACACAAAGACATCGCCGATGATCTGATCGACCGGGTCCGAGCCGCCAGTCCGGTGGATATCCAGATCCGCGAGAACGAATTTAAAGAATTCCTTGATTATATAATGACGGTCAAGAAGGTCAGCGACATCGATGAAGCCATTGCTCACATCAACAAGTACGGCTCCCACCACACCGACTGCATCATCACCGAGGACAAGGCAGCCGCAGAAAAGTTCATGAACTTTGTAGACTCAGCGGGAGTGTACTGCAACTGCTCCACAAGATTTGCCGACGGATTCCGATACGGCTTCGGCGCAGAGGTAGGCATCAGCACCGGCAAGCTCCACGCCCGCGGTCCTGTAGGACTGGACGGACTTGTGACATACAAATACCGTCTCAAGGGCAAAGGCCATATCGTTTCAGACTATGCATCGGGAAAAAAGAATTTCCACTTCAAGGATCTGTAGACCCGGCATATAATACAACTATTGCAGCTAATATAAACGGCACTCATGTATTTGAGTGCCTTTTGGTTTTTTGATATTGCTGTTTTCCGTTCTGCGCTATTGCTCTTCTGCACTATTGCTCTTCTGCGCTATTTCTGTTCAGATCCCAGGTGTTCTTTCAAAACTTTGATCGCCTCTCCTATATGTTCGTTCATGGATCTCTCCGGCACGCCCACCACATGTATGTGGCATCTGTTCAGCGGCAAAAGTATTTTGTATGTGTGGCTGCCGCCTATGGCTACCGCCATTGCAGGTGTCATTTCGCCCATCATGGAATCAGCGGTCAGTATGCCGATGACGCCGATGACCACGTCTACATGTTTCATATTGTGAACGATGGCATTCTCGCCGGTAGCTCCGTCGTCCGCTCCGCCCCGGAGCATCTGCCCCGTGGCAACTGCATTGGTCCCCAGCGCTATCACTCTCACTGACGGCAGTTCTTTTTTTATTCTTTCGACTATGGCTTTGCCTATGCCTCCGCCCTGTCCGTCAACTACTGCTATTTCCATCATTTGCCTCCCTTTTCGCTGCATCTTGCTTCGCACTGATATTATACTTTTTTTGCCGGGCAAAATCAATTGCCGGATCCAATTCAAACTCATTTCAGCCTCATTTCAGATTTCACAGATATTATTACATCGGAAATACGAAAGGAGATTTCGATGTACATAATAAAAAATGCATTGAGAAACATCAGCCGTTCAAAGGGACGCAACGTCCTTATAGGAATAATAATTCTAGTCATAGTAATATCGGCTACTGTTTCTCTCTCTATCCGCCAGGCGGCGGACCAGGCCAAAGAAGACGGCCTGGCAAAACTGAATGTGACCGGCAATATCACCATCGACCGGGAGCAGATGATGAAGGATTCGGGGTCCGGCAGCGGATCTGTCGACAAGGATTCCTTCAAAGAAAACATGCAGAGCATGAACAGTCTTTCTCTGACTGAACTGCAGAAGTATGCAAAAGCTTCCAGTGTCAAAGGGTTCTACTACACTCTGTCATCCTCGGTCAACGCCAGCGGACTGGATCCGGTGGAAAGCAACACGCCTTCCGGAGGTCCCGGCGGCAGCGATAGCTCTTCATCGTCGGATTTCACACTGGTAGGCTACAGCAGCGATGATGCAATGACAGCTTTCTCAGATGGGACGTCCAAGATCACGTCCGGCTCCATGTTCGATGAAGGCACTTCAAGCAACGAGTGCGTCATCTCAAAGGACATGGCAAAATTGAATTCGCTGGAGGTGGGCGACACGATAAAGCTCACCAACCCGGACAATAAAAAGAAGACATCCAAGCTGAAGATTGTCGGCATATATTCGACTTCTTCTTCCGAGTCCACACAGGGCGGCGGTGACATGAGATCCATGTCGGATCCTGCCAACCAGATACTGACCAGCTACACTGCGGCCAAGTCGATCAGTTCTACTATGTCTGTAGACGGCACCACTCAGGGGACATACACATTTGCAAGCGTATCGGCTTACAACAAGTTTGAAGACCAGGCACACGATCTGGGACTGGATGACAGTTACACTGTTGAATCCACGGATATAAACCAATTCGAACAGACACTGCAGCCTCTGGAAAATTTGAGCAAATATGCTTTTTGGTTCCTGCTGATCGTGCTGATCATCGGCGTAGTCATACTGGTAGTCATAAATATATTCAGTGTGCGTGAACGAAAATACGAGATCGGCGTGCTGTCTGCAATGGGTATGAAAAAGCGGAATGTGGCGGCTCAGTTCGTGACCGAGACTCTGGCCATCACTCTAGTGGCGATTATAATAGGCACCACTGTCGGGGCGGTGACATCGGTACCGATAACCAATGCACTGCTTTCATCATCCTCTCTGACCACCAGCAGCGATTCATTCGACCGGGGAGGCGGCCCGGGCGGCGGAGGTTCTGCACCGTCAGACAATTCGTCATCAGACAGTTCTGCTTCCTCAGGCAATTCGTCGTCAGACGACTCGTCATCGAGCAGTAATCAGAATATGCAAAAGCCGGACGACTCGAAGGGCGGGCCGGTGTCCAACTACATCTCCAGCGTATCGTCTGCTACCAATATGATAGTAGTGCTGCAGATAATAATAATCGGGCTGATCCTGTCGGTAGTTGCCAGCGCAGTTGCCATCACTACCATACTCAGGTTCGACCCGCTGAACATATTGACCAACCGAGATTAGGAGGTGCGTAATGTCAATACTGAAATTAGACCATATCGGGTTTGCCTATGACAGCAGAAAGGTTTTGAACGATGTGGATATGGAATTCGAAAAAGGAAAAGTTTACTCGGTCACCGGCAAATCCGGTGCCGGGAAGACCACCCTGCTGTCTCTTCTGTCGGGGCTGGCTGCCCCCACGGAAGGACGGATCTTTTTCAACGGCGATGACATCGCCGGCATAGATAAATATGATTTTCGCAGCAAGTGGGTAGGGGTTATATTTCAGAGCTACAATCTGCTGACCACCCTTACCGCTGTGGAGAACGTGGTCCTGTCCATGGATATCTCCGGTATCAAATCAGACACAAAATCCAAAAAGGAACACGCCATGAAACTGCTGACCCGAATGGGGCTGACCGAAGATGAAGCCAACAGGCGTGTCCTGAAGCTTTCCGGCGGGCAGCAGCAGCGTGTGGCCATCGCGCGGGCGCTGTCCTTCGATCCGGAGGTGATTCTGGCCGATGAACCGACAGGCAATCTGGACATGGACACTCAGGCAGATATAATGAGTATTTTCAAAAATTTGGCGACAGATGGCAAGTGCGTGATCATCGTTACACACTCGCCGAAGGTTGCCGAACTGTCGGATGAAATATTCTCGATCCAGCGGAACGTTTCGTAACGGTCGCCGAATCAACATCTCCGCATGCTTAGTGTAAAGTTACAGTGGGGAAAAAGAAAAATAAAAAATAAGAGCAACAACTTTTATGATATGATTTAGTTACTAACATAAATATATTAAAAAAGGAGTGCTCTTATGAATAACATTATACCGTTTATTACAGAA
>JAYFPY010000053.1:0-14411 GCA_034927505.1 Eubacteriaceae bacterium
ATCTGCAAGATTCAGATCCTGCAATGTTTTATTTCGTTTCATGTTTTTCCTTTCTCATTCACAGATTCCCAGCCGGCTTTCTCTTCCTTATATTTCCATATTTTATATGTAATTTCATCCCTTGTCAACCATAATTTTACAGCATGCATACGTAAAAAACCGGGGCGCCATCCTACGGCTTCCCCGACTTTCCTATTTCCTTTTCGCATTGCCCAGTATTTTCTCAAGGACTCCGTCCAGCAGTCCGTCCAGATCAGAAACTACTTTTTCCGGTGTTTCCTTCATCCCATTTTCCATCCACTGAAAGACCCATCCCACAAGAGCATATCTGAAAAAATCCGCTATTTTCTTTTTGTATTCTACCGGTATGTCATTATCCCCGGTCTGCCTTGTCACAAAGCCAAAAATGATCCCCTGCATGACATCATATAAATAATTTTCGATTTTTTGTTTATTGATAGAATTATATATGTTGTATATCACATTTTTGTTTTCAAAAATATAGTTCATGGCTTGCGTCATTCCTCTTTGCCAGTCGTCTTTGTCATCCAGGCCATTGATTATTTTTTCTGCTTCTCCGATGAACATCCAATCCATAAGTTCGTATATATCCCGAAAATGATAGTAGAAAGTGTTCCTTCCCATATGACATTTTCCTGTCAGCTCTCTGACTGTTATCCGGTCCAGAAGTTTTTCTTCCAGCAGCTGCCGAAGGCCTTCCGCCAGAACATCTTTAGTTCTTTCTCCCATGTCTGCCTCCAAAAAATCGGAGCAGGACCTTTATCCTGCTCCGATGATATTATTGGTTCTTATTTGCTTTCAGCCATTTTTTTATACTTCTCGTATTTCTCCATAGCATCAGCTTCTGTCTTTTCAAACAGTTCCTCTGCCTGGTCAGGGAATTCCTTCTTCAGGGAAGCATATCTTACCTGTCCCATGATGAAGTCTCTGAATCCGCCCTTCGGCTCTTTACTGTCCAGAATGAAAGGATTTTCTCCTGCTGTTTCCCTTTCAGGATCATATCTGTAAAGCTGCCAGTATCCGCAGTCAACAGCATCTTTGATATTCTCCTGAGCCTTGCCCATTCCTTTCCTGATACCGTGGTTGATGCACGGCGAGTAGCACATGATGATCGATGGTCCCTTATGCTTTTCAGCCTCGACTACCGCTTTCATGAACTGCGCTTTGTCTGCACCCATTCCTACCTGAGCAACATATACATATCCGTAACTCATAGCCATCATACCCAGATCTTTCTTCTTGGTCTTCTTTCCGCTGGCTGCAAATTTTGCGATCGCAGCAGTCGGAGTAGCCTTGGAAGCCTGTCCGCCAGTGTTGGAATACACTTCTGTATCGAACACCAGTATGTTCACATCTTCACCGGAAGCCAGAACGTGGTCCACGCCGCCGTATCCGATATCGTATGCCCAGCCGTCGCCGCCCAGAGCCCATACTGATTTCTTTGCAAGGAAGTCCTGCTTCGAGATTATTTCTCTTGCCAGCGAATTTTCTTTGCCCTTCAGTCCTGCACCCTTGATAGCAGCAACTACTGCATCTGCACGATCTCTGGTGTCATCTCCGTTGTCCATGTTGTCCAGCCAGTTTTGACATGCATTTTTCACATCAGCATTGTCTGTTATATCGTTCAGTTCCAGCATAGTATCCTGGATCTTTTCTCTCATCTGTCTTACGCCGACAGCCATTCCCAGACCATATTCAGCATTGTCTTCGAAGAGGGAGTTTGCCCATGACGGGCCTCTGCCCTTATCGTCCATGCAGTACGGCATCGACGGTGCCGATGCTCCCCAAATGGATGAACATCCTGTCGCATTGGCGATCATCATTCTGTCGCCGAAAAGCTGAGTTATTACCTTTATATATGGAGTCTCTCCACATCCTGCACATGCACCGGAAAATTCAAAGTATGGTTTTGCAAACTGACTGCCCTTTACTGTGTTCTTGTCCATGTACTCGTCTCTGATCGGCAGGTCCATTGCATAATCCCAGTTCTTTTCTTCATCCCATTCATCTGCAAAGCTCTTCATTACCAGAGCCTCGCCCTTCTTAGGACAGATGTCTGTACAGTTCCCGCATCCGAGACAGTCCATAGGGTCTATCTGCATCCTGTACTGGAAGTCTTCCAGCCCTTTTCCCTTTGCCTGTATAGTTTCGAAAGCTTCCGGTGCTGCAGCCTTTTCTTCCGCAGTCAGCAGGATCGGTCTTATGGCCGAATGCGGACATATGAATGCACACTGGTTGCACTGGATACATGCCTCAGGTTCCCATTCAGGGATATGTATGGCAACGCCTCTCTTTTCATAAGCGGCTGTGCCCGGCGGGAATGTTCCGTCTTCTCTTCCTTTGAAAATGCTGACCGGAAGATCATCGCCCTTCTGGTTGTTCATAGGGATCACTACTTCTTCTATGAACTTCGGCAGCTTTTTCTTCTTGCTCTTTTCATCTTTTGCATCTTTCCACGAAGCAGGATAGTCTATTTTTACTGCTCCGGAAATTCCTTTGTCAACAGCATCGCAGTTCATGTTTACAATGCTCTCGCCCTTCTTTCCATAAGTCTCCTTGATAGAATCCTTCAGGTATTTGACTGCATCCTCTTCCGGGATCACCTTTGAAAGGTTGAAGAACGCCGACTGCATTATCATATTGATCCTGCTTCCCAGCCCTATCTCTTCGCCGATAGCTGTGCCGTCTATAATGTAGAATTTGATTTTCTTTTCTGCAATATATCTCTTCATGTTTGCCGGAAGATGTTTGTCAATGTTCTCCGGAGTCCAATTGCAGTTGAGCAGGAATGTACCGCCTTTTTTCAGACCGTCCAGCACATCGTACTGTCTTGTGTAAGCCTGATTGTGACATGCAACAAAGTCCGCCTCTGTAATGAGATATGTGGACTGTATTTTGTTTTCGCCAAATCTCAGATGAGATACTGTGATACCGCCCGACTTCTTCGAGTCATAGTGAAAATATCCTTGAGCATACATATCCGTATGGTCGCCGATGATCTTGATGGCCTGCTTGTTTGCTCCTACTGTACCGTCTGAACCCAGTCCCCAGAATTTACATCTCACAGTTCCCTTAGGTTCTGTGGTGATCTTCGCTGTCTTCAGCGATGTGTTGTGAAGATCGTCTACGATGCCGATGGTGAAATGATTTTTTGGCTTGTCCTTTGCCAGATTTTTATATACAGCATATATCTGTCCCGGCGTAGTATCTTTCGATCCCAGTCCATATCTGCCTGCATATATCTCCGGTGCATTCTTTGTTTCCGAGTACATAGCCATCATATCCATGTACAGTGGATCTCCCATAGTTCCCGGTTCCATAGTCCTGTCCAGAACTGCAATTTTCTTTACAGTTTTAGGGATGACTTTCTTTATATGTTTAGGCGACCACGGTCTGTAAAGTCTTACCTTTACCAGCCCCAGCTTTTTGCCCTTTGCATTGAGTTCATTTACAGTTTCTTCGATAGTTTCGCATACAGAACCCATTGCAACAATAATGTTTTCAGCATCTTTAGCGCCTACATAGTCGAACAGTTTGTACTGTCTTCCAGTGATCTTTGCCATTTCATCCATGTAGTCCTGTACAGTTTCAGGAACGCAGTCCTGACGATAAGCACCGGCCTGTCTTGCCTGGAAGAAAATGTCCGGGTTCTGAGCAGTACCTCTTATTACCGGATGATCCGGATTGAGCGCATTATCTCTAAATTCTTTTATTGCTTTCTTGTCTGCCAGTTTTGCAAAATCCTTATAGTCGATCATTTCGATCTTCTGGATCTCGTGTGAAGTCCTGAATCCGTCAAAGAAGTGAAGGAACGGTATCTTCGTCTTGATCGTTGCAAGATGTGATATACCGCCCAGATCCATTACTTCCTGTACGGAACTGGAACAAAGCATCGCAAATCCGGTCTGTCTCGTTGCCATTACGTCCGAATGGTCACCGAATATACAGAGAGCATGTGTCGCCAGGGTCCTTGCTGTAACATGGAAAACGCACGGCAAAAACTCACCTGCGATTTTGTACATGTTCGGTATCATGAGAAGGAGTCCCTGGGAAGCAGTATATGTCGTTGTCAGCGCCCCCGCTGCCAGCGAACCGTGTACTGTGCCTGATGCTCCTGCCTCAGACTGCATTTCCACTACCTTTACTTCCTGTCCGAAGATGTTTTTGGCTCCGTGCGCCGCCATTTCATCAACGACCTCCGCCATAGGCGAACTTGGTGTGATCGGATAGATTGCTGCCACATCGGTAAAGGCGTATGAAGCATAAGCCGCCGCTGTGTTTCCATCCATAGTTTTCATGAGTTTCTTTGTCATTGTACCCTCCATGCTTTCTGTTTAAAAAAAAAGAAAGCCGTCAAAATATAGTTGTTTTAGAATAGTCTATACTACCGTAACCCTCATGTCAAGATTGTACGAAAAAAAATACAATATACAATTGTATTTTTTAAAATTCGAGATTTCCAATGGATTATCACTTTTTTGCTAAAATTGTTCTTTGTATACAAGCCCTGTGCTCCCATGCCTGGCCGATGTAGGCACTCTTCTTGCTATGCAGTGGCTGTAGCCCTTTGATTACAATAAATATAAAGTTTTCTTAATATTCATACGAATATCCCATTTATTTCCAGTTGCCTCGCAGATTGTTTTTTTGTCTATAGAATATATAAAAAAACCGCCGTGCAAAACTGCTCCCGGCGATTTCTATGATCGTTCGTTATATTCGTTATATGATATTTTTACACTCTTCGCTGCTGTTTAACGGACCTCTTGCCTCGATACTGGCTCGAAATGTACATCACAGCACCGGCTGCCAGCATAGACATTATCGCACCGCCCATGTCCCGGCTGTCTCCGGTCTTAGAACTGCCGGTCGTTCCCGAACTGCCGGTGCTGCTGCCGTTTCCGCTGCCGGGTGTTTCACTGCTGCTGCTCTTTGGAACAGTTACCGTAACTGTGAAAGGTGTACCGTCCGGTCCGTACAGTGTTACTTTGTACTTGCCCGGATTCTTGTTCTTTATCGCCTTGTTCAGTTCGTTCAGCTGATCCTTGTCGACTGTGATCTTTGAAGGATCCACCGGGTGTCCGTCAGCATCCGTAATAGTAACTCCCAGTTTATCTATGATATCTTCCTTTGTCATCGACTTCGTTCCCGCGCTGATGTTTTTCTTTGAAGCGGACAGAGTCGACCCTTTCACTTCCACTGTGACCGAAAAAGGCTCTCCGTTTTCCGTAGTATACCGTACCGTATAGCTACCCTTTTTCTTTTGTGTAATAGCCGAGTTGACCTTTTCCAGGTCATTGATATTTATCGTCAGCGTAACATTCTCATTGTTTATGCCAGGCTCCAGTTTTGCCAGCTCCTCCAGTTTTTTGGCTGTGAGATTCCCGTCTCCGTAGTTCCATGTGATATCGTTCTTTACCGCCGTCTCGTAAGCGTACGCCAGGCTGGCTCCCTTTGCTGTCGCATAGCCGTCCCCCGCAGCTGACGTCGATTCATTTTTATATCCGCCGTATTCGATATAGTATCCCTTTACATGTTCCCCATAGTATTGATTTTCCGGAAGATCGTTCCAGTTTTGAATGCCATTGAATGCGAACTGAAGAAAGCCTTCTCCTGTGCCGCTTCCGTCCGGCTGCCCATCGCCGAAACAGTTGTACACAGTCCTGCCGTCTATACTGTTGGTCGTTCTTCTGGTGACACCGGTCCTGTAAAATACGGTCCCGGCCTCCGGTCCGCAGGCCCAGTAATAATCCTGCTGCCCCGGCCCCGACGGCACATAAGCGGTAGGTTTAGTTATACTGCTTTCATCGTTTATCTTCTTATTGCTGCTGTCAAGAAATCTTGTGCTGCCCAGCCATCCGGGAGTCGTCGCAATACTGTCCCAGATGAATGCCTGTTCTTTAGAACTTGTTATAGTAGTAAGGTATCCCTTCAAACCAAGATAGCTGCTGTTTTTTGCATCATTATATGCCTTTGTCCAGTTTTCCTGCTCACTTCCCGTTTCAACGAATTTATAGTAATGAGTCGTCCCGTCTTCATGTGCGTAAGGGACAGCTGCATCTTTGCTCTTTTCCGCATAGACCTTTATAGTTCCCGAGCTGTTCACCCTGGAAGCCTTGAATGTTATTTTTTCCAGATAGCTTTTGACATCTGATGCCTTCGCCCCTGCAGATATGGAAAAAGCCCCTGCTCTGTCTGTATCTGTCGCTGTCTCCGAATCCGCCTTTGTGACTTTGGTCCATCCGCTGCCTGCCGTACCTGAATATGTCACGGTGTTCGGATATGATATGGTAATACTGCCGGCGCTGCTCCCCTGCAGATCAACAACAACATCGGACAAATAATATGCCTTTGCAGATTTATCATATTTAACATCATAACTAATGCTCCAGTTCCCGCCTGCAGCAAATACCATAGCCGGTATTGTCCCCACGATCAACACCACTGCCAGTATGAATAGCATATATCTTTTCTTTCTCATTGATAACGCTCCACTTTCCCCCTGCCCCTGTTGTTATACGTTTTAGTATTATACCATTGCTTGGAAGGTATTGTCAATTTTTGCAGCAGCCGATGCTGTGTATTTTTAGACCGTCGCGTCCTATATCGCGGGTACCCTTTCCTACGCCCGTTTTTATTATTTTCTTTGGCGGATCGCTTTTTACTGCGCCGATGCCTATGAGAAGAGCAAGCCCTCCCGGAGTCACCATCTCCGTATTTATATCATCTTCGCAGAATACATGATCGCACTGTTTTTTCAAAGCTGTAACTGCCGGTACCGGAACGGGGATGATCCCATGGCTGCACTTTATCGTACCGTGGCCGTCATGTATCTCTGAGCAGTAGATTTTGTCCACTCCCAGAACTTTCAGCGCGGCGGCGACAGAAACAATATTTCTTATCGCTTCATCTCTTCCCACCTCGTGGAAATGTACCGTGTCCAATGTCTCACCATGGACTTCGGCTTCGGCTCTCGCTATGGCCCCGTAGACCAAAAGTGCTTTCTTCTTTACCTCTTCATCAGCAGAAGATGTTTCCAGCATTTTTTTTATGTCTTTATATCCTCTGTGATGAGGCAGATCCCCCAGCGCATTTATCTGTTCTTCTATGATTTTTTCATCAGCACCCAGATCTATGAGTGCGTTTAGCACCATGTCCGTACTGATCCCGTTTGTGCAGTCTATATATATATCCATATCGATCACCTGTTTATCTTGTCGGCCAGACAAGCTGCACCATACCCATTATCGATATTGACTATGCCGACGCCTGCCGAACAGCTGTTGAGCATCGAGAGCAGAGCGGACAGTCCGCTGAAATTCGCACCGTAGCCTATGCTGGTCGGCACTGCTATCACCGGCGTTTCCACCAGGCCTCCGACCACGCTGGCCAGTGCGCCTTCCATCCCTGCAACAACGATGACCACGTCTGCATTTCGTATGCGGTCCACCTTGCTGAGAAGCCGATGTATCCCTGCAACTCCTACATCGTATATCCTGTCGACCCGATTGCCCAGCAGGGCGGCAGTTACAGCTGCTTCTTCGGCTACAGGTATATCTGCAGTCCCTGCAGTCATGACTGCGATCGTTCCTTTTTTCGTCGGAGAACTCTTTCGCTCCACTGCCAGGATCCCTGCTTCCTCGTAGTATTTTACTTCCGGCACCAGTTTTCTGGTCTCGTCATAATCTTCTTTTTTGGCGCGAGTCCCTATTATGTTTTCATCCGAATCGGACAGCCTCTTTATTATCTGTGCGATCTGAACAGGAGTCTTTCCCTGGCAGAAGACCGCTTCTGCGGCTCCTGTCCTTTCTTTTCTCTCCATATCCAGTTCTGCGAATTCTTTTAATTCCTTCAGCATATCAACCTCGCATTGCTGCATCCACAACATGCCTCATCAGTATGCTCGTGGTAACAGTTCCGACGCCGCCGGGCACAGGAGTGATTGCAGCCACTTTATTATCGGCAGTGCTGTGGTCCACATCTCCATGCAGCTTTCCCTCGTCGTCAACATTTATCCCAACATCTATGACCGTCTGGCCCTCTGTAAGCCACTCGCCCTTTACAGCCCCGGCTTTTCCCGCAGCTGCGATGACAATATCTGCACGTCCGATCTCAGCTTCCAGGTCCTTTGTATAAGTATGACATACCGTCACCGTTGCGTTTTGCTCCAGCAGCATCATGGCCACCGGTTTGCCAACGACCTGGCTCCTTCCGATGATGACTGTTCTCTTTCCGGACAGATCCACTTTGTAGTGTCCCAATATCCTCATGCACGCCCTGGCTGTACATGGAGGAAACCCGATGGCTTCCCCTGTGAACACTCCTGCCGCCGAAAAATCTGTGATACCGTCCACATCCTTTTCGGGCACCAGCACATTTCGCACAAGGTTTTCATCCATGCCTTCAGGCAGCGGCCGCAGCAGCAGCACGCCGTGTATGCTTTCGTCTGCATTGATCTTTTTTATGAGAGAGACCAACTCCGGCTGTTTGGCATTTTCGGGCATAGGAATGGTCTGCACATTCACGCCGACCGTTTCCGCCCTCCTGACTGCGCCGTTTTCATAGGAGATATCATCCGGGTTCTCTCCGATCCTTACTATTGCAAGGCACGGCTCTATCTCGCCCTCCCTGAGCAGATCAGCATCTTTTTTGATTTCTGCATTCAGGTTTTCAGTTACTTCTTTTCCGCTTAATATTTTAGTCATTATCATAAACTCCTGCGTACTTCGTCAAAGATACCATCAGCCATAACCGAATATTCTTTCAGCATCTTATCTGCCTTTTTTTCCAGTTCCTCGGCTTTTCTTCTGTTTTTCATCATTCGCGTATTCACTAACACATTCAGAGAAGCTCCCTGAAGCGCCGCCCTACATATCACTGCGCCGCTGCCCGCATCGGAAACAGCAAGACGATTTCCCTTCTCCGCAAAAGCCTTTTGAAGCTCTATCGCACTGCAGCAGGCCTCCATCATCTTCAACGGCGGCAATGCTGCATCCAGAAGGCATTTTTCCATTACATCTGCTTTTTCTTTTTTCTCTGCGTCTGTGTTTCCCGGCATCTTATACGCCCGTGCCAGAGGCAGGAATGCTTCGGCATCTTCATATACCAGGTCCAGCAGTCTGTCCTGTATCACATTGGCTTTCGCCTTCAGTTTAAGGATGTCTTTTTCCACCTCGGCATATTTTTTTTTACCTACGGTAAGCGATCCTACCATATTCCCAAGAGCCATTCCTATAGCTCCCGCCAAAGCCGATGCGCCGCCGCCGCCCGGAGCAGGACTGTCTCCGGCTAAATTTTCTATGAACTCCTTCAAGTTTAAATTCTCACAATTCATGGTGGACCTCCTTTAAAATAATCCTGATATCTTTCCTTTATTGTCCACATCTATTCTCTCTGCAGCAGGCACCTTCGGCAATCCCGGCATGGTCATTATATCGCCGGTCATCGCTACAATGAATCCCGCGCCTGCGCTGACCTTTACATTTCTGACAGTGACCTTGAATCCCCGCGGAGCGCCTTTGAGCGAGGGATCATCTGAAAAGCTGTATTGAGTTTTCGCCACGCATACCGGCAATCCGCCGTACCCCAGCTGCGTCAGTCTGTCTATCTGTTTCTTCGCAGCCGGCAGCAGAGTGATCCCATCGGCTCTGTATACATTTCCTGCTATATCTTCTATCTTTTTTTCTATAGTATCTTCCAGGCTGTAGCTGAACTTGAAATCGCAGTCTTCATCGCACAGTTTTACCACTTCTCGTGCAAGTTCTCTTCCGCCTTCGCCGCCCTTTGCCCATACTTCTGACAAAGCAACGTTCACGCCTACCTCTCTGCACTTTTCTTCCACAAGATCCAGCTCGGCTTTTGTATCTGTCGGAAAAGCATTGACAGCTACCACCGTCGGCAGTCCGTATACCTTCGTCATGTTTTCCACATGCTGCAGCAGGTTTGGCAACCCTTTTTCCAGTGCCGCAAGATCTTCTTTTTCCAAATCGGCCTTAGCGACCCCTCCGTGATGCTTCAGGGCACGTACCGTTGCCACTACCACCACAGCCGATGGTCTCAACCCGGCCATGCGGCATTTTATATCAAGAAATTTCTCAGCGCCCAGATCCGCACCGAATCCGGCTTCTGTAACCACATAGTCTGACAATTTGAGCGCCATTTTTGTAGCCATGACAGAATTGCATCCATGAGCTATATTTGCAAACGGTCCGCCGTGCACGAAGGCCGGCGTATGCTCCAGTGTCTGAACCAGGTTTGGTTTAAGAGCATCCTTCAAAAGAGCCGTCATCGCGCCCTGTGCTTTCAGCTCACCGGCAGTTACCGGCTTGTCGTCATATGTATATCCTACGACGATCGATGCGATCCTCTTCTTCATATCATCTATGCCGTCCGACAGACACAATATCGCCATTATCTCACTGGCGACCGTGATGTCGTATCCGTCTTCTCTGGGCATCCCATGCGCCCTGCCGCCCAGGCCGTCGACGATACTGCGAAGCTGCCTGTCGTTCATATCGACACATCTCTTCCATGTGATCTTCCTTGGATCGATGTTCAGGCTGTTTCCCTGCTGTATGTGATTGTCCAGCATAGCTGCCAGAAGATTGTTCGCAGCGCCTATGGCGTGCATGTCGCCGGTGAAATGGAGATTGATATCTTCCATCGGGACCACCTGTGCGTAACCGCCGCCGGCAGCACCGCCTTTGATCCCGAATACCGGTCCCAGGGACGGTTCTCTCAGAGCAACGAAGACATCTTTGCCCTCCAGTTTCATTCCGTCGGCCAGTCCCACAGTCGTTGTCGTCTTTCCTTCGCCTGCCGGCGTTGGAGTTATCGCTGTGACCAGTATCAGTTTGCCGTCCTTTTTATCCTTTCGGTCATCAAGGATGTTATAGTCTATCTTCGCCTTGTATCTGCCGTACTGTTCCACATATTTTTCATCTATGTCTGCTTTGTCCGCAATACTTGCGACCTCTTCCATTTTTGTTTCCTGTGCGATTTCAATGTCTGATTTGAAGCCCATAGCTTATCCTCCTAAAAAATTCCTCTTATACCCGAATCGTTTATTATCTCTGCAAGATCCTTGTATTTGTTCAGTGAATACAGGTGAAGGCCCGATATCCCTTTAGACATATATTTATATATCAGGCTTATGGTAAATTCCTTGCCTGCTTTTTTGAAATCTTCTTTATTATCGCCGTACTTTCCTATCAGCTCCGAGACCTCTTTGGGTATAGAGCATCCGTTTCCAAGGGTCATTCTGATCAGTCCATTTTTGTACAGCACCGGCATTACTCCTACTATGACCGGCAGTTCCACGCCTGCCTTTCTTATGCGTTCGATGAATCTTTCAAAAGCATCTATGTCATAGCACAGTTGTGTCATCAGAAATTCTGCACCGTTGTCCTGCTTTGATCTCAAGTGAGCAATATCCGCTTCGAAATTGATGGCTTCCAGATGCTTTTCCGGATAGCATGCTCCGCCCATACAAAGATCCGGAAAATGGCTCTTGATGAAGTTCACCAATCTGTCTCCATGTGCAAAATATCCGCCGGTATCTTCCCAGCCTTCAGGCAAATCGCCTCGCAAGGCCAGCACGTTCCGTACGCCTATTGCCCGGTATCTGTTTATCCTCTCTGTTATATCTTTACGGTCCTGCCCGATGCAGGTAAAGTGGGTCATGACATTGTGTCCGCTTTCCAGGATGGCCTTGCAGACTTCTTCGCTGCGTCCCACATTAGTGCCGCCGGCGCCGTATGTACAGCTGATAAAATCCGGATCGTATTTATAGATATTGTCCAGCGTCTCCAGCAGCGGCTCTATCGGCTCTCCTTCTTTCGGCGGAAAAACCTCGAATGAAAACGTCATCTTTTCCTTCAGCATCTCGCCGATGCTCTTCTGATTTTTACCCGTTCCTTTCATTTCCTGTTTTTCTCCTTCCAGCTTTTTAAAAAGCTCTGCCTGTGTATGGGGCATGGACCCTGTCTGTCCAGCCCCTCGTAATGAGCTTTGGTGCCGTATCCCTTATTGCTGTCAAAGGCATATCCGGGATATACCCCATTGTAGTCCACCATCATGGCGTCCCTTGTGACCTTTGCCAGTATAGAAGCCGCTGCGATGGCAACGCTCCTGCTGTCTCCTTTTATTATCGCTCTCTGCGGATAAGGGAATTCCCGCAGAGTGACTGCATCAAAGAGGACATATGAGAGGTCTTCTCCGGTGCGTTCCTTCAGCATCTCGGCTGCTTTGTCAACGGCAACTCTCATAGCGCCTCTTGTAGCTTCCAGTATATTTATTTCATCTATGACCTTCTCGCCGGCTTTTCCCAGCCCATAAGCCAACGCCTTTTCCTTGATGGCCGATGCCAGCGACTTTCTCTTTTTTGCAGAAAGTTTTTTTGAATCATCGACTCCTATGACATCAAAATCCTCGGGAAGGATCACGCACGCAGCAACGACCGGCCCTGCCAAAGGTCCTCGGCCCACTTCGTCCACGCCCCCTACATGCCTGAATCCCCGGCTGCGCAGTTCATTTTCTATCTGTTTCATCGACGCCAGTTTTTCCTTCAGCATCTGTTCCCGCTCAGCCTTTTTCATTCTTCATCCTGACCGTATCCGACCTGTTCCAGCGTGATGCGTCCTATTGTTCCCGCTCTGAATTCATCCAGGACAGTCCGCCCGCATCTTTCATAATCTATCTTTTTCCCCGCCATGATGAACCCTCGCTTCCGCGCAATGGATTCCATGGTCTCAAGGGGGCCTTCGCCCATCTCCTCCAGTTTATATCTTGCCTGAAGCAGTCCCGGATAATCCTCGCTCAGCCGTTTTATCAGTTCAAAAGCAAGATCTGCCGTATCCAGTATTTCATCCTTTATAGATCCGCAGAAAGCCAAGTCCAGGCCTACCTGCCTGTCCTCGAATTTAGGCCACAGTATACCCGGAGTGTCCAGCATCTGCATGCCGTTTTTCAGAGTAAGCCATTGCTTTCCCTTTGTGACCCCCGGTCTGTCTCCGGTCTGAGTGCTTTTCTTTCCTGTCATTCTGTTTATAAATGAGGATTTCCCTACGTTAGGTACACCGACCACCATCATCCTGAACGGCTTGTCGGCTTTGTTTCCTGTTCTGCAGTTTTTTATTTCTTCAAGTATCTTGAGCAGTTGTTTTGTTCCTTCACCTTTGACGCAGTTCATCGCCATGGCTCTGCTGCCCCGGGATATGAAATGATCCGCCCATTTTTTCGATGCCTGCTCGTCTGCCAGATCGGCTTTGTTGAGGATGATCAGACGCGGTTTGTCACCGGTAAGCTGATCAATGGCCGGGTTTCTGCTGGACACAGGTATCCTGGCATCGATCAGTTCCACTACAAGATCGACCAGTTTCAGATTTTCCTTTATCATTTCCCGAGTTTTTTTCATATGTCCCGGGTACCAGTTTATGTTATCCATCACGATGCCTCCTAATCTGATATTTTACCATAGTAACCGCTAAAATAAAAGAACAGAGGCGGATAAACTTCCGTCTCTGCTCAGTGTTATATGCTTATTCTTCGTCTTTTTTCTCTTCTTCAGCCGGTGCTGCTTCTGCAGGTGCATCTTCAGCAGGTGTTTCTGCCGCAGGTTCTTCTGCTGCAGGCTCTGCCGCTGCCTTTGCTTCTGCTTCAGCTGCTGCCTTTGCATCAGCCTCTGCCTTTTCTGCTGCCGCTGCCGCTGCTGCTGCCTTTGCCTCGATCTCAGCCTTTGCTGCAGCTTCTTCTGCCTCTTCTGCTGCGATCTGCTCATCTGTCAGCACTTTAGCCTTGATCTTAGCCGATTTTCCGGTTCTTTCACGCATATAGTTCAGTCTAGCTCTTCTTACATTTCCCTTCTTCACGATCTCGATCTTTTCGATTCTCGGTGAATGGACAGGGAATGTCTTTTCAACGCCTATGCCGGAAGCTATTCTTCTTACCGTAAACGTTTCATTGACTCCGCCATGCTGTCTTTTCAGAACGAATCCTTCAAATATCTGGATCCTTTCTCTTGTACCTTCCTTGATCTTGATGTGGACTTTTACTGTATCGCCCACTCTGAATGCCGGGATATCACTTTTTTTGTATTCTTCAGTGATCTGGTCTATTATATTCATTTGGTGTTTCCTCCTTCCCTCATAGACGTTCATGGTGCCTCATTGCGTGTGCACCCAGAGGACCGCCCGTAGTAACTTGACTATATTATCATACTGCCATAATTAATTCAAGGTTTTTTATGAATTTGGATTGTGTCAAGTTACAGTGGGAAAAGAGCAAACACCTTTTTTGATAAGTTTTCTTTGATCAGATACCCCTGAACGATTTTATCGTCTTCAACGAGCCGCACAGCTGTCCACGATTTATCCATGGAAGGTTGTGCTGCA